>NZ_JBIWPL010000015.1:111168-223623 GCF_044768255.1 Kitasatospora sp. NPDC101157 | reverse complement strand
GGCGGGGGGGGGGGGGGGGGGGGGGGGGGGGGGGGGGCGGCGGGCGGGGGGGCCCCCCCCCCCCACCGAGGGGGAGGGGTGGGTCTGGGCGCGGGGCGTTGCCCGCGTGCCTGCGGAGGGGGAGGGGTGTGGTGGGGGAAAAGGAACCGCCGCCCGGCTCGGGGGAGCTGGGCGGCGGTTCGGGGTGGGTCAGGCCTTGCGGAGTTGGAAGGCGAGGCCGAGGGATTCGTCGGTGAAGGTGTCGGAGGTCCAGTCGGCTGCGCCGGCGGCGAAGTCGGTGGCGAGGACCTCCTCGGCGACGAGGGGGCCGTGTTCGGCGATGGCTTCGGCGGTTTCTTCCGTGGTGGCTCGCCAGCGGAGGACGATGCGGTCGGCGACGTCGAGGCCGGAGTTCTTGCGGGCTTCCTGGATCTGGCGGATGGCGTCGCGGGCGATGCCGAGGCGCTTGAGTTCCGGGGTGATGGCGAGGTCGAGGGCGACGGTGGCGCCGGACTCGTTGGCGACGGCCCAGCCCTCGCGCGGGGTTTCGGTGATGATCACCTCGTCGGGGGAGAGGGTGATCGTCTCACCGTTCAGTTCGACGGAGGTGGTGCCGGAGGCGCGCAGTTCGGCGGCCAGGCGGGCGGCGTCGGTGGCGGCGACCGCCTTGGCGACGTCCTGCACGCCCTTGCCGAAACGCTTGCCCAGGGCGCGGAAGTTGGCCTTGGCGGTGGTGTCGACCAGGGAGCCGCCGACCTCGGCGAGGGACTCCAGGGTGGTGACGTTGAGCTCCTCGGCGATCTGCGCGCGCAGGTCGGCGGGGAGTTCCTCCCAGCCCTGGGCGGCGACCAGCGCGCGGGAGAGCGGCTGGCGGGTCTTCACGCCGGACTCGGCGCGGGTGGCCCGGCCGAGCTCGACCAGGCGGCGGACCAGGGTCATGTGCCGGGAGAGCTCGGTGTCGATCAGGGTCCCGTCGGCCTCCGGCCAGGTGGCCAGGTGCACCGAGGCCGGGGCCTCGGGGGTGACCGGGACGACCAGGTCCTGCCAGACCCGCTCGGTGATGAACGGGGTGAGCGGGGCCATCAGGCGGGTGACGGTCTCCAGCGCCTCGTGCAGCGTGGCGAGGGCGGCGGCGTCGCCCTGCCAGAAGCGGCGGCGGCCGCGGCGGACGTACCAGTTGGAGAGGTCGTCGACGAAGCCGGAGAGCAGCTTGCCGGCGCGCTGGGTGTCGTAGGCCTCGAAGGCGGCGTCGACCTCGCGGACCAGGGTGTTCAGTTCGGAGAGCACCCAGCGGTCCAGCTGCGGGCGGTCGGCCGGGGCCGGGTCGTTCGCCGAGGGGGCCCAGTTCGAGGTGCGGGCGTACAGGGCCTGGAAGGCGACCGTGTTCCAGTAGGTGAGGAGGGTCTTGCGGACCACCTCCTGGATGGTGCCGTGGCCGACCCGGCGGGCCGACCAGGGCGAGCCGCCGGCCGCCATGAACCAGCGGACGGCGTCGGCGCCGTGCTGGTCCATCAGCGGGATCGGCTGGAGGATGTTGCCCAGGTGCTTGGACATCTTCCGGCCGTCCTCGGCCAGGATGTGGCCCAGGCAGACGACGTTCTCGTAGCTGTTCCTGTCGAACACCAGGGTGCCGACGGCCATCAGGGTGTAGAACCAGCCGCGGGTCTGGTCGATCGCCTCGGAGATGAACTGCGCCGGGTAGCGCTTCTCGAACAGCTCCTTGTTCTGGTACGGGTAGCCGTACTGGGCGAAGGGCATCGAGCCCGAGTCGTACCAGGCGTCGATGACCTCGGGCACGCGGGTGGCGGTGCCGCCGCAGTCGCGGCAGGCGAAGGTGACGTCGTCGATGTACGGGCGGTGCGGGTCGAGGGCGCTCTGGTCGGTGCCGGTGAGCTCGGACAGCTCGGCCAGCGAGCCGACGCAGGTGAGGTGGCCCTCCTCGCAGCGCCAGATCGGCAGCGGGGTGCCCCAGTAGCGGTTGCGGCTGAGCGCCCAGTCGATGTTGTTGTTCAGCCAGTCGCCGAAGCGGCCGTGCTTGACCGTGTCCGGGAACCAGTTGGTGGCCTCGTTCTCACGGATCATCGCGTCCTTGACGGCGGTGGTCCGGATGTACCAGGACGGCTGCGCGTAGTAGAGCAGCGCGGTGTGGCAGCGCCAGCAGTGCGGGTAGCTGTGCTCGTACGGCAGGTGGCGGAAGAGCAGGCCGCGCTCCTTGAGGTCCGCGACCAGGGCCTCGTCGGCCTTCTTGAAGAACTGGCCGCCGACCAGCGGGACCTCGGGGGCGAAGGTGCCGTCGCCGAGGACCGGGTTGACCACCGGCAGGCCGTACTTGCGGCAGGTCGCGAGGTCGTCCGCGCCGAAGGCGGGGGACTGGTGGACGATGCCGGTGCCGTCCTCGGTGGTGACGTAGTCGGCGTTGAGGACGTAGTGGGCGTTCTCGATCTCGACCAGGTCGAAGGGGCGGCGGTAGGCCCAGCGCTCCATCTCGGCGCCGGTGAAGGACTCGCCGGTGGTCTCCCAGCCCTCGCCGAGCGCCTTGGCGACCAGCGGCTCGGCGACGACCAGCTGCTCGTTGCCGTCGGTGGCCACCACGTAGGTGACCTCCGGGTGGACGGCGGCTGCGGTGTTGGAGACCAGGGTCCACGGGGTGGTGGTCCAGACCAGCAGGGCAGCCCGGTCGGCGAGCGGGCCGCTGGTGAGCGGGAAGCGGACGTAGACCGAGGGGTCGACGACGGTCTCGTAGCCCTGGGCCAGCTCGTGGTCGGACAGGCCGGTGCCGCAGCGCGGGCACCAGGGGGCGACCCGGTGGTCCTGGACCAGCAGGCCCTTGTCGAAGATCTGCTTGAGCGACCACCAGACGGACTGGACGTACGACGGGTCCATCGTCCGGTAGGCCTCGTCGAGGTCGACCCAGTAGCCCATGCGGGTGGTCAGCTCGGCGAAGGCGTCGGTGTGGCGGGTCACCGACTCGCGGCACTTGGCGTTGAACTCGGCGATGCCGTACGCCTCGATGTCCTGCTTTCCGGAGAAGCCCAGTTCCTTCTCGACGGCGAGCTCGACCGGGAGGCCGTGGCAGTCCCAGCCGGCCTTGCGGGCGACGTGGTAGCCCTTCATCGTCCGGTAGCGCGGGAAGACGTCCTTGAAGACCCGGGCCTCGATGTGGTGGGCGCCGGGCATGCCGTTGGCGGTCGGCGGGCCCTCGTAGAAGACCCACTCGGGGCGGCCCTCGGACTGCTCCAGGCTGCGCTGGAAGACCTTGTTGTCCTGCCAGAAGGAGAGGATCTGGTGTTCGAGGGCGGGGAGGTCCACCTGTGCGGGGACGGGGTGATAGAGGGGGGCCGCGCGCAGCGCGTCGTCGTGGTGGGTGACGGGTTGGGAGCTCATCGCGGGCGTCTACCTCCGGCGGATGCTGGGACTGGATCCTCCGGAGGGACGAGACGGACCAGCCGCCCCGCGGTACCACCCTCCTTGGCCGCGGTGCTGCGTTTCGCGGCCCTCTTGTTTGGGCTTGCTGCCGGGTCTAGTGGGCCACCGCGGTGGCTGTTCTTCCGGCGGCTCCGGGGTGATCTTCCCGCCGTGCACACCCCCGGGCTCGCACCGTCCCCGGGTCGCTGGTGGCTGCGTACGTCGGTACTCGTCCCATCTGCGCCTTGCAGGGCCAGTGTATCGGCCGGGCGAGACGGTTTGTCCAAAGGGATTCGGGGGAGTGGGTCCGGGGACGCGATCCGGGCTGGTCGGCGGGGGCGGTTAGGCGGGGGTGAGGTGGGCACAAGTCTGTCAGCGCTGGGCGTGGCAGTTGGGGCGGCTGCCTGGGTGGGATCATCCTGGGGCGTCGGTATGTCATGTTGTGACCGGTTTTGATCGGGATTATCGTTCCGGCACTGGAAGCCGCCGGGAACCGGCGGCTCGATTCGTTCGTAGATGGGGTCGAAGCCATGGCTGAGAAGGCAACCGGCGCGGGTACCGCCACCAAGCGGGCACGCAAGGCCGTGGCGGCCGATCCAGGGGAGGGGACCGTGACCACTACCGCACCTCAGAAGACCAGCACCGAGACCGTCACCGTGACGCGCGGAGCCGAGTCGGTCGACCCGGCGACGCTGCCCGTCCGGCCGGGCGAGGACGCCTGGACCTCGGACGAGGTCCACGAGCTGCACGACGAGCTGATCAACGACCTGGAGCGGTTGCGCGGCGAGATCGACGCCGCCGACGCCGCCATCGCCGGCCTGATGCGCGACTCCAACGACGGAGCCGGTGACGACCAGGTGGACGCCGGTACGAAGAACATCTCGCGGGAGAGCGAGCTGGCCCTCGCCAACAACGCGCGGGACAGCCTCGCCCAGACCGAACGCGCCCTGGAGCGGCTGGAGGGCTCCGGCTTCGGCGTCTGCGAGTCCTGCGGACAGGCCATCGGCAAGGCCCGGCTGCAGGCCTTCCCCCGGGCCACGCTCTGCGTGCAGTGCAAGGCCAAGCAGGAACGCCGCTGATCCGGGGCACCGACCGTGCCACCGGAGCGACGCGGGGGGTCGGGCTTGCCGTACGCTCGACCCCGTAACGTCGCCTGACCCGTCGGTACGGACGCGGTCAGGCCCTCATCGGCTCACCTCGGCAGCGGAGCGGATCATCAGTACGCAAGGTTCCCCCCAGACCCGGGACGACGCCGTCCCGAATCCCGCCGGTGACGCGGAGGTGGCCGTGGCCGAGTCCGCAGAGCCGGCCGAGTCCGCCGGGGCGGCCCCGGCGACCGGTGCCGCGACGGTGGACGAGCCCAAGGGCCGGCGCCGGGTCGGGGTGCTACTGGTCGTCGCGGTGCTCGCCTTCCTGATCGACCTCGGCAGCAAGCTGCTGGTCGTCGCCAAGCTGGAGAACCACGCGGCGATCAAGGTGATCGGCGACGTCGTCACCCTCCAGGTGATCCGCAACTCCGGCGCCGCCTTCGGCATGGGACAGGCGCTGACCGTCGTCTTCACGATGATCGCCTCGGCCGTCATCGTGGTGATCTGGCGGATCGCCCGCCGGCTGTACAGCCTCCCGTGGGCGATCGCGCTCGGGCTGCTGCTGGGCGGCGCGCTCGGCAACCTCACCGACCGGCTGTTCCGCGCGCCGGGCGTCTTCCGCGGGCACGTCGTGGACTTCATCTCGGTCCAGCACTTCGCGGTGTTCAACCTCGCGGACTCGGCGATCGTCTGCGGCGGCATCCTGGTCGTGCTGCTCTCCTTCCGCGGCAGCAACCCCGACGGGAGCGTGCACCAGCCGGCGGAGAAGGGCGAGAAGTAGCGCCCCTGCCCGGCCGCGACGGCTCGCGGGCGGGGCGGGCCCGGGTTTCCGGCATACTCGTACGGGTGAGTACCGCAGCGCAGATCCGCAGCCTCCCCGTTCCCGACGGCCTGGAGGGCGAGCGTCTCGACGCCGCCCTCGCCCGGATGTTCGGCTTCTCCCGGACCAAGGCCGCCGAACTGGCCGCCGAGGGCAAGGTGACGCTCGACGGCGCCGTGGCCGGCAAGTCGGACCGGGTGACCGCCGGGTCCTGGCTGGAGGTCGAGATCCCCGCCCCCGCCGCCCCGGTGCGGATCGTGGCCGAGCCGGTCGAGGGCATGCGGATCGTCCACGACGACGAGGACATCGTGCTGATCGACAAGCCGGTCGGCGTCGCCGCGCACCCCAGCCCCGGCTGGACCGGCCCCACCGTGATCGGCGGGCTCGCCGCGGCCGGTTACCGGATCTCCACCTCCGGTGCCGCCGAGCGCCAGGGCATCGTGCACCGGCTGGACGTCGGCACCTCGGGGCTGATGGTCGTCGCCAAGTCCGAGCGGGCCTACACCGACCTCAAGCGGCAGTTCCACGACCGGGTGACGGACAAGCGTTACCACACGCTGGTCCAGGGGCACCCGGACCCGCTGAGCGGCACGGTCGACGCGCCGATCGGCCGGCACCCGAGCTCGGACTGGAAGTGGGCGGTGACCCGCGACGGCAAGCCGTCCGTCACCCACTACGACCTGATCGAGGCGTACCGGGCGGCCTCGCTGATGGCCATCAAGCTGGAGACCGGCCGCACCCACCAGATCCGCGTCCACATGTCCGCGCTGCGGCACCCCTGCGTCGGCGATCTGACGTACGGCGCCGACCCGACGCTGGCGAAGCGGCTCGGGCTGACCCGGCAGTGGCTGCACGCCGTCTCGCTCGGCTTCGAGCATCCGGCGGACGGCCAGTGGGTCGAGTTCGCCAGCGAGTACCCGGCGGACCTGCAGAAGGCGCTGGACGTCATCGCGGCGGAGAGCTGAGATGACGGTCTCCGTGCGGGTCGCCGAGGGGGAGGCCGACCTGGAGCTGGTGCGGGCGGTGCGGCGTGAGGTGTTCGTCGTCGAGCAGAACGTGCCGGAGGAGCTGGAGTACGACGAGTACGACGCGACCTCGGTGCACCTGCTGGCGGTGGGGGCGGACGGCGCGGCGCTGGGGACCGGGCGGCTGATCTTCGGTGCGGAGGCCCTGGAGCTGACCGGGGGCGTCGAGGGGCGGGTGCTGCTCGGGCGGCTCGCGGTCCTGGCGGCCGCCCGGGGGACGGGGCTCGGGGTCGAGCTCGTCCGGGCGATCGAGGCGGCGGGGCGGGAGCGCGGCGGCGTCGAGGTCGAGCTGCACGCGCAGGTGCGGGCGCTCGGGTTCTACGAGCGGCTGGGGTACGTGGCGGAGGGGCCGGTGTACGAGGACGCCGGGATTCCGCACCGGACGATGACGAGGGTTCTGTAGTTCCTGGGAAGCGGGGGCGGGACCGGGGCTTCGGTGCCGGTGGTCGCCTTCCGCTTCGCGCGGTTCCCCGCGTCCCTTCTCGGGACGCGGGGTTTTCTGTTCGGGCCCCGGCGGGGTGGTCAGGTGTCGGTGGTGCGGAGGCGGGGGAGGGCGTGGGGGTGCTCGTCGCGCAGGTGGGCGATGAGCTGTTCGCGGATGTCGAAGCGGAGCTGGGCGGCCTCGTCGGGGGTGCGGGCGGTCATCGTGGCGCGGACGACGATGGTGCTGGGGGTGGCGTCGGTGACATTGAGGGCCCACTCGCGGCCGTCCCAGAGCGGGTGCTGTTCCAGGCGGGTGTGCAGGGCCGCGCGCAGTTCGTCCACCGGGGTGCTGTGGTCGAGGTGGAGCAGGACGGCGGCGAGCAGGCCGGGGTCGCGGCAGGTCCAGTTCTCGAAGGGCTTGTTGACGAAGTAGGAGACCGGGACGATCAGCCGGCGGTGGTCCCAGACCCGGACCACCAGGTAGAGGAGGGTGATCTCCTCGACCGTGCCCTGCTGGCCGTCCACCACCACGGTGTCGCCGATCCGGACCGTGTCGCCGAAGGCGATCTGCAGGCCGGCGAAGAAGTTGCCCAGGGTGCTCTGGGCGGCGATGCCCGCGACGATGCCGATCAGGCCGGCCGAGGCGAGCAGGCCGGTGCCGACGGTGCGCATGGCGGAGAAGGTCAGCAGCATCACGGCGGCGGTGACCACGACGATCACCGCGCTGACCACCCGGCGGAGCATGCTGATCTGGGTGTGCACCCGCTGCACCCGGGCCGGGTCGTCGGTGACCGTCTCGTAGCGTCGGAGCAGCGCCTCCAGGACGGCGGTCACCACGCGGACGGCCAGCCAGCCGAGGGCGGCGAGCAGGAGCAGGAGGAGCAGGTGGTGGGCGCCCTCGTCATCGGTCAGGTGGAAGATCCGCCGGAGCGGGTCGGTGGCGAGCAACAGAGCTGATGCCAGGGCGATTTGGAGGGGGATGCGGCAGCGGCGGAGGAGTGCCCAGACCGGCGCCTCCGGGTGGCCGGCGCTGATCCGCTGGAGGGCCCGGTCGACGATCCAGCCGACCGCGAGGGTGGCGGCGACGGTGGCGAGCAGGGTGATCAGCGGCCAGGGCACGGGGACCTTCCCGGGGTGTCGTCCGGTCCGGGGGAGAGCCGGGTGAGCCGTACGATACCGGGGGTTACCGGGGCGAACCGGGCGAAAGGGCCGGTGGCTTTATCGGACGCCTACCCGGACGACGGATACGATCAGCCCCCATGGAGTTCGGTGGGGCATGGCGCCGGTGGCGCGGCCGGGGTACGTCGATGCGGCGCAGGCTGCTGGCCGGGGCGGTGGCCCTGGTGGCGGTCGCCGGGGTCGGCACGGCGACGGTGGCGTCGGGCGGTGAACAGGCGGTCCATCAAGAGGATCGTTTCCTCAGCATGCCGGAGACCCCCGGCAGCACCCAGCAGGTCCAGCTGGACACCTCCTTCTTCACCACCGGTACCGGCCCCCGACCGGCCGTGCTGCTCGCGCACGGCTTCGGCGGCTCCAAGGAGGGCGAGCGGGACCGCGCCGAGCAGCTGGCCCGGCAGGGCTACGCGGTGCTGACCTGGTCGGCCCGCGGCTTCGGGCACTCCGGCGGGAAGATCGGCCTGAACGCGCCCGACCGCGAGGTCGAGGACGTCAAGCACCTGGTGGACTGGCTGGCCCAGCGCCCCGAGGTGCAGCTCGACGGGCCCGGCGACCCGCGGGTCGGCATCACCGGGGCCTCGTACGGCGGGGCGATCTCGTTGCTGGCCTCGGCGTACGACCACCGGATCGACGCGGTGGCCACCCAGATCACCTGGTGGAACCTGGCGGACGCGCTGTTCCCGCAGGGGGTGGACGGCTCGGGCGCGGCCGACGGCGTGTTCAAGAAGCTGTGGGCCGGGATCTTCTTCACCACCGGCTCGGCAGCCCCTGGTTCGGCGGGCGGTCTCGGGCCCTCGGGCGGTGCGCCGCGTGGGACGGGCAGGCCGGACGCCGGGAAGCCGGACGCGGCGGTGGCGGACGGGCAGGTCGGGTGCGGGCGGTTCCTGGACTCGCTCTGCCAGATGTACGACCGGGTCGCGACCGCGGGGCACGCCGACCCGGAGGCGGTCGCGCTGCTGGACAGGTCGAGCCCGTCCTCGGTGGCGGCGCAGCTGAAGGCGCCCACGCTGGTGGTGCAGGGGCAGCAGGACTCGCTGTTCCCGCTCGACCAGGGCGACCGGATCGCGCGGGCGGTGGCGGCCAACGGCGCGCCGGTCTCGGTGGACTGGTTCGCGGGCGGGCACGACGGCGGCACCGACACCAGTGCCCGGGTGGACGACCGGGTGACCGCCTGGTTCGACCACTACCTGAAGGGGCTCGGCAACGGCACCGGCCCGGGGTTCCGGGTCACCCGGACCGGCGGGGTCGACTCCACCGGCTTCCAGGCCGTACTGCGCGGCGCCGACGCCGACCGGTACCCCGGGCTGGGTGGCACCGGGACGCGCTCCGTCGAACTGGCGGGCGGGGAGAAGCCCGTCGCCAACCCGCCCGGCGGGGCGCCGCCCGGGATCTCGACGCTGCCGGGGATCGGCGCGCTGAGCCAGGCGGCCTCGCTCGGGGCCGGGCTGTCGCTGGACTTCCCCGGGCAGAACGCCGCCTTCGACTCCGCGCCGCTGGACACGTCGCTGCACCTGACCGGGCAGCCGACCGTGCCGGTGCGGGTGACGGCGGACCGGCCGGACGCGGTGCTGTTCGCGAAGCTGTACGACGTCGGGCCGGACGGGAAGGCGGTGCTGCCGGAGCAGCTCGCGGCCCCGCTGCGGGTGACGGGCGCGGACGGGGGGAAGACGGTGACGGTCCGGCTGCCCGCCGTGGACCACGACTTCCCGGCCGGGCACCGGCTGCGGCTGGTGCTGGCGTCCACCGACCTGGCGTACGCCTCGCCGAACGAGCCGGCCACCTACCGGGTGGCCGTGGCCGGGGCGCTCACCGCGCCGACGGTGGCGGAGCTGGTCACGGAGGCGGCGCCGCTGCCCGCCCGGACCTGGATGCTGCCGGTGGCGGCCGTGGCGGTGGCCGCGGGGCTGGTGCTGGTGCCATGGGTGCGGCGGCGGCGATCGACGGTCGGCGGGTCCTCCGGCCCCGAGTTCGATCCGGCGCTCGCCGGGGTGCCGCTGCGGATCAGCGGGCTGAGCAAGCGCTACAAGGGCTCCCAGGACCGGTACGCCGTACGGGACCTGGGATTCCGGGTGGAGCAGGGGCAGGTGCTCGGACTGCTCGGGCCGAACGGCGCGGGCAAGACCACCACGCTGCGGATGCTGATGGGCCTGATCCGGCCGGACGCCGGGGAGATCCGGGTGTTCGGGCACCTGATCCGCCCCGGGGCGCCGGTGCTCTCGCGGGTCGGGGCCTTCGTCGAGGGCGCGGGCTTCCTGCCGCACCTCACCGGGCGGGCCAACCTGAGGCTGTACTGGCAGGCCACCGGGCGGCCGGAGGCCGACGCGCGGTTCGACGAGGCGCTGGCCATCGCCGGGCTCGGCGAGGCGCTGGACCGCGCGGTGCGGACCTACTCCCAGGGCATGCGGCAGCGGCTGGCCATCGCGCAGGCGATGCTCGGGATGCCGGACCTGCTGATCCTGGACGAGCCGACCAACGGGCTGGACCCGCCGCAGATCCGCGAGATGCGCGAGGTGATGATCCGGTACGCGGCGGGCGGGCGGACCGTCATCGTCTCCAGCCACCTGCTGGCCGAGGTCGAGCAGAGCTGCACCGACCTGGTGGTGATGGACCGCGGGCAGCTGGTGACGGCCGGGCCGGTCGGCGAGATCGTCGGCGCCGGCGAGCTGCTGATGATCGGGGTGGCCGCGTCCTGCGACCCGGATTCGGTGGCCGAGAAGGTCGGCGCGCTGGCCGGGGTCGGCTCGGCGGAGGCCGTCGAGGGCGGCCTGCTGGTCCGGCTGGACGGGCTCGCGGCGAGCGAGCTGCTGGCGGAGCTGGTGCGGCTGGGGGTGCCGGTGGAGAGCGCCGGGCCGCAGCGGCGGTTGGAGGACGCGTTCCTGTCGTTGATCGGAGGTGCGGCGTGAGCGCCGGTGCTACTACGGATCGGGTCCCCGGGGACCGCGCTGAGTCGGACCACGCCGAGGGGTACCGGGCGAGCCGGACGCTGCCGTTGCGGGTGGAGGCGATGCGCCAGCTGCGCCGTCGCCGCACGCTGGTGATCGGCGGGGTGCTGGCCGCGATGCCGTTCGTCATCCTGGCGGCGTTCCAGATCGGCGGGACCCCGGGGCGCCCGGACCGGACCACCTTCATCGATCTGGCCACCGCCTCCGGGGCCAACTTCGCCGTCACCATGCTGTTCGTGGGCACCGGCTTCATGCTGGTGATCCCGGTCGCGCTGTTCTGCGGGGACACGGTGGCCTCGGAGGCCAGCTGGTCCTCGCTGCGCTACCTGCTGGCGGCGCCGGTGCCGCGGGCGCGGCTGCTGGCCCGCAAGTTCGCGGTCGGGCTGGCGTTCTCGGCGGTGGCGATCGTCATGCTGCCCGCGATCGGGCTGGTCGTGGGGACCGTGGCGTACGGCTGGGGGGACCTGAAGCTGCCCGCCGGGGCCGGTCTGCCCGCCGGGGAGGCGCTGCCCCGGATCGCGATCGCGGTGGCGTTCGTGTTCCTGAGCGAGCTGGTCATCGCCGCGCTGGCGTTCTGGCTGTCGACGGCGACGGACGCGCCGCTGGGGGCGGTCGGCGGGGCGGTGTTCCTGTCGATCATCACCGGGGTGCTGGACGCTGTCACCGCGCTGGGCGACCTGCGGGAATGGCTGCCGGCGCACTGGCAGTACGCCTGGGCGGACGCCCTGCAGCCGCAGCTGGAGTGGGGCGGCATGCTGCAGGGGGTCTCGTTGTCGCTGTCGTACGCGGTGGTGCTGCTGGCGCTGGCGTTCCGCGGGTTCGGGCGCAAGGACGTGGTGTCGTAGCGGGGTGGGCCGGTGTTCGCCGGGGGGTCGGTGTTTGTGTGTGTGGCCGGTGGGCCGGTCGGTCGGTCAGGGGAGGGCGGGGGTCGGGGCCGGGCCGGCGGACAGGGCGGTGAAGAGCAGTCGCCACAGGGGCTCTCCGTCGTTGATGGCGGGACTGTTGTCGTAGGCGCTGCTGTCGTCGGCGTGTTCGGCCGTGGTCAGCAGTCCCCGGATCACGATCAGCAGGAGTTCGGCGACCAGCGGCGGGCAGTGGTCGGGGAAGCCGCTGTCCCGCTGGGCGCGGCGGACCAGGTCGGTCAGGGCGTCGTGCATCTCGGCGAGGACGTCGCAGGGGGCGGGTGCCAGGCCGGGGTGGTGGACCGCGAGCCGGAGCGCGGCCCGTAGCCGGACGTCCGAGCGCAGCCGGTCGGCGAAGGCCACGACGACGCCTTCGAGCACCTCGGCGGCGTCGGCGTCCGGGGTGTCGTACGCCGCGTGCAGGCTCGTCCAGGCGTGGCGGGACTCGTCGATCAGAGCCCGGGCCAGCGACCGCTTCGAGGGGAAGTGGCCGTAGAGCGCGCCCTTGGTCATGCCGATGCGCTCGGCCACGGTGTTCAGCGTGGTGCTGTCGTAGCCCTGGACGGCGAACGCCTCGGCGGCGGCCGTCAGGACCTTCTCCCGTGTGCGTCGTGCCCGCTCCTGCTTTGCCATGGCCCTGCCCTCCGTCGTTGCCTGGAGCTCATACATACCATCGGGATGGAATGTTGTTGCAAGGCTTTCTTTGCAATGTGAATGTGCTTGTCCAGGCTTGCGGGTTCGGGCGACAAAAACATACCTGTAGGAATCTTGCGAACACATGAGCGGCGGGCGGGATTCGCGGGCGGCTCGTCAGGCCGGGTCCGTCACCCCGCGGCCGGTGGCGAGGACCACCAGGCCGCCGAGGGCGGCGAGGCCCAGCAGGACGGCGGCGAAGACGGTGGCGCCGGTGGTCAGACCCACCGCGTCGCTGAGGTAGCCGGCCGAGACGGGCAGCAGCCCGGCCGGGACGTAACCGCCCACGTTGAGCGCGGCGTTGGCCTCGGCGAGGCGCTGCGGCGGGATGCCCGCGTTGAGCAGCGACAGCCCGCCGAGCTGGCCCATGCCCTGGCCGGCGCCGGCCAGCAGGGCGGCGAGGACGAGCATCGCCACCGCCCCGGAGTGCACGGCGGCGGCCAGGGTGGCCATGCTCAGCGCGGTGACCGCCGCGCCGGCGGTCAGTACGGTGCGTCGGCGCAGCTTCTGGACGGCGAACTGCACCCCCGTCGCGGTGAGGAACATCGCGAAGGCCACGGCCCCGGCGACGATCCGGTCGGTGGTGCCGAGCAGGCCGGACAGCAGTGAGGGGCCGAGCGAGAGCACGAACGAGGTGGCGGTGATGCCGGGTGCGAACACCGCGATGCCCAGGGCGAGTTGACGTCCGTTGCCGCGCGGGACGCCGGGCACCCGGACCCAGGCGCCCCGGTCGCGGCCCTCGGGTCGGGGCACCGGCATCCGCAGGACGACCAGCACCGCGCCGACCAGGACCACGGCCTCGACGACGAAGACGGTGGTGGTGGGTGCGGGCGCCAGCTCGGAGAGCACTCCCGCGAGCAGTGGGCCGAGGCCGGCGCCGAAGACCATCGCGCAGGAGGCCAGCAGGGCGGCGGTCCGCTTGCGCTCGGGGCCGGCCACGTCGGTGACCGCGGCCATCCCCGCCGAGACCACGGCGCCGACCGCGATGCCGGTGAACAGGCGCGCCATGATCAGCGCGGTGACGCTGGTGGCCGTCCCGAAGATCAGGCAGGCGGCGAGGCCGAGCGCCAGGGCGGGCAGCAGGACGGGCTTGCGGCCGAGCCGGTCGGAGGCCACGCCGGAGACCAGCAGTGACCCGATCAGGCCGACGATGTAGAAGGCGAAGACCACGGTCAGGGTGCCCTTGGAGAAGCCGATGTCGTGCTGCCACAGCACGTACAGGGGGGTGGCGGCGTTGGAGAGCACGAAGACGGCGGTGACCGGCCAGGCGGCCAGCCAGATCCACCACAGGGGTGTGGGCGCGGAGGTGGTGGCTGGGGCTGCGGCTGGGGCCGTGGTGGCGATGGGCTGGACGGGGGTGGTCCTGGTTGCGGGCACGGCTGTTCCCTCCCGAGAGGTGCTGCGGGTTCGCAGCAGTACGAGTTGAGTCGAACTTAGCATGCAGTACGATTGGAGTCGTACTGATTGCTGATGCCGAGTCACGATGCCGTCCGCGTCGTGACATCGCTCGGAAGCGTGAGGAGTCGAGGAGTTGACCAGGCCTGTGGCCACGACCGGTGCGCCCGCCGTCAGGGTGTTCCCCGAGCCGTCCGACCTGCCCGCGCCCCTGCCCGAGCCGGGCGTCGACGAGCTGAGGCTGGAGACCGTGCTCGGTGCGCTCAGCGACCCGTTGCGGCTGACCATCGTTCGCAAACTGCTGCTGGAGTCCGAGGACTTCGACCACTCCTGCGGCTGGTTCGGGCTCGACCGGCCCAAGTCCTCGCTGACCCACCACTTCAAGGCGCTGCGGGAGGCCGGGATCACCCGGCAGCGCCAGTACGGGCTGGAACGGCGCAGCCACGTCCGGGTCGAGGACCTCAACGCCCGCTTCCCCGGGCTGCTCGACCTGGTGGCCGCCTGGAGCCCGCAGGGCTGAGCCGCTTCGGGGGGTGCCGCGGCTCCGGGGCGGCCGCGCGGCGTGCCTTCCGGGCGGGGTGCGGGATCATGGGTGGGTATCGCTGACCTCGTTTGCCGAAGGACCCCGACCGTGGCCCAGATCGTCCTCTTCCACTCCGCGCATGGCCTGAACCCGGCCGTGCACGGCGCCGCCGACCGGCTGCGCGCCGCCGGGCACACCGTGCACACGCCGGACCTGTTCGAGGGCCGCACCTTCGACGACTCGGAGGCCTCCCGGGCGTACCAGGAGGAGGCCGGCGGCGGGGACGAGCTGCTGCGGCGCGCGGTGGCCGCCTCCGCCCCGCTGTCCGAGGGCGGGCTGGTGTACGCCGGGATCGGGCTCGGCGGCGCGATCGCGCAGAACCTGGCGCTGGCCGACGAGAAGGCGCGCGGCCTGCTGCTCCTGCACGGCACCTCGGACCTGCGTGAGGACGCGGTGACCGGCATCCCGGTGCAGCTGCACATGGCGGAGCCGGACACCTACGAGCCGGAGGACTGGCTGAACGCCTGGTACCTGCGGATGCGGCGGGCGGGCGCGGAGGTCGAGGTGCACCGCTACCAGGGCGCCGGGCACCTGTTCACCGACCCGTCCCTGGACGACTACGACGCGGAGGCGGCGGAGCGGGCCTGGGCGGCGGCGCTGGACTTCCTGGCGGACCTGGAGGAGTAGCGGGCGGCGGGCCCCTACGGCCGGGCCGGGCCGCGGCGGGCGAGGGTCTGGCTGTAGACGACGCTGGTGGTGGTGGAGCCGAAGCCGGCGAGGGAGTCCACCAGGGTCTCCAGGTGCTCCATGGAGGTCGCGGCGATCTTGAGGGTGTAGCAGTCGTCGCCGGTGGTGCGCACGCACTCCAGGATCTCGCGGCGCCGGGCGAGCAGGTCGTGCAGCGGCTGGTGGCGGTTGCCCGGGTACTTCAGGCGGACGACGGCGAGCACCGGGTAGCCGACCTTGGCCAGGTCGACGGTGGCGTGGTAGCCGGTGATGACACCCAGTGACTCCAGGTTCCGCACCCGCTCGGTGGTGGCCGACGGGCTCAGGTTCACCCGTCGGCCCAGTTCGCTGAGGGAGATCCTGGCCTCCCGCTGGAGCTGTTCGATGATCGCCCAGTCGGTCTCGTCGAGGTTCACGGCCATCGGGCGATACTACCGGGATTTTCGCGGCGGGAGGCGGGTTCCGCCGGGAGGATCGGGTTCCCTGCGCGATGCGCCCGGGAATAGCCTCAGGGCATGCAACTGGGCGTCAACGTACCGAACTTCGGGCCGGGAACAGACCCCGGCCTGCTGCGCGACTGGGCGCGGGTGGTCGAGGGTCTCGGGTTCGACCTGCTGATGGTGTCCGACCACGTCGCCGTGACGTCGGACGTGGCCGAGCGCTACCCCGAGCCCTTCTACGACCCCTTCGCCACACTGTCCTGGCTCGCGGGGGCGAGCGACGGGCGGCTGCGGCTGGGCACGACCGTCCTGGTGCTGCCGTACCGGAACCCGCTGCTGGTGGCGCGGATGGCCGGCAGCCTGCACCGGCTCAGCGGCGGGCAGTTCGTGCTCGGCGTCGGCGTCGGCTGGGCGCGCCAGGAGTTCGAGGCGCTCGGGGTGCCGTTCGGCGCGCGGGGGCGGCTGACGGACGAGTACCTGCGGGCCGTGCGGGAGGCCTGGGCGGAGCAGGGGGAGGGCGCCGCCGCCCCCGTGTGGGTCGGCGGCCACAGCGAGGCGGCGATCCGACGGGTCGTCGCGCTCGGGGACGCCTGGCACCCGCTGCGGCTGCCAGTGGAACGGATGCGGGCGGTGCTGGAGAGCCACGACCTGCCCGGCTTCGCACCGCGGATCGCGCTGCGGCTGACGGACGAACCGGTGGACGGGCCGGACCGGCCCGCCGGGGTCGGTGACCTGGACCAGGTGCTGGCCGACCTGCGGGAACTGCGCGGACTCGGGGCCGGGGCCGTGGTGCTGGACCCGTACCACGGCGACCCGGAGGAGACCCGCCGGCCCGAGACCGCGTGGCGGGCGTTGACGGCGGTGTCCGAGGCCTGGAGGAGGGCATCGTGATCACGGAGGCTGACGAGGTGCTGCTGCGCCGCGCGATCGGGATCGCCGCGCGGGCCGTGGAGTTGGGCGACGCACCGTACGGCTCGCTGCTGGCCGGACCGGACGGGACGGTGCTGGCCGAGGCGCACAACACCGTCCGGCGGGACGACGACATCACGGCGCACCCGGAGCTCAAGCTCGCCCGCTGGGCCGCCCGGATGCTCGACGGGGAGGCGGCCGCCCGGACCACCCTGTACACCAGCTGCCAGCCGTGCGGGATGTGCGCGGGGGCGCTGGTCCGCTCGGGCGTCGGGCGGGTGGTGTACGCGCTGGCGACCGAGCAACTGGTCGAGCTCAACCCGGCCTCGGGCGCGTGGCCGGTGGTGGCGCACGACGGGCCGGCGCTGTTCGACGAGGCCCGGCGGCCGATCGAGGCGTACTACCGGGAGCTCTGAAGGCGGGAGCGGGAGTTGACCCTCACGTGACGTGAGGTCCTACGGTCTCGGGGCATGGAGATCGTGGTTCATGACACGGCGAGCGCGATGCTCGAACTGCTGCGGCGACCGGTCGGCGAGCGGGCCGACGCGTTGCGGGAGGTGTACCGGCCGCTGGAGGGCGCGATGTCCCGGGTGATGGGGCCGGTGGACCTGGTGGCGATGCACCGGACGATGGGGAGCGGGTTCCGGCTCGACCGGGACGACGAGCGGTACCTGCCCGCGGTGCTGAGGATGCAGGAGGAGGGGGTGTGGCGTCGGGTCGAGGAGTCGGTCCGGGCCGCGTGGCAGCGGATCGACGAGGCGGTGCCGGGTGTACGGCACGCCGGGACGGTGCACGTGGTGCTGGTGCTCGGCAACCCCGACGACGAGCACCTGACCGTCCGCAGCGGCGGCTACTTCGGGATGGGCGGGATCCCCGGGGCGATCCAGCTGGTGATGTGGCCGACCGGGACGAGCCTGGCGAAGATCGGTCACGCCGCGGCGCACGAGGTCCACCACAACGTCCGGTACGCCAACGTGGTGTGGGACCCGGCGACGGTCACCGTCGGCGAGCAGGTCGTGGCGGAGGGCCTGGCCGAGGCCTTCGTAAGGGAGTTGGCGGGGCAGGACGCCCTGGGCCCGTGGTCGACGGCGCTCACCGGCCCCGAGCTGGACGGCGCGTACGAGCGGATCACGGCCGCGATCGACGTGGCGGGCATGGGGAACCTGCCCCCGTACGTCTTCGGGGACGCGACCGCCTTGCGGATGGGGCACGAGCCGGTCGGGCTGCCGGACTTCGCCGGGTACGGTGCCGGGCTGCGGATCGCGGACGCGCACCTGGCGGCCTCGGGGCTGACCGCCGCGCAGAGCGTGGCGCTGCCGGTGGGCGAGGTCCTGGCCAACGCGGGGGTCCGGACCGGGGCGTGAGGGGGGAGGCGGTGCGGTCGGCGGGGCGCGCGAGGGGACGCCCCGCCGGGTGTGCCGCCCTGGTCCCGGGTGCTTCACCGGCGCTTCACCCCGGCGAGCTGGTGCTCGGCGGGGTGAAGCGCTGTGGGGTGGGCCGGTCAGTGCCGGGAGCCGGAGGGGGTGGTGCTCGGGGCACCGGTGCTCCCGGTGGCGCTGCCGGTGGCGCCGCCCGTGGTGCTCGGGTCCGGCTTGGTCACCGGGTCCGGGATGTCGGCCATCGGCAGGGACTGCTTGGGCGTGCCGCGCAGGGCGTCGTTCATGGCGTCCTGCCAGATCGGTCCGGGGCCGTCGGCGCCGAAGACCTCGGTGTGGGTGTGCCCGTTGATGCTGATGTTGCGCATCTCGACGCCGCCGTTCGGGCCGCCGAGCCAGACGGCGGTGGCCAGCTGCGGGGTGTAACCGTCGAACCAGGCGGCCTTCTTGTGGTCCGAGGTGCCGGTCTTGCCGGCGATCTGCCGGTTGTCCTCCAGATTGAGCGCCGAGCCGGTACCCCCGCTCTCGGTCACGCCGTTCAGGACGGTGTTCATCTCCTGTGCCGTGGTCTCGGAGAAGGCCCGCTCGCAGTGGCCGGCCGGGACGGGGACGTCCTTGCCGTCCACGGTGGTGATACTGGTGATGGCCAGCGGGTCGCAGTGGGTGCCTTCGGCGGCGAAGGTGGCGTACACGCTCGCCATCGTCAGCGGGCTCATCTCCTCCACGCCCAGGGCCATCGCGGGGACCTCCTCCAGCGGCTTGCCGCTGGCCCTGGTCGCGATGCCGAGCTTGTTGGCCATCTGCTTGACCGCGCAGAGGCCGATCTCCTGCTCCAACATCACGAAGTAGGTGTTGACCGACCGGGCCATCGCCTCCTTCAGCTGGTACGTGCCCTTCTCGCCCGCCGACTCGTTCGGCACCACCGTCTTGGGCCTGGTCTCGTTGCGCCAAGTCCCCTCGCAGGTCTTCATGGTGGGGTACTCGATCTTGTTCGGGGTCGTGTACTCCTGGACCGGCGGCAGTCCCGCCTCCAGCGCCGCGGCCGCGACGACCGGCTTGAACGTGGAGCCGGGCTGGAAGCCGTTGCCGCCGCCCATCGCGGCGTCGACGTTGAGGTTGACGACGGTCTGGTTCCTGGTCGTGTCCAGGCCGTACGGGCGGGTCTGGGCCATGGCGAGGATCTTGCCGGTGCCCGGTTCGACCATGGTGGCGGCGGCGGAGACGGTGTCGGTGACGGCCACGTTGCCGCTCACCGCGTTCTGGGCGGCGGCCTGCTTGTCCGGGTCGAGGGTGGTGTGGATGTTCAGGCCGCCGGTGTTCCACAGCTTCTTGCGGTCCTCGGCGGTCTTGCCGAAGGCCGGGTCCTGCTTGACGACGTGGCGGACGTAGTCGCAGAAGAAGCCCATGCCGGCCTTGGCGGTGATGCAGCCGTTCTGCGGCTCCTTGTACTTGAGACCCAGCGGGGCGGCCTTGGCCTCCTTCGCCTGGTCGGCGGTGATGTGCTTGTTCTCCAGCATCTTGTCGATGACGGTGTCCCGGCGCTTCTGCGCGGCCTGCGGGTGCAGCTTCGGGTCGTACTGGGTCGGGTTCTGGACCAGGCCGGCGAGGGTGGCGGCCTCGGCGACGGTCAGGTCCTTGTTGCTCTTGCTGAAGTAGCGCTGGGAGGCGGCCTCCACGCCGTAGGCGCCGTTCCCGTAATACGTGATGTTGAGGTAGTTGGTGAGGATCTGCTCCTTCGGCAGTTCCTCCTCCAGCCGGATCGCTACCTTGAGCTCCTGGATCTTGCGGCCCAGGGTCTTGCGCTGGGCCTCCAGGACGGCGTCCTTGTCGTCGCCGGCCTTCTCCACGTTGACGTTCTTCACGTACTGCTGGGTGAGGGTGGAGGCGCCCTGGGCGGCCGTGCCGCTCTCCGCGTTCTTGCTCAGTGCGCGCAGGACGCCCTTGAGGTCGACGGCGCCGTGCTCGTAGAACCGGGCGTCCTCGATGTCGACCTGGGCGTGGCGCATGTACGGCGACATCTGGTCGGGGGGCAGGACGGTGCGGTCGCGTTCGTAGACCTTCGCGATCAGGCCGCCCTTGGCGTCGAAGATCTGGGTGGCCTGGGTGAGCGGCGGGGTCTTGAAGTCGTCGGGAATGTCGTCGAAGCCCTCCGCCGAACTCTTGGCGGTCAGTCCGATGCCACCGGCGACGGGCAGCGCGAGGCCCGCCAGCAGCACGCCGGACACGACGCTCACACCGATGAAGGTCGCACCGAAGCGGGCCAGCCGGAGCGGCGACCTGCGGGGCGGGCGGGGGCCGGGGGCGTGGTCGTCGGAGGAATTCCGTATCGGAGAGGGATTCGATTCCATTCCGGAATGCTAACCGTCGGCCCTTGCGGGGCGAACGATTTTCCGGGGGGTTGTGTCACGGGTTTGCTACAGGTGTGGGAGTTGACCCCGAGCATGTTGGATGTGTACGAACTATAGGAATGTGGGGGAATTTGGAATTGTGCTGAATGTGCACTCGCCGAGGCCCCCCGCGCCGAGTGCGTCGCCCCTCCCCTTCGATGGCCTGACACCACTTCGATGCGGTGAGCGGGGTGGAACGTTGCACACGGTCGCGCGGGGGTTGCCCGCGCGCCCACGGAGGGGGGAAGGGGTGTGGCGCTGGTGGCGGCTGTTCGAGCTGGAAGTGGGGTGGGGCACGATGGGGCCGTGGCAGAGCGGAGATACGAGTACGCGCCGGCGGGGACGCTGCCGGGCTTGTTGCAGCGGGGGCGGGGGCTGGGGGCGCTGATGGCGGCGGAGGACCCGGGGGCCGCTGCTGAGCTGGTGTACGGGTGCATCCGCTGGGAGTGGCGCTGGGATTCGCAGGCTGATGCGCGGGATGTGTACCTCGCGCGGTTGGTCCGGGATCTGGAGTTGCCGCTCGGGCCGGTGATCGAGGTGCTGTCCGGGGGCGAAGCCGCCCGGGGGCGGGCGGTCCGGGTGCTGGAGCTGCTGGCGCTCAGCGGTTCGGTGGAGGCCCGGGAGGCGTTGGGGGCGTCCGTCGGGGGAGAGCGTGAAGGGGCTCGGGCGGGGGTGGGCGTTCCGGTGCCGGCCGAGCGGGATGTCCCGGTTCTCGTCGCCGAGCTGGAGCAGGCCTGGGTGGACCGTGCCTGGTGCGGCCCGGCGCGGCCGGCGCGTGAGTTGGCGCGGTTCGGTCCGGAGGCGGCGGGCGCGGTGTCGCTGCTGCGCCGGTTCTGGTTGCAGACGCCGCACTCGTCCGAGCGGGCCGTGTACCTGGAAGCGCTGGCGGCCCTGGGGTCGGCCGGGATGGCGGAGGCGTACGTCGAGTCGCTCTGGGACTGTGAGGCGGCCGCCCGTCTCCTGGGCGTCGAGCGCGCCCCGGACACGCCGCAGGTGCGGGCCCGGCTGGCGTCCCTCCGGGACGATCCGATCGAGGAACCGGAGGTCAGGAACGCGGCCGGAGCACGGCTGTCCGGGCTCGCCCCGGAAACGCCGGGGCGGGGGTTGCGGGGGTGAGTCTCTCCGGGGAGTGGCGGGCTAGAGTGGACGCGTGAACGTGTGAGTGATGGTCCGGACCCCGAGAGGTGTTCCGGGCCACCTCCATTTCCAGGGGTAACTCCTGTGACCTGCACGTTCGCCGGCCCACCAGATCAGCACCAGAGCCTCCGGAGGCCCCGCCTTGAGCGACCAGCCGTTCGCGCATCTGCACGTCCACACCGAGTACTCGATGCTGGACGGTGCCGCCCGGCTGAAGCAGATGTTCAAGGAGGTCGAGCGGCTGGGGCAGACCCATGTCGCGATGACCGACCACGGGAACATGTACGGCGCCGCCGAGTTCCACAAGCAGGCGACCGCCGCGGGGATCACCCCGGTGATCGGGATCGAGGCGTACGTCGCGCCCGAGTCCCGGTCGAACACCAAGCGCATCCTGTGGGGCCAGCCGCACCAGAAGAAGGACGACGTCTCGGCGTCCGGCGCGTACACCCACAAGACGATCTGGGCCCGGAACAAGGAGGGCCTGCACAACCTGTTCAAGCTGACCTCGCGCTCGTACGCCGAGGGCTGGCTGGTGAAGTGGCCCCGGATGGACAAGGAGCTGATCTCCGAGCTGTCCGGCGGCCTGATGGCCACCACCGGCTGCCCGTCGGGTGAGGTGCAGACCCGGCTGCGGCTGGGCCAGTTCGACGAGGCCGTGAAGGCCGCCGCCGACTACCAGGACATCTTCGGCAAGGAGAACTACTTCCTGGAGCTGATGGACCACGGCCTCGACATCGAGAAGCGGGTCCGCGACGGGCTGCTGGAGATCAGCAGGAAGCTGGGCATCCCCCCGGTGGTCACCAACGACTCGCACTACACCACCGAGGCCGACGCCGCCGCCCACGACCTGCTGCTCTGCGTGCAGACCGGCAAGAACCTCTCGGACCCGGACCGCTTCCGCTTCGACGGCACCGGCTACTACATCAAGTCCGCCGCCGAGATGTACGCGCTGGACTCCTCGGACGTGTGGCAGGAGGGCTGCCGCAACAGCCAGCTGCTGGTCGCCTCGCGGGTCGACACCGAGGGCATGTTCAAGTTCAAGAACCTGATGCCCCGCTTCCCGATCCCGGAGGGCTTCGAGTCCGAGGCGGAGTTCTTCAGGTCCAAGGTCTGGGAGGGCATGGACTGGCGCTTCCCGAACGGGTACGACGAGGAGCACAAGAAGCTCGCCGAGTACGAGATGGACACCATCATCCAGATGGGGTTCCCGGCGTACTTCCTCGTGGTCGCCGACTTCATCATGTGGGCCAAGAGCCAGGGCATCGCGGTGGGCCCGGGCCGTGGTTCGGCGGCCGGTTCGCTGGTCGCGTACGCGATGGGCATCACCGACCTCGACCCCATCCCGCACGGCCTGATCTTCGAGCGCTTCCTCAACCCCGAGCGCATCTCCATGCCCGACGTCGACATCGACTTCGACGAGCGCCGGCGCGGTGACGTGATCCGCTACGTGACCGAGAAGTGGGGATCCGACAAGGTCGCCATGATCGTCACGTACGGCACCATCAAGGCGAAGGCCGCCATCAAGGACTCCTCCCGGGTCCTCGGCTACCCGTACGCGATGGGCGACCGGATCACCAAGGCGATGCCGCCGGACGTCATGGGCAAGGGCATCCCGCTGTCCGGCATCACCGACCCGACGCACCCCCGCTACAGCGAGGCGGGCGAGATCCGCGGCCTGTACGAGAGCGATCCGGACGTGCGGAAGGTCATCGACACCGCGCGCGGCATCGAGGGCCTGATCCGCCAGCCCGGCGTGCACGCGGCCGGCGTCATCATGTCCGCGGAGCCGCTGACCGACCACATCCCGGTCTGGACCCGGCACACCGACGGCGTCACGATCACGCAGTTCGACTACCCCACCTGTGAGGGCCTCGGCCTTCTCAAGATGGACTTCCTCGGCCTGCGCAACCTGACGATCATGGACGACGCCGTCAAGGCGATCGAGAAGAACAAGGGCATCAAGATCAACCTTCTTGAGCTGCCCCTGGACGACAAGCCCACGTACGAACTCCTCGCCCGCGGCGACACGCTGGGCGTGTTCCAGCTCGACGGCGGGCCGATGCGCTCGCTGCTGCGGCTGATGAAGCCCGACAACTTCGAGGACATCTCCGCCGTACTGGCGCTGTACCGGCCCGGTCCGATGGGCGTCAACTCCCATACGAACTACGCGCTGCGCAAGAACGGGCAGCAGGAGATCACCCCGATCCACCCGGAACTGGAGAAGCCCCTGGAGGAGGTGCTCCGGCCGACCTACGGCCTGATCGTCTACCAGGAGCAGGTGCAGAAGGCCGCGCAGATCCTGGCCGGCTACTCGCTCGGCCAGGCGGACCTGCTGCGCCGCGCGATGGGCAAGAAGAAGAAGGAGATCCTGGAGGCGGAGTTCGTCCCCTTCCAGAAGGGCTGCCGCGAGCGCGGCTACTCCGACGCGGCCATCCAGGCGGTGTGGGACGTCCTGGTCCCCTTCTCCGGCTACGCGTTCAACAAGGCGCACACCGCCGGGTACGGGCTGGTCTCGTACTGGACGGCGTACCTCAAGGCCAACTACCCGGCCGAGTACATGTCCGGTCTGCTCACCTCCGTCAAGGACGACAAGGACAAGTCGGCGGTCTACCTCAACGAGTGCCGCAAGATGGGCATCCAGGTGCTGCCGCCGGACGTCAACGAGTCGGACTCCGACTTCACGCCGCACGGCAGCGACACCGTGCGGTTCGGCCTGACCGCCATCCGCAACGTCGGCGGGCCGGTCGTCGAGTCGATGATCCGCACCCGGAAGGCCAAGGGGAAGTTCAGCTCGTTCCCGGACTTCCTGGAGAAGGTGGAGTCGGTGGTCTGCAACAAGCGGACCGTCGAATCGCTGATCAAGGCCGGGGCGTTCGACTCGCTCGGGCACACCCGAAAAGGCCTGAGCGCGCAGTTCGAGCCGATGATCGACAACGTCGTCGGGGTGAAGCGCAAGGAGGCCGAGGGGCAGTTCGACCTCTTCGGCGGCGACGCCACCTCGGACGAGCCGAGCTTCGGCCTGGACGTGGTCTTCTCCGAGGAGGAGTGGGAGAAGTCCTTCCTGCTCGCCCAGGAGCGGGAGATGCTCGGCCTGTACGTCTCCTCGCACCCGCTGCACGGCATCGAGCACGTCCTCGCCGACAAGGCGGACTGCGCGGTCGCCGACCTCGCGGAGCGCCCGGACGGCACGATCGTCACCATCGGCGGCATCATCTCGGGCCTCCAGCGGAAGATGACCAAGCAGGGCAACGCCTGGGCCATCGCCACCGTCGAGGACCTGGCGGGCTCGATCGACTGCATGTTCTTCCCGGCCAGCTACCAGCTGGTCTCCTCCCAACTGGTCGAGGACGCCGTGGTGTTCGTCCGGGGCAAGCTCGACAAGCGCGAGGACGTGCCGCGCCTGATGGGCATGGAGCTGTCCGTCCCGGACCTGTCGAACGCCCACGCCGAGGCGCCGATCACCATCAACATCCCGAGCGGGAAGGTCACCCCGCCGCTGGTCGCCAGGCTCAGCGAGGTGCTGACCCACCACAAGGGCACCACCGAGGTGCGGGTGCGGCTGGAGGGCCGCACCAAGACGACGGTGCTGCGGCTGGACCGGCACCGGGTGAAGTCGGACCCGGCCCTGTTCGGCGACCTGAAGCAGCTGCTCGGGCCGAGCTGCCTGGCCGGCTAGCCGGTGCGGAAGGGGCCCGGGGTGCGCGCAGCGCCCCGGGCCCCTTCGGGTGTTCAGGCGCCGCTGCCGAGGCCCGGCGGGACGGCCGTGTGCAGGGCCGAGACGAAGGCGGAGATGGCCGGGTGGGAGCCCGCTCCGGCCCGGAAGGCGGCGCGGGTGCGCCGGTACATCGGCAGCCGGGTGAGGACGACGCCCGGCGGGGGCTGGGCGGTGCCGAGGTGGGGCACCAGGGCGACGCCCTGACCCGCGGCGACCAGGGCGAGCACGGTGGTGAAGTCGTCGATCTGGTGCCGGATCCGGGGGGCGAAGCCGGCGGCCTCGCAGGCCCGGACGGCCATGGTGTGGCAAAGGGTGCCTGGCGGGGACATGATCCACGGCGCGCCGCGCTGCTCGGCGACCGTCCCCGGGGCGCGGGCGGCCAGGTACATCGGCTCGGTGAACACCGGGCGGGTCACCGCGAGGCCCGGTTCCGGGTCGGCCGGGACGAGGTCGTACTCGTGGACCAGCGCCACGTCCAGCTCACCCGCGCGCAGCGCAGCGCCGACGCCCGCCGGGTCGACCTCGGTGACCATCGGCTCCAGCCCCGGGTGCCAGGCGGCCAGCCCGCCGAGCACCGCCGGGATGATCGCGCGAGCCGCCGAGGGGTAGGTGCCGATCCGCAGCGGACCGGCCAATCCCCGCCTGGCGTGGGCGAGTTCCGCACCCGCCTGCTCCAGCAGGGCGAGCACGGACTCGGCGTGGCGGACCAGGTTGCGTCCGGCCGGGGTGAGGGCGACCCGCCGCCCGGTGCGCTCCAGCAGCGGGACGCCGGCCTCCTTCTCCAGGACGGACAGCTGCTGGGACACCGCCGAAGGGCTGAAGGACAGCGCCTCGGCGACGGCCGCGATGGTGCCGAGGTGGGCGAGTTCGCGCAGCAGGCGCAGGCGTCGGACGTCGAGCATCGGTTCAGCTTACGAGAAGCGTCGGAAACGTGAACTGGACCTGGGTGATCGGCGGGCCGCAGGATCGACGCATGGAACTCAAGGGCATCCACATCCCGCTGATCACCCCGTTCGCCGCCGACGGCAGCGTGGCCCTCGACGCGC
This sequence comes from Kitasatospora sp. NPDC101157, assembly GCF_044768255.1. NCBI lineage: Bacteria > Bacillati > Actinomycetota > Actinomycetes > Kitasatosporales > Streptomycetaceae > Kitasatospora > Kitasatospora sp. NPDC101157. The sequence goes on along the minus strand of NZ_JBIWPL010000015.1, from coordinate 197,516 downwards.
TGGAGAAGCTCGCGCGCGAGGTCCTGGACGCCGGGGCGGCCGGCCTGGTCACGCTCGGCACCACGGGCGAGCCCGCCGCACTGACCGCCGAGGAACGGGACGCGGTGGTGGACGTCGCCGCGGCCGTCTGCGCCGACCGCGGGGCGCAGCTGACGGTGGGGGCCTCCGGCGGCGACACCCGGGCCGTCGGCGAGGCGCTGGCCGCGCTCGGCGCCCGGGTGCCGGGAGCGGCGGCGCTGGTCACCACGCCGGCCTTCGTCCGGGCCGGGGAGGCCGGGACGGTCGCCCACTTCCGGGCGCTGGCGGCGAGCAGCCCGCTGCCGCTGGTCGTCTACCACATCCCGTACCGCACCGGGCAGCAGCTCTCCACCGCCGCGCTGCGCGAACTGGCCGCGATCGAGGGCGTGGTGGGCGTCAAGTACGCGACCGGCGGACTGGACCGGACGGCCGCCGAACTGCTCGCCGACACCCCGGCCGGGTTCGCGGTGATGACCGGCGAGGACGCCTTCCTGGCGCCGATGCTGGCGCTCGGCGCGGCGGGCGGCATCCTGGCCTCCGCGCACCTGGCGACCGGCCGGTTCGTCGAGCTGTACGAGGCCTGGCGGGCCGGCGACGTCGAGCGGGCCCGGGCGCTCGGGCACCGGCTGACCGCACTCGCGCTGTCCGCCTTCACGGCGCCCAACCCGACGGTGACCAAGGGCGTGCTGCACGCCCAGGGCCGGATCCCGACCCCGGACGTGCGGCTGCCGCTGCTGCCGGCCGGGGAGGCGGAGGTCGCGGCCGCGCTGACTCTCGCGAGTGGTCTGGACCACTAGGGTCGCCCCGGGCCCGTCCGGAGGCCCTCTCACAGCGTGGAACAGCAGGCCGCCCGACCCGCACGACAAGGCATGATGGGCAGAGTGCGGCGGTAGACAGCACCATCAAGAGGAGTAGTCGGAATGAAGATCGGCATTGTCGGGGCCACCGGCCAGGTCGGCGGCGTGGTCCGCGAGATCCTGGCTGAGCGCAACTTCCCGGTCGAGCAGCTGCGGCTGTTCGCCTCGGCCCGTTCGGCCGGGCGCACGCTGCCCTGGCAGGGCACCGAGGTCACCGTCGAGGACGCGGCCACGGCCGACTACACCGGCCTGGACATCGTGATCTTCTCGGCCGGCGGCTCCACCTCCAAGGCCCTGGCCCCCAAGGTCGCCGCGGCCGGTGCCGTCGTCATCGACAACTCCTCCGCCTGGCGCCGCGACCCCGAGGTCCCGCTGGTCGTCTCCGAGGTCAACCCCGAGGCCATCGCCGACCGCCCCAAGGGCATCATCGCCAACCCCAACTGCACCACCATGGCCGCCATGCCCGTGCTGCGCCCGCTGCACGAGGAGGCGGGGCTCGCCGCCCTGGTCGTCTCCACCTACCAGGCCGTCTCCGGCAGCGGCGTGGCCGGGGTGGCCGAGCTGCAGGACCAGGCCGCCAAGGTCGTGGACGGCGCCTCCGCGCTCGCCCACGACGGCTCCGCGGTCGAGTTCCCCGAGCCCAGGGTCTACAAGCGGCCGATCGCCTTCAACGTGGTGCCGCTGGCCGGCTCCCTCGTCGAGGACGGCTCCAACGAGACCGACGAGGAGCAGAAGCTGCGCCACGAGAGCCGCAAGATCCTCGGGATCCCCGCGCTCAAGGTCGCCGGCACCTGCGTGCGCGTGCCGGTCTTCTCCGGCCACTCGCTGCAGATCAACGCCCGCTTCGAGCGCCCGATCAGCCCCGAGCGGGCCGTCGAGCTGCTCACCGGCGCCCCCGGCGTCGAGCTGTCCGAGATCCCCACCCCGCTGCAGGCGGCCGGTCAGGACCCGAGCTACGTCGGCCGCATCCGGGCCGACGAGACCGTGGAGAACGGCCTGTCGCTGTTCGTCTCCAACGACAACCTGCGCAAGGGCGCCGCGCTCAACGCCGTCCAGCTCGCCGAGCTGGTGGCCGAGGAGCTCAAGGGCTGACCAGGGAAGACCCGGCCTCCGGGTCAACCCCGCGTGACGTTTGGCGGGCCCCGTCGTTGAACGGGGCCCGCCTTCGTGTTTCTTTGCGACTCGTTGGGGCGGCTGTTGCGGGACCGGGACATCCCCCGAGGTTCGGCGCTCGAACCGTGGGGAAAAGGTGACCCAACGATCGGGCGGTCACGGGGGCCCCTCACCCCACACGTTCGGACGACGGGCGGACCGCCCACCCAGACGACCTTCGAGGGCGAGCGGAAAGAGGTGCGCAGATGGACCGCTGTGTCGTCCTGGTGGATGCCGGATACCTGTTGGGCGCCGCCGCCAGCCTGCTCGCCGGTGACCCCTCCCGCTCCAAGGTCACCGTCGACCACACCGCGTTGATCAGCGCCCTGCGGGAACGCGCCGAGGCCGAGACCGGACTGCCCCTGCTGCGGATCTACTGGTTCGACGCGGCGCCCGACCGCCGCCCGATGCCCGAGCACCGGCGGCTGCGTGTGCTGCCCCGGGTCACCGTACGGCTGGGCGCCCTCACCCGGGCCGAGGGGCGCTGGGTGCAGAAGGGCGTGGACGCCGCGATGCACGCCGAGCTCTCCGAACTCGCCCGCAACCGGGCCTGCGCCGACGTCGTGCTGATCACCGGCGACGGCGACCTGCTGCCCGGGATGATGACCGCCAAGGAGCACGGCGTGGCCGTGCACCTGTGGGCGCTGCAGGCCGCCGACGGCGACTTCAACCAGTCCGAGGACCTGGTCGGCGAGGCCGACGAGCGGCGGGTGCTGGACCGCGAGTGGATCGAGGGGTCCTTCTCGCTGCGCGACCACTCCACCGTGTTCCCCGCCCCCGGGACGGGCGGCGCCCGGCAGGAGATCGCCAAGATCCTCGCCGCCCCGCCCGCCTCCCCGCCCGGCGTGGTGCCACCGGTCGTCCGGCCGGCCGCCGCGGCGGTGCCCGAGGAGCCCGCCGCCAACGGGCGGTCGCAGCCGGCCGCGGCGCTGCGGGTGGTGCCCACTCCGAAGGACCTCGCCGGGCGGGTCTCGGCCGTCACCCCGATCACCGCGGGGGCGGGACTGCCGGGCGCCGGGCACGCCAACGGTCATCCGGCGGGCGGGCAGGCGGCCAACGGGCACGCGGCGGGCGGACCGGTGCTGCGCTGGTCCTCCGACCGGGGCTGGGTCGACCGGCCCGCGCCCGAGCCCTCCGTCACCGCCGGGGACGGCCTGCCGACCCTGGCCCAGCTGACCACCGCCGAACAGCGCTGGGCCGACCGGGAGGAGGACATCACCAGCATCGGCGGCGACGCCCACGAGGTCGGCCAGGTCTTCGCCCGGCGCTGGAGCGACCGGCTCGGGGACCTCGAACGGCTCACCGTGCTCTGGCCCGACTACCCGCGCATCCCGCACCGGGTCGACGGCGAACTGCTGCGCTACGCGGCCCGCTTCGGGCTGCTCGCACACAAGGACGACCAGATCGACGAACACGACCGCTACGCCATCCGGGCGGGCTTCTGGAAGGAACTCGCGCTCCGGGTGCCGGGCGGCTCGATGGTGGTGGACGACTGACCGCCGCCGGCGTCGCACCGCCCGGTCAGGGGGCCGGCGACCAGGCCCCCTTGTCCGGTTCGCCCGTGTGAGCGCGTAAAGTCTCCGGTCGTGAACGAGACGGCCGGGCCAGCACCCCAGGACACCCCGCCGTGCGTCGCCGTACGCGACCTGGTCAGGACCTACCGCAGCGGTCGCGGTGCCGCCGCCACCGAGATCCGGGCCAACGACGGGATCAGTCTGACCGTCCGGCAGGGCGAGATCTTCGGGCTGCTCGGGCCGAACGGCGCAGGGAAGTCCACCCTGGTCCGCCAGCTCACCGGGCTGCTGCGGCCGGACTCCGGGACGGTCGAACTGCTCGGGCACGACATCGTCCGCCACCCCGAACGGGCCGCCCGGCTGCTCGGCTACCTCGGGCAGGAATCCACCGCGCTGGACGAGCTGACCGTCGCCCTGGCCGCCGAGACCACCGGGCGGCTGCGCGGGCTCGGCCGCTCCGCGGCCCGCGCAGCGGCGGCGGACGTCCTCACCGAACTCGGGCTGGAGCCGATCGCCGCCCGGCCGCTCGCCAAGCTGTCCGGCGGACAGCGGCGGCTCGCCTGCTTCGCGGCCACCCTGGTCGGGGACCGGCCGCTGCTCGTCCTGGACGAGCCCACCACCGGCATGGACCCGGTGGCCCGGCGGGCCGTCTGGTCGGCCGTCGACCGGCGCCGGGCCGAGCACGGCACGACGGTGCTGCTGGTCACCCACAACGTGATCGAGGCCGAGACCGTCCTCGATCGGGTCGCCGTGGTGGACGAGGGCCGGGTCATCGCCTGCGACACGCCCGGCGGCCTCAAGGCACTGGTGGACGGCGACGTCCGGCTGGACCTGGTGTGGCGGGACGAGGCGCCGGTCGGCGTGCCCGCCGTCGCCGAACTGGCCGAACGGGCCGAGCGCACCGGGCGCCGCTGGACCGTCCGCACCACCCCGGAGCAGGCCCGCGAACTGGTCGCCGCCGTCACCACCGGCCCGGCCTTCGCCGCCCTCGACGACTTCACCCTCGCCACCCCCAGCCTTGAGGACGCCTACCTCAAGCTGGGCGGCCGCCACGGAGGACTGGCCAAGTGACGCTGCTCTCGGTGCCCCCGCAGGCCCGCCGGTCCGCCGGCCCGGCGGCGCCGCTCGCGCCCGCGGCGCGGCTGCTGCCCGCGCTCGCCGCCGTGTACCGGGCGCAGCTCGCCCGGGCCAAGGTGGCGCGCATCCCGCTGCTGTTCGTGGCGACCTTCCAGTCCGTCGGCATCCTGGTGATGATGCGGGGAGTCGTGGACGCCGGGCAGACCTCGGCCGCGCGGTCCGTGGTCGCCGGGTCCAGCGTGCTGGTGGTGGCGTTCGTCGCGCTGAACCTGCTGGCGCAGTACTTCGGGAAGCTGCGGGCCACCGGGGGCCTCGACCACTACGCGACGCTGCCGGTGCCCGCCGCCTCGGTGGTGCTCGGCGCGGCCGCCGCCTACGCCTCCTTCACCCTGCCCGGGACGCTCGTCACGGCGGGCATCGGAGCGGTGATGTTCGGGCTGCCGCTCGGCCAGCTGTGGGTGCTGCTCGCCGTCGTGCCGCTGGCCGGGGCCGCGCTGTCCGGGCTCGGCGCGGCCTGCGGGCTGCTGGCGCCCCGGCAGGAGATCGCGACCATGCTCGGGCAGCTCGGCATGTCGGCGGCCCTGCTGCTCGGCGTCCTGCCCGTCGACCACCTGCCGCAGCCGGTGCTGTGGCTGCGCGACCTGCTGCCCTCGACGTACGGGGTCGAGGCCTTCGCGCGGACCTTCGCGCCGCACCCGGCCTGGGGGATGGTGCTCGCCGACCTCGGGGTCTGCGCGGCGGTCGGCGTGGTCTCGCTGACCCTGGCCACCTGGGCGTACCGGCGGGCGGTCGCGCGGTAGGGGAGCGCCGGCGGCCGTTCGGGTGGGTGGGCCGTCCGGACGGCCGTCGTGAAACGATGGGGCCCGTGACCGTACCGAACACACCTCCGGAACCCGCCCGCGCCGACGCGGCGACCGAGCCGGGCGCCGCACCCGACCCGTTCGCACCGCCGCCGGTCTCCGACGGGGAACCGCCCGCCGGCCTGCCGGACGCCCCGCCCGCCGCGGAGCACCCGCTGCCGGCCGAGCTGCGGATCGGCTCCGGGGTCGTGCTCGCCTGTCTGCTGGTCGGACTGCTGATGGCCGGGCTGTGGGCCTGGCTCGCGCCCAAGGTGCCGCTGGTCGTGGACGGGGACCGGATCCTCTACGTCGACCCCGAGGGCGAACAGCGGGCCGGCGCCGACGCCGTGTTCGTGCTGATCGGGCTGGGCGCGGGCATCCTCACGGCGCTCGGCGCCTTCCTGCTGACCCGCAAGCGCGGCGGCGGGATCTCGGTCGCGCTGGGGCTGGCGATCGGCGGACTGCTCGGCTCGATCGGTGCCTGGAAGCTCGGGCGCTGGCTCGGGCCCAGCGACAACCTGATCGGGGAGGCCCGGCGGGTCGGCAACGGCGGGCACTTCGACGCGTCCATCGACCTGGGGGCGCTGGGGGCGCTGCTGGTGTGGCCGATGGCGGCGATGGTGGTGCTGCTCGCGCTGTCGGCGGCGTTCGGGAAGCGGGAGGAGGACCCGCCGCCGTACTGGGGGGTGCCGGCGGGCACGTACGGGCCTCCGGTGGAGGGGGCTCCTGCTCCGGGTGCGGATGCGGCTCCGGGTACGGGCGCGGCTCCGGTGGACGTGCGGCCGGGCTCGGAGGAGCCGCGGCAGGGCTGAGTGCGACGGTGGGGCGGAGGGTCGGCGGTCGGGTACAGGCCGGGGCCCTCCGCCTCCTTCGCTTTCTTTCCGGAGCCCTTGGTGCCTCAGCGGGCGATGGGGGCGGTGTGGGCCCGGGTGAGGGCGATCAGGTCGGCCGGGGTCAGCTCCACCTCCAGGCCGCGGCGGCCCGCCGAGACGTAGACGGTCGGGTGGGTGAGGGCGCTGGCGTCCACCACGGTGCGTAGCGGGCGCCGCTGGCCGAGCGGGGAGATGCCGCCGCGGACGTAGCCGCTGCTGCGCTCGGCGGCGGCCGGGTCGGCCATGGCGGCCCGCTTGCCGCCGACGGCGGCCGCCAGCGCCTTCAGGTCGAGCTGGCCGGCGACCGGCACCACGCCGACGGTCAGGGTGCCGTCCACGTCGGCGACCAGGGTCTTGAAGACGCGGTCGGCGGCCACCCCGAGGGCCTCGGCGGCCTCGCCGCCGTACGAGGCGGCGGCCGGGTCGTGCTCGTAGGCGTGGACGGTGAAGGGGACGGCGGCGGTCTCCAGGGCGACGGTGGCCGGGGTGCCCTGGCCGCCTTTCTTCGGCTTCTTGGCCATGCGGGGGGTCCTGGGTCGGTCGGGCTTCAGTTGGGGCTGAAGGACTGGCGGGTGAGGTCGACCGCGGGCAGCGAGGGCAGCCAGCTGAGGACGGCGCTCTCGCGGCGCAGCAGGTCGAGTTCGGTGCGCAGCCGCTGGGCGGTGTCGGGGCAGGCGAGCAGCTGCTGCTTGACCGGGGTCTCGAACACCGAGGCGGCGGCGACCAGGTAGGAGAGCACCTGGGGGTCGTCCGGCAGCTGCTGGCGGCCGTGGGTGGTGGCCTCGCGGGCACCGGCCAGCCGCTTCTGGTAGACCCGGAAGGCCCGTTCCACCTCGGAGGCGAGGGCGCCGGAGCCCTCGCCGGGGCGTTCCTCGATCGGCTCGGTCTCACCGGTCAGGTACGGCCCGGTGACGTCCACCGAGCGCAGCCAGAACCGGGTGGTGCCGGTGACCAGCAGCTCGTAGCGGCCGTCGGGCTGGGGCTGGGCGGAGGAGACGTCGGCGACGCAGCCGACGTGGTACATCGCCTCCAGCGGGTCCCCGGTGACGGTGCCGAGGCCGTCGAGCGGCCCGGCCGGGCCGTCCTCGGGCCGTACCGGGGCGACCTCGCGGCCGTCCTTGATGGCGAGCACGCCGAACCGGCGCGGCTCGTCCTCGGGCTGTTCGAGCAGGTCGGCGACGAGACGGCGGTAGCGCTCCTCGAAGACGTTCAGGGGCAGCACGAGGCCCGGGTAGAGCACGGTGTTCAGCGGGAAGAGCGGCAGCCGTTCTGTCACGGCCGACAGCGTAGTTCTTCGGGGCCCGACCTTGTCGCGCTGTTACCGCGGCACCGCCCCGCGGCCACGCACCGTGTTCATGCGGTGGCGGCCAGACCGTGTCCGCGCAGGGCCGCGCGGGCACGGGCGACGCCGTCGGAGGTGGCGGCGGCGCCGATGCCGGTCGCGAGGGCTCGGGTGCCACCGAGGCCTGCGCAGGGGCGGCAGATGCCGGGCCGGGGCACGGGGTCGTGGCACCTGGAGCACTCTGCGGGTGAGGGCTTCGGCGCTCGGACGGGTGGCATCTTGCGTTGGAGGCGGTCGCGCAGAAGAGCCACCGGGGAGTGCACGGGCGTGGGCAGGGCGGGGAGCAGAGCTTGGGCCAACTCGGCCGCGGAACCGCCCCGCTCCAGCCACTGGGCGACGAGGGGCGCCAGTTGCCGCGCCTCGGCCTCGCCGAGGCGCAACCGCGGCTCCGGCCGGATCGCGCGGAAGAGCGCTGCCACCGCCGCGCAGGTCTGCTCGTCCGGCTGCGTCAACTGGGCCGGGAGGGTGGGTACTTCTTCCGGGTCCTTTACGGAAGGGGTGACAGCGCGGCCGACGCCCGCTTCACCGGCGGCCGGGTGGGGGACAGCCGGTGCCGACTGGGGCGTGTCGAAGACGTGGGCCTCGGATCGCACGGTGCCGTTCGGCAGCCGGTACGTGTCGACGCGGTAGTACCCGGCGTCCTTCAGCTCCTTGGGCGCCCGGCGGACGGCGCCTCGCCCCTGCGGGCTGCTGTCGGCCATGTGCCGCCCGTCCTCGCGCCAGCCGTCGGGGCGGGAGAGGAGATCGGCGAGGAGGCCGCGGGCGGTGTAGCTGAGGTGACGGTCCTGGAGGAGACCGTTCGGAAGTACGGTGAAACAGCGCGCGTGGGCGCTACGATGAATCTGCATTGGGAGTGTCAGTCCTGGTGCCGGACCCCGGGGTGTTCCACCACCGCCGGGGTCTTCTATGTCCTGTTGACGATGCGCAACGTAGCACAGTCATCACGCTGAGTGTGAAGCTTTGCGAAAGGCCGAGAGCGGGGCCGTGGTTGCTGCCACGACCCGCCCTCGGGCCCGTTGCTCAGCCGGCGGCGCCGTACTGGCTGGGAAGTCGGTCTGGCCGACTTCCCACGCAGAAGTCGTCGCCGCTTCGGCAAGACCGAAGCGGCGACGGGGCGATGAGGGCAAAGTGACGCGTGGTTGGGGTGGGCTCCCGTGTCCCCGGACATGGGAGCCCACCCCGAGCCAGGGGGGACTTGGGGGGCCGCAGGCTCAGCGCCAGGGGGCGCAGGTAGCCGTGGTCGGACGGCCTCAGCCGCGCTGGAGGAGGCGGGTGGCGCCGGTGACGACGGTGGAGGCGAGGAGCCAGCCGACCACGACCAGGCCGGCGGAGATCCACTGGCCGGTCCCGCCGGGGTTCCAGGCGCCCTGGTTGAGGTCGACGATCGGCAGCAGCCGGTCGAGGGTGTAGAGCACCGCGTTCCAGTGCGGTTTCTCGTCGGGCTTGAGCGGGTCCGGGCGGTGGGTGTCGAACCAGATGCTGCCGAGTGCCCAGGCCAGCAGCAGCCACAGGCCGGCCCGGCCGGGGCGGTAGCCATAACCGACGGTGACGTCCTGGACCAGGCCCCAGATCCGGGCAGGCAGCGGCAGGGTCTCGCGGCGGCGGCGCTGCTTGGCGTAGAGCACCTCGCGGGCGTCGTCGTCGGCGCCGTCGCGGCGCAGGGCGGCGGCGAGCTGCTCGTAGGACTCCGGCTGGAACTCCACCGAGGAGCCCTCCAGCCAGGCGATCCGCTGCTGGACGGTGAACGGTTCGACCGGGCGGAGGTTCTCGTAGACGAAGCCGGTCAGGCCCAGGTGTTTGCCGAGCGGCCAGGACTCCGGGTGGTCGACCAGGTTGCCGACCCGGGCGCGGGAGAGCGAGACGGTGCCGGTGGGCCGGAAACCACAGGTGAAGCGGAGCTCGGGGGTGTGGATGCGGCGCAGCGAGAGCTCGTCGTCGCCCTCCAGGTGGAATTCTCCGGATATCAGGCAGGCGGCGTCGAAGCGGGCGTCCGAGAGCCGTACCTGGCCGAAGGCGCGGAAGGGGGTGCTGGCGGAGCCGGGCTGGGGGTTCTCGCCGTAGCCGGAGCCGTAGTAGCTGCGCGAGCCGGCCCAGCCGTCGTCGGCGGAGCTGGTCAGGTAGAGCGTGTGGCCGACGACGATCCGGACCGCGTTGAGGCAGACCCGGTTCTGCGGGTCGGCGCGCAACTGGGCGCCGCGGAGCGAGAAGCGGCCGCCTATTCGGGCGGTGCGGACGCTCAACTCGCCGTGCACCTCGACGCGTTCGGCCTCGAAGTCCTGGTGGACGGTCATCCCGTCGGCGGACACCGCCCGGCCGTAGCGGTCGGCGCCGATGTGGGCGAGGTTGAGCAGCAGGTCGGTGCCGATCTTGGCGTCGGTGAGCCGGATGCCCTCGGGGATCCGGCAGCGGGCCAGATGGAGGTCGCCGGTGGTGGAGAGCCGGGAGGCCTCGATCCGGGGGATCAGGCAGTCGACCATGCGCACGGTGGTGGCGGAGGCCTCCGAGACGAGGATCTTGTGCTCGAAGCGGCAGCCGCGCAGTTCGACGTACCGCTCGATGTGGCCGCCGGCCAGGTTGAGCGAGCCGGTGACGTTCACCCCGCTCATCCGCAGCGAGGCGACACGCCCGGCGGTGGGCTGCGGGCCGGCCAGCAGCAGGTGGGCGAGCACCTCGGCGCTGACCGTCCGGCCGGGCCCCCAGGGGGCGTCCCCGAAGGGGTCGTCGATGTCGTCCCGGCCACAGCGACGGTCGAAGACCTCGCCCTCGCGGAAGGCCGCCCAGAGCGCCCGTTCCGTGTCGGTCCAGCTCTCCGGAGCGCTTTCCGCCATGTTTTCCCCGTCCCCCCGGTCGTCTCGCCTTTCGTATCACGGACTGAAATGCGGGACCACCTGTTCCGGCCACTCCTTACACTGGGTGGCGTGATCTCTCGAATCGACCTCCGCGGCTCGCTGGACGACCCGCGTGACCTGCTGCCCCGTGCCGAGTTCGACGTGGCGGCCGCCCTGGAGAAGGTGCGGCCGATCGCCGAGGACGTACGCCATCGCGGGGTCGCGGCGCTGATCGAGATCACCGAGCGCTTCGACGGCGTCCGGCTGGAGTCCACCCGCGTCCCGGCCGAGCAGCTGACCGCCGCCCTGGAGACGCTGGACCCGCGGGTGCGGGCCGCGCTGGAGGAGTCGATCCGCCGGGCCCGGGCCGTGCACGCCGACCAGCGCCGCACCGGGCACACCACCCAGGTGGTGCCGGGGGGCACGGTCACCCAGCGCTGGGTGCCGGTCGAGCGGGTCGGCCTGTACGTGCCGGGCGGCCTGGCGGTCTACCCGTCCTCCGTGGTGATGAACGTGGTGCCGGCCCAGGAGGCGGGCGTCAAGGGCATCGCGGTCACGTCGCCGCCGCAGAAGGAGTTCGGGGGGCGCGTCCACCCGACGATCCTGGCGGCCTGCGCCCTGCTCGGCGTGGACGAGGTCTACTCCGTCGGCGGCGCCCAGGCGGTGGCGATGTTCGCCCTCGGTACCGAGGAGTGCGCGCCGGTGAACATGGTCACCGGCCCGGGCAACATCTACGTGGCCGCCGCCAAGCGCTACTTCGCCGGGCGGATCGGCATCGACTCCGAGGCCGGCCCGACCGAGATCGCCGTCCTCGCCGACGACAGCGCGCTGGCGAGCGACGTCGCCGCCGACCTGATCAGCCAGGCCGAGCACGGCCCGACCTCCGGTTCGGTGCTGGTCACCGACTCCCCGGAGCTGGCCGACGCGGTCGAGGCCGAGCTGGCCGTGCAGGTCGCGAGGACCAAGCACAGCGAGCGGGTGGCCGAGGCGCTGGGCGGCCCGCAGTCCGGCATCATCCTGGTCGACGACCTGACCCAGGGCCTCGCCGTGGTCAACGCCTACGCGGCCGAGCACCTGGAGATCCAGACCCGCGACCCGCACGCCGTGGCGGCCCGCGTCGTCAACGCCGGCGCGATCTTCATCGGCCGCTGGACCCCGGTCTCGCTGGGCGACTACGCGGCCGGCTCCAACCACGTGCTGCCGACCGGCGGCTGCGCCTGCCACTCCTCCGGACTGTCGGTGCAGACCTTCCTGCGCGGCGTCCAGGTCGTCGAGTACGACCGGGAGGCGCTGGCGGAGGTCGCCCCGCACGTCGTCACCCTGGCCGACGCCGAGGACCTCCCCGGTCACGGTGACGCCGTCAAGGCTCGCTTCGATTGGACGGTTCCCGGCTCGTGACCGCTATCGACGACCTGCCGATCCGGGACGAGCTGCGCGGCCAGTCCCCGTACGGCGCACCGCAGTTGGACGTCCCGGTCCAGCTGAACACCAACGAGAACCCGTACCCGCTGCCCGAGGAACTGGTCGCCCGGATCGCCGAGCGGGTCGCCGTGGCCGCCCGCGGGCTGAACCGCTACCCCGACCGGGACGCGGTCGAGCTGCGCGAGGGCCTGGCCGCCTACCTCACCCGCACCACCGGCCACCCGGTCGCGCGCGAGCAGGTGTGGGCCGCCAACGGCTCCAACGAAGTCCTCCAGCAGCTGCTGCAGACCTTCGGCGGCCCCGGCCGCACCGCCCTCGGCTTCGAGCCCTCGTACTCGATGCACGCGCTGATCTCCCGCGGCACCGGCACCGCCTGGATCTCCGGTCCGCGCAACGACGACTTCACCATCGACGTGGACGCCGCGCTCGCCGCCATCGCCGAGCACCGGCCCAACGTGGTGTTCGTCTGCTCGCCCAACAACCCGACCGGCACGGCGGTGTCCGCCGACACCGTGCTGCGGCTGTACGAGGCCGCGCAGGCCGCCCGCCCCAGCCTGGTGGTGGTGGACGAGGCCTACGTCGAGTTCTCGCACCGCGCCTCGCTGCTGCCGCTGATCGAGGGCCGCCCCAACCTGGTGGTCAGCCGCACCATGTCCAAGGCCTTCGGCGCCGCCGGGCTGCGCCTGGGCTACCTGGCCGCCGACGCGGCCGTGGTGGACGCCGTCCAGCTGGTGCGCCTGCCGTACCACCTGTCGGCCGTCACCCAGGCCACCGCGCTGGCCTGCCTGGAGCACACCGACACCCTGCTCGGGTACGTCGGCCGGCTCAAGCAGGAGCGCGACCGGCTGGTGGACGCGCTGCGCGCGATGGGCCTGGAGGTGACCGACTCGGACGCCAACTTCGTCCAGTTCGGCCGCTTCGCCGACGCCCACGCCGCCTGGCAGGCCATCCTCGACCAGGGTGTCCTGGTCCGGGACAACGGCGTCCCAGGGTGGCTGCGCGTCACCGCCGGCACGCCCGCCGAGAACGACGCCTTCCTGGACGCCGTCCGAACCGCCCTCCCTCCCTCCTTGCCCGCCATCGGCCAGGAGGGGCCCAGGCCCACCCCCACCCTTGATCGAGCTCGCTCCGCGCGCGCTGCCAGTCAGGAGCTGTAACCCCGTATGTCCCGCATCGGACGCGTCGAGCGCACCACCAAGGAAACCTCCGTCCTGGTCGAGATAGACCTCGACGGCACCGGCAAGACCGACATCTCCACCGGCGTCGGGTTCTACGACCACATGCTCGACCAGCTCGGCCGCCACGGTCTGTTCGACCTCACCGTCAAGACCGACGGCGACCTGCACATCGACACCCACCACACGATCGAGGACACCGCCCTCGCGCTCGGCGCCGCCTTCAAGCAGGCGCTCGGCGACAAGGTGGGCATCTACCGCTTCGGCAACTGCACCGTGCCGCTGGACGAGTCGCTCGCCCAGGTCACCGTGGACCTCTCCGGCCGGCCCTACCTGGTGCACACCGAGCCCGAGGGCATGGCGCCGATGATCGGCAGCTACGACACCACGATGACCCGGCACATCCTGGAGTCCTTCGTGGCCCAGGCCCAGGTCGCCCTGCACGTGCACGTCCCGTACGGGCGCAACGCGCACCACATCGTGGAGTGCCAGTTCAAGGCGCTGGCCCGGGCGCTGCGCTACGCCGCCGAACGCGACCCGCGTGCGGCCGGAATCCTCCCCTCGACCAAGGGTGCGCTGTGAGCAAGTCCACGATGATCCTCCTCTTCGTCGGCCTCTTCCTGGCCGGCGGAGTGATCTCCTTCTGGAAGCAGAAGCTGCCGAAGGGCGTCATCCTGGTGCTGGCCATCGGGTCCGTGATGTGCCTGGCCTCCGGCCTCATGCGCCTGTAGACCGCCCGGCCCTGTAGAGAGACTGGACACCTGAACATGGGCAAGAACGTCGTCGTCCTCGACTACGGCTCCGGCAACCTCCGCTCCGCGCAGCGCGCCCTGGAGCGGACCGGGGCGAACGTCACGGTCAGCTCCGACTACGACACCGCGATGGCCGCGGACGGCCTGCTCGTCCCCGGCGTGGGCGCCTTCGAGGCCTGCATGCGCGGGCTGAAGTCGGTCCGCGGCGACTGGATCATCGGCCGCCGGCTGTCCGGGGGCCGCCCGGTCATGGGCATCTGCGTCGGCATGCAGATCCTCTTCGAGAAGGGCGTCGAGCACGGCGTCGAGACCCCCGGCTGCGACGAGTGGCCCGGCACCGTCGAGCCGCTGGACGCCCCGGTCGTCCCGCACATGGGCTGGAACACGGTGGACGTGCCCGAGGGCAGCCGGATGTTCGCCGGACTGGACCCGGAGACCCGCTTCTACTTCGTGCACTCCTACGGAGTGCGGCACTGGGAGCTGGAGACCCACAGCGCCCGGATCAACCCGCCGCTGGTCACCTGGGCCACCCACGGGCAGCCGTTCGTCGCCGCCGTCGAGAACGGCCCGCTGTGGGCCACCCAGTTCCACCCCGAGAAGTCCGGCGACGCCGGCGCCGCCCTGCTGACCAACTGGGTCAACACCCTCTGACCGTCTGAGAGTTGCAACTGATGAGCCTGAACAGCCGCCTGGAACTGCTGCCCGCCGTCGACGTCCGGGACGGCCAGGCCGTCCGCCTGGTCAAGGGCGCCTCCGGCACCGAGACCTCCTTCGGCGAGCCGCTGGCCGCCGCCCTCGCCTGGCAGAACGCCGGCGCCGAGTGGCTGCACCTGGTCGACCTGGACGCCGCCTTCGGCACCGGCAGCAACTACGAGCTGCTGCGCGAGGTCACCGGGCAGCTGGACATCAAGGTCGAGCTCTCCGGCGGCATCCGCGACGACGAGTCGCTCGCCCGCGCGCTCGCCACCGGCTGCACCCGGGTCAACCTCGGCACCGCCGCCCTGGAGGCCCCCGAGTGGGTCGCCAAGGCCATCGCCGAGCACGGCGACAAGATCGCCGTCGGCCTGGACGTGGTCGGCACCACCCTGCGCGGCCGCGGCTGGACCCGTGACGGCGGGCAGCTCTTCGACGTGCTGGAACGGCTGAACCAGGAGGGCTGCGCCCGCTACGTCGTCACCGACGTCAACCGCGACGGCACCCTGACCGGCCCCAACCTGCAGCTGCTGCGCGACGTCTGCGGCGCCACCGACCGCCCGGTGGTCGCCTCCGGCGGCGTCTCCTCGCTGGACGACCTGCGCGCCATCGCCACTCTGGCCGGCGAGGGTGTCGAGGGCGCCATTGTGGGCAAGGCACTGTACGAGCAGAAGTTCACCCTCGAAGAGGCCCTGGAGGCGGTTTCCGGATGACAGATGGTCGGATCGTACGCGGCCGGATCGCCGGTTTCTCCCCCTGGGAGGAGGAGTTCGGCTACTCCCGGGCGGTCGCCGCGGGCGACCACGTGCACGTGGCCGGCTCCACCGCCTGGGTGGACGGCCGGATCGAGCACGAGGGCGACCCGTACCGGCAGACCCTCGCCGCCTTCGGCGTCGGGCTCCGGGCCCTGGCCGCGTACGGTCTGACCGCGGACGACGTGGTCCGCACCCGGATGTACATCACCCACGTCCGCGACGCCGAGGAGGTGGGCCGCGCCCACCGCGAACTCTTCGTCGCCGCACGCCCGGTGGCCACCATGGTGGTGGTCGACGGGCTGATCGACTCCCGGATGATGGTCGAGGTCGAGATCGACGCGTACCGCACCGGGCTGGCAAAGACCCTGGAAGCCCCGGAAGGCAATCAGCCGTGACCCTTGCAGTACGTGTCATCCCCTGCCTGGACGTCGACGCGGGGCGGGTGGTCAAGGGCGTCAACTTCCAGAACCTGCGCGACGCCGGCGATCCGGTCGAGATGGCCAAGCTCTACGACGCCGAGGGCGCCGACGAGCTGACCTTCCTCGACATCACCGCCTCCTCCGGCGACCGCGAGACCACCTACGACGTGGTCCGCCGCACCGCCGAGCAGGTGTTCATCCCGCTCACCGTCGGCGGCGGCATCCGGGCCGCCGAGGACGTGAACAAGCTGCTGCGGGCCGGCGCGGACAAGGTCGGCGTCAACACCGCGGCCATCGCCCGGCCCGAGCTGATCCGCGAGATCGCCCAGCGGTTCGGGCGGCAGGTGCTGGTGCTGTCGGTCGACGCCCGGCGCTGCCCCGAGGGCACGGAGACCGCCTCGGGCTACGAGGTCACCACCCACGGCGGGCGCCGGGGCACCGGCCTGGACGCCGTCGAATGGGCGGGCCGCGCGGCCGAGTTGGGGGCGGGCGAGATCCTGCTCAACTCGATGGACGCGGACGGCACCAAGGACGGCTACGACCTGGAGATGATCCGGGCCGTCCGCAAGGCGGTCTCGGTGCCGGTGATCGCCTCCGGCGGGGCGGGCAAGCTCGGCGACTTCGCCCCGGCCGTCGAGGCGGGCGCGGACGCGGTGCTGGCGGCCAGTGTCTTCCACTTCGGGGACCTGCGGATCGGCGAGGTCAAGAACGCGCTGCGGGAGGCCGGTCACCCGGTCCGGTGAGTCGGTTCCGGTGAGTTGGTTCCGGTAACTCGGTTCCGGTGAGTCGGTTCCCGCGTCGAGGGCCCGCCGCTTCCGCGGCGGGCCCTTTTGCCGTGGTTCAGGACTCCTGCGGCTCACCCTTGATCAGCGCGAACGGGGCGCCGTTCGGGTCCGCCAGCCAGGCGATCCGGCCGACGTTCTCCACGTCCTCGGCCGGCATCAGCACCGAACCGCCGGTCGCCGTCGCCTTGTCGACCAGCGCGTCCACGTCGGCGGCCGCGAAGTACGGCGTCCAGGCGGAGGGCTGGCCCTCGGCCATCACCGGGGCGATGCCGCCGAAGCTGGTCTGCTGCTGGTCGCCGTCGGCGGTGGAGACGACCCGGTAGTTCATGCCCGGGGACGGCTCGAAGACCTCGACCCGCCAGTTGAACAGGCCCTTGTAGAAGGCGAAGGCGCCGTCCGGGTCCGAGGTGTGGAGCTCGGTCCAGACCAGGGTGTCGGGCTCGGAGACGGCGTCCAGCCCCCGGGTGTTCCCCGCCTGCCATAGCGCGAACTCGGCGCCCTGCGGGTCGGTGAGCGCCGCGAACCGGCCTTCCTCCATGACGTCCATCGGCGGGACGCGGACCGTGGCGCCGGAATGCTCGGCGGCCTTGACGGTGGCGTCCACGTCGGCGGTGAGGAAGTACGTGGTCCAGGCGGGCCGCGATCCGGCGTCGAGGTTGCCGAGCGCGGCGACCCGCTCGCCGTTCAGCTGCAGGAAGCCGTAGCCGCCCGCCTCGGGGACCTCCTGGAAGGTCCAGCCGAAGACCGCGCCGTAGAAGGCGGCGGTCGCGCGGATGTCCGGGCTGCCCAGGTCGATCCAGCAGGGCGAGCCGACGGGGAAGTCGGTGGTGAGCATGAGGTGGTGCTCCTTCGACGGAGAGTGACCGGGACGGTCCGTCGGGCGCTCACGCGCCGCTGCCCGGCCATCTGCGAGTCTGCACCCGGCCACTGGCATCCGCATTTCTGGAGGGCCCGGACCGCGCCGTATATCGATTGCCTCCGCTCCCACGGCTCCGTATCGTGCTGGGCAACGCGTCGACGGAGACGAGTAGCCAGGGATCACGCGAGCAGAGAGAGCCGCCGGAAGCTGGGAAGGCGGTCCGCGCCCCGAGGTGAAGACCCTCCTGAGCGCGGGGAGGAACGGCCCCACCCGGTGGGGTCCAATGCCCCGCCGGCCGGCCCCCGTCACCGGGCCCGAACGAGGCCGTCACCGCGGCGTGACGGCGAAAGTGCGGTGGTACCGCGAGTTGCCCTTCTCGCCCGCACTCCCAAGGGATCATGACGACGTCCTTCGGAGGACCGCGATGATCCACAGCCACGTACCCGTCTCCGACCTGCGAGAACACATCGGCCGTACCGTATCCGTCCGCGGCTGGGTGCACACCCTCCGCCTGCAGCGCGCGATGCAGTTCGTCGTCGTGCGGGACGGCACCGGCCTCGTGCAGGTGACCAACAGGCGGGACGGCGGGCCGCTGGAGGCCCTGATCGAAGCCCTCACCCCCGAGTCCGCCGTCAGGATCACCGGCCGCGTCGTGGACGCGGCCCAGGTCAGGCTCGGCGGCCTGGAGCTGGTGCCCGAGACGGTCGAGGTCCTCAACCCGGCCGCCACCCCGCTGCCGATCGACGACCGCACCGGCCCGGAGCAGCGCCTCGACTGGCGCTACCTGGACGTGCGCCGCCGCCCGGCCGCCCGGTTGCTCTTCGCCGTGCAGACCACCCTGGAGCAGGGCATGCGCGAGTACGCCTACGCGCAGGGCGCCACCGAGATGCACACCCCCAAGCTCATGGGCACCGCCTCGGAGTCCGGCGCGGAGGTCTTCGAGCTCGGCTACTTCGGCCGCAGCGCCTACCTCGCGCAGTCGCCCCAGTTCTTCAAGCAGATGGCCGTCGCGGCCGGCATCGAGAAGGTCTTCGAGATCGGGCCGGTCTTCCGCGCCGAGCCCTCGTTCACCTCGCGCCACGCCACCGAGTTCACCGGCGTCGACGTCGAACTGGCCTGGATCGACGGCGTCGAGGACGTGATGGCCTTCGAGGAGCGGATGCTCGCTCACGCGATCGCCAAGGTCGCGGACCTGCACGGCGAGGCCGTCGCCGAGCACTTCGGCGTCCGGATCACCGTCCCCACGACGCCCTTCCCCCGCATCACCATGGCGGAGGCCCAGGAGATCCTGCGCAGCGCGGGCTGGGACCCGTCGGGGACGAAGGAGGACCTGGACCCGGAGGGCGAGCGCTCCGTGTCGGCCCACATGAGGGAGGCCACCGGGCACGAGTTCGTGTTCATCACCCACTACCCGGTCGGCCTCCGGCCCTTCTACCACATGCGCGCCGCCGACGACCCGGGCCTGACCCTGAGCTTCGACCTGCTCTGGAACGGCCTGGAGGTCACCACCGGTGCCCAGCGCGAACACCGCTACGACGTCCTGCTGGCGCAGGCCGCCGAGAAGGGCCTGCGCCCGGAGCCCATGCAGGACTACCTCAACGCCTTCCGCCACGGCTGTCCGCCGCACGGGGGCCTCGGCATGGGTCTCGCCAGGGTGCTGATGGTCCTGCTCGGCCTGGGCTCGATCCGGGAGGCCACCTTCCTCTTCCGCGGCCCCAACCGGCTCACGCCGTAGGCGGGTCGTGGTCGTGCCCGGCGCAGGAAGTCGGCCGGCCGACTTCCTGCGCCGGGACCTCACGGCAGGGGCAGGACGTGGCGGAGCGCTTCGACGGCGTCCGGAGATCCGTCGACGGTGAGGGTGGTGCGGGCGCCGCGGCCGTAGGTGAAGAGGACGAGTTCGG
Source organism: Kitasatospora sp. NPDC101157 (assembly GCF_044768255.1). Classification (NCBI taxonomy): domain Bacteria; kingdom Bacillati; phylum Actinomycetota; class Actinomycetes; order Kitasatosporales; family Streptomycetaceae; genus Kitasatospora; species Kitasatospora sp. NPDC101157. The sequence continues at coordinate 178,256 of NZ_JBIWPL010000015.1, read as the reverse complement.
CCGGTTCGCCGGTGAGGCGGACGGTGCGGGCGCCGGCGGGCCCGACGGTGACGGACTGCCCGTCGGGGCGGGCGAGGGTGAGGCGGACGGGGGAGTGGCGGCCGGCCTCGAAGCGGGCGAGGAGGGGAAGGCGGCGCCAGAGGGCCTCGGAGCGGCCGGGCGGGACGGGCCGGGCGGTCCAGTCGTCGCCGGCCCGGGCGACGTCCTCGGCGTGGACGAAGTACTCGACGGTGTTGGCCGCTTCGTCGGCTCCGGGGAGGGCGAAGAGGGAGTGGACCGGCGGGCCGGCGCGGAAGAGCCGGACCAGTTCCTCGTACGGACGCGCGGCGTAGCCGTCCTGCACGCGCCGGGTCCAGCCGGCCAGGGCGCCGACCCGGATCCCGGGCGCCGCGTCGGGGCGGCGCTCGCGGATCACCAGGTGGGCGGCGAGGTCCCGGGTGGTCCACCCGGCACACAGGGTGGGCGCGTCCGGCCCGGCGGCGGTGAGGAGTTCGGCGAGGCGGTGGCGTTCGGCGAGGGCGTGGTTCGACATGACGTCAGCCTAGGGCCGCAGCTGGCCGGTGAGTTTGGGGCCGCCCTGCTTGTTGCTCGCGGTGAGGGTGCAGGTGTAGTCGCGCCAGCCCTGTTGGTAGTTGGCCATGGCGGGACCGAACTGCCGGGGGTAGTAGGACTTTCCGTCCGGCTGGTGGGCCTTGGCCGTGGTTTCGGCGTCCTTGCAGCCGTCGCGCATGGCGAGGGCGATGGGGATCTCGCCGTTGAGCCCGTCGGGGAGCTTGAGGTCGGCGATGACCTCGCCGTCGTGGGGCGTGGCGCAGGGGCGTTCCTCGGCCTTGGTGATCGCCGGGCTGAGCTGGGGATGGTCGAAGCAGGTGCCCACCGGGAAGAACGCGTACGGGGGTTGAGGCCTGGTGGGGGTGGGCGTGGGAGTCGGGGTCGGGGAGGCCGTGAGGGAGGGCGGCGGCGGGGTGGCCGCGGGCCTCGGGTCGTCCTCGGGCCAGAGCAGCACGGTGGCCACCACCGCGAGCAGCACGGCCAGGACGGCGGCGACGGTGATCACCAGGCCCCGGGTCGGACGGGAGGCGGCGGCTTCGGGCGGCTGCTGCTCGGAGGTCATGGGCTGAGGATGGCCCAGGCGGACCCGGGGTGGCAGGCGGTTGGCGGAACTGACCCCGATCGGGCTGCCGTCGCGGACTGACACAATGGCCCCATGTCCACCACACCCGCAGCTCCCGGCACCACCGCCCTCGACCCGGCGATCGCCGCCCGCCTCAGGCGCACCGAGGACGGCCTCGTCCCGGCCGTCGCGCAGCAGTACGACACCGGTGAGGTGCTGATGCTGGGCTGGATGGACGACGAGGCGCTGCACCGCACGCTGACCACCGGCCGCTGCACCTACTGGAGCCGCAGCCGCCGCGAGTACTGGGTGAAGGGGGACACCTCCGGCCACGTCCAGGCGGTCAAGTCGGTGGCCCTCGACTGCGACGGCGACACCCTGCTGGTCAAGGTCGACCAGACCGGCGCGGCCTGCCACACCGGCGACCGCACCTGCTTCGACGCCGACGTGCTCCCGCTCGGCTGACCCAAAGAACCCGCCCGAACTCCAGAAGGTGCCGCCCCGCATGGACCTCGAAGCCTTCCGCAAGCTCGCCGTCGACACCCGGGTCATCCCCGTCACCCGCAGGCTCCTCGCGGACGGCCTCACCCCGATCGGCCTCTACCGCAGCCTCGCCGAGGAGCGGCCCGGCACCTTCCTGCTGGAATCCGCCGAGCAGGGCGTCTGGTCGCGCTACTCCTTCGTCGGCGTGCGCAGCGCCGCCGTGCTGACGACCGGCCCGGACGGCGACGCCCGCTGGCTCGGCACCCCGCCGGTGGGCATCCCGACCGGGGGCGACCCGCTGGAGGTGCTGCGCGCCGCCCTGGCGGCGCTGCACACCCCGCGCCGCGCCGACGACGGCCTGCCGCCGCTGACCGGCGGCCTGGTCGGCTACCTCGGGTACGACATCGTCCGCCGCCTGGAGAAGCTGCCCGACCTCAACCCGGACGACCTCCGGCTGCCCGAGCTGACCATGCTGCTCGCCACCGACCTCGCGGTGCTCGACCACCTGGACGGCACGGTGCTGCTGATCGCCAACGCGGTCAACCACAACGACCTGGCCAGCGGCGTGGACGAGGCCTACGCGGACGCGGTGGCCCGCCTGGACGCGATGGAGGCCGGCCTGCTGAAGCCGGTCGACCCGGGCCTGGCGACCTTCACCCCGGCCGGCCCCGGCGAGGTGCACTCGCCGTTCGGCGGGGCGCCGTACCGGGCCGCCGTCGAGGAGGTCAAGGAGCGGATCCGGGCCGGCGAGGCCTTCCAGGTGGTGCCCTCGCAGCGCTTCGAGGCGCCCTGCCCGGCCTCCGCGCTGGACGTCTACCGCGTCCTGCGCACCACCAACCCCAGCCCGTACATGTACCTGTTCCGCTTCCCCGGGCCGGACGGCGGCGCCGAGGGCGGCTTCGACGTGGTCGGCTCCAGCCCGGAGGCGCTGGTCAAGGTCGCCGGCGGCGAGGCGATGCTGCACCCGATCGCCGGGACCAGGCATCGCGGCGCCACCCCGCACGAGGACGCCGCGCTGGCCGCCGAGCTGCTCGCCGACCCCAAGGAGCGGGCCGAGCACCTGATGCTGGTCGACCTCGGCCGCAACGACCTGGGGCGGGTCTGCGCGCCGGGCAGCGTCGAGGTGGTCGACTTCATGCAGATCGAGCGCTACAGCCACGTGATGCACATCGTCTCGACGGTGACCGGCAGGGTCGCCCCGGGCCGCAGCGCCTTCGACGTGCTCACCGCCTGCTTCCCGGCCGGAACCCTCTCCGGCGCGCCCAAGCCCCGGGCGATGCGGATCATCGAGGAGCTGGAGCCGACCCGGCGCGGCCTGTACGGCGGCTGCGTGGGCTACCTGGACTTCGCCGGGGACTCGGACACCGCCATCGCGATCCGCACCGCGGTGCTGCGCGACGGCAGGGCGTACGTGCAGGCGGGCGCGGGCGTGGTCGCCGACTCCGACCCCCACGGCGAGGACACCGAGTGCCGCAACAAGGCGGCTGCCGTGCTGCGGGCCGTCGCCACCGCCAATACGCTGCGGAGGCCGGAACTGTCCTGAGGCGTGAGGAGGCGGCCGGGATGGCCGAGGTGCCGTACGACGAGCTGCGCTGGGAGGTCGTGTTCGGCGCCGCGGTGCAGCTCGGGGAGCAACTGGTCGGCGAGGGCCGGGTGCTGTCCGGGGTGGTGCTCGACTTCCCGGAGGCGCCCGGCCCGCTGGCCCCGGACCTCGCGGTGCTCGCCCCCGGGGCGGTGCGCGGTGCCCGGGGCCGGTACGCCGCCTCCGCCGTGGCGGCGGTGCTGGAGGTGTCGCACCCGGGCCGGGACCACGCCTGGGTGCGGGCCTGCGCGGAGAGCGGGGTCCCGCTGTACGTGGTGGTCGACCCGGCGGCCGCGGCCTGCACCGTGCACACCGCGCCGGCGCCCGGCGGGGTGTACCGGGAGGCCGAGCGGGTGCCCTTCGGCAACGATCTGTTCCTGTCGCTGGGCGGGCGCACGGTGGTGCTGCGGACGGACGAGTTCCCCACCCCGGGTACGGCGTAGCGCGTGACCCGGGGGATAGTGGACGGGTGACCGCTGCAGACCAGACCCCCGTGCCCACGACTTCCGGCCGCCGCACCCTCGGCGTGATGCTGCTGCTGACCGTGCTGAGCGCCGTGCTGGTGCTGACCGCGGCCGGGCGGGTCTGGGCCGAGGGCCGGGCCGGCACCCTGGACGTGTCCGTCACCGGCGGCAAGATCTCCGAACTGCCCGGCGGGCTGGCCCTGGTGGGCCTGGCCGCGGCCGTCGCGGTGTTCGCGGTGCGCGGCGCCGGGCGGCTCGCCGTCGGCGCGCTGACCCTGCTGGCCGGGCTGGGCGCGGCCGCCGCCTCGGTGGCCGGGGCCTCGGACACCGCGGCGCTGGACTCCGCCGCCTCCGGCAAGCTGGCGCTGGCCGGCTCGACCGCCACCGAGGTGTCGCACACCGCCTGGCCCTGGGTCGCCCTGGCCGGCGGCCTGGTGCTGGCCGTGGCCGGGCTGATCACCCTGCGCCACGGCCGCGGCTGGCCGGCCATGGGCAGCCGCTACGAGGCGCCGACCCGCAAGGCCCCGGCGAAGGCCGACACCCCCGGCGACCTGTGGAAGGCCCTGGACCGCGGCGAGGACCCGACCGCCGTCTGAGGCCCGACCGCACGACCGGCGGGTGTGACGCGATAGACCCGCCACCCGCTTTGGGGCCCCTGTGTGTGGCCCGGCACAATGGACCCCGTCAACCCGCCGGCGGCCCCGCAGGCCCGGCCGGGCCCCGAGAGCCTAGGAGCACCATCGATGTCAGCAGCTGCACACGGCCACAACCCCGCCGCCTGGACCGGCGTCATCATCTCCTTCGCCGGCTTCGGCATCGCGGGCGTCGCGATGATCCTGCCGTCGCCGCTGCTGGTCTGGGCCGGTCTGGCGGTCGTCCTCGTGGGCGGCATCGTCGGCAAGGCCATGTCGATGGCGGGCATGGGCAAGCAGGCCAGCACCAACGTCTACAAGTCGGTCGAGGAGCAGACCGCGGCGCGCAAGGCGGCCGTCGAGGCCCGCGCGACCGTCGCCGCCTGACGACGGCCGGTACTCCCGGTACGGACCTCGGACGGCCGGGGATTCGTACACCCGAACGGCGGGCGCGCCGCGCCCGCCGTTTCGTTCTGCCCGGGCCCGGCGCGGGCACAATCGGGGCGTGAACGCCGCTCCCACCACCTCCGCCCCGCCGCCCGTGCTGCGCCGGACGGGCCCGCCGCTGGCCGCGCTGGCGGCGGTGGCCGTCCCCGCCGGGTACGTCGCGGTGGTGGACCCGAACGCCCCCGGGCACTACCCCGACTGCCCCTTCCTGACCGCCACCGGCTGGTGGTGCCCCGGCTGCGGGGGCCTGCGCTGCGTCCACGCGCTGGCCCACGGGGACCTCACCGGCGCGCTGCACGACAACGCGCTGGCCGTCCTGCTGTTCGGCGTCCTGGGGGTGCTGTGGCTGCGCTGGGTCTGGGCGGCACTGACCCTCGGACCGCCGGTCAGGGTCTCGGTCGGGGCCCGGCGCTGGGCGCTGATCGGTCTGCTGGTGCTGGTCTTCGAGGTGGTGCGCAACCTGCCGATCGGGGCGGGGCTGGCGCCGCCGGTGGTCTGAACGGCCCGGCCGGTGGTTCCCGGCCCCGCCGGAAGGCGGTGGAGGGCCGGTGAAGCCGCAGTTGGGAGCCGTCGCGGGGAGTGTCCCGGTCCGCGAGACGCGGACCGGGCGGATGCGCTGCGCGTCCCGGGTGCCGATACCATCGAAGTGCCGACGGGCCCCCGCCCGTCCGGCTCGCGCTGGCGAACCAGCAGAAATGATGGGGGCTCCTGAGTGAGTGTGCTCGACTCGATCATCGAAGGGGTCCGCGAGGACCTCGCCGAGCGGCAGGACCGGGTCTCCCTGGACGAGCTCAAGGCGCTCGCGGCCAAGGCCCCGGAGGCCAAGGACGGCGTCGCCGCCCTCAAGGGCGACGGGGTCCGGGTGATCTGCGAGGTGAAGCGCTCCAGCCCGTCCAAGGGCGCGTTGGCCTCGATCGCCGATCCGGCCGCCCTGGCCCGCGACTACGCGGCCGGTGGTGCCGCCGCGATCAGCGTGCTGACCGAGCAGCGCCGCTTCGGCGGGTCGCTCGCCGACCTGGACGCGGTCCGCGCCGCGGTGGACACCCCGGTGCTGCGCAAGGACTTCATCGTCACCGCCTACCAGCTGTGGGAGGCCCGCGCCCACGGCGCCGACCTCGCGCTGCTGATCGTCGCCGCCCTGGATCAGCCGGCCCTGGTGTCGCTGATCGAGCGCGCGGAGTCGATCGGCCTGACCCCGCTGGTCGAGGTGCACGACGAGGACGAGATCAAGCGCGCGGTGGACGCCGGGGCGCGGATCATCGGCGTCAACGCCCGCAACCTGAAGACCCTGGAGGTCGATCGCAGCACGTTCGAGAACGTGGTGCACGCCATCCCGGACGGCGTCGTCAAGGTCGCCGAGTCCGGTGTGCGCGGCCCGCTGGACGTGATCAACTACGCCAACCTCGGTGCCGACGCGGTGCTGGTCGGCGAGTCGCTGGTGACCGGCAAGGACCCGCGGGCCGCGGTCGCCGACCTGGTCGCGGCCGGCGCCCACCCGGCCGTCCGGCACAAGGACTGACGCGGCCCGGATGAAGATCGCCACCCGACTCGCCCCCGGCTGCCGCCCGCGCGGCTGTCGCGCGCCCGCACGCCGGGTGCTGGGGCGCCGGGTGCGGTACGTGATCGGCTGCGAGCCGGGCCAGGTGCCGGGGCGGCGATGGCGCGTGACGCACGGCTGAACCCAGCCGACCAGACGTCACCGTCATCCATCTCCGCAAGGGAAACCACCATGTCCGAGAAGGACTACCTGCCCGGCGCCCAGGTGCCGGACGCCCGCGGCTACTTCGGCGCGTACGGCGGCCGCTTCATCCCCGAGGCGCTGGTCGCCGCGGTCGAACAGGTCGCCGAGGAGTACGAGAAGGCCAAGGCCGACCCGGCCTTCGCCGCCGAGCTCGACGGGCTGCTGAAGGACTACACCGGCCGCCCGAGCCCGCTGACCGACGTGCACCGCTTCTCCGCCGAGGCGGGCGGCGCGCGCATCCTGCTCAAGCGCGAGGACCTCAACCACACCGGCTCGCACAAGATCAACAACGTGCTGGGCCAGGCCCTGCTCACCAAGCGGATGGGCAAGACCCGGATCATCGCCGAGACCGGCGCCGGCCAGCACGGAGTGGCCACCGCCACCGCCTGCGCCCTGTTCGGCTTCGACTGCACCATCTACATGGGCGAGGTCGACACCGAGCGCCAGGCGCTCAACGTCGCCCGGATGCGGATGCTCGGCGCCGAGGTGATCGCCGTCAGGTCCGGCAGCCGGACGCTCAAGGACGCCATCAACGAGGCCTTCCGCGACTGGGTCGCCAACGTCGACTCCACCCACTACCTGTTCGGGACCGTCGCCGGGCCGCACCCCTTCCCGATGATGGTCCGCGACTTCCACCGGATCATCGGCGTCGAGGCCCGCCGGCAGGTGCTCGACCGCACCGGGCGGCTGCCCGACGCGGTCGTCGCGTGCGTCGGCGGCGGCTCCAACGCGATGGGGATCTTCCACGAGTTCATCCCGGACGCCGGGGTGCGGCTGATCGGCTGCGAGGCGGCCGGCGAGGGCGCCGACACTCCCAAGCACGCCGCGACCCTGACCAAGGGCGACCCGGGAGTGCTGCACGGCTCCCGCACGTACGTCCTCCAGGACGAGGACGGGCAGACCATCGAGTCGCACTCCATCTCGGCCGGGCTCGACTACCCGGGCGTCGGCCCGGAGCACGCCTGGCTGAAGGACACCGGACGGGCCGAGTACCGGCCGGTGACGGACGACGCGGCCATGCAGGCGCTGCGCCTGCTGTCCCGCACCGAGGGCATCATCCCGGCCATCGAGAGCGCCCACGCGCTCGCCGGCGCCCTGGACCTGGGCCGCGAGCTCGGGCCGGAGGCGACCATCCTGGTCTCGCTCTCCGGGCGCGGGGACAAGGACATGCACACCGCGGCCCAGTACTTCGGGCTGTACGACGAGCCGGCTGGCGACCGCGCCGAGGGGGGTAAGTGATCATGGCTTCGAAGCTCACCACCGGCAAGCTCGGTGTCCGTCTGAAGGCCGCCGAGGCCGAGGGCCGGGCCGCGCTGATCGGCTACCTCCCCGCCGGGTTCCCCACCGTCGACGGCGGGATCCGGGCGGTCGGCGCGCTGATCGAGGGCGGCTGCGACGTCGTCGAGATCGGGCTGCCGCACTCCGACCCGGTCCTGGACGGCGCCGTCATCCAGACCGCCGACGACGTCGCGCTGCGCGGCGGGGTTCGGATCAAGGACGTGCTGCGCACCGTCCAGGAGGTCGCGGCGGCTCACCCCGACACGCCGGTGCTGGTCATGACGTACTGGAACCCGGTCGACCGCTACGGGGTGGCGCGCTTCGCGGCCGACCTCGCCGCGGCCGGCGGGGCGGGCTGCATCCTGCCGGACCTGCCGGTGGAGGAGTCCGGGGAGTGGCGCACGGCGGCGGACGCGCACGGGCTGGACACCGTGTTCGTGGTCGCCCCCAGCAGCAAGGACGCGCGACTGGCCGAGGTCACCGCCGCGGGCAGCGGCTTCGTGTACGCGGCCGCGGTGATGGGCGTGACCGGCACCCGGTCGGCGGTCGGGTCGCTGGCCGAGGACCTGGTCGCCCGCACCCGGGCCACGACGGACCTGCCGGTGTGCGTCGGTCTCGGGGTCTCGAACGCGGAGCAGGCGGCGGAGGTCGCCCGGTTCGCGGACGGGGTGATCGTGGGGTCGGCGTTCGTGAAGCGGATCCTGGACGCCGGCGAGGACGAGGCGGCGGCCCTGGACGGTGTCCGGGCGCTCGCCGGTGAGCTCGCCGCCGGAGTGCGCAGGCGCTGAGGTCTGCCGGTGACGGCCCGCCACCCCTCCGGGGGTGGCGGGCCGTTCCGCTGCGCGGGCCCGGTTCCCCGCCGTCAGCTTCGGGGCGGCCCCGAACGGGTGAACACTGACGGCGACACGCATCAGGCGGGATTGACCGGCGTTGAGTGGAGGGACGAGTGCACGGACAACGTGCACGGGGGTAGCCGAGCGAGCGAAAGGGGTGAGCGCCGGTGGCGGGTCTTCATCGGGCCGTGCTGCTGCGGGCGGCGGCTGCCGCGCTGGCCCTGGGCGCCGCGGTCGGCGCGCACACCGAGGTGGGGCAGGCGCTGGCCAAGCGGGGCGCCGAGCGGGCGGAGCGGGACGCGGTGGCCTGCGCCGAGGCGGCGCGCTGGGACGCGGCCGAGCGGGCGGCCGGGGCGCAGCACGAGGGGCGGCCGGAGCTGTTCGACCCGGGGCGGCTGCCGGGCTGCCGTTGACGCAACTGTTCGAGGAAACCGGACGGAACGTCACTCATCCGGCTTAATTCCTGAATCCGGAGGAACCGCCCTTCATCCCTTACGGTTCATCAGGGAGTGAACGAGTTTCCCGACGGGGGTTCCCTGATGGCCGGCCCGGCAGCGCAGCCCGGTGAATCCGCACCGGCGCGGCGGCCGCTGCCGGCCTGGAACGAGTGGCTGGGCACGGCCGCGCGGCTCGGCCTGGCGGTGGTCTGGGGGTGGGCCGGACTGGCCAAGATCGCCGATCCGGCGGAGGCCGCCCAGGCCGTCCGGGCGTACGAGATCCTGCCCGAGGGCCTGGTCAAGCCCATCGGCTACGGGCTGCCCTTCCTGGAGCTGGCGCTCGCCCTGCTGCTGGTGACCGGGCTCGGCGTCCGGCTGGTGGCCGGGGTCTCCGCGCTGCTGCTGCTCACCTTCATCGCCGGGATCTCCTCGGCCTGGGCGCGCGGCATCTCGATCGACTGCGGCTGCTTCGGCGGCGGCGGACACGTCGACGCCTCGCAGACCGAGTACCTCCAGGAGATCCTGCGCGACGCCGGGTTCCTGCTGCTGGCCGGGTGGCTGCTGTGGCGGCCCCGCACCCGGCTCTCGGCCGACGGCTGGCTGGCGAGCTGAACCGTCCGGCCATTCCCATCCCCGCACCAGACGAAGGCCACCCGACCGTGGATGTCAACGCAATGAGCGAGAAGAACCGAGAAGGCAAGCGCACCGCCCGCGAGCGGATGCTGGAGCAGCGGGCGGTCGAGGAGGCCACCTCCCGGCGCAGGAAGAAGCTGATCGTCGGCGGGGCCGTGCTCGCGGTGATCGTCGCCGCGGCGGCCACCGGCGTCGTGGTGCAGAACCAGCGCTCCAAGCCGGAGACCCCGACCGCCGCCCCGGCCGGGACGATCGGCGACAAGAACCTGGTGGTCCCGGTCGGCGCGAGCAACGCGCCGTCCGTCCTCACGGTGTACGAGGACCCGCGCTGTCCGGCCTGCGGCATGTTCGAGCGCGAGTTCTCGGCGACCATCGACCAGCTGGAGGACGCCGGGAAGATCTACACCAACGCCCACATCGTCTCCTTCATCGACCGGTCGCTGCCGGGCAAGGGCTCCAAGAACGGCGCCAACGCGCTGGGCTGCGCCCAGGACGCCGGGCACTTCCGGGACTTCCACGACGTGCTGTACCGCAACCAGCCGGACGAGACCAACGACGCCTTCGGCAACAAGGCGGTGCTGCTCAACCTGGCGAAGCAGGTGAACGGGCTGGACACGCCCGAGTTCCAGGCCTGCGTCAACGACAACAAGTACGGCGGGTGGGTGTCGGCCGTGCAGCAGGACTTCGACAGGTCCAGCTACAAGTCGACCCCGACCGTGCTGCTCAACGGCAAGCCGATCTACCCGAAGAACGGCGACGAGGACATCACCCCGGCGAACCTGGCGAAGTGGGTGGACGCCGCCAACCAGGGCAAGCAGCTGGGCACGACGGGCTCGAACGGGCAGACCCCGGCGCCCACCGCGGCCGCCTCGGAGGCCAACAACCCGTCACCGGCGGCGGGCTGAGCCACCGCACCGCCGTCGCCCCCCTTCCGGCCGGGAGGGGGGCGACGGCGTCCGTTGTTCGGTTTCTGTGACCCCGGGGGTGCCCGAGCGGGGCGTCGGACCCTGTAGCGTCGGAACCGCCATGGATATCGCCTACATTCCCAGCCCGTCGCGGGGCGTCCTCTACCTCGGACCGATCCCGCTGCGCGCCTACGCCTTCTGCATCATCCTCGGGGTCGTCGCAGCCGTCTGGCTCGGCAGCAAGCGCTGGGTCGCCCGGGGCGGTGCCAAGCACACCGTCGGTGACATCGCCGTCTGGGCCGTGCCGTTCGGCCTGGTCGGCGGCCGGCTGTACCACGTGATCACCGACCACCAGCTGTACTTCGGCGAGGGGAAGAACCCCTGGAACGCCTTCAAGATCTGGGAGGGCGGCCTCGGGATCTGGGGCGCGGTCGCGCTGGGCGCGGTCGGCGCCTGGATCGGCTGCCGCCGCCGCGGCGTGCCGCTGCCGGCGTACGCCGACGCCATCGCGCCGGGCATCGCGCTCGCTCAGGCGATGGGCCGCTGGGGCAACTACTTCAACCAGGAGCTGTACGGGCGGCCGACCACGCTGCCCTGGGGCCTGGAGATCCACAAGGTGCTGCCCGACGGCGAGGTCGTGAGCGGGGTCTTCCACCCGACCTTCCTGTACGAGTCGATCTGGGACGTGGCCGTCGCGCTGCTGGTGATCTGGGCCGACCGGCGCTGGAAGCTGGGACACGGCCGGGCGTTCGCCCTGTACGTGGCCGCGTACACGGTGGGCCGGTTCTGGACCGAGTGGCTGCGGATCGACGAGGCGCACGTCTACTTCGGCCTGCGGCTCAACGACTGGACGTCGATCGTGGTGTTCCTCGGCGCCGTGGCGTACTTCGTGATCGTCGGGAAGAAGCGGCCCGGGCGCGAGGACCCGGCGAGCATCGACCCGGCGGCGCACGCCGAGGCGGAGCAGGCCGGGGAGAAGGCGGCCGGGGAGAAGGCGGCCGGGGAGAGGGCGGCCGCGCACGAGGCGGCCGGCGAGAAGCCCGCCGGGGGGAAGGCGAAGGGCGAGGAGCCGAGCGAGAAGGTCGACGGGGAGAAGCCGTCCCGGATCGTGGACGGCGACGGGGGCGAGGAAGCGGACCCGCAGCCGGCCGTCACGGCCTCCGCGGCCGCCGAGAAGACCGGCAAGGACGCCGGGAACCCCGTCTGAGCAGGCACTTCCGCTGACTGAGGCTGCCCTTCGCGAAGCTTGCGAAGGGCAGCCTCAGCATCGTTCGGGAAGCCTTATCTTGCTGGAAATGCCCAGGTCAGGCGGGCTACGGTCGTGGTGACGAACCAAAGACCGAGGGGAAGAACCGTGACTGCGAGCACCCTGGAAGCCGAGCCGGTCCAGCACCCGCGGATACCCGCGGCCGACCACCACCGGGACGTCAACGGCGGCTGGCTGCGGCCCGCGGTCTTCGGCGCGGTGGACGGCCTGGTGTCCAACTTCGCGCTGATGACCGGTGTGGTCGGCGGGGCGGTGTCCAACGGCACGGTGATCCTCACCGGGCTGGCGGGCCTGGCGGCCGGTGCCTGCTCGATGGCGGCGGGGGAGTACACCTCGGTGGCCTCGCAGCGGGAGCTGGTGCAGGCCGAGATCGAGGCCGAGCGGCTGGAGCTGAGCCGCAACCCGCACGGCGAGCTCGCCGAGCTGGCGCAGCTGTACGTCTCGCGCGGGGTGGACCCGGAGCTCGCCCACGAGGTGGCCCGGCAGCTGTCCCGGGACCCCGAGCTGGCGCTGGAGATCCACGCGCGGGAGGAGCTGGGGATCGACCCCGGCGACCTGCCCTCGCCGCTGGTCGCGGCCGGCTCGTCCTTCCTGTGCTTCGCGCTCGGCGCACTGCTGCCGCTGCTGCCGTACCTGCTGGGGGCCACCTCGCTGTTGCCCGCGCTGGTGCTCGCGGCGCTCGGCCTGTTCGGCTGCGGCGCGGTGGTGGCCCGGGTGACGGCGCGCAGCTGGTGGTTCAGCGGGCTGCGGCAGCTGGTGCTGGGCGGGGCCGCGGCCGGGGTGACGTACCTTCTCGGGGTGCTGATCGGCGGGCACGTCGGGTAGCCCGCGGATGCCCGGGCGGGGCGACGGCCGGTCGACGAGACTGCATGGTTATGCCGGGCAGTGCGTGACGTTTCACACATGGACGTCGCGCGCTGCCCGGCTTCGTCTCACCATCCGGCCCTCGGAGCCGCGGAATCGCATCCGGCGGGGCCGGTCTCGGAATGGATTCCCAGGTGCCCATGATCGGCTTGTGTGGCGATCCGGTTTCGCCCCTGTTTCGGGCCGTAGGTCGTTGGGCACAATCGTCGGGACGTGCACTGTGGCACGTCCTCTTCCTCCAGCCCGCTGACCTGCGCGTCCGTCCGCCATGTGGACGGGGCATTCCGCTTCTCGGGATCCTGGGCAACCATGTAACTTGCACGACATCGCACCACCGCACCACCGCATCAGGGCCAACGTCGTCCCTACTTGCACCAACTTGCCGAAAGACGACGACGGGAGAGCCGATGCTGTCTGCATCCATGCACTCCGCCAACGAGCCCCAGGCCGGCGCCGCCCGCCAGCCGTACGCGCTCGTGCCGGATGCGCGACCTGCTGCTCAGGGCCTGTACGACCCGCGAAACGAGCACGACGCCTGTGGCGTCGGTTTCGTCGCCACGCTGACGGGCATCGCCGACCACACGATCGTCGAGCAGGCGCTGAACGTCCTGCGCAACCTGGAGCACCGCGGCGCCACCGGCGCCGAGCCGGACTCCGGTGACGGCGCGGGCATCCTCACCCAGATCCCGGACGCCTTCCTGCGCGGGAAGGTCTCCTTCGAGCTCCCGGCCGCCGGCTCCTACGCCGTCGGCATCGCCTTCCTGCCGGACGAGGACGCCGCCGACGCCGCCGCCGTCGCGCAGATCGAGGCGATCGCCGCCGAGGAGGACCTGACCGTCCTCGGCTGGCGCGACGTGCCGGTCACCCCGGACCTGCTCGGCGCCACCGCGCGCAGCGTGATGCCCCGCTTCCGGCAGCTCTTCCTGGCGCACGGCGAGAAGGCCGGCATCGAGCTGGACCGCGTCGCCTTCGTCGTCCGCAAGCGGGCCGAACGCGAGGCCGGGGTGTACTTCCCGTCGCTGTCCGCCCGCACCATCGTCTACAAGGGCATGCTGACCACCGGCCAGCTGGAGCCCTTCTTCCCCGACCTGTCGGACCGCACCTACGCGTCCGCCATCGGCCTGGTGCACTCGCGGTTCTCCACCAACACCTTCCCGAGCTGGCCGCTCGCCCACCCCTACCGCTTCGTCGCGCACAACGGCGAGATCAACACGGTCAAGGGCAACCGCAACTGGATGCACGCCCGGGAGTCCCAGCTCGCGACCGACCTGATCCCCGCCAACAAGAACGGGCAGGGCCTGGAGCGGATCTTCCCGATCTGCACCCCGGACCACTCCGACTCCGCCTCCTTCGACGAGGTCCTGGAGCTGCTCCACCTCGGCGGCCGCTCGCTGCCGCACTCGGTGCTGATGATGATCCCGGAGGCGTGGGAGAACCACGCCACCATGGACCCGGCCCGCCGCGCGTTCTACCAGTACCACTCCAACCTGATGGAGCCCTGGGACGGCCCGGCCTGCGTCACCTTCACCGACGGCACCCGGATCGGCGCCGTGCTCGACCGCAACGGCCTGCGCCCGGCCCGCTACTGGGTCACCGAGGACGGCCTGGTCGTGCTCTCCTCCGAGGTCGGCGTCCTCGACATCGACCAGCAGAAGGTCGTCCAGAAGGGCCGCCTGCAGCCCGGCAAGATGTTCCTGGTCTGCCTCGACGAGAACCGGATCGTCCCCGACGAGGAGATCAAGGCCGCCCTGGCCGCCGAGCACCCCTACGAGGAGTGGGTCACCGGCGGGCAGATCCAGCTCGCCAAGCTCCCCGAGCGCGAGCACATCGCCCACACCCACGCCTCCGTCACCCGCCGCCAGCAGACCTTCGGCTACACCGAGGAGGAGCTGCGCGTCATCCTCGCGCCGATGGCCCGCACCGGCGCCGAGGCCCTCGGCTCGATGGGCACCGACTCGCCGATCGCCGCCCTGAGCGAGAAGCCGCGGCTGCTGTTCGACTACTTCGTGCAGCTCTTCGCGCAGGTCACCAACCCGCCGCTGGACGCCATCCGCGAGGAGCTCGTCACCTCGCTGCTGTCCAACCTCGGCCCCGAGGGCAACCTGCTGACCGCCGAGGCCGCCTCCTGCCGCTCGGTCGGCATCACCTTCCCGGTGATCGACAACGACGAGCTGGCCAAGCTCGTCCACATCAACGCCGACGGTGACCAGCCCGGGCTGAAGGCCGTCACCCTGTCCGGCCTGTACAGGGTCGCCGGCGGCGGCGAGGGCCTCGCCGCGCGCCTGACCGCGATCGCCGCCGAGGCCGACGCCGCGATCGCCGACGGCGCCCGGATCATCGTGCTCTCCGACCGGCACTCCGACGCCGAGCACGCCCCGATCCCCTCGCTGCTGCTCACCTCCGCCATCCACCACCACCTGATCCGCACCAAGCAGCGCACCCAGGTGTCGCTGCTGGTCGAGGCCGGTGACGTCCGCGAGGTGCACCACGTCGCCCTGCTGATCGGCTACGGCGCCGGCGCGGTCAACCCGTACCTGGCGATGGAGTCCGTCGAGGACCTCGTCGCGCAGGGCGTCTTCATCGAGGGCGTCGAGCCCGAGAAGGCGATCAAGAACCTGATCAAGGCGCTCGGCAAGGGCGTCCTCAAGGTGATGTCCAAGATGGGCATCTCCACCGTCGCCTCCTACCGCGGTGCCCAGGTCTTCGAGGCCATCGGCCTCTCCCAGGACCTCGTCGACGGCTACTTCGCCGGCACCACCACCAAGCTCGGCGGCATCGGCCTGGAGGAGATCGCCCGCGAGACCGCCGCCCGGCACGCCAAGGCGTACCCGGCCTCCGGCATCCCGGCCGCCCACCGCGCCCTGGAGATCGGCGGCGAGTACCAGTGGCGCCGCGAGGGCGAGCCGCACCTGTTCGACCCGGACACCGTCTTCCGGCTCCAGCACTCCACCCGCAACCGCCGGTACGACATCTTCAAGCAGTACACCGACCGGGTGAACGAGCAGTCCGAGCGCCTGATGACGCTGCGCGGCCTGTTCCAGCTGGACGGCCTCGGCCGCGAGCCGATCCCGGTCGAGGAGGTCGAGCCGGTCTCCGAGATCGTCAAGCGCTTCTCCACCGGTGCCATGTCGTACGGGTCGATCTCCCGCGAGGCCCATGAGACCCTCGCCATCGCGATGAACCGCCTCGGCGGCAAGTCCAACACCGGTGAGGGCGGCGAGGACCCGGACCGCCTGTACGACCCCGAGCGCCGCTCGGCGATCAAGCAGGTCGCCTCCGGCCGGTTCGGCGTCACCTCCGAGTACCTGGTCAACGCCGACGACATCCAGATCAAGATGGCCCAGGGCGCCAAGCCCGGCGAGGGCGGCCAGCTGCCCGGCCACAAGGTGTACCCGTGGGTCGCCCGGACCCGGCACTCCACCCCGGGCGTCGGCCTGATCTCCCCGCCGCCGCACCACGACATCTACTCGATCGAGGACCTGGCCCAGCTGATCCACGACCTCAAGAACGCCAACCCGGCCGCCCGCATCCACGTGAAGCTGGTCTCCGAGGTCGGCGTCGGGACGGTCGCGGCCGGCGTGTCCAAGGCGCACGCCGACGTCGTCCTGGTCTCCGGCCACGACGGCGGCACCGGCGCCTCGCCGCTCACCTCGCTCAAGCACGCCGGCGGCCCCTGGGAGCTCGGCCTCGCCGAGACCCAGCAGACCCTGCTGCTCAACGGGCTGCGCGACCGCATCGTGGTCCAGACCGACGGCCAGCTGAAGACCGGCCGCGACGTCGTCATCGCCGCGCTGCTCGGCGCCGAGGAGTTCGGCTTCGCCACCGCCCCGCTGGTCGTCTCCGGCTGCATCATGATGCGCGTCTGCCACCTGGACACCTGCCCGGTCGGCGTCGCCACCCAGAACCCGGTGCTGCGCGAGCGCTTCTCCGGCAAGCCCGAATTCGTCGTCAACTTCTTCGAGTTCATCGCCGAGGAGGTCCGGGAGATCCTGGCCTCGCTGGGCTTCCGCTCGATCGAGGAGGCCGTCGGCCGCGCCGAGCACATCGACGCCCGGGCCGCGATCGACCACTGGAAGGCCGCCGGGCTCGACCTGGCCCCGCTGTTCCACGTGCCCGAACTGCCCGAGGGCGCCGCCCGCCACCGCACCACCGACCAGGACCACGCCCTGGACAAGGCCCTCGACAACCAGCTGATCGAGCTGGCCCAGGACGCCCTGGAGCGCGGCGAGTCGGTCCGGTTCGAGCTGCCGATCCGCAACGTCAACCGCACCGTCGGCACCATGCTCGGCCACGAGGTCACCAAGCGGTACCGCGGCGAGGGCCTGCCGGAGGGGACGATCGACGTCACCTTCACCGGCTCGGCCGGACAGTCCTTCGGCGCCTTCCTGCCCAAGGGGATCACCCTGCGGCTGGAGGGCGACGCCAACGACTACGTCGGCAAGGGCCTCTCCGGCGGCGTGGTCGTGGTCCGCCCGGCACGCGAGGCCGCCGCCATCGGCAACGACGCCCAGAACCACGTGATCGCCGGAAACACCATCGGCTACGGCGCCACCTCCGGCCGGATCCACCTGCGCGGCAAGGCCGGTGAGCGCTTCGCCGTCCGCAACTCCGGCGCGACGCTCGTCGTCGAGGGCGTCGGCGACCACGGCCTGGAGTACATGACCGGCGGCCGGGTCGTCATCCTCGGCGAGACCGGACGCAACCTCGCGGCCGGCATGTCCGGCGGCATCGCGTACGTCCTGGACCTGCGCCCCGCCAACGTCAACGACGGCATGGTGGGCATCGAGGCCCCCACCGCCGCCGACCGCGACTGGCTGCGCGAGACCGTGCAGCAGCACTACGAGGAGACCGGCTCCACCGTCGCCGCCGAGCTCCTGGCCGACTGGGGCAGCGGGGTCTCCCGCTTCTCCAAGATCATGCCGACCGACTACAAGGCAGTGCTCGCCGCCAAGGACGCCGCTGAGCGCGATGGCCTCTCCGAGGCCGAGACCACTCGCAAGATGATGGAGGCGGCACATGGCTGACCCCAAGGGCTTCCTGACCACGCCCAAGCAACTGGCCGAGCGCCGGCCCGTGGACGTTCGCATCCGGGACTGGAACGAGGTCTACGTCGAGCGCAGCCTCCTGCCGATCATCACCCAGCAGGCCGGCCGCTGCATGGACTGCGGCATCCCCTTCTGCCACAACGGCTGCCCGCTCGGGAACCTCATCCCCGAGTGGAACGACCTCGCCTACCGCGACGACTTCACCGGCGCCATCGAGCGGCTGCACGCCACCAACAACTTCCCGGAGTTCACCGGGCGGCTGTGCCCGGCACCCTGCGAGTCGGCCTGCGTGCTCGGCATCAACCAGGACGCGGTGACCATCAAGAACGTCGAGGTCACCATCATCGACAAGGCCTGGGACCGCGGCGGGGTCACCCCGCAGGTCCCCGAGCGGCTCTCCGGCAAGACCGTCGCCGTCGTGGGCTCCGGCCCGGCCGGCCTGGCCGCCGCCCAGCAGCTCACCCGGGCCGGCCACACCGTGGTGGTGTACGAGCGCGCCGACCGCATCGGCGGACTGCTGCGCTACGGCATCCCCGAGTTCAAGATGGAGAAGCGCCACATCAACCGCCGCATCGAGCAGATGCGCGCGGAGGGCACCCGCTTCCGCACCGGTGTGCACGTCGGCGAGGACATCACCGGGCAGCAACTGCGCGAGCGCTTCGACGCCGTCGTGGTCGCCGCCGGCGCCACCACCGCCCGCGACCTCCCGGTGCCCGGGCGCGAGCTCAAGGGCGTCCACCAGGCCATGGAGTACCTGCCGCTGGCCAACAAGGTGCAGGAGGGCGACCTCGTCGACTCGCCGATCAGCGCCAAGGGCAAGCACGTGGTCGTGATCGGCGGCGGCGACACCGGCGCGGACTGCGTCGGCACCGCCCACCGCCAGGGCGCCCTGTCCGTCACCCAGCTGGAGATCATGCCGCGCCCCGGCGAGGAGCGGCCCGGGCACCAGCCGTGGCCCACCATGCCGATGACCTACAAGGTCACCTCCGCGCACGAGGAGGGCGGCGAGCGGGTCTACTCCGTCAACACCACCCACCTCACCGGCGACGAGGACGGCAACGTCCAGGAACTGCACCTCGTCGAGGTCGAGTTCAAGGACGGCCGGTTCGAGCCCGTGCCCGGCACCGAGCGGACCATCCCGGCCCAGCTGGTCACCCTGGCCATGGGCTTCACCGGGACGGACGTGAAGAACGGGCTGGTCGAGCAGCTGGGAGTGGACCTCGACGCGCGCGGTAACATTGCCCGCGACGGCCGGTTCGCCACCAATGTCGATGGCGTGTACGTCTGCGGAGACGCCGGCCGAGGCCAGTCGCTGATCGTCTGGGCCATCGCGGAAGGCCGTTCGGCCGCCGCCGCGGTGGACAAGTACCTGGGCGGCAAGACCCCGCTTCCCGCCCCGATCCGGCCCACGGACCGCCCCCTGGTGGTCTGACGGGCCCTGACGGTCCGACCGGCCCCACCCCGAACCCCCGGCGCCGCATCGCCGGGAGCTCAACCCGCTGCCCCCGCCAGCGTCGCCGGGCCAACGCGGTCTCCTGGCGCCTGCCCTCTTCCCCGACCAGTTGGAGGGCGGGCGCCGTCGCGTTCCCCGGGGGCCGTTCGCGAGTGCCTCCCCGGGCCCGCTCGCGGGCGCTTCGCCGGGCCCGTTCCCGGGTAACTTCGCCGCACCCGTTCCCGGGCGTTCCCCCGGGCTTCCCGGACGGTTTCCGCGCGCTTCGGACGCGTTCCCAGGCGCTTCTCACCTTCGCTCTCACCCGCTTCTTACCGGCGCCCCCACCTGCGCCTTCGCACCCGCCCCGGGAACCGCCTCACAGCTTCCTCCCAGGCTTCGCACAGCGGCCGGAACGCACCCCGGGACGGACTGTTGTTCGTCGGTGCCAGGTGGCAGACTGCCGCCGACGGCCGGGGGGCTGCGCGAGTGCGGAGGTTGACTTCGATGGGCACGACTCAGGCAGGCGGAGGCGCCACCGTACGGCGCCTGCTGCTCGGCAGCCAGCTGCGCAAGCTCCGCGAGTCCAGGGGCGTCAGCCGCGAGGAGGCCGGGTACTCCATCCGCGCCTCCGAGTCCAAGATCAGCCGGATGGAACTCGGCCGGGTCGGCTTCAAGGAACGCGACGTCGCCGACCTCCTCACCCTCTACGGCGTCGACTCCGAACAGGAACGCGCCAACGTGCTCGGACTCGTCCGGGAGGCCAACGCCACCTCCTGGTGGCACGACTACGGCGACGTGCTGCCCGCCTGGTTCCAGAACTACCTCGGCCTGGAGGAGGCCGCCGCCGAGATCCGCAGCTACGAGGTCCAGTTCGTCCACGGGCTGCTGCAGACCGCCGACTACGCCCGCGCCGTCATCGCCGCCGGCTGCCACGGCCTCCAGGACGAGGAGATCGAACGCCGGGTCGAGGTCCGCCGCAAGCGCCAGGACCTGCTCACCGCCGAACACCCGCCCGAGCTGCTCGCCGTCCTCGACGAGGCCGCGCTGCGCCGCCCCTGGGGCGGGCCGGAGCTGATGCGCGGCCAGCTCGACCGGCTGCTCGAACTCGCCGAACTGCCCAACGTGCGGCTGCAGGTGCGCCCCCTCGGCGGCGCCGCGCTGAGCGCCGAGAGCGGCGCGTTCAGCGTGCTGGGCTTCAGCGAGGCCGAACTCGCCGACGTGGTCTACCTGGAGCAGTTCACCACCGCGCTCTACGTGGACAAGCCCGCCGAGGTCGCCTCCTACCGGCAGGCGATGGACGGGCTGCTCGCCGAGAGCCTGGAGCCCGCGGCGACCCGCGCGCTTCTGCACTCCGTACGCCAAGAGCTTTGACACATCAGTACGATGAGGTCCCATCAGGTCGGGCACGAGAGGGATCAGATGTCGTACTTCTCCGAGTTGGCGCTGCAGTACATCGACGGCGAGTGGTGCGGCGGCAGCGGCTCCTGGGACATCGTCGACGTCGACCCGTACACCGGTGACAAGCTGGCCACCATCACGGTGGCCACCGTCGCCGAGGTCGACCGGGCCTACCGTGCCGCCGAGCACGCCCAGCGCGGCTGGGCCGCCACCAACCCGTACCAGCGGCGGCTGGTCTTCGAACGCGCGCTGCGGCTGGTCGAGGAGCGCGAGGACGAGATCGTGCGGGCGATCACGGCCGAGCTCGGCGGCACCGCGCTCAAGGCGGGCTTCGAGCTGTCCCTGGTCAAGGACACGCTGCGGGAGTGCCTGCACCTGTCGGTGGCCTCCGAGGGGCGGCTGCTGCCCTCCACCGCGCCCGGCAGGGAGAACCGCCTGCTCCGGCTGCCGGTCGGCGTGGTCGGCGTGATCAGCCCGTTCAACTTCCCGCTGTTCCTGGCCCTCAAGGCCGTCGCCCCGGCGCTCGCGCTCGGCAACGGCGTGGTGCTCAAGCCGCACCAGGAGACCCCGGTCGTCGGCGGCAGCCTGATCGCCAAGCTCTTCGAGGACGCGGGCCTGCCGCCCGGCCTGCTGAACGTGGTCATCACCGACATCGCGGAGATCGGCGACAGCTTCCTGGAGCACCCGGTGCCCAAGGTGATCTCCTTCACCGGCTCCGACCAGATCGGCCGGCACGTCGCCACCGTCGCCGCCGCCCACTTCAAGCGGACGGTGCTGGAACTCGGCGGCAACAGCGCGCTGATCGTGCTGGACGACGCCGACCTCGACTACGCGGTGGACGCCGCCGTGTTCAGCCGCTTCGTCCACCAGGGCCAGGTCTGCATGGCCGCCAACCGGGTGCTGGTCGACCGCAGCGTGCTCGCCGAGTTCACCGAGAAGTTCGTCGCCAGGACCGCCTCGCTGACCGTCGGCGATCCCCGGGACCCGGCCACCCACATCGGCCCGCTGATCAACTCCGTCCAGGCCGACGCGATCAACGCCCAGGTCGACCGGGCGATCGCGGCCGGCGCCACCGCGCTGCTGCGCGGGGAGACGACCGGCAGCCTCATGGCGCCCACCGTACTCACCGACCTGGCCGAGGACGCGCCCATCCTGCGGCGCGAACTCTTCGGCCCGGTGGCCCTGCTGGTGCCCTTCGACGGCGAGGACGAGGCCGTCCGGATCGCCAACGACACGCCCTTCGGGCTCAGCGGCGCGGTGCACACCGCGGACGTCGAGCGCGGGGTGCGGGTCGCCCGGCGGATCGAGACCGGCATGATCCACGTCAACGGCGGGACCATCGCGGACGAGCCCGGAGTGCCGTTCGGCGGTGAGAAGAACTCCGGAGTCGGCCGGCTCAACGGAGAGTCCACGGTGGACGCCTTCACCACGGTGAAGTGGATCTCGGTACAGCACGGCCGGGCGCCGTTCCCGTTCTAGGGACGGCGGGCAGGGCGGTTCACGCGGCGCGGGCCTCCCGGCGGTAGCCGCCGGGGGCCCGGCCGAACTCCCGCTTGAACGCCTTCGCGAAGGCGTACTCCGAGCCGTACCCCGTCTGCGCGGCCACCGCCGTCAGCGGCGCCTCCGACTCGCGCAGCAGCCGGGCGGCGGTGGTCATCCGCCAGCGGGTCAGGTACGCCATCGGCGGCTCGCCCACCATCGAGGTGAAACGACGGGCGAACGCGGCCCGGGACAGGCCCGCCCGGTCCGCCAGGGACTCCACCGTCCAGGCGGTCGCCGGGGCCTCGTGGATGGCGTTCAGGGCGGGTGCCACCGCGCTGTCCCGCAGGGCGGCCGCCCAGCCGGCGGCCGCCGCGGGGGGCTGGTCCTCGAACCAGGCCCGCAGGACGTACAGCAGCAGCGAGTCGATCAGGGCCGGGACGATCCCCGTCGAGCCGATCCGCGGGTTCTCCAGCTCGGCGCCCAACAGCTGGACGGCGGCGGCCAGTTCGGGATGACGGCCGTGCCTGGTCGGCAGGTGGATGACGGCCGGCAGCTGGCGGACCATCGGGTGCGGGCGGCCCTGGTCCAGGTGGTAGTTGCCGCACAGCAGGCTGGTGCGGGCGCCGTCGCCGCCGATCGTCAGGGTGCCGATCGGCGAGTCGTGGTCGATCCGGCAGGCCCCGGCGTCCACCGGCGGGGTGTCCGGGGTGTCGGCCAGGACGTGGCCCCGGCCGTCCCGCAGGAAGATCACGTCCCCGGGGCTGAGCGGGACGGGCTTACCACCGGCGGCCGGGTCGGCGGGGACCATCCAGCAGGTGCCGTACAGCACCACGTGGAAGCCGGCTCCGGCCACCGGGGGCAGCCGGAGGGCCCAGGGCGCGCGGCCCTCGGTGCGCACCGACGCGGGGTGCGCCGTGCGCATCGAGGCCAGTGCCTCGGTCAGGATGTCCATCGCCCGCCCCCGGGGTTCTCGTCACTCAACGGTCAGTACGACCTTGCCCCGGACGGTACCGGAGGCGACCAGCTCGTGGGCCCGGCCGGCCTCGGCGAGCGGGAACACCTCGGCGACGTGCGGGCGGATCCGGCCCTCGTCGACCAGGGCGGCGATCGCCTCCAGCCCGGCGTAGTCGGGCTCCACCGAGACGCCCGCGAAGCGCCGTCCGGCGGCCTCGATCTCGGCGGCCAGCTCCTGGTTCCAGTGCTCCATGATGCTGACCAGGGTGCCGCCCGGCTTGAGCACCCGCAGGGCGCGGGTGCCCTCGGAGGAGGAGTCGAAGACGATGTCGACGTCCTGGACGGCCTCGGTGTAGTCCGTGGTCCGGTAGTCGATCGGTTCGTCGGCGCCGATCTCCTTGAGGAAGGCGTGCTTGGGCTCGCCGGCGAGGGCGATCACGTACGCGCCGCGGGCCTTGGCGATCTGCACGGCGAGGTGGCCGACGCCGCCGGCCGCGCGGTGGACCAGCACCCGGTCGCCCTCCCCGACCTTCGCCAGGTCCACCAGGCCCTGCCAGGCGGTCAGTGCGGCCAGCGGCAGCGCGGCGGCCCGGGTGTGGTCCAGGGAGGCGGGCTTGCGTGCCAGCTGGCGTGACGGCGCGGCCACGTACTCGGCGTAGGCGCCGGCCGCGCGGGGGAAGAACGGCATCCCGTACACCTCCTCGCCCACCCGGTAGCGGGCGCCCGGGCCCGCCTCCTCGACCACCCCGGAGAGGTCCCAGCCCACCGTGAACGGCGGCTCGCCCAGCAGCGGGAACGCCCCGGCCCGCACCGCCACGTCCACCGGGTTCACCCCGGCGGCCTTCACCCGCACCAGCACCTCGCCGCTCAACGGCTTCGGGCGCTCCACCTCGGCCACCTGCATGACCTCGGGGCCGCCGAACTCCTGCTGCACGATCGCGCGCACTGCCTTCTCCCTCGTGATGGTCCGTTCAACACCGGCCCGTTGGTGGGCGGTTCGTGATGGACTCAACGATAGGGAGAGCGAATGAGCGGATGAATATCCTTCAGTCTCGGCTGGATGTCCGATCGTCTCGCGGCACGAGTGGATCGGCTGGGGTGGCGGATGAGGCCGTCGGTGGCGAGCTCGAAGTCGAAGAGAATCCGGAACGCGCTCATGGCTCCGTTCCTCCACCGGGAACGCACGAAGGCCGTCTGCGCGAGGGCAGACGGCCTTCGTGGAAAGGCGCGACTAGAACACCGGCTGGCCGGCGCGGACGAGGCGCCAGGAGTCGGTGAAGAAGTCGGCGGGGTCGATGACGCCCTTGGCCTTGACCCAGGCGATCATGGTGTTGCGGATCTCGTCGGAGTTCGCCCAGACCGACTTGGCGGTCGCGACGTGCGGGAAGTTGCCGCCGCCGTTGGCGCGGTAGTTGTTGACCGCGAGGACGAACTGGGCGTTGGGGTCGATCGGCTTGCCCTGGAAGCTGAGGTTGACGATCCGGCTGCCCTTGGGCCGGGCGATGTCGATGTCGTAGCTCAGGCCGTAGAGCGAGTCGTAGTTGTAGTCCGGGGTGTCCTCGGCGTTGGTCAGGGTGTCCTTGTTGACCGGGGCGCCCGCGGCGAGCTGGTTGTAGTACTTGGCCGAGAACTCCAGGTAGTCCTTGAGCTGGGCGCCCGTCAGGATGCGGGCCTCCAGGGTGTTCTCGTAGATGTACAGGCCGGCCGCGTCACGCAGCTTGACCTGGCCGGCCGGGATCAGCGCGGTGCGGTTGAACGGGGCGGCCTGGGCCAGGACCGGGAGGTTGGCGTACTGCCCGCCCGCCAACGCGGCCTTCACGGCGTCGGCCTGGACCTTGCCGATGAGGTCGATGATCGGGGTGGCCTTGAACCGGGCGTCGGCGATGGACAGCTCGATCTTGCTGGTGCCGATGTTCTGGTTGACGTACGCCACGACCTTCTTGTGCTGGCCGAGGATGGCGTCGCTGATCTCCGGGTTCTCCGGCACGGTGTTGGAGTTCAGCACCCGGGCGGAGACCGAGGCGACCTTCCAGTGGCCGTCGGCGAACTCGACCTCGAAGTCGAAGCAGCTCAGGCGCTGGCCCCAGCACAGCGGCTCGGAGAGCACGACCGTCTTTCCGGTCTTCTTGTTGACGATGAGGCGCTGGGCGACCTCCTTGTGGGTGTGGCCCACCAGCACCGCGTCGATGTCCGGGACGGTCGCGGCCATCTCGCCGGAGGCGTCCTCGGGCCAGGGGAGCTGGTCGCCGTAGGTGGTGGCCTCGTCGATGCCGGAGTGGGCGGAGACCACGATGACGTCCGCGCCCGCGGCCTTCATCCGGGGCACGTACTTGGCGGCGGTCTCGACGATGCCCGGGAAGACCATCTTGCCGGCGACGTTGGCCTTGTCCCAGATCGCGATGCCCGGGTTGGTGAGGCCGAGGATGCCGACCTTGATCGGGGTGTCCTCGTCCAGCCACACCTCCTTGATCACGTACGGCTTGAAGGCGGGCTTCTCGTTCTTCGCGTGCAGCGCGTTGGCGCCCAGCAGCGGGAACTCCAGCTGGTCCTCGAAGGCCTTCACGGTGGGGATGCCGTAGTTGAACTCGTGGTTGCCGAGCGCCGCGGCGTCGTAGCCCATGAGGTTCATGGCGACGGCCATCGGGTGGTCCGGCACGTTGTCGCCATCGGTGGCGATCGGCTCGATCCGGGCGTAGTAGTAGGTCAGCTGGGTGCCCTGGATGATGTCGCCCGAGTCGATGAGCAGGCAGCGGTCCCAGCCCTTCTCCTCGCGGACCTGGTTGGCCAGGGTCGAGACCTTGGCGAGGCCGACCGCGTTGTGGGCCTTGTCGACGTACTCGGCGTCGGTGAAGTAGTCCCAGTTGAGCACCCGGCCGTGGAGGTCGGTGGTGCCCATGACGGTGAAGGCCTGGCGGCGGGGCTTGCGCTTGTTGCCCTTGGCGGCCGCCGTGTCCGGCTCGGCGGCCGCGGCGGCGGGGGCGGCGGCGGCTCCGCCGGCCAGGGCGGCGCCGGCGGCGGTGGCGGCGGACCGGGTGACGAAGTCACGGCGGTTCAGGGGCATGGACGACTCTCCCGAGTGGGACCGACGGCGGATGGGCCGTCAAGTTGTGGACGTACGAAGTGCGTGGCGCACCCGCGGCTGCGGTGACGCGCGTAGAGGGACGCGCGTAGAAGTGTGCCGTGCGGGCCGGGCCGCTGGATAGCCCTCCGACGTTTCCAACAGGTGAGATCTTGGCGACTCGTTCGTGACCGGGATGGGCGGAGGAGGGGTGGTACGGGGCGGAACGGACGGTGTCCCGCTTCCCGGTGAAAGCCGCTCAGCCCAGCTCGGCGGCCAGCTGCTTCACCTCCCGGCCCAGCTCGCCGGCCGGGTCCGGGGCGTCCGGGCCCGCCCACGGCAGCCAGGTCCGGGCCCGCAGGTAGCCGTCCACCGCCACCGGCAGCCGGTGCCGGACGATCCGCTCGGCCACCGGGCCGGGCCCGGTCTCGCGCAGCGCCGCCAGCAGCGCGTCCACCCCGGCCGCGGCGGGCAGCGGGACGGTGTCCAGGTAGGCGGCGAGCGCCTCCAGCTCCGGATCGGACGGCGGAGCGGCCTGCTCGGGCGCCGGGGTGGCCTCCTCGGGCGTCGGGGCAGCCTCCTCGGGTGGTGCAGGCGGCGGCGGGGACGGCTGAGCCGACGGCGGCTTCGGGCCGGGCGTCAGCAGCGCGCCGGCCCCGTACAGCCCCGCCACCACCCCCGGCCACCACGCCCCGCCCAGGCCGGCGAAGTGCAGTCCCAGCCCGAGGGCGCCGCCCCCGCAGCCGACCAGGTTCCTGGTCGACTCCAGGTACCGCAGCGCCCTCCGGCCGTACCCGTCACTGGTAGCCACGGATCTCCTCGAACACCCCGTCCAGCGAACCACCGCCGTCGAACAGCTTGCCGCCGCTCACGTCCGCGATCCCCTGCAACTGACCCACCGCCGCCTCGCCGAACTTGATCGGGAACACCGGGATCGACTTCTCGGCGGACGGCAGCGCGTCGTGGAAGCGCCTGAAGTCGCCGTCCGTGGCGCCCTCGTTGCTCTCCCCGTCCGTCATCAGCACGATCGAGGTGAAGCGGTCGTCGCCCGCCGCCCTCTGCTGGGCCTCGATCACCCGGTACGCCTGCTCCAGCGAGTCGTACAGCGCCGTACCGCCCTCGGCCCGCAGCGAC
Source organism: Kitasatospora sp. NPDC101157 (assembly GCF_044768255.1). Classification (NCBI taxonomy): domain Bacteria; kingdom Bacillati; phylum Actinomycetota; class Actinomycetes; order Kitasatosporales; family Streptomycetaceae; genus Kitasatospora; species Kitasatospora sp. NPDC101157. The sequence goes on along the minus strand of NZ_JBIWPL010000015.1, from coordinate 151,073 downwards.
TGGACGTCGGCGTTGATCGACGCCAGCTCCGCCTCCGGACCGGGCGTCCCGCCCGAGGGCGGCACCACGTGGGTCTTCGTCCACTTCACCTGCGAGGCGAAGGAGATCAGCGTCACCTCCTCGCGGTCCCGGAACCGCCGCACCCCGCGGGTGTCGTCCGTGCCCGTCAGCCGGCCCAGCGCCGTCTTCAGCGAGCTCAGCCGCGAACCGTCCATCGAACCCGAGGTGTCCAGCACGTACACCGTCCTCGACGGGCGGCGCAGCTCGTTCTGGTACGAGGCCAGCAGACCGTCCGCCACCGCCCGCGTCCCCGGGAACGGCAGCTCGCGGCGGCGGTCGGTCGGCAGCCCCGCCGCCGGGGCCGCGCCCGCCGTCACCGGGCGGCGCAGCGTCAGCTCCGAGATGCGCTGCTGCACGTCCTGCTTCAACAGGTAGGCGGTCAGCCGCTGGAAGGACTCCCGCTCGCCCTGCCCGGTGGAGGACAGCAGCGACAGCGGGTAGTCCGCCGAGACCACGCCGTCCACCGGGCGCACCACCGTCAGCCGCTGCTCCGGCGGCAGGGTCCTGTTCATCGACAGCAGCACCGACTCGTAGTTCACCAGCGCGCCCACCTTGCCCGGCTCGGCCCGGGTGTACGCCTGCGCCAGCCAGCCCGAGGAACCCGAGGTCAGCTTCTGGCCGGTGAAGAACTGCTTCAGCTGCGGCGTCGCCTTCTGCACGTCCGCCTCGGTCAGCGCCGCCCCCGCGCCCGAGAACGCCGAGGCCACCGCCACCAGGGTGGAGAAGCCGGAGTTGGAGCGCGACGGGTCGGACATCCCGTACGACAGCTTCCCGGCCGCCGCCGCGTCGCCGATCTGCGCCCAGGAGACCTTCGAACCGTCGCCCCAGCCGAGGTCGGCGAGCACCGAGGAGCGCACCCCGACCGCCACCGGGGAGACCATCACCGGGGTCTCCGACAGCACCTTGGACCTGCCGGCCGGATCCAGCCGCAGGTACTGGTCGGACGGGAACCAGACCGCGTCGTACCTGCCGTCCGCCCGGCCCGAGGACACCGTGTCCGCACCGTCCAGGGTGCCGGTGAAGGCCAGCTGCACCGTCACCCCGGTCGCCTTGCGGGCGTCGTCCAGGACCGGCTGGAGGTCCTGCAGCTCACTGCCGGCCAGCACGCGCAGCACCCCGGGGCGCGCCGTCCCGGCGAGCGAGCCGGTCGGGTCCGGGGGCGGCACCGGGGCGGGCGAGGAGGTGCAGGCGGTGGCCGCGGCGAGGACGGCCGCCAGGGCAGCGGTCAGCCAACCGCGTCGCGTCGTCGGGTGGTTCACTTCGGGCTCCCCTTGGCCGCGGCCGTCAGTTTGAGCAGGTTGTCCAGGGACGGCACCGGCGACTGCTTCACCCTCGCCGCATTGAGGTCCTGGGCGAAGGCCGGCTGCCTGCTGCCCTTCACCAGTTCGGCGAAGGCGCCGGGACGGGCCTGCGGGCGGAAGCCGAACCGCGCCTCCAGGGTGCGCAGCCCGTCGTCGTCCTGGAGCAGGGCGGCCAGCTTCCTGCCGTTCTCGGTGCGGGCGACGATGGTGTGGTCGGAATAGACCGTGGTGTCCGGGTACATCACCACCGTGTCGCCGGCCGACTGGCCCTGCGCCGTCAACGAGGCGACCTGGGACTCGTACCCGAACAGCAGCGGATTGCCGACGCCCGCCTGGAAGTCCCGGAACGGCTCGTCGCTGCTGCTCTTCTGGCCGCCCTGCATCGCCGTCGCCCGGTGCAGCACCGGCCGGGCGGCCTCCACCCCCGCGTCGTCGGACACCACCTGGTGGTTGTTGAGCACGTACGACAGCAGCGCGACGTACAGCGCGCCGGAAGAGGAACTCTCCGGATCGGTGGTGGTGACGTAGATCGGCCCGGCCAGATCGCCGTGCCCCTCGGTGCCCGTCAGGTCCTGCCACCGGCGGTTCGCCTTCAGGGCGTTGACGTACTCGTCCATCCTGAACGTCCAGACACCCGAATCGTCCGGCGCGGCCAGCCTGTTGTCCCTGAGGATCTGCGCCACCGGAGCGTGCGCCACCACCACCAGCGGCGAGTAGAACGGCACCAGCGGCGAGTCCTGCTGCCCCCAGTTGCGCTGGATCTCGCGGGCCGGCGCGGTGCTCGCCGGGAACGCGAAGTCCAGACCCGCGTTGTTCCTCGCCTGCTCGCTCATCGTCCAGGAACCGGTCGAGTCGGCGTGGACCTCCAGGCCGTGCTTCGCCAACTCGGCCTTCACATCAGGGCTTTCGAAGAACGCCCGCTTCTCCGAACCGATCAGCCCGGTGACCGTGACCGCCTTCGGCGGTTCCGGGTCGCCACCGTCCGGGACCAGCGCGTACGTCACCCCGCCCAACAGGGCCAGGGCGGCGAGCACCCCCAGAGCGCGTCTCATGCCGAGCGCCTCCCCCTCGTCGCTCCGTCCCGGGCGCGGTTACCCGGGGGTGACGAGCGTCCCGCCGAGCGGGGAGCACGGCCGGAAGAGGCGGTGAACCAGGGGTGAACACCGTTTCACGGAATCGCATCGGCCGGGAGCTCCGGGGGCCGTCCGCAGGCCGCTCCCACCCGGCCGCGGGCAGGCCTTCGCACACCGGTCCGATGCCGTGTCAGATTGTTCAACTCGCCTTACCCCAAAGGTCATCCCGCAGTCCTGACCCACGTCGAGGTTACGCGCCGGTAATGCCTACCCTCAGCAGTATGCGCCGAGCAAAAATCGTCTGCACCCTCGGGCCGGCCACCGACTCGTACGACCAGATCAAATCCCTGGTCGACGCCGGGATGGACATCGCCCGACTCAACCTCAGCCACGGCTCCCACGCCGAACACGAGGAACGCTACCGTCGCGTCCGCAAGGCCGCCGACGAAACCGGCCGGAGCGTCGGCGTCCTCGCCGACCTTCAAGGCCCGAAGATCCGGCTCGACACCTTCGCCCACGGACCCGTACTTCTCGAACGCGGCGACGAGTTCACCATCTCCACCGACAAGGACGTCGTGGGGGACAAGGACATCTGCGGCACCACCTACCCCGGCCTCGCCGGCGACGTCGACCGCGGCGAACGCATCCTCGTCGACGACGGACGGGTCACCCTGGAGGTCGTCGACGTCGACGGCCCCCGGGTGCGATGTCTCGTCATCGAAGGCGGACTCGTCTCCGACCACAAGGGCCTCAACCTCCCCGGCGTCGCCGTCTCCGTCCCCGCACTCAGCGACAAGGACGTCGCCGACCTGCGGTGGGCGCTGCGCACCGGGGCCGACCTGATCGCGCTCTCCTTCGTCCGCAACGGGCGCGACATCGAGGACGTGCACCGGGTGATGGACGAGGAGGGACGGCACGTCCCGGTCATCGCCAAGATCGAGAAGCCGCAGGCGGTCGAGAACCTGGACTCCATCGTGGACGCCTTCGACGGCATCATGGTGGCCCGCGGGGACCTGGGCGTGGAGATGCCCCTCGAACAGGTCCCGCTCGTCCAGAAGCGCGCCATCACGCTCGCCAAGCGCAACGCCAAGCCGGTCATCGTCGCCACCCAGATGCTCGACTCGATGATCAACGCCTCCCGGCCGACCCGCGCCGAGGCCTCCGACGTCGCCAACGCGGTGCTCGACGGCACGGACGCGGTCATGCTCTCCGGGGAGACCTCGGTCGGCAAGTACCCCGTCGAGACGGTCAGGACCATGGGCCGGATCATCGAGGCCGCCGAGAACGACGTCCTCGCCGCAGGACTGCCCCCGCTGACCACCGGCAGCAAGCCGCGGACCCAGGGCGGCGCCGTCGCCCGCGCGGCGGCCGAGATCGGCGACTTCCTGCACGCCAAGTACCTCGTCGCCTTCACCCAGTCCGGCGACACCGCCCGCCGGCTCACCCGCTACCGCTCACCCATCCCGGTGCTCGCCTTCACCTACGAACCGGCCGTGCGCAGCCAACTCGCCCTCACCTGGGGCGTGGAGACCTTCCTCGGCCCCTTCGCCCCGACCACCGACCAGATGGTCGAACAGGTCGACGCGGCCCTGCTCTCGCTCGGCCGTTGCCAGAAGGGCGACATCGTCATCATCACGGCGGGCTCGCCCCCGGGCCTCGCCGGCTCCACCAACCTCGTCCGCGTCCACCACGTGGGGACCCTGGACGTCTGAGCAGATTCCGAGCGGCCGTTCGAGGGCGGCATCCCTCGTTCAGAGGGATGCCGCCCGTCGGCCGTCGAATCTGCGGCTAGAGCCTGTGGCGGCTCCATAACATCCGTGTTATGACATGGGGAGAGGTGGAGCTCGAACCGGAGGTCCGGGACTGGATCCTCGGGCTGGGCCAGGACGATCGGGAGACGGTAGCGTTCTACGTCGACCTGCTCGCCGTTCGTGGCCCGCTGCTCGGGGAGCCGCACACCAGGCAACTGGACGGCAAGCTTCGGGAATTGCGCTTCCACCTGAACGAGCTGGACATGCGCATCACCTACTGGATCGCGTCCGGCAGGAGGATCGTCCTGCTGACCGTCTTCCGTAAGACGCGCATGCGGGAAGTCGGCGAGGTCGACCGCGCGAGGCGGGCGCTGCGCCGCTGTGTAGCCGAACAGCACACCGTTGATGAGGAAGAGGAGTGGGCGAGATGAGCGAGCGCACGTCCTGGCGTGTCATGCGCGAGGAGATTCTGAATCGACCGGGTGCCGGTGCGGCGTACGAGGCGGCGCGGATCCGGTTCGAGCTGGGGGAGAAGGTTCGGCTGCGCCGGGAGGCGCTCGGCATGACCCAGGCGCAGCTGGCGGCGGCGACCGGCATGCAGCAGCCCGCGGTGGCCCGCTTCGAGTCGGGCGGAACCATGCCCACGATCGTCGTACTGGAGCGGTTCGCCGAGGCACTCGGCATGCGGCTCATGGTCGAGCTGGAACCGTTGGAGAAAGCGGGATGAGGCACGCGGAATCCGGGGCGAAATCCGGAAAAGGCTGAACAGCCGAGGTGAGAGGGGTGCCGGGTGCGGGATTCGAACCCGCAAGCCCTTTCGGGCAGATGTGTTTGAGACATCCGTGTATGCCGTTCCACCAACCCGGCGGGGTCAGTCCCGACAGAGCATACCGGCTGTGTGTGGTCGGCCGCTGCTAGGTACCCTCGATTACTGCAGTACCCCGCCGGAACTAGGAGCGCAGTGAGCACCGCCGACGAGCAGGCACAGCCGCTTGAGACCGATTCGCCCCAGATCACCCGGATCGTGATCGCCGAGGACGAGGCGCTGATCCGCCTCGACCTCAAGGAGATGCTGGAGGAGGAGGGGTACACCGTCGTCGGCGAAGCGGGGGACGGCGAGACGGCGGTACGGCTGGTGAAGGAGCTGAAGCCGGATCTGGCGATCTTCGACGTGAAGATGCCGGTGCTGGACGGGCTCTCGGCCGCCGAGCAGATCCACGAGGAGCACCTGGCTCCCGTCCTGATGCTGACCGCGTTCTCGCAGCGGGAGCTGGTGGACCGGGCCCGGGACGCCGGGGCGATGGCGTACATCGTGAAGCCGTTCTCGAAGTCGGACCTGGTGCCGGCGATCGAGATGGCGGTGTCGCGGTACACCGAGATGCGGGCGCTGGAGAAGGAGATCGGGGATCTCACCCAGCGGCTGGAGACCCGGAAGCTGGTGGACCGGGCGAAGAGCGTGCTGCAGACGAAGTTCGGGCTGAACGAGCCGGCGGCGTTCCGGTGGATCCAGAAGACGTCGATGGACCGCCGGATGACGATGGCGGCGGTGGCCGAGGCGGTCATCGAGGAGGGCGAGGCCCAGGACCGCAAGAAGGCGGAAGAGGGCGCGTCGGAGTAGAACGCATGGCGAAGGGGCCCGGCAGAACGTTTCTGCCGGGCCCCTTCCGCGTGTGCGGGCTCAGTCCTCGCCGAGGTACGCCTTGCGGACGGACTCGTCGTGGAGGAGGTCCGCGCCGGTGCCGGAGAGGACCACGCGGCCGGTCTCCATGACGTAGCCGCGGTCGGAGAGCGACAGGGCGGCCTGGGCGTTCTGCTCGACCAGCAGGATGGTCGTGCCGCTCGCCTTGAGCTCGACGATGGTGGACATGATCTTCTGCATCATCAGCGGGGAGAGACCCATCGAGGGCTCGTCCAGCATGAGCAGCTTGGGCTGGGACATCAGCGCCCGGCCCATGGCGAGCATCTGCTGTTCGCCGCCGGAGAGCGTCCCGGCCGCCTGGCGGCGGCGTTCGCCGAGGATGGGGAACAACGAGTAGGCCCGTTCCACGTCCGCCGTGATGCCGGCCGCGTCGGTGCGCAGGAAGGCGCCGAGGAGGAGGTTCTCCTCGATGGTCATGCGGGGGAAGATGTGGCGGCCTTCGGGGGAGTGGGCGAGGCCGAGGGCGACGATCTTGTGGGCGGGGACGGTGCTGAGGTCCTGGCCGTCGAAGGTGATCCGGCCGGCGGTGGGTCGGAGGAGGCCGGAGAGGGTGCGCAGGGTGGTGGTCTTGCCGGCGCCGTTGGTACCGATGAGGGTGGTGACCTCGCCCTGGTTGACGGTGAAGCTGATGCCCTTGACGGCTTCGATCTTGCCGTAGGCGACGCGGAGGTCCTCGACCTCAAGGAGTGCGGTCACTGGTCGGTCTCCGTAACGGTCTCCGGCACGGCCGGGGTGGTGCCTTCGAGCGGGGTGCCGAGGTAGGCGCTGATGACGCGTTCGTCGTTCTGGACGGTCTCGCGGTCGCCTTCGACGATCTTCTGGCCCTGGACGAGCACGGCGGTGCGGTCGCAGAGGTTGAAGATGAACCGCATGTCGTGCTCGATGACGAGGACGGAGACGCCCTGGTCGCGGATGGCGAAGACGAGTTCCTCGGCGGCCCGGGTCTCCTGGGGGTTCATGCCGGCGGTGGGCTCGTCGAGGAGCAGCAGGCCGGGGTCGGAGGCGAGGGCGCGGGCGATTTCGAGCTTGCGCTGTTCGCCGTAGGGGAGGTTGCGGGCGAGGTGGTCGGCCTTGTCGGCGAGGCCGGTGAAGGCGAGGAGTTCCATGGCCTTGGCGCGGCTCTCGGCTTCGGCCTTCTTGTAGCGGGGGAGGCGGAGGATGGCGGAGAAGATGCCTTCGTCGGTGCGGGTGTGGCGGCCGACGAGGACGTTTTCCAGGACGGTCATGTTGGCGAAGAGCCGGATGTTCTGGAAGGTGCGGGCGATGCCGGCCTGGGTGACGAGGTGGGGTTTGGGGGGCAGGACGGTGTCGCGGTAGCGGACGGAGCCCTCGGTGGGGACGTACAGGCCGGTGAGGCAGTTGAAGAAGGTGGTCTTGCCGGCGCCGTTGGGGCCGATGAGGCCGATGATCTCGCCTTCGCCGACGGTGAGGGAGACGTCGTTGACGGCGGTGAGGCCGCCGAATCGCATGGTGACGCCGGTGACGTCGAGCAGGGGCGCGGTTGTGGTGGTCATCTGGCGGGTCACGCCCCTGCCTTGGTGAGTGCGGTGGTGTCGTCGTCGTCGAGGGGTTGGGCCGGTTCGTCGGCTTCGTGGAACTCCAGTTGCCGGCGTCGGTTGGGGATGAGGCCTTCGGGGCGGACGCGCATCAGGACGATGAGGGCGGCGCCGAAGACGAGGAGCTGGTAGTCGGAGAGGAATTCGAGTTTCTTGGGGATGAGGAAGAGGAGGGTGGCGCCGGCGAGTGGGCCGCTGATGGTGCCCATGCCGCCGAGGATGACGGCGGCGAGGAGGAAGGCGGAGTTGGGGGGCAGGGCGTCGGCGAAGGTGTACTGGTCGGGGGTGACGGTGTAGGTGACGTGGGCCTGGACGGTGCCGGCGACGCCGGCGAGGCAGGCGCCGAGGGCGAAGGCGAGGAGTTTGAGGCGGAAGCCGTTGATGCCCATGGCTTCGGCGGCGGTCTCGTCCTCGCGGATGGCGATCCAGGCGCGGCCGATGCGGGAGTTGCCGACTCGTGCGAAGACCAGGACGACGAGGGCGGTGACGAGCAGCATCAGCAGGTAGTAGTTGCCGAAGCGGCCGATCTGGAGGCCGCCGAGGGCGTGGGTCTGGCTGAAGTCGAAGCCGAAGATGTTGAGTTCGGGGATGCGGGGGATGCCGTTGGAGCCGTTGGTGACGTTGGGGCCGGTGGTTCCGTTGAGGTTCTGCATGGTGATGCGGAAGATCTCGCCGAAGCCGAGGGTGACGATGGCGAGGTAGTCGCCGCGCAGGCGCAGGGTGGGGGCGCCGATCACGACGCCGAAGACCATGGAGACGGCGGCGCCGACGAGTACCGCGGCCCAGAAGGGCAGTTGGACGTGGATGGGTGAGGCGGGGGAGCCGGAGACCAGGGCGGCGGCGTAGGCGCCGACGCCGAGGAAGGCGACGTATCCGAGGTCGAGCAGGCCGGCGAGGCCGACGACGATGTTGAGGCCGAGGGCGACGGTGGCGAAGATCAGGATGTTGGTGGCGACCGAGGCGTACTGCTCGCCGGTCTGGAACGGGAAGCTGGCGGCGGCGGCGAAGGCGGCGCCGGTGGTGACCGGGCGGTACTTGATGGTCAGTGCGCGCAGTCTGCCGAGCAGGCCCGAACCGGCGAGTGCGGCGATCATGAAGGCGACGAGCAGGAGGTATCCGATGAAGAGCTCGCCGTAGTCGGTGTCGATGCCGAAGGTGATCGCGTAGGAGCCGACGCCGAAGGCCGCGACGATGAGCAGGACCTCGACCCAGGAGGGGAGTTCGCGGGGCGTGGGGAGGGGGCGGTCGATCTTGCCGAGGCGCAGCCGGCTGTTGGCGAGGTGGCCGAGCTGGAGCAGCAGGACGGCGCCGGCGGCGATGGCGAGGGCGCCGGAGAGGGCGGTCATCACGGGGGCGACGGGCTTGTCGCCGGGGATGGCGTGGGCGGCGATCCAGCCGATGGGGGCGGCGGGCAGGAGCAGGAAGAGCCGCTTGTCGAGGATGCGGAGGGGGACGTGGGTGCGCCGGTCGAGGGGGAGGCCGAGGGCGCCGAGGAGGCCGAGGAGGCCGCCGGCGGCGAGGACCCAGCCGCCGGGTTCGAGGTTGGCGAGGCCGCCGAGTTCGGTGGAGATGGCGGCGACGGAGTAGGCGGCGACGGCGAGGGCGCCGGTGGCGGCGTAGAGGACGGCGTTGTTGCTGCGGGTGGGGGCGGCCCAGCGCAGGCCGGGGGTGCCGCGGGTGGCGAGCAGCAGGGCGAGGGTGAGGAGGCCGGCGGTGACGGCGAGCCACTGGAGGCCGGCGGGGGAGCCGTAGTAGGTGAGGTCGCCGGGGAAGTCGCTGGTCCAGGTCCAGGACATGGCCGCGGAGGCGGCGACGGCGAGGGCGCCGAGGCCGGTGAGGGCGGTGGCGGCGGTGGCGGGCAGCGGGATGACCGGGGTGGTCTCGGTTCTGGTGGTGGTCATGGTGGTCACGCCCTGTCCGCGACGCGCTCGCCGAGCAGGCCCTGGGGCCGGACGAGGAGCACGAGGATGAGGAGTACGAAGGCCCAGACGTCCTTCCAGGCGCCGCCTCCGAAGAGGTGCATGCCGGGGAGGTGCTGGATGTAGCCGGTGGCGAGGGCTTCGGCGAGGCCGAGGGCGAGGCCGCCGAGCATGGCTCCGTAGATGTTGCCGATGCCGCCGAGGACGGCGGCGGTGAAGGCCTTGAGGCCGAGGATGAAGCCCATGCGGAAGTCGACCTGGCCGCTGCGCAGTCCGTAGGCGACGGCGGCGACGGCGGCGAACGCGGCGCCGATGGCGAAGGCCATGACGATGATGCGGTCGGTGTCGATGCCCATCAGTTTGGCGGTGTCGGGGTCCTGGCTGGTGGCCTGCATGGCGCGGCCGGAGCGGGTGCGGGTGACGAACCAGCCGAGGGCGAGCATGCACAGGGGGGCGGCGATGATGAGGAAGAGGTCGCTGCGCTGGACGGTGACGGAGCCGAGGCTGAAGGGGTCGCCGGGGATCTTGGGGAAGACCCGGGCCTTCTTGGCGTCGGGGTAGAAGGAGAAGACGAGTTGCTGGAGGAAGATGGACAGCCCGATCGCGGTGATCAGCGGGGCGAGCCGGGGGGCGTTGCGCAGCGGCCGGTAGGCGAAGCGTTCGGCGGCGACGGCGGTGAGGGTGGAGACCAGGATGCCGGCGATCAGCATGAGTGGTAGGGCCAGCCAGAGGGTGGTGCCGCCGGGGAGGGCGAGGTAGGCGGTCAGGGCGCCGAAGCCGCCGACCATGACGATCTCGCCGTGGGCGAAGTTGATGAGCTGGACGATGCCGTAGACCATCGTGTAGCCGATCGCGACGAGGCCGTAGAGGGCGCCGAGGATCAGGCCGTTGGCCAGCTGCTGCGGTAGGTCGTGCACCGCTGGGCCTCCGTAGTGCGTTCTGGGGTGTCCGCGTGGGTGGTGGATGTGGGGGCGCGCGGGGGCACTCGTGGCGCCCCCGCGCGCTGGTGGTGCTGGGTGTGTCGGTGCCGGTGCTGCCGGTGTGGGGTTCCGGCGGGGCGGTCAGCCGTTGAAGGTGCCGGACTTCTCGACGGCCCACTTGCCGTTCTTGACGGTGTAGACGGTGAGCTGCTTGTTGGTGGTGTCGCCGAACTCGTCGAAGGAGACCTTGCCGGTGACGCCGTCGAAGGAGACCTTCTGGACGGCGTCGCGGACGGCCTTGCGGGCGTCGCCGGTGGGCAGCTTGCCGTTGTTGGCGGCGACGACGTTCTTGACGCCCTCGATGATGGCCCAGGCGCTGTCGTAGGAGTAGCCGCCGTAGGTCTCGTAGGCGTCCTTGTAGTTGGCGGCCTTGTAGTCGGCGATGAACTTCTTGGCGGTGTCGAGGGTTTCGACGGGCAGGCCGACGGCGGTGGCGTAGTCGCCCTGGCTCTTGGGGTTGAGCTTGATGAACTCGTCGCTCTGGATGCCGTCGCCGCCCATCAGGGGGATGTTGACGCCGGCGTCCTTGAGCTGGAGGGAGAGCGGGCCGGCGGCGGGGTACTCGCCGCCGTAGTAGACGGCGTCGGCGCCGGAGGCCTTGACCTTGGTGACGATGGCGGAGAAGTCGCGGTCGTCGGGGTTGACGTGCTCCTCGCCGGCGAGGGTGCCGCCGAGCTTGGTGAACTCGCCCTTGAAGGTGGCGGCGAGGCCGGCGCCGTAGGTCTTCTGGTCGTCGATCAGGAAGACCTTGGTCTTCTTGGCGTCGTTGTAGAGGAACTGGGCGGCGAAGGGGCCCTGGACGGCGTCGGTGGTGGCGGTGCGGAAGTAGGACTTGAAGGGGCGCTTTTTGTCGCCGGTGGCCCACTTCTCGCCCTGGCTGAGGGCGACGCCGGTGTTGGCGGGGGAGATCTCGGTGAGGCCGGCGTCGTCGAAGATCTGCTGCATCGACTGGGCCACGCTGGAGTTGAGGGGGCCGACGACGCCGAGGACCTTGGAGTCGCTGACCAGTTGGGTGGCGTTCTGCTGGCCGGGGGCGGGCTTGGCGGTGTCGTCCAGGGCCTTGACCTCGAACTTGACGCCGGGGACCTCGTTGGTGGCGTTGGCGGTCTTGACGGCGAGGTCGACGGAGTTGCGGATGCCGAGGCCGAGGGCGGAGAGGTCGCCGGTGAGCGGGGCGTCGACGCCGATCACGACGGTGGTGCTGCCGCTGTTGTCCTTGCTGCCGGCGTTGTCGCCGGACTTCCCGCCGCGGGAGCCGCAGGCGCTGAGGCTGAGGGCGCCGATCACGGCAATGCTCACGACAATTGCTGAACGGTGACGCACGAGGGTCCCCTTCGGTTCAGGAGGCGCCCGCGCCGATTGGCGGGAGCCGGGATGCGCGGAGGGCCGGGCCCTTTCCGGATGGCGCGGTGACTGGCCGTGACTCTAGATGTCGTGGGGGCGGCTCGGGCAGTGGTGTGGGCAGGCTGTGATTCTCTTGTTATGAGCACACGGAGCATTTGTCTCAGCATGTGGCCGTTCCGGCTCGACCGACCCTGAACTTCCGGGTGTTTAGGCCCTGGTGAAGTGATGTAAGGGCCAGAAATGGGGGTTGCGGCTGGCATTGCCGATAATCGGACACTGGTGTCCGATGTGCTGCTTTCGAGCGTGCACGTCCGCATTGCGGACAAGAAGGGCGCGGCGAAGGGGCCCCTGACCCTTGTGGAGCGCCGGAACTGCCACGTGCGTGGATTTCCTACTTATTACGCTGCGTTACAAAGGGTGGAGAAGGGCTGGGGGGAGGGGTGGGAGACGCGTCGATCGCACCCGGACATGCCGACGCCCCCTCGCTCAGACCAACGCCTGCCCAGGTGGGCGGAGGGTCAAACGAGGGGGCGACCAAGGGAATTGGTGTCCGCGGGGCCGAACGGGCCGTGTCCGACGGCCGGTTGGACGCGTACCGCCGGGGCCGGGTGTACTGCGTGCCCTGTCCGTGCCGTGCGTGCCGCCGTGCCTGCTACAGGTCGCGCAGCATGCAGGTCAGCCGGCAGCTGGTGACCCGCTTGCCGGTGTCGTCGGTGATCGCGATCTCGTACGTGGCGGCCGTGCGGCCCTTGAACACCGCCGTCGCCACCCCGGTGACCAGGCCGGAGGTGGCCGAGCGGTGGTGGGTGGCGTTGAGGTCCACGCCCACCGCGTAGCGGCCCGGGCCCGCGTGCAGCATCGCGCCGATCGAACCCAGCGTCTCGGCCAGCGCCGCCGAGGCGCCGCCGTGCAGCAGCCCGTACGGCTGCTGGTTGCCCTCCACCGGCATGGTGCCGACGACCCGGTCGCCGGAGGCCTCGACGATCCGGATGCCGAGCTTCTCGCCGAGGTGGCCGCCGGAGAAGGTCTCCGGGCTCACCCCGAGCTTGGCGAAGTGGTCCAGCACGTCCTGCGGGACCTTCAGGACGGGGGCGGTGCCGGGGGTCGCGTCGGCCATGTCGGTCATGGGGAACTCCTGCCGCTCGGGTTGTTCGGGGTGTCGCGTCGTGGTGCTGCCTGTGATCGTACGACCGTCCTACTCGCTGGTATCGGGGGTGGTCGAACTGGCGCGGCGCCCCTTTTGTCGGTGCCGGGCCATAGGATCGGTGGCCGGAAGTGGAATCGGCAGGAACGGACGTTGACGTGGCTACGCAGAGTACGGAAAAGGGCGCGACGGGTGACGGCGGGGCCGGCCCGCGGCCCCGGCTGATGCTGCTCGACGGGCACTCGATGGCCTACCGGGCCTTCTACGCCCTGCCCGTGGAGAACTTCAACACCTCCACCGGCCAGCCCACCAACGCGGTCTACGGCTTCGCCTCGATGCTCGCCAACACCGTCCGCGACGAACAGCCCACCCACCTCGCCGTCGCCTTCGACCTCTCCCGGCAGACCTTCCGCTCCGCAGAGTTCCCCGACTACAAGGCCAACCGCGCCAAGACGCCGGACGAGTTCCGCAGCCAGGTCGGCCTGATCGGCGAACTCCTCGACGCCATGAACGTCCCCCGGATGACGGTCGAGGGCTTCGAGGCCGACGACATCATCGCCACCCTGGCCACCGCCGCCGAGGCGGCCGGCTACGACGTCGACATCGTCACCGGCGACCGCGACTCCCTCCAGCTGGTCACCGACCACGTCACCGTGCTCTACCCCACCAAGGGCGTCTCGGAGCTCACCCGCTTCACCCCCGAGAAGGTCACCGAGAAGTACGGCGTCACCCCGCGCCAGTACCCCGACCTCGCGGCCCTGCGCGGCGACCCGTCCGACAACCTGCCCGGCATCCCCGGCGTCGGCGAGAAGACCGCCGCCAAGTGGGTCAACCAGTTCGGCTCCTTCGACGAACTCGTCGCCCGCGCCGACGAGGTGAAGGGCAAGATCGGCGAGAAGCTGCGCGACAACCTCGACTCCGTCAAGCGCAACCGGGTACTCACCGAGCTGGTCCGCGACGTCGAACTCCCGCTGGGCGTCGCCGACCTGGCCCGCCGGCCCTTCGACAAGGCCGCCCTCGGCACCCTGATGGAGTCGCTGGAGTTCCGCAACGCCAACTTCCGCGACCGGGTCTTCGGCATCGACCCGGCCGTCGGCGAGGCCTCGGCCGAGCCCGAGCTCGCCCCCGGCGTCGAGGTCGACGGCGAACTGCTCACCGACCCCGGCACGCTCGCCGCCTGGCTGGGCGAGCACGCCTCCGACGGCAAGACGACGGTGGCGCTGGCCGCCGTCTACCAGTGGGCGCTCGGAACCGGCGAGGTCACCGAAGTCGCCCTCGCCGCGGGGGAGTCGGCCGCCTGGTTCGACCCGGCGCTGCTCGCCGAGGAGGACGAGCGGGCCTTCGCCGGCTGGCTCGCCGACGCGGCCGCCCCCAAGGCCCTGCACATCGCCAAGCAGGTCATGCGCGCCTTCGCCGAACGCGGCTGGACCATCGCCGGGGTCGTCGCCGACACCGCGCTCGCCGCCTACCTGGAGAAGCCCGGCCGCCGCACCTTCACCCTGGAGGTCCTCGCCGAGGAGTACCTGGCCCGCTCCCTCACCCCCGCCCCGGCGGCCGAGAGCGGCCAACTCGCCTTCGACGCGCCGGAGGAGGACCCGGCCGCGCACGCCCAGGCCCTGATGCTCCAGGCCCGCGCCGTGCTCGACCTCGCCGCGCTCTTCGACACCCGCCTCGCCGAGGTCGGCGCCGCCGGGCTGCTCCACGACATGGAACTGCCCATCGCGGCCCTGCTCGCCCGCATGGAGCGCTACGGCATCGCCGCCGACCGCGAGTGGCTCACCCGGCTGGAGACCCAGTTCGCCGTCGAGATCCAGCGCTGCGTCGAGGAGGCCCACGCCGCCGCCGGGCGGGAGTTCAACCTCGGCTCGCCCAAGCAGCTGCAGGAGGTCCTCTTCGGCGACCTCGCCCTCCCCAAGACCAAGAAGATCAAGACCGGCTACACCACCGACGCCGACGCGCTCACCTGGCTGGCCACCCAGACCGACAACGAGCTGCCCGTCATCCTGCTGCGCCACCGCGACCAGGCCAAGCTGCGCACCACCGTCGAGGGCCTGCTCAAGACGGTCTCGGCCAAGGGCCGGATCCACACCACCTTCAACCAGATGGTCGCCGCCACCGGCCGGCTCTCCTCGCAGGACCCGAACCTGCAGAACATCCCGGTCCGGACGGAGGAGGGGCGCGCCATCCGCCGCGCCTTCGTCGTCGGGGCCGGGTACGAGTCGCTGCTCACCGCCGACTACTCGCAGATCGAGCTGCGGATCATGGCCCACCTCTCCGAGGACGAGGCGCTGATCGAGGCCTTCGCCTCCGGCGAGGACCTCCACACCACCGTCGCCTCCCAGGTCTTCGAGGTCCCCGGCGCCGCCGTCGACGCCGAGATGCGCCGCAAGATCAAGGCGATGTCCTACGGCCTCGCGTACGGGCTGTCCGCGTACGGGCTCTCCCAGCAGCTCGGCATCAAGCCGGCCGAGGCCCAGGGCCTGATGGACACCTACTTCGAGCGCTTCGGCGGCGTGCGCGACTACCTGCACCGGGTCGTCGACGAGGCCCGCGCCACCGGCTACACCGAGACCCTCCTCGGCCGCCGCCGCTACCTGCCCGACCTCAACAGCGACAACCGCCAGCGCCGCGAGATGGCCGAGCGGATGGCCCTCAACGCCCCCATCCAGGGCTCGGCCGCCGACATCGTCAAGATCGCCATGCTGCGGGTGGACGACGCCCTGCGCGCGGCCGGGCTCACCTCCCGGATGCTGCTCCAGGTGCACGACGAAATCGTGCTGGAACTCGCCCCGGGCGAGCGCGAGCAGGTCGAGACCATCGTCCGCGAGCAGATGGCCGGCGCCTACCCGCTGCGCGCCCCGCTCGACGTCTCCGTCGGCGTCGGCGCCAACTGGGAGGCCGCCGCCCACTGACGGTCTTTCTCAGGGCGGGCCCGGGCACACGGGGTGTCCGGGCCCGCCGATCTCGGGTCGCGGCTGCCGGAGGGCTTCTCGCCTACGGCTGCGCCGGGGCCCGGGAGCTGCTCCGGAAGTCCGGGTAGCCCAGGATGAGCAGCTTCTCGGCCGGGTTGAGGCCGTAGGGGACCACCTTGCCGGTGAGTTCGAAGCCGAGCCGCCGGTAGAACGCGAGCGCCCGCTCATTCTCCTCGTGCACGCCCAGGGTCAACCACCGCACGTCGGTGTTGACCTGGGCGTAGCGGATGCTCGCCCTCACCAGGTCGGCGGCGGGGCCGACGGGTCCGCGGTGCTTCGGGGACACGTAGACCGAGTGGACGTGAACGTGGTCCGGGACGTCCGGGAGGGGCCCGACACCGGCGATCCCGACCCAGTTTCCGGCCTCGTCGGCGGCGACGAACGTGGCCGACTCCTGGGCGGAGGCCTCGACGGCGGCCTGCTGCCGCCAGACGTCGTCGGGGAGGGCGGCGGTGTCCTCGTAGGAGGAACTGAAGGCCGTGGGTGAGTCGCGCAGTGCCTCCAGCCTGATCGAACGGAGTTGCCGGTGCTCCGTGCCGGCCATTCGGCGTATGACGTGGTGCATGGGGCCGACTCTCGCAGATTCGGATCAGGCCGAGGTCATGGCCTGCGGTCCGCTCCGGACGGGCCCCCGATCCCGCGGGCCGCCGACCGGACGGGGATCAGGCCAGGCGCTCCAGGGCCAGGGTCAGCGCGTGGTCGAGGGCCGCGTCGGCGGCGCACGGTGCGTCGGGCCGGACGCCGGTGCCCTCCCAGTTCGTGCCGGAGACCGGGTTCTCCGCACGGGCGACGGGCACGCTCAGCTCCAGGTGCGGGTGCACCGTCCAGCCGTCGCGCGGGTGGGCGCCGCCCCGGGTGGCCTCCCCGACGATCACGGCGCGCCCGAGCTGCTGCAGGTCGTAGGACAGCTCCTCGGCCGCGGAGAAGGTGTGCGCGCTGGTCAGCACGTAGACCGGCTTGTCGGCGCCGAAGCGGGCACCCGGTACGAACGGGGGCGTCCAGAACTGCTCGGCCACCTCTCCCTGCCGCGAGACCAGGGTGTTGAGGTGCGTGCGGCTGTCGAGCAGGTAGCCGCAGATGAAGGCGACGGTGTCGGGGTCGCCACCGGTGTTGCGGCGCAGGTCGAGTATGAGGGCGCGGGCGGGGGCCACCAGCGAGAGCGCCGCGGCCAGGGGCTGCGCCGCCCAGTCCAGCGGGAACATCTTGGGTGCGATCTCCAGCACCGCGACGCCGCCGTCGAGGAGTTCCACGCGCGGGACACCGCCCATGGAGGCGTCGAACTCCCTGCGCATCGCGGCGAGTGCGGCCTCGCCCCGGTTCGGCGGCACCGGCACGGCGTGGTACTTGAGGGCCAGGTGCAGGTCGCCGTTGACGGTCCGCAGGTCCGCGGTGACCGCCTCGGCCAACTCCTCGGCGGATCCCGCCGCGTAGGCACCCCCGGTGCTGCGGCTCCGCAGCAGGGCAGCCAGTTGCCGGGCGACATCGGGGAAGACGTAGTTCTCGCTGACCAGGTCGGCGATCGACTCGACGACGGCGGCGGCGTCCAGCGCGGGAGGCATGGTGGTGGAGGTCATGGGAGGGAGTAGAGCAGTGGCTTGCCAAAGCGTCAAACGTACTTAACGCTTGATCCGATGAGCCATCAACCGGACGAGAACGTCCAGCGGATCAGCACTCCCGCGCAGCACACCGCACTCGCCCACCCCGTGCGCCAGCGCCTGCTCTTCGCCCTGAGCGCCCGGCCCTCGACGATCAGCCGGCTCGCCGCGCGGCTGGGAGTGAACAAGGGCAGCGTCTCCCACCACCTCCGGGTGCTGTGCGAGGCGGGGCTGGTCCAGGACGCGGGAACGCGACGGGTGCGCGGCGGCACCGAGAAGTACTACCGGAGGACCGCCGAGCGGCTCCTCGTCGACGAACCGCAGCCCGAGGGCACGGCCGCACTGTTCGGCGCCGTCGCCCAGGAGCTGGACCGCTCGCCATTCGACCACCTCCTGACGCTGCGCCACATCCGGCTCACCCCGGCCAAGGCGGCGCGGCTGGCCGAAGCACTGGCCGCACTGGTCGACGGGACGGAGGAGGACCAGGAGGGCGAGCCGGTGCACGGCCTCCTGGTGACGCTCTACCAGCAGGCCGGGTCGTAGCGGCGGGGCGGCCTGCCGAAGTGGTGGGGGCGGCGGGCCTCAGTGGATGAGGAGGGCCTTGACGCCGGAGAGGATCGGGACGAACTGGTACCGACCGTCGCCCTGGCCGCAGGAGGGCTTGGTGTCGGGGGTGTTGGAGACGTTCGTCCCGGCTCTGAACCGCCCGTCCCCGCTCGGCCCGAAGGTCGTGAGGTGGTCGCGGTAGTCGTCGAAGTAGTACATGCACTGGTGCAGGTTCAGGTACCGCCCGGCGGTCAGGTCCAGGGGCGTGACGCTCGACAGCAGGGGGATGGGGTGGTCGGTGCCCCCGCCGCCGCAGCTGACCGCGGTGTCGCGGGTGTCGGAGACCTTGGTGCCGGCGACGAACTTGGCGTCGGTGGTCCCCACCACCGTGGTGAGGTGGTCGAGGTCGAAGTCGCTCCAGAACATGCACTGGTGCAGGTTGAGGTAGCGGCCGGACGTCAGGTCGTACGGTTCGGCGGCCGTGTAGACGTTGTGCTCGTACCTCCCGTCCCCGGGGCCGCACACGGCGTCGGTGACGGGGGTGTCGGAGACGTTCGTCGCCGCGCTGAAGCGCCCGTCGAGACTCGGGACCAGGGTGGTCATGAGGTCGAAGGTGGGCGCCCCGAGCGGGCTGCTGTAGACGCACTGGTGCAGGTTGAGGTACCGGGCGGCCGGGGCCTGTGGTGCGCCGTGGACGGCCGGGGCAGCGGCGGCGGGGGCCGGGCCGGCCAGTGCGGTGACGAACAGGGCGGCGGCGCCGAGCGCGGCGGAGCGGGGGGCGAGGCGCATGGGTCCTCCGGGGTGGGGGTACGGCCGCTCCGAGTGAGGGCCGGCAAGCAGGAGGTTTCCCGGGGCATCGGGCGGCCCGGGGCGCTGAGCTCGCAACTTCACCTGAAAGGAGCGGGCGCCGGGCCGGAGCACAGCGGCGGAGCGCCGGGATCTGCCCTCGTCGAGCAGATCCCGGCGTCCCGGCCTACCGCCTGCCGGGCGTCACTTCAGGTGCCGGGTGAAGAACCGGGCCGCGGCGTCCCCCGCGAACTGCGGGACTCCGGTGTGCCCGCCCATATTGGCGTGCAGGGACTTCTCCTTGGAGCCGAAGGCGTCGAACAGGTCCAGGGCCGCCTGCCGGTCGTTCCCCTCGTCGTCCCACTGCAGCAGGACGTGCAGCGGAATGGTGACCTGGCGGGCCTCCTCGAAGGTGGCGCGGGGCAGGAAGCTCCCGGCGAAGAGCCCGGCGGCCACGATGCGCGGCTCGACCACCGCGAGGCGAACGCCGATGGAGATCACTCCCCCCGAGTACCCGACGGGGCCGCCGATCTCGGGCAGCGACAGCAGGGCGTCCAGGGCGGCCTGCCATTCCGGGACCGCCTTGTCGACGAGCGGGAGGGTGAGGGCGTCGATGACCTCGTCGCTGACCGGTTCGCCGGCCTCCATGACCCGGCGCAGGTCGGCGCGGGCCTGCTCGACGGCGGCCCAACGGGGCCGGTCGCCGCTTCCGGGAAGTTCGATGGTGGCTGCGGCGAAGCCGTCCGCCACCGCGGTCCGGGCCCGGGCCGCCAGTCGGGCGTGCATCCTGTGCAGCCCGAGCGGGGGGTGGCCGAGCAGGATCAGCGGTACCGGTGCGGACGCGGATGCGGGCGTCCACAGGATGCCGGGGATCTCGCCAAGGGTGAACGTCCGCTCGACGACACCGTCGTCGAGGTGCTGTTCAGCAGTGAAGTGCATGGTCGTGCCTTTCGGGAGTGCTCATGACGGCGCTCCCGGACGACCTATCGCCCGACCGTGACCCCGGAGGGGAGCACCCATGTCGATACTGCGTTCACGGGTACCACCTCCTCGTTCTCTCGCACGGTCTCCGAAAACGTAGCAGGGGGCTCGGTAGTCCTCCAAACGGTTTTCCGCGCGGGCTCCGTGGCCGAGGAGTGCTCGTGGGCAGGCCGGGCGCGAAGGGCTCCTCGCTCTCCTGACGTGTCAGTTCCTCGGATTGGTCCGGCGGGTGGGCTCTGCCGTGGTCGGGTCCTCCGGCCAGGGGTGGCGGGGGTAGCGGCCCCGCAGGTCCGCGCGGACGGCGTGGTAGCCGTTCTTCCAGAAGCTCTCCAGGTCGCCGGTGACGGCGGCCGGGCGGCCGGCGGGGGACAGCAGGTGGATGGTCAGCGGGACGCGGCCTGCGGCCAGGGTGGGGGTCTTGGTCCAGCCGAAGAGCTCCTGCAACTTGACCGCCAGCACCGGGCGTTCGGTGCTGTAGTCGACGCGTGTCTTCGAGCCGGACGGCACGGTGATCCGCTCCGGCGCGAGTTCGTCCAGGCGTCCCGCTTCGCCGGTGGCCCAGGGCAGCAGGCGTTGCAGGCCGGCGGTGGTGTCGATCCGTGCGAGGTCGGTACGGCGGCGGGCGCGGGAGAGTTCGGGTTCCAGCCACTCGTCGGCGCGTTCCAGCAGCGCCGCGTCGGAGACGTCCGGCCACGGGTCGCCGAGGGCGGCGTGCAGGAAGGCGAGACGCTCGCGCAGGCCGGGGGAGGGCCAGGTCAGCAGGGCGCTGACGCCCTCCCGGGTGAGGCCTTCGAGGAGGGCGGCGCGCACGAGCGAGGGTTCCGGGCGGTCGAGGGGCTTCTCGGAGAGCTCGATGGCGCCGAGGGCTTCGAGCCGGCGGGAGACGACTTCGGCCCGGCGGGTGTCCCAGTGGACCTCCTCGCGCGAGGCGAGCAGGGCCGCGCCGGCCTGGCGGGCGGTGTCCTCGTCCAGGGCGGCGGCGTGCAGGATGCGGGCGGAGTGCGAGCCGGCCGGGCGGTCGGCGACCGCGACGGCGAGCCAGGGCAGCGCGCCGAGCCGGGTGCCGGGGGCGAGTTCGGCGGCCGTTCCCGAGGCCATCAGGTACGGGCTGCGCTCGCCGGGCGCGGGCCGCTCGACCCGGGCGCGGGCGATGCGTTCGGGGAAGGCGAGGGCGACGACGAGGCCGGCGGCCGTCGCGTCGGGCAGCGGGGTGGCGGGTTCGTCGGAGGTGGCGCGCTGGAGGCGGCGGACTTCGTCGCGCCAGCGTCCGGCGTAGGGGTCCTTGGAGGTGCGCACCGTCCGCCAGACGGCGTTGAGGTCGTCACCGAGGGCACGCGGAGGTTCCTCGGAGAGCAGGGCGACCACCTCGGCGGCCCGCCGCGCGCCGACGGCGGGAGCCCCGTCGACCAGGGCGCGGGCGAGCCGCGGGTGCAGCCCCGTGCGAGCGAGCCGCACACCGCGCGCGGTGGCGCGCCCGTCGGGGGAGACCGCGCCCAGGGCGACGAGGGTCTGCCGGGCCGCGGTCATCGCCCCCGCGGGCGGAGCGTCCGGCAGGGCGAGGCCGGTGGCGTCCGGATCGCCCCAGCAGGCGGCCTGGAGGGCGAACGAGGTGAGGTCGGCGATCGCGATTTCCGGCGTGGGGAACCGTGCCGCACGCGCGTCCTCGGCCTCGTGCCAGCAGCGGTACACCGTCCCCGGGGCCTCGCGCCCAGCACGGCCCGCGCGCTGTCGGGCGGCGGCGAGCGAGGCCCGTACGGTGACGAGCCCGGCGAGGCCACGCGCGTGGTCGGTGCGGGGTTCGCGGGCGAGGCCGGCGTCGACCACGACGCGCACGCCGGGCACGGTGAGCGAGGACTCGGCGACGGCGGTGGCGAGGACGACCCGTCGCGAGGCGGACGGAGTGAGGGCGGCGTCCTGGACGGCCTGCGGCGCCCGCCCGTGCAACTGGAGCACCTCGGCCGCCACACCGCCCAACTGCCCCGCCACCCGGGCGATCTCGCCGACGCCGGGCAGGAAGCAGAGCACGTCACCGTCGCGTTCCGCCAGAGCCCGCCGGACGACCGCCGCGACGTGGTCGAGCAGCGCCGGGTCGACCCGGGTCCCGTGCGCGGGCCGGACGGCGCGCGGCGGGGGCGCCTGGACCACGTCCACCGGGTGGGACACCCCGTGCGCCTCCACCACCGGCGCACCGCCGAGGAGTTCGGCCCAGGCCTCGGTGTCGGAGGTGGCCGAGGCGCAGACCAGCCGCAGTTCGGGCCGCAGCGCGGCCCGGACGTCCAGCAGGAAGGCGAGCGCGGTGTCGGCGTCCAGGTGCCGTTCGTGGCACTCGTCCAGGAGGACGACGTCCACCCCGGGCAACTCCTGGTCGCGCTGGAGCCGTTGCAGCAGCACGCCGGTGGTGACCACCTCGACGACCGTCTCCGCTCCGACGCGACGCTCCCCGCGCACGGTGTAGCCGACCCGGCCGCCGACGGACTCGCCGAGCAGCCAGGCCATCCGCCGGGCGGCGGCCCGTACGGCGAGCCGGCGCGGTTCGGCGACCAGGACGCGCCGGACGGCACCCGGTTCCAGCAGCCCCGCCAGGGCCAGCGGCACCAGCGTCGTCTTGCCGGTGCCGGGCGGGGCGGCGAGGACGGCGGTGCCGTCCGTGTCGAGCGCCTCGTGCAGGGCGGGCAGGGCGGTGCGGACCGGCAGTTCGCGCCACGCGGGGTTCACGGGGCTCAGCCCCGTTCGGTGACGAAGATCGCCGTGCCGGGGATCAGCCGCCCGCGCAGCGGGGACCAGCCGCCCCACTCCTGTTCCAGCCCGGCCGGCCACTCGGGCTCGACCAGGTCGATCAGCCGGAAGCCGGCCGCGACGAGCTCGCGGACCCGGTCGCCGAGGGTGCGGTGGTGCTCGACGTAGGTGGCGTTGCCGTTCTCGTCCTGCTCGACGTAGGGGGTGCGGTCGAAGTAGGAGGACATCGCGGTGAGTCCCTCGACGCCGGGCTTGTCGGGGAAGGCCCAGCGGATCGGGTGGGTGACCGAGAAGACCCAGCGCCCGCCGGGCCGCAGCACCCGGTGCACCTCGCGCATCAGGCGCTCTGTGTCGGCGCTGAACGGGACGGCGCCGTAGGCGGAGCAGGCGAGGTCGAAGGAGGCGTCGGCGAAGGGCAGGACGGCGGCGTCGGCCTGGACGACGGGGACGGGCGCGGTGCCGCGGCCGAGGTCGATCCGGCGGGAGTGCTGGAGCTGGCGGTAGGAGATGTCCAGGGCGACGGGGCGGGCGCCGCGGGCGGCGAGCCAGCGGGAGCACTGGGCGGCGCCGGCGCCGATCTCCAGCACGTCGCGGCCCGCGACGTCACCGAGCAGACGGGCGTCGGCCTCGTCCAGGCCCTCGGGGCACCAGGTGAAGCGGTCGTCGCCGAGGAACTCGCCGTGCTCGTCCTGGTACTCGTCGGCGTTGCGGTCCCACCAGTGCCGGCTCGCCCGGCTGCTCTCCCCGAGCCCGGCCGCGCGCCGCACCGCGTCGTCGCCGGTGGCGTCCTCGTCGACCTCGTCGACGGATGGGTCAAGATCGTGAAGGGAGGACTGGGGGGTGGTGGCCACGGTGACAATGCCCATCGCGTAGGGTATGGAGTGCGGAAGCGCCGCTGCCGCGAACCGGCCCCTCTCAGGGCCGGATCCTGGCGGTGGCATCCGGGGAAGGGCCCCTGCGAGCGCCACCGCGCGGTGCGCAATCGGAGGATATGGCCTGATCCGTACCGGGCTCCACCGTCTTGCCTCTCTTGGCGTTGACCGTGCCTGGCCGTCCCCGTATGCTACAAGTTGCGCTGCGGGCCTGCGCGCCTCGGACGGAGCAGGTCGCGCTCGCATCTGTCGAAGACCCCACGGTCGCAAGACGGACGCCGGTTCTCGTTGTCACGGGACCACCGGTGCGCCGTGTTCTTGGCTGTCCGGCTTTCGGTGGGAGCGATACGGGCCCTCCGCGTGGCATTACCTACGACTTTCATGTCCGTACCGGAGCCCTTTTCCTAATGACGAGCCCCACCGACTCCTCCCTCAGCACCACCCCGCAGGTCGCGGTCAACGACATCGGCGACGCGGACGCGTTCCTCGCCGCGATCGACGAGACCATCAAGTACTTCAACGATGGCGACATCGTCGAGGGCGTCATCGTGAAGGTCGACCGTGACGAGGTCCTCCTCGACATCGGTTACAAGACCGAGGGCGTCATCCCGTCCCGCGAGCTCTCGATCAAGCACGACGTTGACCCGCACGAGGTCGTCGCCGTCGGTGACAACATCGAGGCCCTGGTTCTCCAGAAGGAGGACAAGGAGGGTCGTCTCATCCTGTCCAAGAAGCGCGCTCAGTACGAGCGTGCCTGGGGCACGATCGAGAAGATCAAGGAAGAGGACGGCATCGTCACCGGTACCGTCATCGAGGTCGTCAAGGGTGGTCTCATCCTCGACATCGGCCTCCGCGGCTTCCTCCCGGCCTCGCTCGTCGAGATGCGTCGCGTCCGCGACCTCCAGCCCTACGTGGGCAAGGAGCTTGAGGCCAAGATCATCGAGCTGGACAAGAACCGCAACAACGTGGTCCTGTCCCGCCGTGCCTGGCTGGAGCAGACCCAGAGCGAGGTCCGCCAGACCTTCCTCACCACCCTGCAGAAGGGCCAGGTGCGCTCCGGCGTCGTCTCCTCGATCGTCAACTTCGGTGCCTTCGTGGACCTGGGTGGCGTCGACGGCCTGGTGCACGTCTCCGAGCTGTCCTGGAAGCACATCGACCACCCGTCCGAGGTCGTCGAGGTCGGCCAGGAGGTCACCGTCGAGGTTCTCGACGTCGACATGGACCGCGAGCGCGTCTCCCTGTCGCTGAAGGCGACCCAGGAGGACCCGTGGCAGCAGTTCGCCCGTACCCACCAGATCGGCCAGGTCGTTCCGGGTAAGGTCACCAAGCTGGTTCCGTTCGGTGCGTTCGTCCGCGTGGACGAGGGCATCGAGGGTCTGGTCCACATCTCCGAGCTGGCCGAGCGCCACGTGGAGATCCCGGAGCAGGTCGTCCAGGTCGGCGACGAGATCTTCGTCAAGGTCATCGACATCGACCTGGAGCGTCGTCGCATCAGCCTGTCGCTCAAGCAGGCCAACGAGGCCCTGGGTGCCAACCCGGCCGAGGTCGAGTTCGACCCGACCCTGTACGGCATGGCCGCCTCGTACGACGACCAGGGCAACTACATCTACCCGGAGGGCTTCGACCCCGAGGCGAACGACTGGCTGCCCGGCTTCGAGAAGCAGCGTGAGGAGTGGGAGCGCCAGTACGCCGAGGCGCAGGCCCGCTTCGAGCAGCACCAGGCCCAGGTCATCAAGAGCCGCGAGGCCGACGCCGAGGCCGCTGCCGAGGGTGGCGACGCCGTCGCCGCTGCCGCCGGTGGCTCCTACTCGTCCAGCAGCGACGAGGGCTCGGGCGCCCTGGCCTCCGACGAGGCCCTGGCCGCCCTGCGCGAGAAGCTGGCCGGCGGCCAGAGCTGAGGCTCTCGCCCCCCGCTAGCTGACAGCTAGGGAACGGGCCCCATCCGGATTCGTCCGGGTGGGGCCCGTTCCGCGTTTCCCGGGCCGGCGCGCGCCCTTCGTTTTCTGGTTTGACTTATGTGCGGTTTATGTGTAGGGAAATGTGAGATGAGGCTCATCGCCCTGCTATAGGCCGGAGTTCGGGTTGCACCTACATTGAGTGGAACTGCCCGAAAGGCTCCTCCATGCGCAACCCCTCCCCCGCCGCCCCCACCGCTGTGGTCGGCGGCCGGCTGGCCGCGATCGGCCGGTTCTGCTTCCGCCACCGCCGTTGGGTGCTCGGCTTCTGGGCCGCCGTCCTGGTCGCCGGGGTGCTGATCGGCGGCCGGGTCTTCGAGGGTTCGGTGGCCGGGGCCTCCTCCGCCTCCGCCGAGGCCGACCGGGGCAGCGCGGTGGTCGCCGCGGCCGATCCGGTCAAGGGCACGGTGACCGCGGTGGTCGACGGCAAGCCGGTGGACGACCCGGCCGTGCGCGCGGCCGTCCAGCGGGCCACCGCCGGGATCGCCGCCCTGCCCGGGGTCTCCGGCGTCCAGGACGCGTACGGCCCGGGCCCCGGCCCGGCCGCGCTGCGGGCCACCGACGGGACGGCGAGCCTGGTCGCCGTACGGATGGCCGCCGACGCGAGCTCCGCGCAGACCGACACGGTCACCCACCGGCTCGCCGCGCTGGACGGAGCGGCCGGGGCGCACGTGACCGTCGGCGGGGACCTGGTGCTCCAGCAGGAGGTCAAGAAGCAGACCGAGCAGGACACCCGCTTCGGCGAGATGGTGACCCTGCCGCTCACCCTGGTCGTGATGGTGCTGGTCTTCGGCGGTCTGGCCGCCGCCTCCCTGCCGGTGATCGGGGCCGTCGCCTCGGTGGGCGGGGCGCTGCTGGCCATGTTCGGGTTCAGCCGGATCATGGACATCGACACCAGCGTGCTGCCGATCGCCACCGTGCTGGGGCTCGGGCTGTCGATCGACTACGCGCTGCTGATGGTGAACCGTTTCCGCGAGGAACGCGGCCACGGCGCGGGCATCGCCGCCGCCGTCGAGCGCACCGCCGCGACCGCCGGGCGCACCGTCGCCTTCTCCGGGCTGACCGTGGCCGTCGCGCTGTCCGGACTGTTCGTCTTCACCAGCCCGGTGCTGGGCGCCGTCGCCGCGGCCGGGGTGAGCGTGGTGGTGATCGCGGTCGCCGCGGCCCTGACCCTGGTCCCCGCGCTGCTCGGCTTCGCGGGCTCGCGGATCAGGACGCCGAGCGCGCCCGTCCCGGACGAGGGCTTCTTCAGCCGGACCGTCCGCCGGGTCCGCAAGCGGGCGGTGCTGGTGACGCTCGCCGCGGTGGCACTGCTGATGGCGGCCGGGGCGCCCTTCCTGCACGCCGAGATGCGCAGCTCCGGCGCCGCCGTGCTGCCCACCTCCTCGGCCGGGCGGCAGGTCGCCGAGGCGGTCGACCACCGCTTCCCGCAGGTCGCGGCCGCGCCGATCACCGTGGTGGTCGAGGGTGGAGCGAAGGTGGCGCAGGCGTACGCGGACGACGTGGTCGCCGAGCTGCCCGGAGTGAGCGGGGTGCGGGCGGTGACGCCGGTCGGCGACAAGGTGTCGACGGTGGACGTGCTGGTGCACGGGGATCCGCAGGGCGACACGGCCAAGCGGGTGGTGGACGAGCTGCGGGCCGATCGGGGCGGGCTGAGGACGTACGTCACCGGCGGCGCGGCCTCGGTGGTGGACTTCAAGGACGAGCTGATGTCGCGCGGCCCGTGGGCGCTCGGCCTGGTCGCGGCCGGGACGCTGCTGCTGCTGTTCCTGATGACCGGCTCGGTGGTGATGCCGGTCAAGGCGCTGCTGATGAACCTGCTGTCGCTGGGTGCCTCGCTCGGCGCGCTGACCCTGGTGTTCCAGGACGGGTGGCTCAGCGGGCTGCTCGGTTTCAGCCCGACCGGGGGGCTGGAGACCTTCATCCCGGTGCTGGTCTTCGCCTTCGCCTTCGGGCTGTCGATGGACTACGAGGTGTTCCTGCTCGCCCGGATCAAGGAGCTCACCGAGCGTGGGCACGGCTGTGTCCGGGCGGTGGAGCTGGGCGTCCAGCGCAGCGGTCGGATCATCACTTCGGCGGCGTTGCTGATGGTGATCGTCTTCGCGGGCTTCGCGCTCGGGGACATGCTCATGGTCAAGCAGATGGGCATCGCGCTGGCGGTGGCCGTCGCGGTGGACGCCACCCTGGTGCGCTGCCTGCTGGTGCCCGCCGCGATGAGCCTCTTCGGCGAGTTCAACTGGTGGGCGCCCGCTCCGCTGCGGCGGCTGCACCGGCGGTTCGGGCTGAGCGAGCACGTCGACCTGCCGGAGATCGAACAGCCGGTGATCCCGGCGCAGGCGCAGGCGCAGGCACAGACGCAGAGGGAGCGGCCCGAGCGGCCGGAGCTGGTCGGGTCGGGGTCGGGGCAGGCGCCCTAGCGGTCAGCTGAGGCGCTGGAGCAGTTCGACGCTCGCGCGCAGCTGGGCCCGTTCCTCGGCGCTGAGCCGGGTCTCGATGGCGGTGGCGATGTGGTGCTCGCGGCGGGCGCGCTGGTCGAGCAGGGCGGCGCGGCCGGCCTCGGTGGCGGCGATCAGCTGCTTGCGGCCGTCGGTGGGGTGGGGCTGCTGGGCGACCAGGCCGGCTTCGGTCATCAGCGCGACGGTGCGGGCCATCGACTGGTGGCGCACGCGTCGGCGGTCGGCGAGTTCGGCGACGGTGTAGGAGCGTTCGTCGCGGACCAGCAGGCCGAGCACGGCGGCCTGGTTCGGCGGCAGGTCGTCGTTGTCGCGCAGGGTGCGGACCAGGCTGCCGAGGGCGGTGCGCAGGTCGGCGGCGAGGTCCAGGGTGTCCGGGTGCGGGGCGTCGCTGGTCATGGGAGAAGTCTATCCGGACGATATGCAGCAAGACTGTACAGCTGTGCTGTATGGTTTTGGCATGCGAATCACCAAGTTCGGACACGCCTGCGTACGCATCCAGCACGACGACGCCACCCTGGTCGTCGACCCCGGCGCCTTCACCGACCCCGTCGCACTGGCCGGGGCGGACGCCGTTCTGATCACCCACGAGCACATGGACCACTTCGAGGAGTCCCGGCTGCGCGCCGCGCTGGAGGCCGACCCCGCCCTGCGGGTGTGGACCAACGGCGCCGTCGCCGCCCAGCTGGACGGCCTCGGGCAGCGGGTCACCGTGGTCGGCGAGGGTGACGCCTTCGAGATCGGCGGGGTCGGCGTCTCGGTGCACGGCGAGTGGCACGCGGTGATCCACCCGGACGTCCCGCGGGTGAAGAACATCGGCTTCCTCGTCGACGGCCGGCTGTTCCACCCCGGCGACGCCTTCACCCTGCCGCCGCACACCGTGGAGACGCTGCTGCTGCCGCTCGCGGCGCCGTGGAGCAAGGCCTCCGAAGTGATCGACTACGTCCGGGAGTCGGGCCCCCGCCGGGCCGTCCCGGTGCACGAGGCGACGCTCAGCCCGATCGGGCAGATGGTGGCCACCCGACTGCTCGGGCCGGACGGGCCGGGCGTGGGCGGCGCGGAGCTGGTGGTGCTCGGGGAGAGCGAGAGCCTGGAGCTGGGCTGACGGCCCCGGTGCCGCGCCGGTAGCCTGGCGCCATGCTGAAGATCGGACTGACGGGTGGCATCGGCGCGGGCAAGAGCGAGGTGTCCCGGCTGTTCGCCGCGCACGGCGCGGTGATCGTGGACTCCGACCTGATCGCCCGCGAGGTGGTCGCCCCCGGGACGGACGGCCTGGCGGCCGTGGTCGCCGAGTTCGGCCCGCAGGTGCTGCGGGAGGACGGCACGCTGGACCGCCCGGCCCTCGGGGCGATCGTGTTCGCCGACCCGGAGAAGCTCCGGGCGCTGAACGCGATCGTCCACCCGCTGGTGCGGGCCCGGTCCGCCGAACTGGAGGCGGCCGCCGCACCGGACGCGGTCGTGGTGCACGACGTGCCGCTGCTCACCGAGAACGGGCTGGCCCCGCTGTTCGACCTGGTCGTGGTGGTCGACGCCGACGACGAGGTACGGGTGGAACGGCTGGTGCGGCTGCGCGGGATGGCCGTCGAGGAGGCCCGGGCCCGGATGGCCGCGCAGGCCTCGCGGGCGGACCGGCTGGCGATCGCCGACCTGGTGATCGACAACGGCGGGCCGCTGGAGGCGCTGGCGGCGCGGGTCGACGAGGTGTGGGCGGAGCTGGTGGAGCGGGCCGCCGCGTAGCGGCCGCCTCCGTTCCGGGCTCAGTCCGCCCTGAGCGGCAGTCGGGCCCGGACGGCGAAGCCGCCCTCGGGGGTCGGCCCCGCGTGCAGGGTGCCGCCGAGGTCGTCGGCGCGGGTGCGCATTCCGTGCAGGCCGTGGCCGCCCGAGGGCAGGACCGGGCCCGGACGGTCCGTCCGGCCCGACCCGCTGGGATGGGCGGAACGGCCGTGACGGGTGGGGGAGTTGACCACCGTCAGGCGCAGCCCGTCCGGTTCGACCGCGACCGTGACGGCGACCTCGGCGGCCGGGGCGTGCTTGTGGGCGTTGGTCAGCGCCTCCTGGACGATCCGGTGGGCCGCGTACTGCACCTTGGGCCCTGGCGCGGGCAGTCCGTCGTCCGGGCCGGTGACGGAGAGGCCCACCGCCGGGCCGGCCTGCCGGGACTCCTCGGCCAGGGTGGGCAGGCCGCGCAGCGAGGGCGCCTGGTCGGAGGCCGGGGTCAGCAACCCGAGCAGGCGGGCAGGCGCAGCAGGGGGCCGGGCAGCGGTGGCGCGAGGAGGTCGTCGGCCGGCTGGTCGGTGGGCCGGCGCATGAGGGGCATGCTTCCGCACCGGGGGCATCCGGGGTGATCTCCGGGCCGAGGTGGCCGGTATCGAGTGGCCGGTATCGAGTGGCGGGTATCGAGTGGCGGGCATCACCGGTACCGGGCTGCCGGGACGGGACTTGGACGCCGAACCACTGGGAAGGGAGCATGGAGTGATGACTGATCGTTTTTCTGCGGAACCGCTGGCCGTCGAGCGGTTGGAGGAGTACTCCCGCGCCCATCAGGAGGAGATCCTCGGCCCGGGCGAGGACCCGTACGGCGTCGCCTACACCGGCTTGACCTTCCGGCCCAAGGACATCCACTTCGGCGTCCGGGCCGCCGACGGCCGGTTGGTCGCCCACGCCGGGCTGCTCCCCGTCCCGCTCACCGTCGGCGGCACCGACCTGGAGGCGGTGGGCGTCGGCGGGGTGTGCGTCGCCGCGGAGCGGCGGGGCGAGGGCCTGGCGCACGCCGTGGTCGGAACCGCCGTCGACCACGGGCGCGCGCTGGGCTTCCGGTACGCGCTGCTGTTCTGCCGCCCTCCGCTGGCGGTGTTCTACCGGGGACTCGGCTTCCGCGGGGTGGCCGAGGAGGTGACGGTCGAACAGCCGGAGGGGCGGCTCGCGGTGATGCCGCTGTGCACCATGTGGCGGCCGCTGGCGGCGGACGCCGAGTGGCCGGAGGGTCCGGTGCGGCTGCGCTCACTGCCGATGTGACGGGGCCGGCGCCCGGTCAGACGGGCGTCGCCTCGCCGAGCGCCGCGTGGGCGACGGCGGCCTCGGCCAGGGCGCGGATCATCGGGTGGGCCCGGGTGCCGTCGCCGGACAGCTCGGGCTGGAACAGCGAGGCGAGGAAGAACGGGTGCCCGGGCAGCTCCAGGACCCGGACCTGGCCGGACCCGTCCGCGCCGCTGAAGCGCAGCCCGTGGGCTCCCAGCCGGTCCAGGTAGTCGGCGTTGAGGCCGTAGTTGCAGTGGTAGCGCTCCATCGTGTCGGTGGCGCCGAGGGCGCGCTCGGCCAGGGTGCCGGGGGTGATGACGACGGCGCCCTCGTGGCCGACCAGGGAGCAGGCGAGCGGCACGATCACCTGCTGCTCGCGGTCCGGGTCCTGCTCGCCGTGGACGGCCTCGCCGAGGTCGCAGACGTTGCGGGCGTACTCCAGCACCGCGTGCTGGAACCCGGCGCAGGTGCCGAGGAAGGGGATGCCGCTCTCGCGGGCGGTCCGGATCGCGGCCAGGGCGCCGGCCTCGCTGCGGTACGGGCTGCCGGGCAGCAGCCAGATCGCGTCGAAGCCGTCGAGCGCGCCCGGTGCCCCGGCGTCCTCGGTGGGGATCCAGTAGGCGTCCAGGACGAGCTGGTCGCGCTCGGCGAGGGCGTCGAGCAGGCCGGGGATGCGGGCGTGCGAGCGGACGGCGGGCGAGCGGTCGCCGACCAGGGCGATCCGCGGGGTCAGGTAGGTCATGCGGCTATCCTGGCCCCGCACCTGAGATCAGCGCCAACGATGATTTCTTACCCATCGATCAGAACGGTTGATGACTGCCGTGGATCCGCAGCAACTGCGCACCTTCGCCACCGTCACCCGGCTCGCCTCCTTCTCCGAGGCCGCCCGGGAGCTCGGTTACACCCAGTCCGCGGTGTCCCAGCAGATCGCCGCGCTGGAGGCGGACCTCGGCACCGCCCTGCTGGTGCGCCGGCCGGTCGGCCCGACCGTGGCCGGGCGGCGGCTGCTGGAACACGCCGTCCCGCTGCTGGTCCGGCTGGAGGCGGCGCGCGCCGACGTCTCGCGCCTGGCCGGTGCCCCCAGTGCCCGACTGGTGCTCGGGGCCACCCCGTTGGCGGTCGGGGCGGCACTGGGGCGCGCGCTCGGCGAGGTGCGCCGGGCGTACCCGCTGGTGGAGCCGGTGGTCCGGGTGCTCGCCCAGGACGTGCTGGCGGCCCGGGTCGCCACCGGCGAGGTCGACCTCGCGCTGATCGACGGGCTGGCCGCGCCCAGCGACCCGCTGCCGCTGCCCGAGGTCGGCCCGCTGACCACGGTCGCGGTGGACGAGCGGCCCGTCGCCGTCGCCCTGCCCGCCGGGCACCCGCTGGCCGGACGCGCCGGACTCGCCCTCGCCGACCTGTCGGCCGCGCGCTGGCTGGACGCCCCCGACCTCACCCCGACCGCGGCCCGGCTGCGCGCCGCCGCCGGCACCGACGGCTTCCGTCCCGCCACCCGCTACCGCGGCACCGATGTGCACGGGCTGCTCGCGCTGGTCGCCACCGGGCACGGGCTCACCCTGCTGCCCGAGCCGGTGGTGGCCGGGGCGCCCGGCGTCGACCACGCGCCGATCGCCGCGCCCCGGTTGGTGCACCGCACCGAACTCGTCCACGGCAGCCTGCCCGAGGGGCCGGCGGCGCTGCTGGCTCGGCTGCTGGTCGACTGACGCGCGGGCGGATGTGGAGGGGCGGTCACCACTCGTTCACGTCCCGGGGCTGACGGCGGTCGCGTGAACGGTGCTGTCATGGGCACAGTCGCCCGGCGATCGGCCGGGCCGGCCCAGGAGAGCGCCCCATGATGCTCCGTCAGCGTCTCACCGTCGTCGCCGCGGCGGCCGCCCTCGCCGCCGCCGGGCTCGCCACCGGCACCGCGCAGGCCGCCGTCTCGGCTCCGCACGTTGCCGCCAAGTCCGGAACCCTCGCGGCGAGTTGCTCGCAGGCGTACCTGCCGCTGCCCGACCCCACCTGCACCCCCGGCGCGTACAACCCGGCCGTCACCCAGGCCACCATCGGCCAGACCATCTGCGTCTCCGGCTGGACCGCCACCGTGCGCCCGTCGACGAGCTACACCAACGCGCTGAAGGTCCAGCAGATAGCCCAGTACGGCTACTCGGACACCAACCTGTCGGACTACGAGGAGGACCACTTCGTGCCGCTGGAGCTCGGTGGCGCGCCGCGCGACCCGCGCAACCTGTGGCCCGAGCCGCGGTACGGCAACGAGCCCGCGCAGAGCAAGGACTCGGTCGAGACCAGACTGAAGAACGCGGTGTGCGCCCACAAGGTGACGCTGGACGCCGCCCGGAGCGCGATCGCGAGCGACTGGACCACGGCGCTCAGCCGCCTGGGGCTCTGAGCCGGCGGGCGGAGTGATGCCGCCCGGTCCGTCCGGTCCCCTGTGCCGGACGGGCCGGGCGGCCGTCTGTGTGGGTGGTGCGGGGCCGCTGGGGTCAGCGGCCCGTCGTGCGGGTCGGCGGTCCGGATCTAGTAGCAGCCGGGAAGGGCCTCGCAGAGCGCCGACGTCATGCCGGTGCCGACGTACTTGTCGTCGGGCGCCTTCCAGGCGTCCTTGGGCTGGGCGCCGCCCTTGGTGGTGGCCCAGACGGACAGTTCGCTGACCGTCCCGCCCGCGGTGACCACGTACTCGTGCAGGGTGGCCGTGGAGCCGTCGGCCTGCGGGACCGTCACCGTGGCGGCGAAGTAGGGCGCGTCACCCGCGCTGCTGACCTTCACGGTGGCGCCCGGTGCGGACTTGGCGCAGTCCTTGACGGCCGCGACGAGGTCGTCCCTGATGACGCCGGCGCTCTGGCCGTTGCCACTGCTGTGGGTCGGGTCACCCCAGAAGAAGAGCGTCTGCTGGGCCGTCCAGCGGTCGCCACCGAAGCCCACCGACGCCTTGGCCTTGGCGGTGCCCTCGGTGAACAGGTACTCCTCGCCCTTGGGGAGCGGGGAGTGGCACAGCTCCATGCCCTTGAAGCCGACCGCTCCGGTGACCGGCTTGGCGTTGGCGGCCAGCGGGGCGTAGTGGTAGCTCTCGTCCATCGGGATGCTCTTGGTGTCCATCCAGGCCTTGGCCGGGATGCCGCCCTTGGCGTCGGGCTTCGGCGAGCTTCCCCCGGTGGCGGGAGCGCCGGTGGGCGCTCCGGTGGGCGCCGGGCCGGTTGCCGCGGTGCCGGTCGGTGCGGGGGCGGCGGTCTTGCCGCCGTCCTGGCCGCCGTTGTCCGGGCCGCAGGCGCTCAGGGCGCCCACGCAGAGCAGGGCGGCGGCGGTGGCGGTGACCAGTCGGGTGCTGCTGCGCAACTGACGATTCCTCGCGTGTCCGGTGTCGTGGTTCCGGGCGGAGGCCGGGGAGGGCGGCGCTGCGGCCACCCGTCCTCGCCGCCCGGCCGACCCGTGGCTGCGGGCACTCGGCATGGCTGTTCCTCCCCCGTTTCGTGCTGCCGTCAGGCCCCCTGGCTCCGCAGCTCACCGCTGGTCTGAGGGTCGGTCAGAGCGGGTGCTGCGTCGACGGCGGACGAAACCTATGCCACGGGGGCGCCGGGAGCAAAGCGGGATCCTCTCCGGGGGCCGGGCGAGTGCGGCAGTTGCAGCGGGCCGGTGGGGAACATGTGTGCGGCCGCGGCGGAAGCGATGTCCGGCCCGCGCCCCCGGCCCGCGGATCCGCCCACCCCGGGGCCCGGCCGATCCCTTGCCGGGCGCACGGTCCGGCGGTGGATCGTACCCGTCCCGTACCCCGCCCGCCCGGCCCGCCTACCCGGCCGACACCAAGGCTTCCTCCTCTTCCCTGCGAGAAGAAGAGAGCAGCGCTGCTCTGCGGGCAACGCGCGACGCTTCGGTACGGACGGTGACACCCAGTACTCGGAGCGTGTGGCGTATGTCAGATGTTGACCCTAATATTGCGTGCTCGAAAGAGTTGCCGGGGGAATCGGTAGCAGAAACGTTCACTCTGGGGGGATGCGATGGTTGATCTTGACTTCGAGCGGCGGATGAATCCGTGGCTCTTCGACAGTTCCGGAAACCTGACGGACGCGGCGAAGAAGCAGTTCCCGGACCTGGCGGCCGCAGCGTCCGGAACCGCCGCGCCTGCCTACACGCCGAGCGTACCGTCGGGTGCGCCGGCCGTAACGGTCAGTGTGGAGGCCCTGACCCGAGCCGCGACGAATGTCGACACCCTGAAGACCAAGTTCGCACAGGCATGCAAGCAGCCCTCCGCCCATGTCTCCGCAGTCGACAGCCTTCTGGAAACGCCGGCCACCACGGCTGCCAACGGGACGAAGCAGGGATTGGCGGACGGGGCCGTCATGACGAGGGCGATCCATGCCTGAGATTCCGGGCGGGGTTGCCGGCGCCGATGCCGTAGCCCGGAGGCGCTGGCGACCGCGACGCCGATCAGTCATCGCGACGGCACTGGTCGTGATCATCGGCGTCGGCGGCGGGACGTGGTGGTGGGCGTCGAGGGACCCCTTGAAGCTGCCCGACAGCGCCTGTTGGTCACTGGTGGATCGAAGCGACCTCCTGCCGCTGGCAGGAGACGCGGGAGGAACGTTCGCCGTGCGGCACAGGACGGAGGGTCAGTACGACGACGGCTCCCGGTTCACGCCGGGAGTGAGGCACCAAACGTGCGTCGTCGACGGGCACCAGCGCGTATTGCTGGTGCTCGATGTCTGGGGAATCGACGAGGACTCCTTTCACAGGGAGTACGAGTTGGGATTCCGAATGCCGAGTTGGGCCCCGGAGCAGCAGCTGAGTCTCGGCCCCGACCTCAAGGCCTGGGCGGGCGTCAATGCAACTCGGTTGGCGTTCCGCTGCGACAACCTGGTGGCCAGGGACAAGGACGTAGCCGCCGTGGAGATCGCGGTCGAGGGGGGCCTGCGGACGGCCGATGTGAAGAGTGCATCCGGTCAGCAGGCCCGGCTGGACATAGCGCTGAAGGTCGCGAGGCAAACAGTGGACCGGTCACTCCTGTGCCAGAACAAGGTCGCGTTCCCGGACAAGCCGGTGGCGGCGGCACTTCCGTTCTAGGGCGAATTCTGAGGGCGTGTCCGGCAATTCCCGCGCCGGGCGAGAAATCGTCGGACACGCCCTGCGCCCGGGGCCCGGCCGTTACGACTGGGGGTGGGTGCCCGGGACGCCGAGTTGGGCGGCGAGCCAGGGGAGGGCCTGGGTGAAGGTGGCGGCGCCGGTCTGCCAGGTGTGCTTGCCGGAGCCGACGGTGGAGGTGGTGCGGATGCCGTCCCGCTTGGCGGCCGCCTCCAGGGTCTTGGCGGCCTCGATCTGGCCGTGCTCCTCGTCGCCCTGGCCGAAGTAGCCGGAGACGCCCTGGTACTTGGGGTGGTGGGCGAGCACGGTCAGCGGGTCGTGGGCGGCCCAGGCCGCCGCGTCGCCGCCGTACAGCTCCTGGATGGTGTGGTCCTTGTCGCCGATGTACGGGCCCTTGTCGCCGGAGAAGTCGCCGAAGTGGGCGAAGCGGTTCGGGTGTTCGACGACCAGGTCGACGGCGCAGGTGCCGCCCATCGACCAGCCGGCCACACCCCACTTGTGGGGGTCGGTGGCGGCGTTGAAGGTCTTCTGGATGTACGGCGGGACGTCCTTGAGCAGGTGGCTCTCGGAGTTGCCGTGCGGCCCGTCCACGCACTCGGTGTCCACCCGGAAACCTCCGGTGGCGTCCACGAAGACGAGGATCGGGGCGAAGCCGTTGTGCTTGGCGGCGAACTCGTCGGCGGTCCTGACCGCGTTGCCGGAGCGGATCCAGTTGTCGGGTGCCGCGAACTCGCCGCCGATCATCTCCAGCACCGGCAGCTTGGGCCGGCTCTGGCTGCGGAACCAGGCGGGCGGCAGGTAGACCAGCTCCTGGCGGTGGGCGAATCCGCTCGCGGTGTCGGGGATGTCGACCTGGACGATGCGGCCCGTCCTGGTCTTGCCGTGGATCGAGCCGAGTTCGGCCAGGGTGATCTGGTCCGGCAGCGGCTGGCCGCTGAGTTCGCCGATCGCGTCGTCGATCGTCGGGTAGTAACCGGTGGCGATGTTCACGCTGTTCGCGGCGCAGAACAGCGCCAGCAGCACGGTCGGTGCCACCAGCAGCCGTCGCCACCACCTCGCGCCGCGCCAGCCGAATCCCAGCACCGAGAGCGCCGCGATCGCCACCCCGCTCCACAGCCACACCCCGAACGGGATCGGGTCGGTGAGCCCGCTCAGGGTGAGCACGCCGACGGCGAGGACCGCGGTGATCGCCAACGCCGTCCCGAGCGCGATCGGCCCCCACTTGCGCTGCCAGGTCCGGTCCCGCCAACCCGCCGCCGCCACGAACAGGGCGAGGGCGGCGGCCTGGACCGTCCAGGGGAACCAGCCGTCGAGCAGGGAGACGTTCATGCGCGGAGGCTAGGCGCGGCGGATGAGAAGGGGGTGAGAAGGCTGACCGTCCGCTGACCGGCTGCTGGGAGCCGGCTGGGAGCCGGCGCCCGTGGGCTCAGACGGTGAAGCGGTCGTGCGGGATCCCGCGCTCCCAGACGGCCTCGAAGGCGGTGGAGACCGTCTTCACCAGGGCGGGGTCCTCGGTGAACTCGTGCCCGGCCCAGGCGCCGTCACCGGTGAACCAGTGGAAGAGGACCAGGCGGTCGTCGATCAGCCAGAGGTCGTTGCCGGGCAGGGCGAGGTCGGAGGCGAGTCGGCGGGGGAGCCAGCGGACCAGCTCCCCGGCCGCGAGGTTGGCGGTGGTGAGGGCGTGCTCCCAGCGGATGTAGTCCGTCACGGGCTCGGAGACGATCCGGGCCCGGCGCAGGACGACGCCCCGGGCGACGGTCTCGCGCACCAGGGGCAGCCAGCCGGCCCAGAAGGCGGAGTCCGGGTCGAGGTCGACGGCGCCGGAACGCCTGAACTCCTCGAAGGCGGCCGCCTCATCGGCGACGCCGTAGACGTCACGCATCTCCAGGTGGACGGCCGTACGCCGCGCGCCCCTCAGCAGGGCGGAGAAGTCCGGCACGTTCTGCGTCATCGCACACCTCTCACGGGGTGGGGTCGGGCTCGGTGCGGCGGGCGGAGGCGAGCAGGGCAGCGCGGTCCCGCCACCACGGCAGCAGCTGCACGACACCGAACGTCGCCTCCAGGACGAAGAAGAACCACAGCACCCGGGTGGCGCCGTGGGCCAGCGCGTACGCCTGCCACGAGGCGAACAGCGTACGCGCGATTCCGTCCAACAGGCCGTGCAGCGCCCGGGGTTGGAGGATCCGCAGGAGCGCCCAGACGATCACGACCGAGCCCATCAGGTTCGCGTACAGGGTCTGGAACGGGTTGAGGGCGGGCAGGGTGCCGAGTCCGAAACGCGTACTGAGCGAGGACAGCGCGCCGTGCAGCAGCGCGTACGTCCACGGGGTCGCGAATCCCGCCGTGACGACGAGGTCGTACCAGGCGCTGGAGCGTACGAGGCGGACGTAGGCGGCGGTGCGGGGAGGGGCGAGCGGGGCGGGCTGATGGGTCATGAGGGGGCTCCTGCCGGTCTCTGGTGGAGGACGGCCTCACGGTAGACAGTGGAGTACTGTCCAAGGTCAAGCCCACCGTTCGGCGGGGGACGGCGGGGGACGGCGCGGGATCGTTCGGCGGAGGATCATGAGGATCGGGGAGCTGGCCGCGCAGGCGGGCGTCAGCAGGGACACCGTTCGGTTCTACGAGAGGATCGGCCTGCTCGAAGGGCGGCGGCAGGCCAACGGCTACCGCGACTTCCCGCCGGAGGCGGTGGCCTGGCTGCACTACGTCCGCACCGCGCAGACGCTCGGCTTCACGCTCGGCGAGATCGCCCGGCACGGCGAGCAGCTGCGCGACGCGCCTGACGGCGCGGAGGCGCTGTCCGCGCTTCTGCGGGACAAGATCCGCATCATCGACGATCGGATGGCCGAGCTGGCCTCGCTGCGGGCGGACCTGGACGCGCGCGTGGGCACCGGGTGCCCGCTGCGCGATTCGAGTCAGCCGGCGAAGCCCGCCGGCTCCGTCCAGCTGGAGAGAACAGAGAGCGAGTTGGCGGTTTCGGAGCCCAGTTCGACGTTGTAGACGCACAGGGTCTGCTCCGCGTCGCCCGGGGCATGGAAGGACTCGTAGGAGACGCGCAGGTCCCCGACGAACGGGAACGGCAGTTGAGGCCGACCGCCGGATGCAGGGAAACGGGCGGCCCCGCGCGATGCGTGGGGCCGCCCGTGGATCCGGCTCAGATCAGATGGTGTACTTCTCGTGTGGGATCGCTCGATCCCACACGGCTTCGAAGGCGTCCGAGCAGAGCTTCACCGCACCCTCGTCCTCGGTGAGTTCGCCACCCAAAGCGTCACCGTCACCAGAGAAATGGCCCCAGCGGACCAGCCGGTTGTCGAACAGCCAGAAGTCGTTGCCCGGGAGCGCGATGGTCGATGCGTTGCGCCTGGGAAGCCAGCGCACCTGCTCACCGGCGCGGACGTTCGGGAACGTCACGTCGTACTCGTACCTGATGTACTCGCTCACCGGCTCGGAGACGATGCGGGCCCGGCGGATCTCCACGCTGCGGGCAACGGACTCGGCGGTCACGGTCAACCACGGCCTCCACCATGAGGCCCGGTCGTCGGGGTCCAGACGGTGGCCTGCCCTCCACGCGTGAAGGGCAGGGTCATCCTCCATGTAGCCGTCGCGCATCTCCAGGTGCACCGCTGAGCGCTGGGCCTTCCTCAGCAGTTCATCGATCTTCGGAACGCTCTGCGACATCACATGCCTTCCTCAGCGCCTGCACCATTCGGGCGGGAACGCGCACGACGGCCTCGTGGTCGGGAACGTCACCCGTCGTCAAGCACGCGGCCTCGGTGTTCCCGTCGATCTTCCAGCCCTGGATGACCAGGTCGGAAGTGCTCTCGTCGACCCAGATGGTGGGCGAGTCCCCGTCGGGGCTGTTGGGATCCTTCGCGATGAACCGCAGCGACATGATGTCCTCCCGCGCCTACGCGTTGCGTGGTGGGGCACACGGTCTGTCGCTTCCATGGTGGCTTGGGGGGGGAGGGGCGCTGTCAGGCACTCGGACGAGTTCGTTGGACGGGGGGGGCCCCCGGGGTCGCGGGGCCCCCCGGGGGTTGCGGGCTCGGGGGGGCGGGGACGCGCCGGCCCGCGGTGCCGCGCCCGAACCC
>NZ_JBIWPL010000015.1:0-111158 GCF_044768255.1 Kitasatospora sp. NPDC101157 | reverse complement strand
CCCCGCGGTGGGGGGGGGGGGCCCCCGGGGGGGGCCGTTCCGGGGGGGGGGGGGGGGGGGGGGGGGGGGCCGGCGCCGGGGGGGGGGGGGTGGGGGGGGGGGGGGGGGGGGGGCCGCGCCCCCGCCTGGGGTTCGCGTCAGGGGGCGGTCGGGAAGTCGCCGGCCCGGATGCCGGCGACGAACGCTCGCCAGGCCGCAGGGGAGAAGCCGAGGGCCGGGCCATGGGGGTCCTTGCTGTCGCGGACCGGGATGAGACCGGTGATGCCGTCGGCTACTTCGACGCAGTTGTCGTTCGGGTTGCTGGCGATTGCCTTCTTCCACTGCACAGGAAGTGCGGAGGCGACAGGGAAGTGGGTCACTTGAGCGTGTCTCTCTTCTGTGTGATGAGGTTGCGCGACTCGTCGAGGGACAAGGCGGTTGCCATGATTTCGTCGAACGCCGCCCGGTAGATGTCGACTTGGTCCGGATCCTCAACCCAGTTGCTGCTGAGCATTCCGCTGAGTAGCACCAGATCGAGATCGCGCTGTCGAAACTCCAGGAGAGCGAACGGCCCGGTCATTCCGGGATGCGGCGGCGCCACGGCCGGCATGATTTGAATCTTGATATTGGGAAGCCGGCTGAACTGCAGCAGCTTGTCCAACTGGTCGGCCATCACGCCTGGAGCGGCACTCATCGAGAGGGCGGCTTCGTGGATGACCGCCCAGAGCTTCAGCGGGTTCTCGGATCGGGTGAGGACCGATTGCCTGTTGATCCGGACTTCGACACGCTCTTCGACGCTGGGCTTGTCTATCACGCCGCTGGAGATGATGGCGTGGGCGTACTGACGGGTCTGAAGGAGGCCAGGGATGTACGCAGATTCGTACGACTTGTTGCCTACGGCCGTCTCTTCGAGGCGGATCAGATCTGTGTAGAGCGGATTCAGTTGCTCGTAGCCCGCCATCCAACCCGGGCGGCGCTTGTCGCGGAGGATCTCGACGAGGACCTCCTTGAGTTCCTCGTCGCACTCGTAGAAGTCGAGCAGAGCTCTGACGACATCGGGCTTCAGCTGGACGCGGGCGTTCTCGTACCGGCTGAGCTTCACCAGGTTGATGCCGTCGACC
Source organism: Kitasatospora sp. NPDC101157 (assembly GCF_044768255.1). NCBI lineage: Bacteria > Bacillati > Actinomycetota > Actinomycetes > Kitasatosporales > Streptomycetaceae > Kitasatospora > Kitasatospora sp. NPDC101157. Next base: position 110,058 of record NZ_JBIWPL010000015.1, on the reverse strand, counting down.
TGGGCAACGACCTCCTCGGCTGAGAGGTTCTTCAGCTCGCGAAGCCTTCTCAGCTCGGCGGCGATGCGGCGGTATCGCACGGCTGGCACTGCGACTGCCATCTACGTAACCCCTCCAGAGCGTTCAGGAACCAGTGTGCATGCGGCTGGTGACGGTTCGCCACCACTCGGATGAGCGTAGGCACAGCACCTTGCTCTCAGAACTGAAAGTTTTCATATTTCATCGACGTGCCTTGCGATCTACTGCGGCAATGCTCCATGCTGTGCGTGACGAAGCACTCGCTGTGCGTGATGTGCATGGCATAGGGCAGTTGTACGCCTTCATGGGCGCTTCGCGCTGGACGTGCACGGACGCCGTAGTGGCCGCCCGGCCTTCTCCACTCATGTGTTTGGAAGGTTCCATCGCCATGTCTCGAAACTCCTCCACCATCTGGCTCCCGCGCAGCCGCCGCTCGCCCGCCATCGCGCGTCAGCGGCTCTCCGTCCTCCTCTCCTCCACCCGAACGGGGACCGCTTCCTCGACTCCGGGCTCGTCGTCACCACCGAGTTCGTCACCAACGCTGTCCTCCACGGCACCCCGGTCGGCCACCTCATCTACTTCGCCCTCGACGTCGACCCCACCCGCCTCCGCATCGAGGTCCACGACGCCCGGGGCGACTGCCTCCCCGCGTTCTCCTCGCCCGGTCTCGACGGCGAGACCGGGCGAGGGCTCCACCTCGTCGATTCCCTCACCAAGCGCTGGGGCTGCTGCCCGCGCCGACCTGTGGGCAAGATCGTCTGGGGCGAGGTGGCCGCGTGAGGGCCGACCACGAGATCCGCGTCGAAGTCCCCGGTGTGAGGCCGCCGTCGGTCCACACCCTCAGCCCCGACGGCCTCGAATCCCTCTGGAACTCGATCTGCTTCCGCCCGATGTCCCCGCTCCAGCGCGAGATCATGGAGCGCGCCCTCACCGGCCCCTGCGCCGAACGCAACGTCATTCGCCACCTCGCCGCGAACCCATACCTCGCCCTTCCCTTCGGCGACTGCGAGTTGCGCATCAGCTGGGCGAACACTGCCGAAGGGGAGCCGGCGTGATCCACCGCTTCCGCGACTGGTGGTTCCGGGACTGTTCCCGCGCGCCGGTCGGCCGCCTCCTGCGTGCCGAACGGCGACGCCTGGAAGCGGAGTTGGCACGTCGGCCGCCCGGCGCCTCCGCTGCGGTCCGCCAACGTGTGCTCGCCGCCCTCAGCGAGTCCGAATCCACCTGATCGCACCGTCCCGGCGTGCTACATTTGAACGCGTTCAAAGGAGGTGACGGGTGGCCGCGGTTCCCGCAAGTGCCCGGTGGTTGGCCGGGACGGCGTGTGCGGTGTTCGTGGTGCCGCTGGTGCTCATCGCCGGGGCGTACGGGGTCAGTTTGCGGCTCGTTCTTCTGTCCGCGGTCGGGCTGCTGACCGCCGTCGTCTGTACGGTGCCCGTCTTCTGCCGTCGCGAGGACCGCTTCCGGGTCGCCTGTGCGGCGGCGGGTTTCACCGTCGCCGCCGTATGGGTGCCGCTACTGATCATCGGAGTCCTTGCGGTGCTGCCCTTGTGCGGCTGGCTCTGGTGCCTCGCCTACCTCTTCATGCCGGTCGCGGCGGTCGCCACCCTGATCGCCGCATTCCAGCGGGCCCGGGGGCTTGAGTGCGGCCGGGTGGCGGTCGCCGTCGGATGGCTGGCCGCAGCATCCTCGGTTGCAGGCTGGTTCCCGCTGGTCGTCTGAATGCCGATCGACCCGACGCGGCGCTGGGTCGACCGGCCCCACCGCCCGCGTCAGCTGGCGACGATCGTGCCCGTAGTCCGGGTATGCGTGAACTCGGCATCGGCCATGTACGCGGAGAGGTCCACCGAGGACTTGGTTCAGGCGCCGTCGGGCGAGTGACACTCACCAGCACCGTTGCCGTACGGCAGCGCGTTGGCGTGCAGGGAGCGCGCACCGAGCCACGGCCCAACACAGCGGCCGGTGAGATCGGCACGGTGATGGCGGCCGATTGGAAGGCAGCCAGACACCGGTAGGTGACCGAGATATTCAGGGTCTGTACAGCGTCAGCGACGGTCGTGCTGTTGACACCTAAATGAGAGGCCGCCGGCGGCGTGTATGGCCGCAGTTGAGAGCGCGGGGGCGGCCAGGAGCCGGGAGAACCTCGTGCGAATGGGTAGGCTCCTCGCGGCCTACCTTCGGTGATGGTGGAGATCGAAGCGGCAAGGGCGAGGTGGTGGACCCAGCGCCCCATAGTGCTGTCCACTACACGCCACAGCCTGTACGAGACCGGGAGACCTTGGAGTCTGCGGGCTTTCACACTCTGGCAGTTGGGGTCAGTCCCAGTCGAGCTGGGGGAATCGGGGCAGGAACGCCATGGCGACCTCCACCTCAATCTTGAGGTAGAGGCCACCAGGTGCCCCGGAGATCACCGGCGACGGCCGCGAGGCGACTCCGGCTGTGCTGGCGGCTCCCATCCCTCGTTGGCCTTCGCGCGCAGCACCTCGACGCTTTCAGCCTTGGCCTGCGAGCCGGGAACGATTTGCCCTGACCGCCCGGCGCCTGGCTCAGTGGACAGCTCAGCCAGGGCTTGAGAAGGGAGCAGTGCTCGAGATTTCGCGTTTCGCAGTTTCATGACCCAGTGTCCGGCAGCCTGGAGCGCCGCGCGGCCGGCCACCTGATGATCCACCCACCCGGCAGCGTCATCAGCGTCGCATCCCCAGAGGTAGCCGAGTACGCGGCCGTGCTCATCGGCTACGGTGACATACTCGACTGGCTTATCCGTCGAGTATTCATAGTGGACTGGACCGCCCTCCAGTACTCGCAACTGCAGGTCCTCGCTAAGCCGTGCGTTCTTCATGGCGTCATTCATTAGATATCTCTTCCTTTATGGCAGAACTTCGCCGTATATCTGATATGGCCCAGTGTCCGGCATGGCGACACGATCACAGCGCCATTTTACGCCGCGCCCCATAAGGATCTCCTGCTCGTCACTGCTGAATGCCGAGACCTTCTCAACCCACAATGCTGGCGTTCCTGCGGGAATCTTCAAGTGTAGCATGGCCTGCTTGTCGTTAAATGGGCTCTCGCCTAGCGAAGCCGAGGTAAAGGAATCCTCTGCGAAGACTCCTCCCGCCATTTCATCTGGGCGCATCGGAATATGATAAAGATTGGTCCCCCGACTCACCATCACCGTTTCCGGCACGGGGCGACCGGCTAGTGCGCCGTCAATTTCTGCGATTCTATCCAGCAGGTCTTGAGTGGCTTCACCGCCGGATCGTAGATAGGGGTTAATCGCCCTATAGCTAATATGGGGATCTTCTGTTGTGTAGCCCCATACTGCCTGCCTCTAAGACTCGGGGAGGCCTGTGGCGTACTGGTTCCAGTGGTCGGCACCATACTCCTGGGCCTCAAAGTTGTCCTTAAATGTCCTTGCCCCTTGTGAGGTCTCGGACCAGGCAACCTTCATCTGGTCTTCCGGCGTCAGCCGGCTAAAGTCCTCCGGGGACATGTGCGAGACACTGCCATGAACGGCGGTGCCATGGGCATTCGTGGCTGTCAGAGGTTTCGCCAGCAGATTCTCCTGGTGCAGGAACGTGATCGGAATTGTGGGTGCCATGAGCGCCGACGTCACTTTCGGCGCCTGCGGGATCCTTGGTGTGGCTGTGATTTGGCGCTCCTCCCGACGTTGTATCGATCTCATGAGCTGCGCCGGAATCTGCAGTCGATTTGACTACTGGGTGCGGTTCCGCAGGTTTGACTGGCCCTGTTACAAAAACCGGGGTGCGGAGACGAAGTCGTCAAAGGACTCGGTGCGGGCTGCACCGGGTGTGGAACCTTCTGAGACGGAAGGTTCATGGTACCGCTCGCCGTATCGGCTGATTCCTGCAGACTGGTTGGGTGGCTCGGCGTTGTGAGCGATGGTTTAGTGGGCTCAGCGGCCTTCTGTGATGCTTCCTTCGCAGCCTTCTCGGCCGCTTCCTTCGCAGCGTTTTCGGCGGCTTCCTTGGCGGTGTTCTTGGCCGCGTCTTCGGCTACTGCGGTGGCTCCGCGTTCGGCGGCGGAGGCGGCGACGCCGCTGCCTCCGGTTTCGGGGACGAGCAGCAGGTTGCCGAAGAGTTTGCCGCCGGCTTCGGCGGGGTCGGAGCCCCAGCCGCTGCCGATGAGGCCCTTGACTGCCTCGGTCGGGTTGTTGGCGCTGCTGGACAGGCCGGCCACGAGGCCGGAGAGGCCTGTGGCGTACTCGGCGGGGTGCGTGGCGTTGTACGAGTCGAGCGGGTTCACGCTGCGCAGGAGCTTGTTCAGGTCGACGGCGCTCTTGATGACACCGCCGCCGAAGTGGACGGCGAGCTGCGGGACGGACGTTGCGGTGTCCATCAGGTCGGCCTTGAGGATCTCCGTTTGGCTCGGCATCGCCGGGGCGGATTCCACGAGTGCCTTGACCGTCGCGAGTGCCGTTCGGGCGGCCGAGTCCCGCTGGGTGCGGGCGGCGTTCAGCTTGTCCTCGGCCTCCTTGAACTGGGCTACCGCATCCGCTGGGGGCGTGAACTCGCCGGGCTTGGCCGGCGGGTCGCCCTGGCGCTGGTCGGGCGGGACCGCGTTGTAGGCCTTGAGCTGCAGGTCGTAGGTCATCGCATCGTTCATGTAGGTCTTGGCGGCGGCGTCCGTCTTCTTCTGCGCCTCCTTCCAGATCCTGACGGCCTCCTTCGCCTGGTCCTGCGCCCAGCTGACGGTGTGGGCGTAGGTAGTCAGAGCGGTGCCGGCCTTTGCGAAGGCGTCCGCCGCCGCCAGCCACTGCTTGGGCTGGGGGTCGAACTCCCCGCGGAACTTCTCGGCGGCCTCTCCGGTCCAGTGGTCGGTGTCCAGGCGGGTCAGGCCCTGGCCGGCCTTGTCGAACGCGTCGTGGAACTTCTGCAGGTGACCCGCGACCTCGTTCAACTTCTTCGCGTCGCCGTGCAGAAGTTCCTTCGGGTCGTCGCTCTGGTCGAGGTTGCCGCATTGATCACGGCATCGCCCTCCCCACCTTCCGGCTCCATGTCGTCCCGGCGGTCGTAGCCCTGGCCGGCCCGACCTGGCAACGGGAAGTATGGCTCGACCGGGACGAGTTCGAGGATCTCGACTACACCGTGCACGTGCTCTTCGACGACTTCTGCGATGCGCACGAGCCCGCGCGCTCCCTGGGCGGGAGCCTTCGCACCGAGCAGGAGGTCGAGCTGATGGCGTGCCTCGGCGCAGCCTACCGCGCGGTGCAGGACGCGGTCGGTGCCTGTTCCCCTGACGAGGCCTTCCTGGACGACCCGGGCTGGCCCGCGGTGGTCGCCGCCGCGGCCCGGCTGGCGCGGGTGATGCTGAACAACGACTACCTCGCCCTGGTGCGGATGCATGAGGCTGGCGTCTGCCGCTCAGTGGGCGGCCGCCTCCTGGGCCGGCTGGCGGAGGAGGGCGAGGCGGCTGGCGGTGCGGTCGAGGTCGCGCATGAGGGTCGAGCCGGTGGGGAGGCCGGCGACGGGGTCGCGCCGATGAGGATCAGGCGGACGTCGCGGTCGCAGCAGACGTCGACCGGATTGGCGAAGCGGCGTCGGCCGTCGGGGGACGCGTCAGTGAGCGGTGGGACGGCGTCCAGGACGATGGTGGGGAAGCGGTCGGCGACCGCTAGGTAGTCCGTGACGGAGGTACGGCCCTCACACAACTCCTGGAAGCCGAACCACACGTGGTCGTCGCGGACGGCCCGGGCCGGCAGCTCACGGTGGTGGGCGACGACCGCACCCGCTTCCGACGGCCGGGGCGGGATGCAGAGGTGTCGCGGCGTGCGGCGCAGCCGCCAGGCCGGGTGGGCCAGTTCGCCGGCCAGTCTGAGTTGCTCGACCGGGAGTTCCTGGGCGGGGTCGAGCGTGAATCCGTGCTGTTCGGCGGTCCGGTGGACGTGTCCACGCATCGCCTCGTACTGCTTCCGGGCCCTGTCGGTCACGGGTCCGGACCCTGGCAGGGCGTCGGACCTTCGAGATCAACAGGTGTTCGTCGACGGCGATGGGAACGCCGAGCGGGCCCGGCGGGGCGAGCACCCGCCGGATCCACTCGGCTTGCTCGGCTCGCCGACCGCCCCCGCCCGCTCAGCTCGCGAAGCGCTCGCGGAGGCCGGCGAGGCCGGTGGTGAAGACGCCGTGGACGCGCTCGGTCGAGTCCTTGCGGTGTTCCGGGTCGATGTCGTACCGGACGCTCCACTCCACGAAGCTGGCGGCCAGTTCGGTCACCGGGGTGACCCGCAGGGTGGCGCGGTAGCCGTCGAAGTGGAAGGTGCCGTCGGGGAAGCTGTAGGTGTAGCTGCGGGCCTCGTCGTCGTAGGCGAGCAGCGTCTCGTGCAGCACGACACCGTCGGGCAGTTCGAAGACCCGGACGGAGCCGATCGCGTTGCCGGCCAGGCCGTTGCCGAGCCGGCTCACCGGCAGGTGGGGGTGCCAGTCGCCGAGGGCGTGGAAGTCGCCGACCAGCTCCCACACCCGCTCGGCGGAGGCCTCCACCACTGTGCTGACTGTCAGGACCGCCATGGTCGTTGCCGCCTTCCGTCCGTTGGCCAGAGCTACTTATTCTGATGTGATGTCAGATCGCGGCGCCAGGGGACGGGCCGGTCGAGGCGGGCCCGTAGGATCGTCGATCATGGAACCGAGTACCGGACTGATCGCCGTGCCGCCCGGCCGCGTCACGCTCTCCGACCGCCGCACCCAGCGGACGTGGAGCGTGGAGGTGGCCCCGTTCGAGCTGGGGGCCTGTCCGGTCACCCGTGAGGAGTACGAGGGCGTCGCGGGCGACCGCCGCCCCGCGCACAGCGTGTCCTGGCTGGACGCCGTCCGCCACTGCAACGAACTGTCCCGGCGCGAGGGCCTGGTGCCCGCCTACCGGGTGGACGGCGAGGAGGTCGCCTGGGAGCGCGACGCCGACGGCTACCGGCTGCCGACCGAGGCCGAGTGGGAGCACGCCTGCCGGGCCGGGACGGACGGTCCGCGCTACGGCCCGCTGGACGAGATCGCCTGGCACCGCGGCAACTCGGGTGAGCGCCCGCACTCCGTCGGAGAGCTGCGGCCCAACGCCTACGGGCTGTACGACCTGCTCGGCAACGTGTGGGAGTGGTGCTGGGAGCTCTACGACCCGGAGGTGTACGGCAGTTACCGGGTGCTGCGCGGCGGCGGCTGGTTCGACGAGCACTGGAGCTGCCGGGCCTCCGTGCGCCGCCGCAGCCACCCGACCCTGCGGATCGACGACGTGGGCTTCCGGCTCGCGCGCTCGACGGGTGCCTGACCTCGGCGAACACCCGACGGAACCCCTGTGGCGGGCCGCGCGTTGGCGCCTGCGTGAGCGATGAAACGGTATCCCTGCGTCCGATAGCCGAAGCCGACCTCCCCGCCTTCGGCCGACTGGTCAACGACCCCGAGGTGGTGGGCGAATTCCAGTGGTACGGCTGGCGGGATCCGGAGCGGTTCCGGCGCCGGTGGGCGGAGCACGGGCTGCTCGGCGACGACCAGTGGATCTTCGCGGTCGTCGCCGGAGAGGAGTTCTGCGGTTTCGTCGCCGCCCGGCGGAAGGCGATGCTGCCGACCGCGCCGTACTGGAACATCGGCATCCAGCTGATGCCGCAGGCGCGTGGACGGGGGATCGGCACCCAGGCCCAACGACTGCTGGTGGACTACCTGTTCGCCCACACGCCGACGATGCGGGTGGAGGCGGACACGGACGTCGACAACATCGCGGAGCAGCGCGCGCTGGAGAAGGTCGGCTTCACCCGGGAGGGCGTCCACCGCGCGGTGAACTTCCGGGCCGGGCAGTGGCGCGACGGGGTCTACTACGGCCTGCTGCGCACCGACCCGAGGCCCTGAGCCGGAGCCCCTGAGCCAGGGGCCCTGAGCCGGAGCCCCTGAGCCAGGGGCCCTGAGCCGGAGCTCCTCAGGCGACCCCGAACCACTCCTCGGCGAGGTCGTCCAGGGTCCGCGCCGACGGCTTCAACTCCCGCAGGTACCACGGCAGGTGGCTGTACACGTGCAGCAGCGCGTACGCCATCAGCAGCCGCGGTTCGAAGACCCGGCCGTAGGCGGCGAGCAGCTGTCCGAGCAGGTGCGGGTCGGCGCGGGTGGTGAAGAGGCCGACGGCGACCAGGTCGTAGGCCGGATCGCCGGTCATCGCGGGCTCGAAGTCGATCAGGCCGGTGAGCCGCCAGCCGCCGGCCGGGTCGGTGATCAGGTGCTCGCGCATGAACTCGGTGTGCAGCAGGGCCTGTTGGGCAGAAGCCGGCAGCGGGGCGGCGGCGAGGAATTCGGGGATCTGCTCCAACCACGCCTCCGGCAGCTCGCGTTCGCGCTGCCGGTCGACGGCGCTCGCGCGCTGCCGGGCCAGGAAGGCTGCCCAGTCGCCGGGGGCGAGGGTGCCGGCGAGCGGTCCGGCGTCGAGGGCGTGGAGGGCGGCGAGCGCCTCGCCGCAGTCGCGGGCGATCCGCTCGCGGTCGGCCCCGGGGATGCGCGGCCAGGCGGGGGCGAGGCCCTCGCCGTGGAGGCGGGACATCAGGACGTAGCGCCAGCCGTTGACGTACTCGCCCGCAGTCCGGACGGCCGGGGTGGGGATCGGCAGCGCGCCGTCCAGGAAGGCCAGGACGCGCTCCTCGACGAGGCCGTCCCGGGCGCTCGCCGCCGGGAACAGCTTGAGCACGTGCTCCCCGCCGACCGCGTAGACCGGGACGGACCCCTCCGCGAAGCGCGCCAACGGAAGCCCGTCGAGGCCGAGTAGCGCACAGAGCGCCTCGGCGCCCGGGCGCATCACCGACTCGTCGGGGACGACCGCGTCCCACTGTTCGTCCGTCTCGACCGGAGGCAGCACAGTGCCACGGTAGGCGCGCCAACGGCCCAGCGGCAAAGGATTTCAGGGCGTGTCGGGCCGGGGTGCGCGGCCTCCGGGGACGTCGGACGGGGCGGGTTCCGGGCCGGTGGCCGGGTCGCGGGTGAGCAGGTAACGGGCGCCGGGGCCGGCCTGGGCGGCCCGGTCGTCGGCGTTGTAGAGGGCGCAGCGGGTGAGCGACAGGCAGCCGCAGCCGATGCAGCTGGTGAGTTTGGCCTTGAGCAGTTCGAGTTCGGCGATCTGTTCGTCGATCCGGCCCTGCCAGGACGCGGCGACGGCGGTCCACTCGGCGCCGCTGGGGGCGGGGCGCTCGGGCAGCCGGTCGAGGGCGACCTTGGCCTCGTCGAGGGAGAGGCCGACCCGCTGGGCGGCCCGGACGAAGGCGATCCGGCGCAGCGTGCTGCGCAGGTAGCGGCGCTGGCCGCCGGAGGTGCGGGTGGCGTGGATCAGGCCGAGGCTCTCGTAGTAGCGCAGCGCGGAGGCGGCCAGGCCGCTGCGGGCGGCCAGCTGGCCGATGGTGAGCAGGTCGTCGGAGCGCGGGCCGGTGGTGCGGACGCCGTCGGGTATCGCGGTCATGGGGACTCACTGTAGCCGCTTGACCTCAAGCTGGCTTTAAGTTGCACGATCGGTCCATGACGACGACGACAGAGACGGCGGCCCGGGCCCGGTTCGAGGACCTCCAGCCGCTGATGGCCCTGATGACCGGCGACGAGAAGCACGACGTCGCGGCCACCTCCACCCTGGACGCGCTCTGGGTGCTGTACGACCGGGTGCTGAGGGTGACCCCGGACACCGCCGAGGCGCAGGACCGCGACCGCTTCCTGCTCTCCAAGGGCCACGGTCCGATGGCCTACTACGCCGTACTGGCCGCCAAGGGCTTCATCGACCCCGCCGTGCTGCCGAGCTTCGGCGGTTACGACTCGCCGCTGGGCTACCATCCGGACCGCACCCTGCTGCCCGGCGTGGAGATCTCCTCCGGCTCGCTCGGCCACGGCCTGCCGCTGGCCGTCGGCACCGCGCTCGGCCTGCGGGCGCAGGGGCTGACCGACCCGGCGGTGTGGGTGCTGGTCGGCGACGCCGAGTTCGACGAGGGCTCCAACCACGAGGCGGTGGCCTTCGCCGGCGCCTACGGGCTGGACCGGCTGCACGCGGTGGTGATCGACAACTCCTCGGCCACCCACGGCTGGCAGGGCGGGATCGCCCAGCGGTTCGCGGCCGCCGGCTGGTCGACCGCGACGGTGGACGGCCGCGACCACGAGGCGCTGCACCGGGCCTACACCACCGCGCACCCGGGCCGCCCGCACGTGGTGGTCGCCCGGGTCGAGCCGAAGCACTCCTGAGTCCCGGCGACCCCCGATCCAGCCAACACCACGAACGTGAAAGGCACTTCACCGATGGACACCATGCGCGAGCGCTTCGTCGACGTCACCACCCGTCTGCTGGACGAGGACCCCCGGCTGGCCGTGGTGCTCGCCGACATCACCGCCGCAGCCTTCGAGCCCGCCCGCGAGCGCCACCCCGACCGCGTGGTCAACGTCGGCATCCGGGAGCAGTTGCTGGTCGGCGCGGCCGGCGGCCTGGCGCTCAGCGGGATGCGCCCGATCGCCCACACCTTCGCCAGCTTCCTGGTCGAACGGCCCTTCGAGCAGCTGAAGTTGAGCCTGGTCCACCAGGGCGTCGGCGCCGTTCTGGTGAGCGCGGGCGGCTCCTACGACAACCCGGCGGCCGGTCGTACCCACATGTCGCCGGGGGACGTCGCCCTGCTGGACACCCTCCCGGACTGGACGGTGCACGTCCCCGGCCACCCGGAGGAGGCCGAGCAGTTGCTGCGCCACGCCGTCGCCGACGGCGACCGCAACGTGTACGTCCGGCTCTCCAGCCACCAGAACGCCGCGCCCCTCGCGGTCGAGCCCGGCCGCTTCACCACCGTGCGCACCGGCTCGCGCGGCGTGGTGCTGGCCGTCGGCCCGATGCTGGACGCGGTGCTGGCGGCCACCGAGGGCCTGGACGTCACCGTGCTGTACGCGGCGACGGTGCGCCCCTTCGACACCGCCGGGCTGCGCGCCGCGCTGGGCGAGCGGACGGACGCGGTGCTGGTGGAGCCGTACCTGGAGGGCACGTCGGCGAACGAGGCGCACGCCGCGCTGGCCGACCGCCCGCACCGGGTGCTGGCCCTGGGCGTGCCGCGCGGCGAGCACCGGCACTACGGTTCGATGGCCGAGCACCTGGCCGCCTACGGCCTGGACGCCGGCTCGCTCAGGGAGCGGATCGGGACCTTCCTCTGGTGACCCCCGGGGCTCCTCCGGCGGGGCCTCAGGTGCGGACGACCGCGACCGAGTCCGCCGCCAGCCGCACGGCCGCACCCTCCAGGGCTGCCGCCCCGAAGGCCGCCACCACCTCCCGCCCGGCGTCCGCCAGCGGCAGCACCGCCTCGCCCGGCCCGAGGTTGACCGCCACCCGGTACGGCCCCCGGTGCACCACCAGCCAGCCCGCCGCCTCGTCGAAGGCGACCCGCACCGTGTCGAGGTCCGGGTCGGCCAGCTCCGGGCGCTCGCGCCGCAGCCGGATCAACGTCCGGTACCAGGCGAGGAGTTCGCTGTGCGGGGCGCGCCGGGGCTCGGTCCAGTCGAGTACGGAGCGCAGCACGGTGGCCGGCTCCTGCGGGTCGGGGACGGCCTCGGCGGCCCAGCCGTGCTCGGCGAACTCCCGGCGCCGGCCCCGCCGGACGGCCTCCGCGAGGTCCGGGTCGGTGTGGTCGGTGAAGTACTGCCAGGGGGTGGCGGCGCCCCACTCCTCGCCCATGAACAGCATCGGGGTGAACGGTGAGGTGAGCACCAGTGCGGCCCCGCAGGCCAGCCGCCCGGCGGGCAGCGAGGTGGAGATCCGGTCGCCGAGCGCCCGGTTGCCGACCTGGTCGTGGGTCTGGAGGTAGCCGAGCAGCCGGTGGCCGTCGCCGGGGCCGAACGGCCGCCCGTGGCTGCGCTCGCGGAAGGAGGACCAGGTGCCGTCGTGGAAGAACCCGCGCCGCAGGGTCTTGGCGAGGGCGGCGAGCGGCTCGCGCGCGAAGTCGCCGTAGTAGCCCTGGGATTCACCGGTGAGCGCGCAGTGCAGGGCGTGGTGGAAGTCGTCGCTCCACTGGGCGGTGAGGCCCTGGCCGCCGGCCTCGCGGGCGGCGGTGGTGCGCGGGGTGTTGAGGTCGGACTCGGCCACCAGGAACAGCGGCCGGTTGCTCGACACCGCCAACCGCTCGACCTCGTACGACAGTTCCTCCAGGAAGTGGACGGCCCGGTCGTCCGCCAGGGCGTGCACCGCGTCCAGCCGCAGGCCGTCGATCCGGTAGTCGCGCAGCCAGGCCAGTGCGCTGCCGATCAGGTAGGCGCGCACCTCGTCCGAGCCGGGCGCGTCCAGGTTGACCGCCGAGCCCCACGGGGTGTGGTGCCGGTCGGTGAAGTACGGGCCGAACGCCGGGAGGTGGTTGCCGGACGGGCCGAGGTGGTTGTGCACCACGTCGAGCACCACCCCGAGGCCCTTGCGGTGCGCGGCGTCCACGAAGCGCTTGAGCCCCTCCGGGCCGCCGTAGGGCTCGTGCACGGCCCACAGCGAGACCCCGTCGTAGCCCCAGCCGTGCTTGCCCGGAAACGGGCAGACCGGCATCAGTTCGACGAAGTCGACGCCCAACTCGACCAGGTGGTCGAGTTGTTCGGCGGCCGCGTCGAAGGTGCCGCGCGCGGTGAAGGTGCCGATGTGCAGCTCGTACAGCACCGCGCCGGGCAGCGCGCGGCCGCGCCAGCCGGTCCGGGACCAGGGAAAGGCGGTGTGGTCCACCGCCCGGCTGGGGCCGTCCGGGCCGTACGGCTGCCGGGGTGAGCGGGGGTCGGGCAGCGGCGGGCCGCCGTCCAGCCGGAAGGCGTAGTCGCCCTCGGGGGCCTCGCCCGTCCACCAGCCGGCCCGGTCCGGGCAGCGGGCCAACTCGTGGGCGTCGCCGTCGACTTCGACCGAGACCGAGGAGGTCGCGTACGGCGCCCAGACCTCGTAGCGCGACATCCTCAGCCCCTCCTGCTCAGCAGTACCACCGGATACGCCGCCAGCAGCTCCGCCACCGGCACCGGGCCGGCCGGGAAGCTGCGCAGCGACAGCTGGTCGGTCCACGGGCCGCCGGCCGGCAGCTCCAGCACCTCGTCGCGCCAGCCGCCGGCCCGGGCCAGCCCGTACGGCAGCCGGGTGACGGCGGTGACCACGTCATCGCCCCGGGCGAAGGCCAGCAGGTGGTCACCGGCCGGGCCCACCGCGGCGAGCGGCCGGTAGGCGCCGAGCGGGCCGGAGCGGCGCAGGTGCAGGGCGGTGGCGGTCAGGTGCAGCTTCTCCCGGGCGAGGTCGCCGGGGCGCGGGGCGGCCGCGTCGGTGAGCCGTACGGCCAGCGCGCCGAGGTCCACCACGCCCCGGTTGTCCGGGTCGACCAGGGTGTACAGCGGCTCCTCGCTGCCCTGGTAGAGGTCCGGCACGCCCGGGACGGTCAGGTGCAGCAGGGCGGCGGCCAGGGTGTTGGAGCGGGCGTACGGGGCGAGGGAGTGGACCAGGCCCTCGATCCGGGGGAGCAGCCCGGCGTTGCCGAAGACGGCGCGGGCCCGTTGCTCAAGGGCCTGCTCGTACCCGGGGTCGGGGTTCGTCCAGGAGGTGTGCAGCTTGGCCTCGCGGGCGGCCTTGAGCAGGGCGGCGACCAGCCGGTCGGGGGTGATCGGCCAGGCGGCGACCAGGGTGTGCCAGAGCACCCAGTCGGCGTCCCGGTCGGTACCGGGCCCGGCGGCGGTGGACCAGGCGGCGGCCTCGGCGACCCAGGCCTCGGGCTGCTCGGCGAGGACGGCGAGCCGGGCCCGGGCGTCCGCGCTGCGCTTGGTGTCGTGGGTGGAGAGCACCGTCATGCTGTGCGGCCAGGTGCGCTCCAGGTACCGGCACCACTCGTGGAACTCGGCGGGGCGCAGCCCGGGCCTGGCGGGTTCGCCGCCGACCTCGTTGAGGCCGGGCAGGGCGTTCCAGCGGTAGAAGGCGGTGTCCTCGACGCCCTTGGCGGCCACGGCGGCGGCGGTCTGGGCGAAGCGCACGCAGAACTCGTCCTTGTCGGCGCTGCGGCCCAGTTCCCCGAGGGCGAGCGCGGCGACCAGGCGCTCGGTGGGGTCCGTGGCGCCGTCCGGGCCGAGCGCGCCGTCCGGGCCGAGCGAGTCGTTCGGGCCGAGCGCGCCGTTCGGGCCGAGCGAGCCGGTGGCCTGCAGCGGGTCGTCGAAGACGGGCTCCCCGGGCCGCGCGTACGGCCGGTACACCGGGTAGTCGGTGAGCAGCCGCCGCAGCGCCGCCCGCAGCTGCCCCGGCGCGTGGTCGGCGTGGGCCGGTTCGGCGGCGCCGATCCGCAGCGCGATCCGGACCAGCCGCTCGACCTCGGAGGTCAGCTCGCCGCCGGGCCCGGTCATGTCGGCCCGGCCGCGCCGGGCGGCGGCGATCGCCGGGTGCGGGTCCTGGCACAGGTCGCGCACCGGCCCGCCGTGCAGGAAGGACTCGTACGCGCCGGCGAGCCGGCAGGCGCCCGTGTGGTCGATGAGCACGCCGTCGATCCGGCGCAGCGCGTCGTAGCCGGTGGTGCCCGCGACCGGCCAGTCCTCCGGCAGCCGCTCCTCGCCGGTGAGGATCTTCTCGACCACGACGTAGGCGCCGCCCGTGGCCTCGGCGAGGCGCTCCAGGTAGCCGCGCGGGTCGGCGAGCCCGTCCGGGTGGTCGATCCGGAAGCCGTCCAGGACTCCGTCGGCGTGCAGCCGCAGCAGGACGGCGTGGGTCGCGGCGAAGACCTCCGGCTCCTCGACCCGGACGGCGATCAGTTCGTTGACGGTGAAGAAGCGCCGGTAGTTGAGCTCGGTGCGGGCCAGCCGCCACCAGGCCGGCCGGTACCACTGGTGGGCGAGCAGCTCGGGCAACGGCAGGTGCTCGGTGCCCCGGCGCAGCGGCAGCTCGTGCCGGTGGTAGCGCAGCCGGTCGCCGTCCACGGTCAGCTGGTCCAGGACGGCGCCGAGCCGGTCGCCGAGCAGCGGCAGCAGCACCCGCCCGCGCCCGGGGGCGTCGGCGGGGCCGGGCTGGGCGGTCCAGTCGATGTCGAACCAGCGGGCGTACGGCGAGTCGGGGCCGTCCCGCAGCACCTCCCAGAGCGGCTGGTTGAGCTGCTCGGGCACGGGCACGGCCATGTGGTTGGGCACCACGTCGGCGATCAGCCGCAAGCCGTGCCGGTGCGCCTCGGCGGCCAGGGCGCGCAGGGCGGTCTCGCCGCCGAGCTGCTCGCTGATCCGGGTGTGGTCGACGGTGTCGTAGCCGTGGGTGGAGCCGGGGGCGGCCTCCAGCAGCGGGGAGAGGTGCAGGTGGGAGACCCCGAGGGCGGCCAGGTACGGGACGGCGGCGGCGGCGTCGTGGAGGGTGAAGCCGGGTTGGAGCTGGAGGCGGTAGGAGGCGGTGGGCGGCGGTGCCGGGGACGGCGGCGCGGGGTGGGTAGCGGCCGGGCGGGGCTGCGCGGGCTCGGCGGCGGAGGTCATAGGTCCATAGGTACCCGGCCGGGGCCGCCGCCAAGACCCGCTGCTGATCCGAACAGGTGAGCGCCCGGGGGATCAGGCCGGTCGCTGCAGCACCATGAGCGAGCGGTCGGTGAGCCACAGTGCGTCCCCCGCCTTGACCCGGGCTCCGGTGCCGGGGGCGGGCAGCCGGGGCTGGGCGGTGTCGACCACGACCTGCCACTCCTTCCCGTAGTCGGCGGGCACGGTGAACTCCAGCGGCTCGAAGTGGGCGTTGAACATCAGCAGGAAGGAGTCGTCGACGATCCGCCCGCCGCGCCGGTCCGGTTCGGAGA
The DNA here is from genome assembly GCF_044768255.1 of Kitasatospora sp. NPDC101157. Lineage (NCBI taxonomy): Bacteria > Bacillati > Actinomycetota > Actinomycetes > Kitasatosporales > Streptomycetaceae > Kitasatospora > Kitasatospora sp. NPDC101157. The sequence goes on along the minus strand of NZ_JBIWPL010000015.1, from coordinate 94,307 downwards.
TGGCGTAGCCGTTCAGGAAGACGGTCAGCGACTTGGCGTAGCTGGCGCCCCAGTTGCGCTTGGTCATCTCCTCCCCGGCGGGGGTGAACCAGGCGATGTCCGTGAGGTCGTCGTAGCCGTTCGGGGTGGGGGACCCGGCGCCGTGGCTCCCGGGCACCGGCCGCCCGTGGAAGAAGCGCCGGCGCCGGAACACCGGGTGGTCGCGGCGCAGCCAGATCATCCCCTGGGTGAACTCCAGCAGCCGGGCCTCCGGCCCCTCGCCCTCGGGCCAGTGCACCCAGGTGAGCTCGTTGTCCTGGCAGTACGCGTTGTTGTTGCCCTGCTGGGTGCGGCCGAGCTCGTCGCCGTGGGAGAGCATCGGCACGCCCTGGGAGAGCATCAGGGTGGCGATGAAGTTGCGCTGCTGGCGGGCCCGCAGCTCCTCGACGGCCGGGTCGGTGGTGGGGCCCTCGGCGCCGCAGTTCCAGGAGCGGTTGAAGGATTCGCCGTCCCGGTTGTCCTCGCCGTTGGCCTCGTTGTGCTTGTCGTTGTAGGAGACCAGGTCGCGCAGGGTGAAGCCGTCGTGGCAGGTGACGAAGTTGATGGAGGCGATCGGGCGGCGGCCGTCGTCCTGGTAGAGGTCGGAGGAGCCGGTGAGCCGGGAGCCGAACTCGGCCAGGGTGGCGTTCTCGCCGCGCCACAGGTCGCGCACGGTGTCCCGGTACATGCCGTTCCACTCCGTCCACAGCGGGGGGAAGTTGCCGACCTGGTAGCCGCCCTCGCCGAGGTCCCAGGGTTCGGCGATCAGCTTGGCCTGGGAGACCACCGGGTCCTGCTGGACCAGGTCGAAGAACGAGGACAGCCGGTCCACCTCGTGGAACTGCCGGGCCAGGGTGGCGGCGAGGTCGAAGCGGAAGCCGTCCACGTGCATCTCGGTGACCCAGTAGCGCAGCGAGTCCATGATCAGTTGGAGCACGTGGGGGCTGCGCATCAGCAGGCTGTTGCCGGTGCCGGTGGTGTCCTCGTAGAAGCGCTGGTCCTGGGCGAGGCGGTAGTAGGAGACGTTGTCCAGACCGCGCAGCGACAGCGTCGGCCCGAGGTGGTTGCCCTCCGCGGTGTGGTTGTAGACGACGTCGAGGATCACCTCGATGCCGGCCGCGTGCAGCGCCTTGACCATCGACTTGAACTCCTGCACCTGCTGGCCGCGGTCGCCGCCCGAGGAGTAGGAGGAGTGCGGGGCGAAGAAGCCGATGGTGTTGTAGCCCCAGTAGTTGGCCAGGCCGAGGTCGCGCAGCCGGTGGTCGCGGACGAACTGGTGCACCGGCATCAGCTCGATCGCGGTGACGCCGAGCTTGGCCAGGTGCTCGATCACCGCCGGGTGGGCCAGGCCCGCGTAGGTGCCGCGGATCTCCTCGGGGATGCCGGGGTGCAGCTGGGTGAGGCCCTTGACGTGGGCCTCGTAGATCACGGTGCGGTGGTAGTCGGTGCGCGGCGGGTGGTCGGTGCCCCAGTCGAAGTACGGGTTGATCACCACGGAGTGCATGGTGTGGGGGGCGGAGTCGAGGTCGTTGCGGCGCTCGGGCGCGCCGAAGTGGTAGCCGTAGACGGACTCGTCCCAGTCGATGTGGCCGCTCATCGCCTTGGCGTAGGGGTCCAGCAGCAGTTTGGCGCTGTTGTGCCGCTGGCCCAGGCCCGGGTTGTACGGGCCGTGCACGCGGAAGCCGTAGCGCTGGCCGGGCTGGACGCCCGGGAGGTAGGCGTGCCGGACGAAGGCGTCCGTCTCGCGCAGTTCGACGGCGGTCTCCGAGCCGTCCTCGCCGATCAGGCACAGCTCGATCCGGTCGGCACTCTCCGAGAACACCGCGAAGTTGGTGCCGGCCCCGTCGTAGGTGGCACCGAGGGGGTAGGGCTTACCGGGCCAGACCTGCATGGGAGACCTCAACTTCCTTCTGGCGTACGGAAACTGGCATGTAGTCCGACAATCAGCCCGGACCCGTGCGCTCTCTTCCCGGCCGGGCGGGCGGGCATGTGCGACGCTCGCGCGCCGTGACGCACGGCACAGCCCGCAATACTCCCCGAGCCCTTCCCCCACGGCCGGGAGATAGCGCCGGGGTTAGCCCGAACGGGTGTCCAGCGGCGAATCCTGTGATGAGTGGGACGGGTGGTGCGCGCGAGCCCCTCGCCCATCCGGCTGCGGACGGCTCTCGGCGGGCAGTACCCTTGATCGTCCGGCCGCCCCGGCCGACCGGTGCTTGTCAACGGCCCGTCAACGGACCCCGCGCCCGCGGGGGTCAGCCGCAGATGAGGTGGCGCATGGTGTTCCCCGCTGGCGGGCGTGGCTCCGGGCCCGACGGCCCCGACCGCGGCGGTGCCCGCAGCGAGGCGCCCACGGTCGTCATGCGGCCCACCATGACCGGTCGCGCCCTGGTGCCCGCCCAGGGCGGCCCCGTCGAGGTCCCCGCGCTCGCCTGGTCGGCGGGCGAGTGGGAGGACGCCTACCAGCGGGTCCGGCTGTCCGGGCGCGCCTACGTCTGGCTCAACCTGGTCGAACAGCGGCTGCGCTCCCTCGTCGACGAGGTGCTGCACCCCATCTACGCGCCCGCCCACGGCGAGGACTGGGTCACCGCCGCCGCCGGACCGGCCGGCGAGGAGTGGGCCCACCGGGCCGGCGCGGTGCGCGAGGTCAGCCGCCGCAAGGGCTACCTGCTCGACCCGGCCGACGACGACCCGCTGGTCTTCCTCACCCTGCCCCAGCTGCGCGAACTGATGGTCCAGCACTGGCCCTGCTTCGAGCCCTACCTCGCCGACCGGCGCGAGATCGAACTCGCCCTGGACGAACTGGAAGTGGCCCGGCACGTGGTCTCCCGCAACCGGGTGCTCACCCAGACCGTGCTCGCCCAGACCGAACGCGCCGCCGCCCGGCTGCTCGCCGTCCTCGACGGCGGCGCGGGCGGGGTGCCCGCCGACGTGGTGGAGTCGCTCGTCGCCGGGCGCTACGCCGACGTGGTCGCGGTGCACGCCGACCGGGTCCGGCTGCAGCGCGACCTGCCCGTCGAGGACCTGCTCGACGGCGCCCGCCGCCTGGACGCCCTCGGCATCGGCCTCGGCATGCTCTGCCAGAACTACACCGGCAAGCGGCTCGTCCGGCTGGCCGGCGAGGGCTGCCGGGTGCGGCTGCTGTTCCTCAACCCGGCGAGCAGCGCCGTACGCCGCCGGGAACGCGAACTCGGTCTCTCCCGCGGAGAGTTGTCCCGCTCCATCGAGATGAACATCATGCACGTGCGCAGGGTCCGGGCCCGGCTGCGGGACCAGGGCGGCTTCGAGATCCGGGTCTTCGACGAGACCCCGCGCTTCACCGCCTACCTGGTCGAGGGCCCCCGCCCCACCGGACCGGTCGCCGGCCGCCGGCAGAGCCGCGACCTCGGCGTCGTCCAGCCCTACCTGCGCCGCTCCCGCGGCATGGAGTCCCCGGCGCTGATCCTGCGCGGCGGGGCGGGCCAGCAGCCGGGTGGCACCGAACCGGGGCTGCTGGAGGTCTACCGCGAGGAGTTCGAGGGGGTCTGGGCGGACTCCCGCAACGTGTCGTGAGACATCCTGTGGTCAGCGGGCCGCCGTCGGTGGAACACTGCGGGCCGTGAACAGCCTCCCCGCCTGGACCCTGGCGCCCGCCGGCCCCCAGGACCTCGAACCCATCGTCGAGCTCAAGGCCCGGGTCATGCGCGCCGACCTGGAACGCCTCGGCCGCTGGGACCGGAACCGCTCCCGGGAGCGCGTCCGGAAGTCCTTCTCCACCCGGTACACCTCCGTGCTGCTGGTCGAGGGCGCCTTCGCGGGCTGTGTCACGATCCGCCCCGACGAGCGGGGCGGCCGCCACCTGGAGCTGTTCTACCTCGCCCCGCACCTCCAGGGCCGCGGCCTGGGCACCGCCGTCCTGCGCCACCTCCTCGCCGACGCCGACGCCGCCGGGGCCCCGGTGCGCCTCGTCGTCCTCCGGGGCAGCGCCGCCCAACGGCTGTACGCACGGCACGGCTTCCAGGTCGTCCACGAGGACCCGATCGACGTCACCATGCACCGGGAGCCGCGTCCGGGCTCCGCACCTGACCTGCAGTAACGATTCGCCACGTCGGCTGGTCGGCGGGCTCGTGCCCGTGGTAGGTGTAGCCCCTGTGAAGATCATGGGGGAGGGCGGGGCAGCTGTGCTGCGCCTCGAAGACGTACACCGCACCTACGGCACCGGCCCGGAGGCCGTGCGGGCGCTCAGGGGGGTGGACGTCGGCTTCGACCGCGGGACCTTCACCGCCGTGATGGGCCCCTCCGGCTCCGGCAAGAGCACCCTGCTGCAGTGCGGCGCCGGCCTCGACCGCCCCGACAGCGGCCGGGTCGTCCTGGACGGCACCGACCTCGCCGGGCTGAACGAGACCCAGCTGACCGTCCTGCGCCGGCGCCGACTCGGCTTCGTCTTCCAGGCGTTCAACCTCGTCGGCTCGCTCACCGCCGAGCAGAACGTCGGCCTGCCGCTGCGCCTGGCCGGGCGCCGCCCCGACCGCGACGAGGTCCGGCGCGCCCTCACCCAGGTCGGCCTCGGCGAACGCGCCGGCCACCTGCCCTCCCAGCTCTCCGGCGGCCAGCAGCAGCGCGTCGCCATCGCCCGCGCCCTGATCACCAAGCCCCGGATGCTGTTCGCCGACGAGCCCACCGGCGCCCTCGACAGCTCCAGCAGCCGCGACGTGCTCGCCCTGCTGCGCGACCTCGTCGACCGCGAGGGCCAGAGCACCGTCATGGTCACCCACGACCCGGTCGCCGCCTCCTACGCCGACCGCGTCCTCTTCCTCGCCGACGGCCGGATCGTCGACGACCTGCCCCGCCCCACCGCCCCGCAGATCGCCGAACGGATGACCGCCCTGGAGACGGCGGGGGCGGAGGGAACGGCGGCATGACCCCGCTCGGCACCCTGCTGCCCGTCGCCGCCGCGAGCCTGCGCCGCCGCAAGGCCGCCTTCGCCGGCTCCTACGTCGCCCTCACCCTCGGCGTCACCCTGGTCGCCACCACCGGCAGCCTCCTCAACCAGACCGCCGGGGACGACTCCCCGCTCGGCGCGCCCTCGCTCCACAAGGTGCTCCAGTTCACCTCCGTGATGGCCGCCTTCGTCGCCGTCTTCGTCGTCGCCGGCACCTTCGCCTTCGCCGTCGCCCAGCGCCGCCAGGAGATCGCGATGCTGCGCGCCGTGGGCGCGACACCCCGTCAGGTCGTCGGCCTGATCACCGGCGAGGCCTCCGTCGTCGCCCTCGCCTCCGCCGTCAGCGGCTGCCTGCTCTCGCTGGCCGGCGCACCCGCGCTCGCCGCCTGGCTGGTCGCGCGCGGCGCCGCCCCCGACGGGTTCACCGCCCGGCCCGCCGTCGGCCCGATGCTGCTCGCCGCCACCGTCGGCCTGCTGGTCGCCCTGCTCGGCGCCGTCACCGCCGCCGTCCGGGCCGGGCGGGTGCGCGCCGTCGAGGCGCTCGGCGACGCCGCCGTCGACCGCACGGTCATGACCCGGCCGCGCTGGGCCTTCGCCCTGCTCGGACTGCTCGCCCTCGCGGGCACCGTCACTTACTACCTCTCCGCGGCCACCATGCCGCCCGCCCCCGGCGACCAGCCGGATGACCCCCAGCTCGCCTCCCAGTGGGTGCTCGGCGCCGACCTGCTCACCATCACCGCGATCGCCCTGTTCGCGCCCGTCGTCGTCCCGCCGCTGGTCCGGCTGCTCAGCGCCCCGCTCGCCCGGGCCACCGCCGCCGCCCCGCTGCTCGCCCGCCAGAACGCGCTCACCGCGGTGCGCCGCACCGTCTCCACCGCCACCCCGGCCTTCCTCGCCATCGCGCTCACCGGCACCGTGGTCGGCTCCACCGCCGCCTTCGCCGACGCCATGACCGCCCAGGGGAGGGCCACCGCCGCCGCCCGCTACGTGCTGCGCCCCGGCAACACCCCGCTGCCCGCCGACGCCGCCCGCCGGCTCACCGCCGCCACCCCCGGGCTGCACGCCACCGCCACCACCTCCACCGTGGTCACGGGCCTCGGCGCCGACCGGCCCGCCTTCGACGACCACGGCGAGGACTCGCCCGGCTCCGTTCCCTCCGCCGCCACCGTCGTCGACGGCGACCTCGCCACCGCCTGGACCCTGCCCGCCGTCGACGGCACCGCCGCCGACCTGCGCGGCGCCACCCTTGCCGCCTCCACCGACCAGGTGCGCGGCCACGGCTGGAAGCTCGGCGACCAGGTCAACCTGCGCCTCGCCGACGGCACCATCGCCGGTCTGCGGCTCGCCCTCGTCTACCGCACCCAACTCGGCCTCGACGAGATCCTGCTCAGCGGCGACGCCGCCGACGGCCACCTCGACGGCGCCCGCCCCGGCGCCGTCCACCTCAGCGCCGAACCCGCCGACCGGCTCGGCGGCGTCCTCACCGACGCCCACGACCCCGGGCCCGACCCCAACGCCCACTACGCCTGGATCGCCACCACCACCATCCTCGGCCCGGCCCTGCTCTACGCCCTGATCGCCATCGTCAACACCATGGTGATGAGCGCCGCCGACCGCCGCCGCGACTTCACCGTGCTGCGCCTGGCCGGAACGGTCCGCCGGCAGGTGCTGCAGATGGTCGCCCTGGAGGCCGTCCTGGTGGTGGCCACCGCCGCCGCCCTCGCCCTCGCCGTCACCGCGCTCACCCAGTACGGCACCACCGCCCTGCTCAACCACCGCATCCTGGCCGGGCAGGCCACCGTTGCGCTCCACCTGCCCTGGCTCCCCCTCGGCGCCGGCGCGGCCCTGTGCCTGGGCCTCGCCGTGACGGCCGGCCTCCTCCCCAGCCGTCTTGCCCTGACCGGCCCAACGGCGGCGCGGTAGGGGCCGGTCGTCGGACGGCACCGCCACTCGGCACCGCCACTCGGCACCGGCACTCGGCCCCGGCGCGCTCGTGAACGCGCCGGGGCCGTCCGGTGCGGTCGGTCAACGGCCCCGTGGAACACCGGTGTCGGCTCGGCGCCCGGCTCGCTCGGATCCTGCCGGGCCGATGTCCCCGCGGACCCGGCGAGTTGACGGGTGGAGGGTGGGCGACGCCCGGGCAGCCATCGGGCGGCAGGCGCCCGGGGCCCGGGAAACCGAGTCGGCCGGGAACCTGGGCACGGTAGGAACGCGCCCCGAACTCCGGCCCCTCGCACGGCGTCGACAGCAGGAAGTCCGGGAACCCGTCGGTGCCCGGCGTCGCCCCGCGCTGCAGGACCGCCGGAGTTCGCCGACGGCGGTTCAAGGCCGCGGAGCAGCCGGGACGGCTCCCCGGGCGGCCGGGTTGTCGGTGGGGCGGGTGATGATGGGGGCTGTTTCGCTGGAGGACGGAAGGACACACCTGATGAGCTGGTGGCAGCAGCCACTGGTCGGCTTCGACCTGGAGACCACGGGCACCGACCCGGCCGTGGACCGCATCGTCACGGCCGCGCTCGTGGACACGGTCGGCGCCGTCCGGGTGGAGGCCGCCAACTGGCTGCTCGATCCCGGGGTGCCGATCCCCGCGGAGGCGGAGGCGATCCACGGGATCGGGGACGCAACGGCGCGCAGCAGGGGGCGGCAGGCCAAGGAGGCGGTGGAGGAGATAGCCGCGGCGCTGTGCGCGCGGATAACGGACGGGCGGCCGGTGGTGGCCTTCAACGCGCCGTTCGACCTCTCGCTGCTCGACGCCGAGCTGCGCCGGTACGGGCTGCCGACGCTCGCCGAGCGCCTCGGCCGGCCGGTCGGGCCGGTGCTGGACGCGCTGGTGATCGACCGGGCCGTGGACAGGTATCGCAAGGGCTCCCGCACCCTGCAGCGGGTGTGCGAGGTGTACGGGGTGGAGCTGACGGACGCCCACGAGGCGGGCAGCGACGCGCTGGCCGCCGTGCGGGTCGCCGTCGCGCTGGCCGGGCGCTACCCGGCCGAGGTGGGGGAGGTGGCGCCGGCCGAACTGCACGGACGGCAGATCGGCTGGTACCGGGAGTGGGCCGAGGGCCTCCAGGCCTGGCTGCGCCGCGGCAAGGACCCGCTGGCAGTGGTGGATCCGCGCTGGCCGTCCAGAGTGGCCGAGCAGCAACTGCCGGGGCCGACCGGATGACCGCGGCCGTGCGCCCGGCCCGGCCCGGGGACCTGCCCGGCTTCCTCGCCCTCGCGGCCGAGGTCGAGCACTGGTTCGGGCCGATGGTGGCCGAACCCGGCTTCCACCGCGCGGTGGAGAAGTCCGTCGGCCGGGGGCGCGCGCTCGTGGCGGACGACGACCGGGGCCTGCTCGGCGGCCTGCTGTTCGGCGGCGGACCCCCGCTGCACCACCTGCACTGGCTGGTGGTGGCCGAGCGCGCCCGCGGTACGGGCGTCGGCCGGGCACTGGTGGAGGACGCGCTGCACAGGCACGTCCGCGCCCCGGCCACGGTCGAGGTGGTCACCTTCGGCCCGGACCACCCCGGCGCGGTGACCAGCGGCGCCCGGGTGTTCTACGAGCGGCTGGGCTTCACGCCCGCCGAGGCCGCCGAGCCCGGACCGGAGGGCGGCTCGCGCCAGGTCTACCGGCTGCACGTGCCCTGACCGCTACTGAAGGTCCAGCCCCACCGGGTGCTCCACGTCCACCGGGCAGACGAACACGTGCAGTTCGCCGTGCCGCCCGACGGACAGGCCGGGGTGGTCGCCGCTCTCCACCGTGAGCAGGTGGGTCATCCGCTCGCCGCAGCGGCCGCAGTCGATCGGGACGAGGTCGGTGGAGTGCCAGGACGGCCAGCCGCCCAGCTTCCAGCCGTCCGCCCGGCCGTGGTCGCGCTCGTACCCGATGCCCTGCCGCGCCGTGAACTCCCTGACGGCCTGGGCGAGTTCCTCGGGCAGCTCGTCCCGGTCGGGCAGGTCGAGGACCTGCTCGGGGCGCAGCGCGCAGGGCTGCGGCAGGTAGAGGTCCTCCTGGCTGCACCGGGGCGGCGGAGGAGTGGCCGGGGCGAGGTCGGCGGCCCGGTGCCAGTGCAGTTCGACGGCGGGGCCGTAGTAGAACCGCTCGCCCTGGATGTCGTCGTGGTCGTTGGGGCACCAGAGCACCTGGAGCAGATCGGTGCCCTCCGGCCACGGCAGGTGCGGCGCGTCCTCGGCCCGCAGGTGCGCGAGCGTGATCAGAGCCGTGGGGACGGTGGGGGGTGCCGGGGCACTGCGGGGGATCAGGTACTCGTCCTCCGGGTGCCTGGCGGTGCAGTGCGGCCAGGGTGCGCCCACCGGCCACAGTGCCGGGCCGCCGATGCCGCTCGCCCCCGGTACGGGCTGCGCGGCGTACGGGTTGAGCAGGGTCGCGGGCCGCAGGTACTCGGCGAGGCCGGGGACGGCGGCCGCGAGTTCGGCAGGGCTGGGCGCGGGCGCGGTGTCGGTCACGGCGCCCAAGCCTAGGCCCGTCGTCGAACTCCCTTACGTGGCGGGGAGGTCGAAGGTGTAGCCCTGGGCGACGAGCCAGGGCAGCAGCTGCTTGAGCGCGGCCACGGTCTGGCTGCGGTCGCCGCCGCCGTCGTGCATCAGGATCACGCCGCCGGGCTTGAGCTGGTGCTGCACGGCGGAGACGATGGCGGGCACGCCGGGGCGGGACCAGTCGCGCGGGTCGACGGACCAGCCGAGGGAGGACATCCCGAGCCCGGCCGCGATGTGCTCGTTGTCGGTGTTGAAGCCGCCGCCCGGCGCGCGGAACCAGCTGACCTCGGTGCCGGGCCCGCCGGCCTTGACGATCATGTCGTGGGCGGCGCCGATCTCGTACGCCGCCCCGTCGTGGGAGAGCTTCGCGAACGGCTGGGGGTGGTGGACGCTGTGGTCGCACAGCCGGTGCCCCTCGGCCAGCACCCGCTTGACCAGGGCCGGGTTGGCGGCGGCGTTCTGGCCGATCTCGCAGAAGGTGGCCTTGACGTGGTACTGGGCGAGCAGGTCGAGGATCTGGCCGGTGGCCGGGCCGGGGCCGTCGTCGAAGGTGAGGGCGACGGTGCGGCCGCCGGAGGCGGTGGAGCCGATCACCTTGGCGGGCTGGCCGGGCTGGGCGGGCTGGGCGGGCTGGGCGGGCGGCGCCGCGGGAGTGCCGGACGCCGCGGGAGTGGGGGCTGCGGCGGGGGTGGAGGCGGCCGGCGTGCCGGGCGTGCCGGGCGTGCGCGGCTTCGCGGTGGTCGGCGGGGCGGCCGGAGGAAAGCCGGTGGCGGCGTCCGAGCCGGGGGCGGGCGCGATGGTGGTGGCCGCCGTGCCGGTCGGTGTCCGCTGCTGCGGGAAGGGGGTGCCGGGGGCGGCCGCGCCGGTGGTCGGCTGCAGCGCCCCGCTGGCGGTGCCGCACGCGGACAGGCCCAGGACGGCGGCCACCGCGATGCAGCCCGCGATCAGCCGACTGCGGCCGGCGGACGGACGTGCCGGACGGCCCGGACATGCCGGACGGCCCGGACGTGCCGGACGGGTCGTCGGGAGGGAGGGGCGGCGGGCGGCGTTCCGGTGCATGGCGGCGGCTCCTGAGGGGCGGGAAGAATGCCGATCCATCGGTCAGGACGACTTGTGCGACAGGACGCCGATGGTACGTGCCCCGGTTGCGCGCCGGACGGTTCGGGCCCTAGAGGCTTCTCACACCCGACCGGGTTGGCGTCCGCCGTTCGGAAGGGGTATGCGGGCACCGTCAGAACGGGTACCACCGCACCTCGGTGGCCCCCTCGCGGAGCGAGGCGACCCGGCGGCGGAACTCGGCGAGCGCCGCCGGGTTCCCGGCCGCCTGCTGGGCGACCCAGGAGGCGCTGGCGGTCTCCCGGGCCCCGCGCAGCACCGCGAAACCGGGCCAGTCCCGCACGTCCCAGCCGTAGGCCTCGGTGAACGCCCGGTACTCCTCGCCGGGCACGCCGTAGCGGTCGTGGCTGAGCGCGAGGACCACCAGGTCGTGCTCGCGCAGGTCGTGCGAGACGTTCTCCAGGTCGAGCAGCACCGGTCCGTCCGGGCCGACGTGGACGTTGCGGGGCAGCGCGTCACCGTGGATCACTCCGGGGTGCAGCCGCGGCACGAGGTCGGGCAGGGCGGCCTCGAAGGCCTCCCGGCGGCGGCGCAGGAAGTCGACGTCCGCCGGGTCGACCCGGCCCTCGGCGGAGGCCAGCCAGCGCTCGACCGGCGCCAGCAGGTCGCGGTGGCCGAGCGGGAAGGGCGGCAGCGGCAGCCGGTGCAGGGCGCGCAGCAGCGGGGCGAGGTCGGCCGGGCGGGCCGGGCGGACGGCGGGGGCGAGCCGGTGCCAGAAGGTGACCGGGTGGCCGTCGGCCAGCTGCGGTTCGGCCGGCACCGCCTCGTACGGGCGGACCACCGGGACGTCCTGCCCGGCCAGCCAGCGCGCGACGGCCAGTTCGCGGTGCGCCCGGTCGTACAGTTCGGGGCCGCGGCCGACCTTGGCGACCACGGCCGGGTCGCCGAGGTCGAAGACGGCGTTCTCGCCGAGCGCGAGCAGCCGGGCGCCGGCCGGGGCGGGCAGTCCGGCGGACTCGCAGGCGTGGGCGAGCAGCAGCCGGGCGCGGCCCTCGTCGAAGGGGATCATGGCTGGGCTCCGTTCCGCCGTCGTTCGTCCGGGGGACCCCGGACGGAGATCATCATGACGCACGGGGGGCACCCGGAGGCCGGGCCCCGCGACCGCGCCGGCCCCGGTGTCGGGGTCTTCCCTACCCGGCGACCCTGACGACTCCTCCTCGGAGGTAGGGGGTGGACTCCACCCTGAGGGGGAGAAGACTCCACCCGGAGCACGAGGTCAACGGAGGTCCGGCCGGGAGAGACTGGGTCGGGGCCGTTCGGGGCGGCCCGCAACGGGGGTTGGACAACGGGGGCTTCCTTGCCGTGAGGCAAGCACGTGCTCGCTGGATGACGCCCAGACCCACTTACCTGCCGACCGGTCAGGGAGCGCCAGCGCGCGTCTCCCGCCCGGTCCTGCCGTCGCCCAGCGTCCCGTCCCCCAAGGGCTGCGGTGAACCATGCCCAGGAGGCATCGAGCATGTTCCACCGACTAGGACACTTCGTCGTCCGTCGCGCCTGGTGGGTGATCGCGGCGTGGCTCGTCGCGATGATCGCCATCTTCGCTTCGGCGCCCAAGGTCAGCTCCCAGGCGGACGAGGCGTCGTTCCTGCCCAAGCACTACGAATCCATCCAGGCCGCGGAGCTGCAGGCGCGGGCCTTCCCGTCCGCCTTCACGCCGGACGCCCTCGCCCTGTTCGAGCGCAACGACGGCGCCGCGTTCACCGACGGTGACAAGTCCGCGATAGACAAGCTGGTCCAGGACCTGTCGGCCAAGAAGATCGACGGCGTGGTGAAGATCATCCCGCCGACCAAGGACATGGGCTACTCGCAGGACCAGAAGTACGGGATGGCCCTGGTCTCCATCGACAAGGCCAAGCAGCAGGACCAGAACCTGATCTCGGACGTCGCCAAGGCACTGCGCGACGACGGCAAGGCACTGGCCACCGGCACCGACCTGAAGTTCCAGCTGGGCGGCTCCGCCGCGCAGGCCCTGGACCAGAAGGACGCCTCCGGCTCGGCCGAGGGCATCATCACCATGGCCACCCTGCTGCTGGTCATCGTGATCGTCGGCATCATCTTCCGCAGCATCCTGGCCGGCCTGCTGCCGATCGTGGTCTCGCTGATCATCGGGCTCCCCACCTCCATGGGGCTGATCAACTACGCCACCAAGGCCTTCGACCTCAAGAGCACACCGATCCTGATGGCGATCCTCATCGTCGTCGTGCTCGGCGTCGGCACCGACTACTTCCTCTTCCTCGCCTTCCGCTACCGCGAGCGGCTGCGGGCCGGTGACGACCGCAAGGAGGCCGTGGCCAACGCCGTCGGCCGGGTCGGCGAGGCGATCGCCTCCGCGGCCGGCGCCGTCACCATCGCCTTCGCCGCGCTGATCCTCTCCAGCCTCGGCATGTTCCAGGCCCTCGGCCCGGCGCTGGCCATCGCGGTCGTCGTCACCGCCCTGGCCTCCGTCACCCTGGCCCCGGCGCTGCTCGCCGTCATCCCCGCCCGGGCCGTCTTCTGGCCCGGCAAGAAGTGGATGCGCGAGCCCAGCGACGCGCGCTTCACCGCGATCGGCCGGACCGTCCAGAAGCGCCCGGCGCTCACCGCCGTCGCCTCCGGCGGTGTGCTGGTCGCCCTGACCTTCGGCGCCCTGAGCTACAACGGCCTGTTCGACATGGCCGGCAGCTCGATGCCCAAGACCGCGGAGTCGATGGTCGTCCAGGACACCATGTCCACCGCCTTCTCCAAGGGCGCGGCCGACCCGAGCCAGGTCTACCTGAGCAGCACCGACGGCAAGAAGCTCGACCCGGCCTCCTTCAAGGCCTACGGGGACAAGCTCCAGGGCGTCCCCGGCGTCGCCCAGGTGGTCCTGCCCAGCCCCGCCTCCGACGGCCAGAGCAAGACCGTCAGCGCCGACGGCACCACCGCACAGTTCACCGTGATGCTCAAGGACGAACCCTCCAGCAACGCGGCCATCGACACCGTCACCGAGCTGCGCACCGTCGCCCACGCGCAGGCCCCGGCCGGCACCGAGGCCAAGGTCGCCGGCCTGACCTCGGTGTTCAAGGACATCAACCTGGCGATGACCCACGACTACAAGCTGGTCTTCCCGATCGCCGGGCTGCTCATCCTGCTCATCCTGGCGCTCCAGCTGCGCAGCGTGGTCGCCCCCTGGTACCTGATGGCCTCGGTCGGCCTCGGCTTCGGCGCCACCCTCGGTGCCACCACGCTGCTCTTCCAGAAGATCGGCCACGAGACCGGCCTGATGTTCATGATGCCGATCCTGATCTACCTCTTCGTGGTGGCGATCGGGACGGACTACAACATCCTGATCATCGCCCGTCTGCGCGAGGAGGCCCGCGCGGGCCGCTCCCCGCGCGAGGCGGCCCGGGAAGCGCTGCGCCACGGCGGCCCGACCGTCGCGGCGGCCGGCTTCATCCTGGCGGCCTCGTTCGGGACCTTCATGCTCGCGGGCAACACCTTCATGCTGGAGTTCGGCTTCGCGATGGCCTTCGGCATCGTGCTGGCGGCCTTCGTGATGGCGATGTTCTTCACCCCGGCGCTCACCGCGCTGATCGGCAACAAGGCCTGGTGGCCCGGCCACGGCGCGGACGCCCGTCCGGGCCACGGCGGGGGCCCGGCCCCGCGGGTCGGCACCACGATGCCGCCGGAGCCGGTCGGCCGGCACTGACCGACCTCCGGCCGTTTCCGATCAAGGTCTGAACGGCGGACGAACACCAGGCGGCGCCCCGCTCCGGCGGGGCGCCGCTCCCCATTTTCCGGGGGCGGCAAACGTGATCTGCCGAGCACAAAAGTCCCCGGTCAGTCGGGGTGCGACCGTGCTACAGTCGAAGCAGTTGCAGTTTTGGTTCCCATGAACGTGTGTGTGCGCCTGCTGGTACCAACCAACAGGCGCATTTGTTTTGTCCGGTGTTTCAGTCTCCGGATGGGGATCGCGGCTACTTGGGGATTCACGAGGTGTGGATCCCTGATGCCCCAATAGGAGGAGACGGTTATGGCTACCGGCACCGTGAAGTGGTTCAACAGCGAAAAGGGCTTCGGCTTCATCGAGCAGGACGGCGGCGGCCCGGACGTCTTCGCCCACTACTCGAACATCGTCGCCCAGGGCTTCCGTGAGCTCGTTGAGGGTCAGCGCGTCGAGTTCGACGTCACCCAGGGCCAGAAGGGCCCGCAGGGCGAGAACATCCAGGTCATCGGCTGACGTCAGCCTCCACGCTGACGCGCGATCGACTGTGATCTCGTGAAGCGGGGGCCCGCACCGCTCGACGGTGCGGGCCCTCGTTCATGCCGCCGTACGGCCGGGGCGGCGCACCACCGACGACGGCCGACCAGTCCGCGACCGCGGGCTGCCGACCGACGGACGGAGAACCCGTGACCACCCCTGCCCGCACGCCCCGCGACCGTGGCGACCGCAGCACCGACCGCAGCACCGCCCGCACCGCTGACCGCTCCGCCGCCCGTACGGGCGAGCAGGGCCGCACCGGCCGCCCGCGCCGCAGCGGGGACGCCCCGGAGCGCGCCCGCCGCAGCGGCGGCGGCGAGGGCGCCGACCGCGCCCGTAAGCCGCGCAACCGCGCCGGCGCTCCCAGGACCGGCCGCACCGCCGTCCCGGAGCCCGCCGACTTCACCGTCGTCGAGGGCACTCCGGCCCGGCCGCCGGCGGCCTCCTTCGGCGAGCTCGACCTGCCCAAGGCGATCCTCTCCGCGCTCACCCGCGAGGGCGTCACCGAGCCGTTCCCGATCCAGGCCGCCACCCTGCCCGACTCGATCGCCGGGCGCGACGTCCTCGGCCGCGGCCGCACCGGCTCCGGCAAGACCCTGGCCTTCGGCCTGCCGCTGCTCGCCCGCACCGCCGGTCGCCGCGCCGACTCCCGCCACCCGCTGGCGCTCGTCCTGGTGCCCACCCGCGAGCTCGCCCAGCAGGTCACCGAGGCGCTCACCCCGTACGCCACCGCCGTCAACCTGCGGATCACCACCGTCGTCGGCGGCATGGGCATCAGCCGGCAGGCCAACGCGGTGCGCCGCGGCACCGAGGTGCTGGTCGCCACCCCCGGCCGCCTGGACGACCTGATCGGGCGCGGTGACGTCAACCTGTCCGACGTCGCCATCACGGTCCTCGACGAGGCCGACCAGATGGCCGACATGGGCTTCCTGCCGCAGGTCAGCAAGCTGCTGGAGCAGGTCGCCGAGGGCGGGCAGCGGATGCTGTTCTCCGCCACCCTGGACCGCAACGTCGACCGGCTGGTCAAGCGCTTCCTGACCGACCCGGTCACCCACTCGGTCGACCCCTCGGCCGGCGCGGTCACCACCATGGACCACCACGTCCTGCAGCTGGAGCCGACCGACAAGGCCTCCGCCACCGCCCACATCGCCTCCCGCGACGGGCGCGTGATCATGTTCGTCCACACCAAGCACGGCGCCGACCGGCTCGCCAAGCAGCTGCGCGCCACCGGCGTGATGGCCGCGGCGCTGCACGGCGGCAAGTCCCAGCCGCAGCGCAACCGAGTCCTCGACCAGTTCCGCGACGGCGAGGTCACCGCGCTGATCGCCACCAACGTCGCCGCCCGCGGCATCCACATCGACGGCCTCGACCTGGTCGTCAACGTCGACCCGCCGATCGACCACAAGGACTACCTGCACCGCGGCGGCCGCACCGCCCGGGCCGGCGAGTCCGGTACGGTCGTCACGCTCGTGCTGCCCGAGCAGCGCCGCGAGGTCAACCGGCTGATGACGGTCGCCGGGATCCGCCCCACCGTGACCAAGATCCGCCCCGGCGACGCCGACCTGGCCCGGATCACCGGCGCCCGCACCCCCAGCGGTGTCCCGGTCGCCCTGGCCGTCCCGGCCGCCGCCCAGCCCGCGGCCCCGGCCGCCTCCGCCGACGGCAAGGGCGCCGACGGCAAGTCCGGCAACCCGCGCCGCCGCTCCGGCAAGCGCTCCGGGCTGCCCACCGACGTCGACATGAACGGCAACCCGCGCCGCCCGCGCCCCAAGCAGCGCCTCGGCGCCGCCGGCCAGGGCGAGCGGCCGCAGGCCGCCGGGTTCATCGGGCGCTCCTCCGGCCGGGCCCGGCCGGGCAGCGGCTCCAAGTCGGGCGCCAACTACGGCACCGGGCGCCAGCGCCGCAAGTTCGACTGACGGTCGTACCCGGCCGGGTCCGGCCGAGTACGTCGAGTTCCGCTGAACGGGCTCCGCGACCTCCCCCGCCAAGGGGAGCGCGGGGCCCGTTCCGCGTTTCCGGACCTGTCGGCCTCCGGGCGGAGCCGACAGCTGACGTGAATCCGTAGCAGTTCGCCTTGAACCAAGGCTTGACGGAGGACCGTCCGCCCCGGCTTCTTTTACCCGGCCCACACATCTGTCGCACAGTCATCAACCCTGCGCAGATGTTGAGTTGACGTGATTCGCCGACCCCGGAAGGACCACCGTCCCGATGCGCCGAACCTCCGCCCTGCTGTTCACCGCCCTGCTCGCAGGGGCCGCCGCCCTGGCCGCACCGGCCACCACCGCCCAGGCCGCGCCCGCCTGCTCCGCCTTCGTGGCGGGCTGGAGCGCGGTCGGCAGCTGCAGCGGTCTCGACCCGATGCAGACCTGGTCCGTGGGCGCCACCTGTTACTACTGGAACTCCACCCACACCGTGCAGTTCTCCCGCCCCGCGATCGGCGGCGTGGCGATCGGCGACGGCAGCGTCTCCGCGGCCTGCGGCGTCGGCGACAGCGTGATGTTCCCGCACATCATCATGGGCGCCACCCCGCCGGCCGGCCCCACCGGCCAGATCACCGGCTACGTCGGCAAGTGCGTCGACGTGCAGGGCGCCAACCTCGGCAACGGCAACCCCGTCCAGATCTACGACTGCAACGGCACCCTCGCGCAGAAGTGGCGGATAGGCTCCGACGGCACCATCCGCGCCCTCGGCAAGTGCATGGACGTCTCGGGCGGCGGCACCGCCAACCACACCATGGTCCAGCTCTGGGACTGCAACGGCACCGGCGCCCAGCAGTGGCAGCCCCGGGCCGACGGCTCGCTGCTCAACCCCCAGTCCGGCCGCTGCCTGGACGACCTGGGCTTCTCCACCGCGAACGGCAACCAGCTCGGCATCTGGGACTGCAACGGCGCCGCCAACCAGAAGTGGAATTTGCCGACCTGACGAACCGGCACATACCGTCTGCCGCCCGGTACCGCACCGGGCGGCAGGCCCTCCCCGGACCGGGCGGCCACACCGCGGAGGGCGTCGGAGCCGGCCGGCGCAACCGGTCCGCCGTCTCCGCGTCACGCGGCGACATCACGATCAGCTGCAGCCCCTCCGCCGCCGGCAGCACGTGCTGGTCGATTCGTAGCAGGCCCAGGGACGACGGCACCCTGTGGCGCCTCCCGCCGGGGGGCCGGGCGGCCGTGCGCAGGGTCGAGATCGCCGGCGGCGGGGCGCTGCTCCACCTCGACGGCATCGCCGCCCGCCCCGACGGAACCATCGCGGGTGTCACCAACGCCTTCTTCGGCGCCGGCCGGGACGTCGAGGTCGAACTGCGCTCCGACGACCACTGGCGCACCGCCCGCCTCGCCGCCGTCCGCCCCCACCCCCACCGCCGTCACCACCGGCCCCGCCGGTGCCCTGTACCAGCTCTCCGGCGGCCTCGCCGACGCCAACGCCGGCCATCCGGGCGACGGTTTCACGTTGCGCCGGGTCCGACCGGCCCCGCCGGGCCCTGCGTGATCCGGCCGGATCGGCGGTCGGCCCGGCCTGCCGGGGCCCTCCCCGTCCCGTGGCGCACACCTGCCCTCCGTGGACGGACCGGTGGCGTGATCTCCGTCCCGCCCGTTGACCGGCGACCTGTCGTGCCCGAGGCTTCCACGCGGCCCGCACAAATGTTGCACCGTCATCACGGTTGCTCCACACGCGGGTTGACCGGTTCACCGCTCTCGGAAGGACCTTTCATGCGCCGTACCGCCGCCGTGTTCGCCACCACCCTGCTCGCGGGAGCCGCCGCACTCACCGCACCGACTGCCGGTGCCGCCGAGAGCACCGCCGCCCAGGGCACCTCCTCCGCGCCGGCCGCCCGGGCCCTGACGGCAGGGAACTGTTCCGTCACGAGAAGCGGCAACGGCTTCCTCGGCACCTGCTCGGGCATCGACCCGATGCAGACCTGGCGGGTGGCGGTCCAGTGCCAGAGCACCGGCAGCAACGGGATCCCCACCTACTACGGGATGAGCAGCGGTTGGGCCACCGGCAACACCAGCGCCGGAGCGGGGTGCTTCTGGCCGGCGATGCCGACCTTCGGCTGGATCGTGTCCGGCTCCCCGGTCCCGGCGGGCCCGGTCGGCCAGATCAGCGGCTACGTGAACAAGTGCGTGGACGTCCGCGACGGCAGCGTCGCGAACGGCACCCCCGTCCAGATCTGGGACTGCCTCGGCAACACCTCCCAGCAGTGGAAGATCGGCGCCGACGGCACCGTCCGGGCCCTCGGCAGGTGCCTGGACGTCCAGGGCGGCAACACGGGCAACGCCACCCGGGTGCAGATCTACGACTGCAACGGCACCGGAGCCCAGCAGTGGCAGCCCCGGGCCGACGGCTCGCTGCTCAACCCGCAGTCCGGCCGCTGCCTGGACGACCTGGGCTTCTCCACCGCGAACGGCAACCAGCTCGGCATCTGGGACTGCAACGGCGCCGCCAACCAGAAGTGGAACCTCCCGGCCTGACCCGGACCCTCCCGCTACGGCGCGCACGGCTCCGGCCGCGCGCGCCGTCGGTGCTTCCGCGCGCCGTCACCCGCTCGGATGACGGTGGCTGGTCTCGCGCAATGCGTTTGTAACACGCTGCGGTCGTGCATAGTGAGATCTACTGGACCGAGCGCTCCGAGGAGCACATCTCCAGGCATGGAGTGGGCCCCTCCGAGGTGGAAGATGTGGTGTTCTCCCGTCCCCACTGGTTTTCCGGTGGCCGGAAGGGCACAACGATCTGCCTGGGCGTGACGCGAGCCGGGCGGCATCTGTTGGCGGAAAGCACTGCGAGGCCGTCGGCGTGGTACTGCGCCACTGCGCGCGACATGACGGTTGCCGAACGGCGCCTGTTCCTCAGGCGGACGAATTGAAGGTGGCGGATGACTGACAATGCGGAGCTCGAAGCGATCGCCGAATACTACGAGACGCACGAGCTGACCGAGGACGAGATCATGAGCGCCGAGCCGGGTGAGCAGGTGGCGGCGGAATCGGTGATGATCACCACCTCGCTGCGGCTGCCCAAACCGGTGATGGACGAGGTGCGGCGCCGGGCACGGGAACGAGGGCTGAAGCCGACGGCCATCATGCGGGAGTGGATCGAGGCTGCCATCGCCGACGTGAGCGAGCCCGTGCCGCTTAGCGTGATCACCGCGGCGGTGGCCGAGTACCAGCACCGCCAAGCGTCTTGAGGCTCAGGCTGTGAGCGCCGGGACCGTGGCCGCCGCCAGGCGGCCCTGGTCGTAGCGCTCCAGCAGCAGCGCCGCCAGCTCGGGTGCCGGGCCGAGGGGGTCGGCCAGGACGTCGGCGTCGGCGGCCGCCGCGGCGATGCGGTCCGGCAGCAGGCCCGGGGCCAGCAGGTAGGGGGCGACGGCCGTGCAGGAGGCACCGGCCGTGCGCAGGGCGGCGAGGGCGTCCGGCACGCGCGGCCCGGAGGCCGAGGCGTAGGCGACCTCGACGGCGGCCCAGCCGCGGGTGCGGCGCCACTCGGCGGCGACGGCGCGGGTGGCGGCGTCGGCGGCCGGGTCGGAGGAGCCGGCCGCCGCCAGCACCACGCCCGTCCGGGAGCGGACCGCGGCCGAGGCCAGGTCGAGCCCGGCCTCGGCGAGGCGGCGGTCCAGGGCGTCGAGCAGCAGCGGCGACGGCCCCAGCACGTCCGCGACCGGCAGCCCGGCGCCGGCGGCGCGCAGCGCGGCCGGGATGTCGTGCTTGGCGTGGAAGGCCCGGTTCAGCAGCAGCGGCACGGCCACCGCGTCCGTCAGTCGGCCGACCACCTGGGGGATCCGCGGCGCGCAGTGGTCCAGGTAGGCGGTGGCGACCTCCAGGGCGGGCCGCTGTGCCCGCACCTGCTCGACCAGGGCGGCGACGGTCGCGGCGTGCCGCGGGTCGCGGCTGCCGTGGGCGATGAGCAGCAGGGCGGGCGTCATCGGGGTCTCACTTGGTGGAGGCCAGCAGGCCGCGGTTGCGCAGCACCCGGCGCTCGACCGGGGTGAACACCAGCAGCTCGATGGCGATGCCGACGAAGAGGATGAGGACGATGCCGAGCAGCACCCCCGACATGTCGGAGAACTCCCGCTGGTCCTCCAGGAACCGGCCGAGGCCCCGCCCGAGGTCGGGGGAGGAAGCGACGAGTTCCGCCGCCATCAGCGAGCGCCAGGAGAACGCCCAGCCCTGCTTGAGTCCGGCCAGGTAGCCGGGCAGCGCGGCGGGGATGAGCACGTGCCGGGCCCCGGCCAGGCCGGTGGCGCCGATGGTGCGCCCGGCCCGCAGGAACAGCGGCGGCACCTGGTCGATGCCGGCCACCAGGCCGTTGGCGATGGAGGGGACGGCGCCCAGCAGGATCACCGCGTACATCATCGAGTCGTTGATGCCGAGCCAGATGACGGCGGCCGGGACCCAGGCGACCGAGGGCAGTGACTGAAGCCCCTGGAGCACCGGGCCGATCGCGGTGCGCACCGGCTTGACCCGGGCGACGACCAGGCCGATCGGGGTGCCGATGAGGACGGCGAGCAGGAAGCCGGACAGGCCGCGCCAGACGCTGGTCCAGATGATCGAGAACAGCGTGCCCTGGTACCAGAGGTCCTGGAGGGAGTGCCAGACGTCGACGGGGCTGGGCAGCTTGTACGAGGAGGTCAGGTGGAGGCTGTACGCGCCCTGCCACAGCGCCAGCACCACCAGCACGCCGATCAGCGGCGGCAGCGCCTTGGTGCGCAGCACCTCGCCGAGCGAACTGCGGTGGGCGGCGACGGAGTCGAGGGCGTCCAGGCCCGCACCGACCTCGGCGGTGTCGCCGTCGTTCCTGGCGGGGGCGGTGTCAGTGCTGGACATGGCGACGGATCTCCCCACGCAGTTCTTCGGTGATCTCGATGGACAGGTCGGCGACGCCGGACGACTCGATGCGCCGCGGCTGCGGCAGGTCGATCCGCCACTCGCGGGCGACCCGGCCGGGCCGGGAGGAGAGCAGGACGACACGCTGGGCCAGGCGGACGGCCTCGCGCACGTTGTGGGTGACGAACAGGACGGACAGCTGCCGTTCGGCCCAGATCCGGGTGATCTCGTCGTGCAGCACGTCACGGGTGATGGCGTCGAGCGCGGCGAACGGCTCGTCCATCAGCAGCACCTTGCTGCCCTGGGCGAGGGCGCGGGCCATCGCCACGCGCTGGCGCATGCCGCCGGACAGCTCGTGCACCCGCTTGCCGTACGCGCCGCCCAGGCGGACGAGTTCGAGCAGGCGCTCGGCCTCGGCGCGGCGCTCGGGGCGGGGGACGCCGGCCAGCTTCAGGGCCAGCTCGATGTTCTTCCCGGCGGTGAGCCAGGGGAACAGCGCGTGCTCTTGGAACATCAGGGCGGGGCGGCCGCCGGTGACCTCGATGTTGCCGCGGCTGGGCTTGTCGAGGCCGGCGACCAGGTTGAGCAGGGTGGACTTGCCGCAGCCCGAGGCGCCGAGCAGGGTGACGAACTCGCCGGGCGCGACGTCGAGGGTGATGTCGTCCAGCACGTGGGTCCGGGCACCCGGGCGGCCGAAGGACTTGTGCACGTGCGAGATCCGGACGGCGGGCGCGCCGCCGTCAGGGGCGAGGGCGGGGGCGTCGGCCTCGGTGGTCAGTGCCGGGCTCATGCGCCCTCCTTGCTTCGCTCGGCGGGGGCATTCGCCCACGCGCGCCTTTTGATGACTGGCTCGCTGCGCTCGCTCATGTGGGGACCTCCTGCTGAGTGGTCACGGGCCCCTCCCGCCCGTCGGCGGGCGGGAGGGGGAGGGCTGCGAAGCGGGGGCCGGGGTCCGGCCCCGGCCCGTCCCGGTGGGCATCGATCGGGGATCGACCGGGCGGGCGGGGGACCGGACCGCGGATTCTGGGGCGGACTTCCGTACGGCCGGCGCTACCGGCGCTGCCGGCGCTACTTGGCGCCGAGCCCGGCGTCCGCCACGGGCGCCTGGCCCTTGGCCGCGAGGACCTTGTTCAGCAGGGTGAGGTCGTAGATGCCGTTGAGGTTGGCCCCCGCGCCAGCGGAACTTGATCTGGGCAGCTTGAGGAGCCCGGCGGTCACGGCGTGGTCGGCCTCGGCCTGCAGGGTGCCGGCCAGCGGGTCGTCCAGGAAGTCGACGTCGGCCCAGGCCGGGTCGAGGACGGCCGGTTCCAGGGCGTTGCCGGCATCCTTCTTGATCGCCTCGTTGGCGTCGGCCTTGGCCTTGTCGGGGTTGGCCTTGATGAAGGCGTTGGTGTTCACCGAGCCGCGCAGCACGGCCTCCACCACGTCCGGGTGCTCCTTGAGGAACTTCTGGGAGACGATGATGTTGGTGATCACGAACTTCTTGTCCGGCCAGACGTCCTTCTCGTTGAGCAGGACCTTCGCGCCGAGGGTGACCAGCTTGGAGGCGGTGGGCTCGGGCACCCAGGCGCCGTCGATGGAGCCCTGCCGGTAGGCGTCGGGGGTGACCTTGTTGTCGGTGCGCACCACCGAGACGTCGCCCGCGCCGGACGCCGCGTCGACCTTGTAGCCCTTGCCCGCCAGGTAGTTGAGCAGGGCCACGTCCTGGGTGTTGCCCAGCTGCGGGGTGGCGATCTTCTTGCCCCTGAGGTCGTCCAGCGAGGAGATCTTCTCCGGGTTGACCACCAGCTTGACCCCGCCGGAGGCCGAACCGCCGATGATCTTCAGGGACTTGCCGTCGGACTTGGTGTAGCCGTTGATCGCGGGGGAGGGGCCGATCCAGCCGATGTCGATGGAGCCGGCGTTGAGCGCCTCGATCTCGGCCGGGCCCGCGTTGAAGACCTGGGTCTTGATCTGGGTGGCGCCCAACTCCTTCTGGAGGATGCCCTCCTGGAGGCCGACCAGGGCGGTGCCGTGGGTCAGGTTGGCGAAGTAGCCGATCTTCACCGTGGGGGAGGACAGCTTGACGCCCGAGGCCCCGGCCGCGGAGGCCGTGTCGGCGGAGCCGCCGGAGCCGCTGTCGGAGGCCTTGGAGCCGTAGCCGCAGGCCGACAGCAGGGCGACGGCGGTCAGGCCGGCGAGGGCGGCCGCGGCGGAGCGTCTGATCCGACCGGCGTTGGGGCGGACGAAGGGATGGGAGGGGGCCGGGCTGGGTGCCATGGTGGTGGGTCCTGTTCACGGACGGACCGTCAGGAAGCGGTCCCGGGTGGACGGTTGGAAGTGGTTCGCGCGGCACGTCGGTGCCGGGGCAGGCCGGGCGGCGGCTGGGAAAGCGGCCCGGTGACGGGGCAGTGCTCAGCCCCGTCGGCCCACACATCGGGTCAAGCCGCCCTGGCCGCTGCCGAGGACGCCGCTGCCGATGCGGCCGCCTTCCTTGTCCATGCCCGAGAACGCCTCGCTGGGCATCAGACCCAGTCCTCCTCTTGGGATGCGTCGGGAGCCTCGTCGCCGTGTACGGTCTCGAAGGCCTCGCCCGCCATGCCGGCGGTGAGGGTGGTGCCGTCGGCCGGGTCGATCAGCAGGAACGAGCCGGTGCGGCGGTTGTCGGTGTAGTCGTCGAGGGCCAGCGGCTCGGCGGTGCGCAGCTTCACGTGGCCGATGTCGTTGACGTTCAACCCCTCGGGGGCGGGGCGCTGTTCGAGGCCCCCTTCGCTGATCGGCGCAGTGATGTCGATCCGGTAGGAGATCTCCTTGACCAGCGCGCGCACGGTGCGGGTGGTGTGCTTGAGCAGCACCTTGTCCCCGGCGCGCAGCGGGCGCTCGTTGAGGTGGCTGACCGTGGCCTCGATGTCCTTGGTGGGGACGGGCGCCGCCCCGGCGGCGATCAGGTCGCCCCGGGAGACGTCGAGGTCGTCGGCGAGCCGGACGGTGACCGACTGCGGAGCCCAGGCGATGTCGCTCTCGCGGCCGAGGGCGTCGATCCCGGCGACGGTGGTGGTCAGGCCGGAGGGCAGCACGGTGACGGCGTCGCCGACCCGCAGCACCCCGGAGGCCAACTGGCCCGCGTAGCCGCGGTAGTCGGGGTGCTCCTCGGTCTGCGGGCGGATCACGTACTGGACGGGAAAGCGGGCCGGCTCGGCGCTCGGGTCGCTGCCGACCGGGACGGTCTCCAGGTGCTCCAGCAGGGTCGGGCCGCCGTACCAGTCCATGTGCGCGGACGGCTCGACGACGTTGTCCCCGGCCAGGGCCGAGATCGGGACGGCGAGCACGTCCTCGATGCCGAGGGAGGCGGCGTAGGCGCTGAACTCCTCGGCGATGGCGGCGAAGACGGGCTCCGCGTAGTCGACCAGGTCCATCTTGTTGACGGCCAGCACGACGTGCGGCACCCGCAGCAGGGCGGCGACGGCGGCGTGCCGGCGGGTCTGCTCGACCACGCCGTTGCGGGCGTCGACCAGGACGACGGCGAGCTCGGCGGTGGAGGCGCCGGTCACCATGTTGCGGGTGTACTGCACGTGCCCGGGGGTGTCGGCGAGGATGAACCGCCGCCGGGGAGTGGCGAAGTAGCGGTAGGCGACGTCGATGGTGATGCCCTGCTCGCGCTCGGCCCGCAGGCCGTCGGTGAGCAGCGCGAGGTCGGGCGCCTCCTGGCCGCGGCCCAGGGAGACGCGCTCGACGGCCTCCAGCTGGTCGGCGAGCACCGACTTGGAGTCGTGCAGCAGCCGGCCGACCAGGGTGGACTTGCCGTCGTCGACGGAACCGGCGGTGGCGAAGCGCAGCAGGGAGGTGGCGCTGGTCTCGACGGTCGTGCTCATTAGAAGTACCCCTCGCGCTTGCGGTCTTCCATCGCGGCCTCGGACAGCTTGTCGTCGGCGCGGGTGGCGCCGCGCTCGGTGAGGCGGCTGGCGGCGATCTCGGCGATCACGGCCTCGATGGTGGTGGCGTCGGAGTCGACGGCGCCGGTGCAGGACATGTCGCCGACGGTGCGGTAGCGGACCATCCGCCGTTCCACCGGCTCGCCGTCCTTGGGGCCGCCCCACTCGCCGGCGGTCAGCCACATGCCGCCCCGGGCGAAGACGTCCCGCTCGTGCGCGTAGTAGATCTCCGGCAGCTCGATGCCCTCGCGCTCGATGTACTGCCAGACGTCCAGCTCGGTCCAGTTGGACAGCGGGAAGACCCGCACGTGCTCGCCGACCGCGTGCCGGCCGTTGTACAGCGACCACAGCTCGGGGCGCTGGCGGCGCGGGTCCCAGGCACCGAACTCGTCGCGCAGGGAGAAGACGCGCTCCTTGGCGCGGGCCTTCTCCTCGTCCCGGCGGCCGCCGCCGAACACCGCGTCGAAGCGGCCCTTCTCGATCGCGTCGAGCAGCGGGACGGTCTGCAGCGGGTTGCGGGTGCCGTCCGGGCGCTCGCGCAGCCGGCCGTCGTCGATGAAGTCCTGGACGTGGGCGACGTGCAGGCGCAGGTTGTGCTCGGCCACGACCCGGTCGCGGTAGGCCAGCACCTCGGGGAAGTTGTGCCCGGTGTCGACGTGCAGCAGCGAGAAGGGGACGGCGGCGGGCGCGAAGGCCTTGAGCGCCAGGTGCAGCATGAGGATGGAGTCCTTGCCGCCGGAGAACAGGATCACCGGGCGCTCGAACTCCCCCGCGACCTCGCGGAAGATGTGCACCGACTCGGCCTCCAGCGCGTCCAGGTGGGACAGCGCGAAGGGCCCCCCCGAACTCCGGTCGGGGTCGTCGGTGCGGACCGGACTGTCGGTCGCGGTGGTCATGCCAGGCCCCTCTCGGTCAGGAAGGCGTGCAGCTCGGCGGCGGAGTCGGCCACCGCGCGGCCCTGCGTCTGGATCCGCAGCTCCGGGTTCTCCGGGGCCTCGTACGGGTCGTCGACGCCGGTCAGGCCGGAGATCTCGCCGGCTGCCTGCTTGGCGTACAGGCCCTTGACGTCCCGCTCGGCGCACAGCTCGACCGGGGTGGCGACGTGGACCTCCAGGAACTCGGTGCCCGCCGCCGCGTGCCGCTCCCGCACCGCGGTGCGCGAGTCGGCGAACGGGGCGATCACCGGGGCGAGCACCTTGACGCCGTTGGCGGCGAGCTTCTCGGCGACGAAGCCGATCCGGGTGACGTTGGTGTGCCGGTCCTCGCGGGAGAAGCCGAGGCCCTTGGAGAGGAACTCGCGGATCTCGTCCCCGTCCAGGACCTCGACCTTGTGGCCCTCGGCGCGCAGCCGCCCGGCCAGCGCGAAGGCGAGGGTGGTCTTGCCCGCGCTCGGCAGCCCGGTCAGCCACACGGTGGCGCCGCGCTCGCAGGGGGCGGCCGCGGGGGCCGCCTCTGCGGCTCCGTCAGCGGCCAGGGTGTCAGCTGTCACGGTTCTTTCCTTACGCGAGAAGTGGTGGGGGGTCAGAGGTGGATGCCGCACTCGGTCTTGCCGGAGCCGGACCAGCGGCCGGCCCGGGCGTCCTCGCCCTCCCCCGGCTTGCGGGTGCAGGACAGCGGCGAGCAGCCGATCGAGGTGTAGCCCTCCCACAGCAGCGGGTTGAGCAGCACCCCGTTGGCGGCGACGTAGGCGTCCACGTCCTCCTGCGTCCACCGGGCGATCGGGGCGATCTTGACCTTGCGGCGCTTGGGGTCCCAGGAGACCACCGGGGTGTTCGCCCGGGTCGGGGACTCGTCGCGGCGCAGCCCGGTGGCCCAGGCGTCGTAGCCGCCGAGGCCGCGGTTGAGCGGCTCGACCTTGCGCAGCGAGCAGCACAGGTCCGGGTCGCGGTCGTGCAGGTTCGGCCCGTACTCGGCGTCCTGCTCGGCCACGCTCTTCAGCGGGGTGAGCGTGATGACGTTGACCGGCATGGTGGCCGCCACCGCGTCCCGGGTGCCGATGGTCTCCGCGAAGTGGTAGCCGGTGTCCAGGAACACCACGTCCACGCCGGGGAACACCGAGGCGGCGAGGTGGGCGACCACCGCGTCCTCCATCGAGGAGGTCACGCAGAACCGCTTGCCGAAGGTGTCGGCGGCCCAGCGCAGGACCTCCTGCGCCGTGGCCTCCTCCAGCTCGCGGCCGGCCCGGACGGCGATCTCCTCGTAGTCAGTCGCGGTGCTGCTCATGGGACGTACCCCCGTTGGTCGGTGACAGCAGGCCGAGGAACTTCAGCTGGAAGGCGCGGCGGCACCCGTGGCACTCCCAGGCGCCGTGGCCGGCCTCCGACGGGCGCAGGTCCTCGTCCCCGCAGTACGGGCAGAAGAACGGTGCGGCTCGCTCACTCATCGCCCACCTCGCTGCGCTCGGCGTTCGCTTCGCGAACACGCCCCGCCCTTTCGGTTCGCTCGCTCCGCTCACTCATCGCCCACCTCGCTGCGCTCGGCGTTCGCTTCGCGAACACGCCCCGCCCTTTCGGTTCGCTCGCTCCGCTCACTCACGACAACTGCTCCTCGGTGGCGCGGGCCGTCCACTGGGCGAAGCGCTCGCCCTCGGTGCGGTCGGCCTGGTAGCGGGTCAGCAGGCGCTCGACGTAGTCGGGCAGGCCGGCGCTGGTGACCTTGAGGCCGCGGACCTTGCGGCCGAAGCCGGCCTCCAGGCCGAGCGCGCCGCCCAGGTGCACCTGGTAGCCCTCGACCTGGTTGCCGTGCTCGTCGGTGACGAGCTGGCCCTTGAGGCCGATGTCGGCGACCTGGATGCGGGCGCAGGCGTTCGGGCAGCCGTTGATGTTGATGGTCAGCGGCTCGGCGAAGTCCGGGAGGCGCTGTTCGAGTTCGTCGATCAGGGAGCGGCCGCGCTCCTTGGTCTCGACGATGGCGAGCTTGCAGTACTCGATGCCGGTGCAGGCCATGGTGCCGCGGCGGAACGGCGAGGGGGCGACCCGCAGGTCGAGCGCCTCCAGGCCGGCCACCACCGACTCGACGTGTTCCTCGGCGATGTCGAGGACGAGCATCTTCTGCTCGGTGGTGGTGCGCACCCGGTCGCTGCCGTGGGCGGCGGCGAGGTCGGCGATCCGACCGAGCAGCTTGCCGTCGACCCGGCCGACGCGCGGGGCGAAGCCGATGTAGTAGCGGCCGTCCCGTTGCTGGTGGACGCCGACGTGGTCGCGCCAGCGGGCGACCGGCTCGGCGGGCGCGGGGCCGTCGATCAGACGGACCTTCAGGTACTCGTCCTCCAGCACCTGGCGGAACTTCTCCACGCCCCAGTCGGCGACCAGGAACTTCAGCCGGGCGCGGTTGCGCAGGCGCCGGTAGCCGTAGTCGCGGAAGATGCTGATCACGCCGCCGAAGACGTCCGGCACCTGCTCCAGCGGGACCCAGGCGCCCAGCCGCACACCCAGCTTGGGGTTGGTGGACAGGCCGCCGCCGACCCACAGGTCGAAGCCGGGGCCGTGCTCGGGGTGGACCACGCCGACGAAGGAGACGTCGTTGATCTCGTGCGCGACGTCCAGCAGCGGGGAGCCGGAGATGGCGGCCTTGAACTTGCGCGGCAGGTTGGAGAACTCCGGGTTGCCGATGAAGCGGCGCTGGATCTCCTGGATCGCCGGGGTGCCGTCGATGATCTCGTCCCGGGCGACGCCGGCCACCGGGGAGCCGAGGATGGCGCGCGGGGTGTCGCCGCAGGCCTCGGTGGTGGACAGGCCGACGGCCTCCAGCTTCCGCCAGATCGCCGGGACGTCCTCGATCCGGATCCAGTGGAACTGGATGTTCTGCCGGTCGGTCAGGTCGGCGGTGCCCCGGGCGTACTGCTCGGAGACCTCGGCGACGGCCCGGAGCTGGGGGACCGTCAGCCGGCCGCCGTCGATGCGCACGCGCATCATGAAGTACTCGGCGTCCAGCTCGTGCGGGTCCAGGATGGCGGTCTTGCCGCCGTCGATGCCCTCCTTGCGCTGGGTGTAGAGCCCCCACCAGCGCATCCGGCCGCGCAGGTCGGCGGGGTCGATCGAGTCGAAGCCCCGGTGCGCGTAGATCGTCTCAATGCGTGTCCGCACATTGAGACCGTCGTCGTCCTTCTTGATCTGCTCGTTGGCATTCAGGGGGGTGTAGTGGCCCATGCCCCACTGGCCCTCGCCGCGGTGGCGGGTCACCTTGCGAGCCGCTGCGGGGCGGCGCGCGGCGGTGCGGTCGGCCGTGGGCTCGGCGGTCTCGGGAGAGGTGGCCATGCTGAAAGTCCTTCGGGGCAGGTGGCGCTGACGCCGGGTGGGTCGCGGAGCGTGCTCGGCCGTGCGGTGCTGCTGTGACCTGCGGGTTTCTCAGGACCGGGAGAGCAGTGGCCGGGCCGGGCGGGCGCCTGCGCATCCGCTGGTGCGGGGATGGGCGGTCGGATCGGCGCCGGGTGCGGTGGTGCGGCGAGGTGGGGGCTCAGGTCACCGGACAGATGGCGCTGGACACGCGAAGGAGATCGACGTGGAGTCGACCTACTAGGGTGGTTCCGGCGCTAGGCATGGCAAGAGATTCGCACGGCCCGGGACTCGCGGTCCACTAACATCCGGATGCTGGACGCTGTGGTTTCGAAATGCGGGACGGTCGGTCGTTCCCGCCGCTCCCCGCCGGGCGTCCGCAGCCGCGGTGCGCACGCGCCCGTACCCCCGGGGGAGATCAACCGGAGCGTCCCGGCCCGATACCGTTAGCGCTGTGCAAGCAGCAGGCGATACGAGCAGACCGAACCCCGAGCGGCCGTCCCGGCGTCGGGGCAAGGGCTCCCGGCGCGCGGCCAAACGGGCCACCTGGCGCCGTACGGCGTGGGACTTGGTGAAGGACACCACCAACACCTGCGTCGAGTACCGGGTCACCGGCCTCGCCGCGGAGGCGGCCTTCTTCACCCTGCTGTCGATCCCGCCGCTGCTGCTCGGCCTGGCGGCCACCCTCGGCTACCTCGACGCCTTCGTCGGCGCCGGCACCATCGAGCGGCTCAAGCACGACATCGTCTCGGCCTCCGGGACGGTGCTCTCGGACTCCTCCGTCAACGAGGTCGTCAAACCGCTGCTCAGCCAGGTCTTCGACCACGTCCGGCCGGACCTGATCTCGATCGGCTTCCTGCTGTCGCTGTGGTCCGGATCCCGGGCGCTCTACATCTTCATCGACACCATCACCGTGATGTACGGGCTGGACGGCAAGCGGGGCATCGTCAAGACCCGGCTGATGTCGCTCGGCCTCTACCTCGGCGCCCTCGTCATCGGCTCCCTGGTGCTGCCGCTGATGATGGCGGGGCCCGGGCTGGTCGAGAACGCCGTGTCGGGCCTCGCCGGGGTGGTCAGCGCCGCCTACTGGCCGGTCGCGATCCTGCTGCTGATCGTCTCCCTCACCACCCTCTACCACCTGGCCGTACCGGTCTCCACGCCCTGGCGCGAGGACATCCCCGGCGCGCTGGTGGCCCTGGTGGTGCTGGTCTTCTGCAGCGTCGGCCTGCGGATCTACCTGATCAGCTCGGTCGAGGGCCCCTCGGTGTACGGCTCGCTGGCGGCGCCGGTGGCCGTGCTGCTGTGGATCTTCGTGGTGGCCCTCGCGGTGCTCATCGGCGCCGCCATGAACGCCGCGATAGACCGCCGCTGGCCCACCCTGGAGACCGCGGACGCCCGCGCCGAGAACGAGCGCGCCCACGAGGAGGCGGCCGCCGCCGTGGTCCGCGAGGTCGCCGCCCGGCGGGCCGTCGAACGGGCCCGGCGGGCCCGCGAGCTGGGACTGGCCGAGGGGGTCGAGGAAGAGTGGGGCGAGGACGAGGCGGACGACGTCGACGCGCCCGCCGAGTACCCCGAGCGGTGGGCCGACGTGCTGGCCGCCGACAACCTGCGCGGGCGCCTCACCGCCCGGCCGGGGCCGCACCACCGGCCCGCTCCGCCGCCGCCGGACAGCGACCGGCCGCTGGGGCCGCCGCCGGAGCGGCCCGGCCAGGGGCCGCAGGAGCCGGGGGCGGGACCGGAGCCGGGACCGGGGTTGCCGCCGGAGCGGCCGGGGTCGGGGCCGGGCTACCCGCCCAGGCCGCCTCGGCCGCCGTGGGAGCAGCGGTAGCCGGTTCTCCGTCCACGGGTACGGACAGGGCCTCCCTCGCGGTTCGCGGGGGAGGCCCTGTGCGTTCGGGGCCGGGGCCGAGGGGCCGTGGGGAGCCTTGGGGGCCTCGGAGGCCCTGGGTGTCCTCCGTGTCCTCCGTGTCCTCGGTGTCCTCGGTGTTCCTCAGGCGGACGGGTTCGAGGGGAACGGGGACCGCGGCGGCAGACCGTAGCCCTGGGTGTGCTCCTCGTTGACCGGCGGGTAGCCGTACGAGGCCTGGGGGGCGGGCGGCTGGGGCCCGTTGGGGTGCGGGGCGACCGGGGCCTGGCCGAACGCGGGGCGCAGCTCGGTGGCGGCGCCCGGGTCGGTGAGGGCGGGGCCGGCGGTGGTCTGCGTGCTCGGGTCGGATCCCGGGGCCAGGGGCCGGCCCGCGCCGCCCAGCGTCCGGCCGGGGCCTGGGCCGGGGTCCTGGCCCTGGTCCGGGCCCTGGCGCCGGCTGTGGCTTGAGCTCGGACTCTGGTCCTGGCCCTGGTCGGGGCCCTGGCCCGGGTTCGTCGCGGCCGGGTCGGTGGCGGCCGAGCGGTCGCCCGGGCCGGCCTGCGCGGGGAGCGGCTCGGGGGTCGGCTGGACCGGGTCCAGCGCGGTGCGTCCCGAGGAGTCGCTGAGCTTGATCAGCAGCGCGACCATCAGCCAGTTCGCCAGCAGCGAGGAACCACCGGCCGCCAGGAACGGCAGGGCCTTGCCGGTCAGCGGGACCAGCCCGCTCACGCCGCCGACCACCACGAAGATCTGCAGCGCGAGCGCCGCCGACAGCCCGGCCGCGAGCAGCTTGCCGAACGGGTCGGTCAGGCCGATCGCGGTGCGCATGCCGCGCTGGATCAGCAGCACGTACACCAGCAGGACGGCCGTCACCCCGGCCAGGCCCAGCTCCTCGCCGATGGTGGTGAAGATGAAGTCGCTACGCCCCGCGAAGCCGATCAGCCACGGGCGGCCCGAGCCCAGGCCCGTCCCGGTCAGGTGCCCGGTGCCCAGGCTGAACAGCGCCTCGGCAGGCTGCTCGGAGATCGCCGGGTCGTGCACCGGCTTGTAGTAGTCGAGCGGGTGCAGCCAGGCCTCGACGCGGCCGTGCACGTGGGGCTCCAGGGTGCCGACCACCGTCGCGCCGCCGACCGCCATGAGCAGGCCGAGGACGACCCAGCTGGTGCGCTCGGTCGCCACGTACAGCATCACGATGAAGAGGCCGAAGAAGATCAGCGAGGTGCCGAGGTCGCGCTCGAAGATCAGCACCAGCAGGCTGACCGCCCAGATCGCGAGCACCGGACCGGCGTGCCGTCCGCGCGGCAGGGTCATCCCCCAGACCTTCCGCCCGGCCAGGGCCAGGGCGTCCCGGTTGGCCATCAGGTAGCCCGCGAAGAAGATCGTGATCGCGACCTTCACGAACTCGTCGGGCTCGAAGGACGGCAGCCCGGGGAGCTTGATCCACCGCTTGGCGCCGAAGCTGTCCGTCGGCGAGAACACCGGCGCCGTCAGCAGGACCAGCGCGCCCGCCATCATCACGTACACGTACCGCTGGAAGAAGCGGTGGTGCTTGACGAAGACGATCAGCGCGATCGCCGCCGCCACCGAGATGAACACCCACATCATCTGGGAGGGCGCGGCGGGGAGCTTCTGGTAGTCGCCCTTGCCCGGGTGCGCCGCCTTGTAGCTGAAGTCCAGCCGGTCCAGCAGCATCAGCCCGAAGCCGGTCAGGAAGACGCCCAGCGGCAGGATCAGCGGGTCCGCGTACGGTGCGAACCGGCGCACCGCCAGGTGCGCCGCCGCGACCAGTGCCCCCAGGGACAGGCCGTGGACCAGCAGTCCGGACGGCAGCTTGCCGGTCAGTGCCAGCGAGGCGTCGATGTGTCCGGCCAGACAGACGGCCACCGCGAGCGCCAACAGGCCCAGCTCGATGTTGCGGTGGCGCGCGGCCAGCCGTCGGCCCTCGCCGCGTGCAGTGCTTTGCACCTCTTGTCGTCCCCTTGTAGTCACCCACGTGGCCGGTATCGCGCCGACGGTGCATCCTGCCAGACGAACGCGGGCCGCCGCCGGTTGCGCCCCCGGGCCCGGCAAGGGCAGAACTTTGCCTCGGCAAAGCTTTGGCGGGGCTTGGTAAAGCTTTGTTCAGGCCCGGGTATAGAGGCGGGCCCCGGCTGCGGCGGGCCGGGCCGGGAGCGCCATCATGGCCGGGCGCCGAGGCCCCTGCCCGGCGACTCCCGGCGCCTCCCCGGCGACCCGGGTGGCGGTGCGGACGAGGTGGGCGGACGGATGAACGGCGCGGTGGATCTCGCGGCCCAGGCGCTCGGCCACGGGGGCGCGGTCCAGGCGCTCGGCCACGGGAGCGCGGTCCACGCGCTCGCGTACAGCGGACCGCCCGCGTGGCAGTGGTCCGACCTCGCCACCTCCTGGACCCTCGAACCGCTGGTGCTCGCCCTGTCGCTGCTCCTCGGCGGCTGGTACCTGGCCGCGGTGCGCACCGTCCACCGCGGCGGCGAACGCTGGCAGCCCACCCGCACCGCGGCCTTCCTCGGCGGCCTGCTGCTGTGGATCTGGTGCACCTGCTCCGGCCTCGGCGTGTACGAGCGCATCCTCTTCACCGACCGGGCCGTGCAGGTCGTGCTGCTGCTCATGGTCGTCCCGCTGCTGCTCGCGCTGGGCGCGCCCGTCTCGCTGCTTGTCGAGTCCTCGCCGGAGCGCCGGCGGGAGCGGATCCTGCGGGTGCTGCGCAGCCGGCCCTCCAAGGTGCTGATGTTCCCGGCGGTCTCCACGGCGCTGCTGATGGCGCCGCCGTGGCTCCTCTACTTCACGCCCTGGTACGAGTGGTCGCTCTCCAGCGGGGTCGGGAACGTGGTGCTGCACCTGGCGCTGGTGCTGCTGGGACTCGCCTACTTCTGGCCGCGGCTGCAGCTCGACCCGGTCGGGCACGAGTACCCGCACCTGGTCGGGCTGTTCATCACCTTCGCCGAGGTGATCTTCGACGCAGGGCTCGGGATCGTGCTGATCTACGGTGGCCACCTCGTCGCCGAGCACTACTACGTCGCGCTCGGGCGGCCCTGGGGGCCGAGCCCGGCCCAGGACCAGACCTGGGGCGGCAACGCCTTCTGGGTGCTGGGCGACCTCGTCGGGCTGCCGTTCCTCGCCGCGCTGGTGCGGCGGATGGTGGTGCAGGGGCGCGAGGAGATCAAGGCCGTGGACGCCGAACTGGACGCCCGCTTCGAGGAGCAGGCCGCCCGGGCCCGGGCGGAGGGGCTGCCGGAGGAGGAGGAGACCGGCATGCGGCCCTGGTGGCTGGACGACCCGAACCTCAAGCACCGGTACGGCGGATAGCCCCTCCCTCCTCTGGACGGCGTTTCCGCAGGTCAAAAATAGGTTGGCCGTCGCCGCGGGCTCCACTAGCGTGTGGCGCGTCAGGTTCGGGGGCCATTGGGCCGCCCGAGGAGTAGAGAGCAGGAGGTGAACCCCGTGGTCGTTGTCGCCCCGATAGCTGCCCTGGGCAGCGCTCGCGTTCACCTCCTCTTCCCGGCCGCCGGCTGAGCCCTCCGCGCCAGCCGTAGCCCGCCGGGACCATCTCCTCCCGAAGGGCCACTGCGTTGTTCAACGCTGCCTCCGCTCCCTCGTCCTCCTCCTCTTCCTCCTCTTCTTCTTCGCTCTCCGGCGACAGCCTCACCGACGGCTTCACCGCGGGTTCCCCGCTGGCCGGCTACGGCTGGACGCCCGAGCTCGACGAGCTCTTCGCGCCGCTCGCCGAAGCCGGGCTGCTCCCGGCCCGGATCCTCCGGGTCGACCGCGGCCAGTGCGACGCCGTCCTCGCCGACCCTGAGACGGGCGAGCTGCGCACCGTCCGGCTCGACACCCGGCGGGTGGGCGACGCCGACATGATCAACTGCCCGTGCACGGGTGACTGGGCCGCCGTCGACCTGCACGCCCAGCCGATGGCCGCCGTCACCGCGCTGCTGCCGCGCTCCACCGCGATCATCCGCAAGGTGGCGGGCAAGCGTTCCGACGGCCAGGTGCTGGCGGCCAACGTCGACACCGTCCTGATCGCCGCCTCGCTGGCGGCCGATCCCGACCTCGGGCGGATCGAGCGCTTCCTCGCCCTGGCCTGGGAGTCCGGTGCCGAACCCCTGGTCGTCCTCACCAAGGCCGATCTGGTGGACGACGCCGACTTCATCCGGGCCGACGTCGAAGCGGTCGCCCCCGGTGTCACCGTGCTGGTGGTCAGCGCCGAGACCGGAGAGGGCATCGACGTGCTCCGCGCCTGCGCGCCCGGCACCGCCGTACTGATCGGCCAGTCCGGTGTGGGCAAGTCCACCCTCACCAACGCGCTGGTCGGCGCCGAGGTGATGACCGTCCAGCAGGCCCGCGAGGTCGACCAGAAGGGCCGCCACACGACGACCACCCGCGAGCTGACGGCACTGCCCGGCGGGGGCGTGCTGATCGACACCCCCGGGCTGCGCGAGGTCGGCCTCTACGGTGGCGAGGGGGTGGACCTGGCCTTCGCCGACATAGCCGAGCTGGCCGAGGAGTGCCGCTTCCACGACTGCAACCACCACACCGAGCCCGGCTGCGCGGTGCGGGCGGCGCTGGAGGACGGCAGTCTGCCGCAGCGTCGGATGGACAGCTACCTCAAGCTCCAGCGCGAGAACGAGTGGATCGCCTCCCGCTCGGACGCCCGGGTGGCCAAGGCCCGGCTGAACAAGTGGAAGGCGATCACCAAGTCGATGCGTGCGGCGGGAGGTCCGGTGAAGCTTTGAGCGGATGTGCCCCTGGCCCGGGCGACGGGCGTCAGCCAGGCCCGGCCGGCGCTGAACGCTTCCGCTGATCACCTGCTGTGGCCGGCCGCCGGCGGCCGGCCACAGCAGGACCGGCGGGGGCGCGGGGGGGGGGGGGGCCGGGTTGGTGGGCGCGCGGGGGGGGTTGGTGGGTGCGGCCCCCGGGCCGGGGCGCGGGGCGCCCCCCGGCCCGGGCGGGGGCTCACGGTGCCCGGTTAACCCGGGGGGGGCCGGCCCGCGGGCGGCCGGCCACAGCAGGACCGGCTGGGGCGCGTGGGTGTGGTGGGCATGGTAGGTGGGCGCGCGGTGGTGGTTGGTGGGTGCGGCGGTGGGTGCGTGCGCGTGTGGCGGTGGGTGGGCGGGGGAGGGGGAGGGAGGGGGGAGGGGCCCGGAGAACCGGGTGGCCGGTTCCCGCTTGATGGTTCCCGCTTGATGGTTCCCGCTTGATGGTTCCGGCGCCGCTCCGGCGGTGCCGGAGCGCCGCCGGCGGAACACCGCCGACCGGAAAGCCCCGAACGGTCATGTCCGATTCCCGCCAGTCACCCCCCGCCCGGTGCCGCAGACTGGACAGCGTGATCGACGACGACATCCGGTACCGAGCCGTGGACAGCCGGGACTCCCGCTTCGACGGGGTCTTCTTCACGGCCGTCACCTCGACCGGCATCTACTGCCGACCGAGCTGCCCCGCCGTGACCCCCAAGCGCGCCAACTGCCGCTTCTACCCCAGCGCCGCGGCCGCCCAGGGCGCCGGCTTCCGGGCCTGCCGCCGCTGCCGCCCGGATTCCGTGCCCGGCTCCCCGGAGTGGAACCACCGCGCCGACCTGGTCGGCCGCGCGATGCGCCTGATCGGCGACGGCGTCGTGGACCGCGAGGGCGTGGCAGGGCTGGCCGGCCGGCTCGGCTACAGCGCCCGGCAACTGCAGCGCCAGCTCATCGCCGAGCTCGGCGCCGGCCCGATCGCGCTGGCCCGCGCCCGCCGCGCCCAGACCGCCCGGCTGCTCCTGCAGACCACCGAGCTGCCCGTCACGGACATCGCGTTCGCGGCCGGCTTCGCCTCCGTCCGGCAGTTCAACGACACCGTTCGGGAGGTTTACGACCGCACCCCAAGCGGCCTGCGCGCCGAGGTCGTGGCAGGCCGCCGCACCGCGACCCCGGCCGGTGGCCTCACCCTGCGCCTGGCCTACCGCGGCGCGATCGACAGCGACCACCTGATCGACTTCCTCGAACTGCGCGCCGTCCCCGGTGTGGAGGAGGTCGTGCCCGGCGCGCGCCCCGGCGTGCGCACCTACCGGCGCACTCTCGCGCTCCCGTACGGGCACGGCATCGCCGAGGTGGACGGCCTCGCCCCGGAGGACCCGCGCACCCGCGGCTGGCTCGACTGCCGTCTGCTGCTCGCCGATCTGCGCGACCTGCCGACGGCCGTCCAGCGGCTGCGCGTCCTGTTCGACCTGGACGCCGACCCGGACGCCGTCGACGAGCAGCTCGGCACCGACCCGGTGCTCGGCCCGCTGGTCCGCGAGCGCCCCGGCCTGCGCTCGCCCGGACACGTGGATCCTCACGAGCTGGCCGTCCGCGCCGTGCTCGGCCAGCAGATCACCGTCGGCGCCGCCCGCACCCTGGCCGGTCGGCTCGCCGAGAGGTACGGCACCGCGCTGCCCGAGCCGAACGGCGGCCTGCGGCTGCTCTTCCCCACGTCGGCGGCGCTGGCCACCGCCGACCCCGGGGACTTCGCGATGCCCGCGGCCCGCCGCCGCGCGCTGACCGGACTGTGCGCGGCTCTGGCCGAGGGCGTGGTGCGACTGGACGGCGGGGTGGACCGGGAGGAGGCCGCCGCCCAGCTGCTGGCCCTGCCCGGCATCGGCCCGTGGACGGTCGGCTACCTGCGGATGCGCGCACTCGCCGATCCCGACGTGTTTCTCCCGAGCGACATCGGCGTCAAGCACGGGCTGATCCGGCTCGGCGCCCCCGGCGACCCGAAGTCCGCGGCCCTCGCTGCCGAGGCCTGGGCCCCGTGGCGCTCCTACGCCGTCCACCGGCTGTGGGCCGGCCCCGCGAGCGCCGCGCCGAGCGCCATCCCGAGCGCCGCCCGGAGCGCCGCGCCGAGCGCCATCCCGAGCGCCGCCCCGAACACCGGAACCAGCACCACCGCGAGCGCCGGAACCAGCGCCGCCCTCAGCCTCGGCACCACCCCCGGAACGGAGAACGACCCGGCATGAGCACCACCGTCTTCACCACCATGGAGAGCCCCTTCGGCCGCCTGCTGCTCAGCGGCGTGCTGCCCGAGGAGGGCGGGCCGGCTGCCCTGGCCACCGTCACCGCGCCCGGACAGAAGTACGCCCTGGCCGAGCCCGCCGACGGCTGGCAGTTCGACCCCGAGGCCCTCGCCGAGCCGGTCGCCCAGCTGACCGCCTACTTCAGCGGCGAGCGCACCACCTTCGACCTCCCGCTGGTCCCCGAGGGCACCGAGTTCCGCCGTCGGGTCTGGGCCGCGCTGGACGAGGTCCCGTACGGCACGACCGTCACCTACGGCCAACTCGCCCAGCTGGCCGGCCAGTCGCCGCGGATGGTCCGCGCGGTCGGCGGCGCGGTGGGCGCCAATCCGCTGCTGATCGTGCGCCCCTGCCACCGGGTGCTCGGCGCCAACGGCGCGCTCACCGGCTTCGCGGCGGGCGTGGACCGCAAGCGCTGGCTGCTGGAGCTGGAGAGCGGCACGCTCTTCTGACATGGACCGGGGCGCGCGCGAACGGCGTCAGCCCCGGAGGTCCACCCGCCAGTTGTTGCTGCGCATGAACCGGCCGGGCGGGAACTCGAACTCGGTCTCGCCGAGCAGTGTGAACCCGGCCTTCGCGCACACCGCGTTGGAGGCGGGGTTGTCCACCGAGGGGAAGGCGTGCAGGAAGCGGTGCGCGGCCTCCCGCCGGGCGGCCGCGACGGCGGCCCGGGTGGCGGTCACCGCGATGCCCTTCCCCTGGTGCCCGGGCAGCACGTTCCAGCCCATCTCGTGAACGGTCTCGCCGGCCCAGGTGCGGGTGCCGTAGCCGACCGTGCCGACGGCCTCGCCCTCGGGCAGCAGCACGATCCGGTACATGCAGCCCAGGCCGGACGGGACGAAGTCCAGGTAGCGCCCGTGGCGGACGAGCAGCTGCTCCTCCGTCTCCGGTCCGCCGACGTGCTTCTTCATCTCCGGGGTGTTGACCAGGCGCAGCAGCGCGAGGTCGGCGTCCGTCCAGGGCTCGATCTGTACCTCGGTGTCGGTCATGCCGGGACGCTAGTGGCCACCGCGTCCCGGCGGCCACCCGTTT
Source organism: Kitasatospora sp. NPDC101157 (assembly GCF_044768255.1). NCBI lineage: Bacteria > Bacillati > Actinomycetota > Actinomycetes > Kitasatosporales > Streptomycetaceae > Kitasatospora > Kitasatospora sp. NPDC101157. Next base: position 54,646 of record NZ_JBIWPL010000015.1, on the reverse strand, counting down.
TGTTCAGGCCGACCCGGCTCAGCCGACCGACGTCCCCTCGGTGAGGCTTCCCGGCTCGGCGAGGGCCCGGGCGAGCTGTTCGAGCGCGGGCAGCGCGTGGACGACGGCCTCGCGGTCGGCCGGGTCGAGGGTGCCGAGGGCGGTGGCGATCCGGCGTTCGTGGGCGTGCTGCCAGTCGTCCAGCTGGCGGCGTCCGGCCGGGGTGAGGGCGATCCGGGCGGTGCGCCGGTCGCCGGGGTCGGCCTGGCGGTCGACGAACCCGGCCTCCAGCAGTTTGCCGACCAGTCCGCTGACGGTGTTGGGGGCGAGCCGCTGGCGGGCGGCGAGTTCGCCGACCCGCAGCGGGGCCGCGGCGAGGGTCTGGAGGAGTTCGACCTGCGCCATCGGCAGGGACTCCCACGGGTAGTCGGTGCGGATGCTGCTGCGCAGTGCGCGGCGCAGCCGGGTGACGGTGTCGGTCAGCCGCCGGGCGTGCTCGACCGCCGGGTCGGGGCTTCCGGCGGCGAGGTCGGGAACGTGTGGTGACGACGGCATGGCGGACAGCGTATCGCCTGGTACGGGGCGTTCCCGGGGCGCCGTCCGCCCCTCGGACGCGGGGTGGACGCAGCGCGAGATCCGTCGTATCGCGGCACGAGCAAATCGTAGAGAGAACATATCTGCATCCGATATATTTGTGACATGAACGCCACCGCCCTTGCCGCGCGCCTGCTCACCGAGCGGCCCCGGCCCCGCGGCATAGCCGGCTGGCGCCACGCCCACTGGCTGGCCGTCGGCACCGTCTGTCTCGGAGCCTTCCTCGGCCAGCTCGACGCCAGTGTCATCGCCCTGGTCTTCCCCGCCCTCGGCCGCCACTTCGACGCGGGTTTCGCCGCCGTCGAGTGGGTCGCCCTCGCCTACCTGCTCGTCCTGGTCGCCCTGCTGGCCCCGATCGGCTGGCTGTCCGACCTGGTGGGCCGCAAGACCGTGTACATCGGCGGCTTCGCCGTCTTCGGCCTGTCCTCGCTCGGTGCCGGGCTCGCCGAGAGCCTGTGGGTCCTGGTCGGCTGCCGCGCCGTGCAGGCCGTCGGCGCCGCGATGATGCAGGCCAACAGCGTCGCCCTGGTCGCGCGCGGAGTCCCCGAGCACGCGATGCGGCGCGCCCTCGGCATCCAGGCCGCCGCTCAGGGCCTCGGGCTGGCGCTCGGGCCCAGCGTCGGAGGGCTGCTGGTGGAGCACGCCTCCTGGCAGTGGGTGTTCTGGGTGAACGTGCCGATCGCCGTGTTCGGCATCGTGGCCGGCTGGTACCTGCTGCCCCGCACCCGGACCTGCGTGCCCGCGCCGGTCCCGGAGCGGCGTGGCCGGGGCCCGCGCGAGCCCCGCTTCGACCTGCCCGGCATGCTGCTGCTCACCGGCGCGACCACCGCTCTGCTGCTCGCCCTGTCCACCGCCTCCGGCCTGCCGCTGCCCGGCTGGGCCGTCGCCGTCCTGCTGCTGACCGCCGCCGTCCTCGCCGTCGCCCTGGTGCGCCAGGAGCGACGGGCGGCCCGGCCGATCCTGGCGCCCGGGCTGGTCAACACCGCGGGCGTGCGCTCCGGGCTGGTGGTCGCGCTGATCGGCTACCTGCTGCTGTTCTGCCCCCTGGTGCTGGGCCCGGTGCTGCTCACCGGCGCGGGCGTGTCGACGGCTGTGGCCGGGCTGGTGGTCACCGTGCTGCCCGCCGCGTTCGCCGTCGCCGCGACGGTCGGCGGAGGGCTGCTGCCCCGGGGCTGGTCGGACGTCACCCGGTGCCGCTTCGGCGCGGGCCTGGCCGCCGCCGGACTGCTGCTGTTCGCCGTGCTGCCGGTCTCGGCCGCGGCCGTGGCGGCCCCGCTGCTGGTCGCCGGGTACGGGCTGGGCCTGCTGCTGCCCGCCAACAACGCCCTGGTGATGCGGGCGATCCCGGCGGAGTGCTCGGCCGTCGGCGGCGGCATGGTGAACATGGCGCGCAGCCTGGGCACCGCGCTCGGCATGGCGCTGTCCGTGCTCGGTGTCCACCTGGCGGGCGCGGCGTCCGGTGGGCGGACGGTGCTGGTCGCGCTGGCGGTCGTCGCGGTGGCCGCCGTCGCGCTGACCCGGCCCGCCGGCGCCCGGTCCCGTCCGGCGGCGGCTACGCGCTGACGTTCAGGGCGTCCTGGGCCCGGTTCAGCCCGAGCCGCACCAGCGTCTCCAGGGCGTCCGCGCAGCGGTCCGTCACCTCCGGCATCGCGGCCAGTTCCTCGTCCGAGAACTTCTTCAGCACGTGGTCGCCGACGCTCTGCCCCTTCGGCGGACGCCCGATGCCGAAGCGCAGCCGGACGAAGTCCCGGGTGCCGAGCACCTCGCCCACCGACCGCACCCCGTTGTGCCCGCCCGGCCCGCCGCCGCGCTTCAGCTTGCCGGTGCCGTAGGCGAAGTCCAGGTCGTCCTGGACGACCACCAGGCGCTCGACCGGCACCCCGTAGCGGCGCAGCAGGGCGGCCACCGGGCGGCCGGACAGGTTGATGGACCACCACAGCGGCTTGGCCAGCAGCACCGGCCGGCCGTCCACCTCGATCTCCGCGACCACGGCGCCGATCCCGCGCCGGCGGAACCGGGCGCCGTGCCGCTCGGCCAGCCGGTCCACGGTCAGGAAGCCGGCGTTGTGCCGGGTCAGCCGGAACCAGGGACCGGGGTTGCCGAGTCCGGCGATCAGCCAGGGCGCGTCGGTGCTCATGCGGGAGTGCTCCAGGAAGGTGGTGCGGACGGCGGACGGCGGACGGCGGACGGCCGGGGCGCGGTACGGGCGGTCGGGGGACCGCTCACGCGCCCCGGCCGTCCGGGGGAACGAGGGAACTGCGGGAACTACGGGAACCACGGGGAACTACGGGAACTGCGGCGAACTGCTGGACGGGACTTCGGGGTCAGGACGCGGGCACGCCGGGGGCGGCGCCGCGCTCCTTGAGCATGTCGGTCATCAGCTCCACCTCGGACGTCTGGGCGACCACCATCGACTGGGCGAGCCGCTTCTCGACGTCGTTCTTCGCCATGTCGACGTAGCCCTGGGCCATCTCGACCCCGCCCTTGTGGTGCTCGATCATCAGCTGGAGGTAGTACACCTCGGCGTCCCGCCCGCTGAGCGTGCGCAGTTTCGCCATCTGGGTGTTGGTGGCCATGCCGGGCATCAGCGAACCGTCGTGCGCCTGGTAGTCGTGGTCCATCTTCATCCACGCCATCGGCTTGGCGGTCGAGTGCTGCGACAGCCCCCACTGGTCGAGCCAGCCCGTCATCATCCCGCGCTGGTTGGCCTGGGTGTTGATGACGTCGAAGGCGAGGGTGCGGGTCGGCTCGTCGCTCGTGCGGTCCCGGACGATGAACGACAGGTCCACCGCCTGCTGGTGGTGGGTCGCCATGTCGCGGGCGAACCCGGCCTCGGGCGAGTCGTCCGCGGGGACGGCGATCGAGGCCGAACCCGAGGCGGACGTGCCGCCGGCGACCAGGGCCGGCACCCCGAGCGCCAGCGCGACCACCGCGGCCAGTGCGGCCGGCCACCACATCCGGCGGCGGCCGGGGCGCTCCGCGCTCCGCTCCTCCGGCGCGCCCGCTGCCGAGGACTCCTCGGGGCGGGTCCCGTCGGCGGTCACATCTCCCCCATGCTGCAGGAGGCGCCCGGCTCCTGGGTCTGCTTGCCCTGGACGTACTTGGTGAAGAACTGGTTGACCCGCGGGTCGCTGGCGCTGTCCACGATCAGCTGGGTGCTCCAGGCGTTCAGGGTGATGGTGCCCTGCTCGTCCGGGTACGGGCTCATCAGCGAGTACGGGGTGGCCTTGACCTTGTCGGAGAGGAGCTTGATGTCGTCCGCCGTGGCCTTGCCGTTGTACGTCACCCAGACGGCGCCGTGCTCCAGCGAGTGGACGGCGCGCTCGTTCTCGACCGGCTTGTCGTAGACGTGGCCCATGCAGTCCAGCCACACCGCGTTGTGGTCGCCGCCGACCGGCGGGGTCATCGGGTAGTTGACCTTGTCCTTGACGTGGTTGCGGCTCAGGTCGCCGAAGGTCTTCACGCCCGGGATGTCCGCGTTGGCGGCGGCCTCGCGGTCCTTCTTCTTCTGGTTCTGGTCCATGACGAGCCAGGTGCCGGTGGCGATCGCGCCGATCACCAGCACACCGGCGGCCACCGAGGCGATCACCTTGTTGCGGCGGTCGCGGCGCTGCTCGGCGGCGCGCAGCTCGGCTATCCGGGCGCGGCGGTCGACGCCGCCCTTGGCGCCGGGCTTGTTGGACTGCTTCGAGACGGAACCCATGATGGTTGTCCTTGTCCCCGCCGCGCACGGCTGGTGGCGACGGTCGGCTGAAGAGGGGGGAGTGGCGGACCCGCCGACGGGGAGCGTCGGCGGTGGGTTCCGCTCAGGACCGGTGGACCTGGAGCTCGTGCAGATCGGGGGCCGGGTGCGGGCCGTCCAGCAGGCCCGCGGGCACCACCCGGGGCAGCGCCTCGGGCGCCGGGGAGACGAGTGGCCACGCGGCGGGCTGCGGATGCGGCGGCGGGTTCGGCAGCTGGGCGTCCTGCGGGCAGAACGGATGGCTGGAGCAGCCGTTGTCGTGCGGCGGCTGGCCGTCGGCGGTGCACAGGATCCAGTGGTCCTGCTGCTCCGCGATGCGGTGGCCGTCGGAGGACCGGGCGGCGTCGCGCGCGGCGTCACGGGCGGTGTCGCGGGCGAGCGCGGTCTGCGCGGTGGCCTCCGCCGCACTGACCACCGAGACGGCCCCCACCGGGGCCGGTCCCGGACGGGCGGACGCGTCCGCCTTCGCCAGGCCCGTACACGGCAGCGCGGTCAGCAGGGCGACCAGCAGCAGGACCAACAGCGCACCCGCCGGGCGGCCCGCCGATGCGGCCCTCCCCGGTCGGGGTGAGCTCGGGGCCGACGCGGTCATGCGCACATTTAATCAGCCGAACGGGTGAAGCGATGCCCCCCATCGGCCCTCATTTTCGGCCGCCGACGCCCCGCAATGACCAGGAAACGCCCTGCTCGGGGCACATCCGGCAAGCACGGACGGAACGGATACGAACGTCGTGGTGACGGCCGTACCGCTCCGCCGCCCCGCCGTCGGCGAAGCACCAGGTGAACGCGGTGGCCGGGATGATCCGATCGGTGACCGGTTGTCGCCGAAACCCGGACAGGGTCGTTGCACTTGGAGACAATGACGCCAGTCCGGCCCCCGCCGGGGGCGGCGCGACCACGGACCGACCAGGAGCCGCCAGATGACCAAGCAGGGTGCACCCGCACAGCCGCCCCGGCCCGACGACGGCTGGTGGGACACCGTCTACGACGGGCCGGCGGGCACCCTCCCCGACACCCCGCACGCCGACCCGGGCGACGGCAGCGTCGACGACTGGTTCGACACGGCGGCGGGGCTGATCGGGCAGCAGCGGACGGCGGAGCCGGAGCCGGCTGCGGAGCCGGTCGCGGAGTCGGCGGTGGAAGCGGCGGTGGCGCGGGACAGCATCGACGACTGGTTCGACACCGCGGTCGGCGTGATCGAGGGGACCGGCGGCGGCATCGGACACCAGCGCGGCTCGACCGGGACCGCCGCCGAGGTTCCCCGGGCGGAGGCGCCCGGGCCTGAACCGGAGCCCGAGCCGGAGCCCGCGCCCGAGCCGGAGCCCGCGCCCGAGCCGGAGCCCGCCACGGAGGTGCCGCCCACCCCCGTCTCCCTGGAGAAGCCCGCGCCCCAGCTCTCGGCCGAACCGGAGCCGGAACCCGAACCCGAGCCCGAGCCCGAACCGGAACCGGAACCGGAACCCGAGGCCGCCCCCGTCTCGGCCCCCAGCCCCGAATCCGTCGCGGCCAAGGAACCGACCCCCGAACCCGAACCCGACCACGCACCGCAGCCCGACCCCGAGCCCTCCGCCTCCGCCTCCGCCCCCGTCCCCGTCCCCGACCCGCGCCTGGCCATCCGCGCCCCGCTCACCGGCAGCGGCCCCGCCGTCCCCCACGTCGGCGAGCGCCCGCCGACCTACGGTCCCGAGCCGACCGCCGTCCCCGAGGCCGACCCGGGCACCCTCGACACCGTCGTACCGGACACCGCGCTGGAGGGCGCCCAGTACGGAACGACCGTGCTGCGCGCCGTCTCCGTCCGGGGCGACTCCGCCCGCTACCGGGGCGAGCCGCGCCGGGACAGCCTGCTGGTGACCAGGTTCGGCGACGGCCCCGACGGGCTGCTGCTCGCCGTCCTCGCGGGCTACGACCGCACCGGCGGCTGCGAGGACGAGTCGCTCACCGCACAGGCCGTCGCCGCCGGAACCGGCGAGGCCTGCCGCCAACTCGCCGCCGCCATCGGCCGCAGCCGGGCCGGCCTGGCCGCCGACCTGCGCGACGGTGCCCGGGACCGCCTGCGCTACGGCCTCCAACGCCTGGCCATCGGCGCCGCCGCCCCGCTGCGTGCACTGGCACCCCGGCAGGAGGGCGACGACACCCCGTCGCCGGCCGCACTGCACTGCCTGCTGCTGTCGCTGGACCCGGCGGCGGGCTACCGCGCCGCCTTCGGCGTCGGCCCCGGCGGGCTCTACCTGCTGCGCTCCGGCCACTGGATCGACGCCTACGCGGCCCGGCTGCTCCACCACCCGGACGGCCAGCCGCCCGTCCCGGAAGCCCCGGTGCCGGAACCGCGCCCGTTCCGCTTCCGCCTGGTCCCGGCCACCCCGGGCGACATCCTGCTGCTCTGCACCTCCGGCCTCGCCCGCCCGATCGCCGACGAACCCGCCGTCGCCCACTTCCTCTCCACCCACTGGGCCCACCCCCACCCCCCGGGCACCGTCGACTTCCTCCGCCAAGTCCAGGTCCGCGCCAAGGGCTACGCCGACGACCGCACCGCCGCCGCCATCTGGACCGAGTAACCACCCCTCGGCCCACCCGGCCACGCCACACGCCCCGCTGCTCCACCCCGGTTGGGCATGCGGCCCTTCCACTCAATGCCGCTGCCAACCGAGCCGGGCTTCAGCCCTGCTCGTCGACGGGGCCGACTCCCGGCGCACCACTGGCCGATTGGCCGACTCGCTGCCCCACCTCCGACGCCTGATCCACTTCCTCCGCGGGTCGGGCTCACCGGTGTCGCCGAGGCAACAACCCCGGGCCGCTGCGCGAGAAGGGGGAATAGCCTTGAGTCTCCAGTGACTGGAGACAGCAGAGTGGGGGGACATGGACGGTACGACCCTCTACTCGATCGGGGAGCTTTCCCGGCGAACCGGCTTGCCCGTGAGGACCATCCGGTTCTACTCCGATTCGGGGGTGGTAGCGCCGACCACCCGAAGTCCCGCCGGTTACCGGCTCTACGACCTCGACGCACTGCTTCGTCTGGAACTCCTCCGCACACTGCGCGAGCTGGGCGTGGACCTGGCCACGATTCAACGGGTACTGGACCGCGAACTCTCGGTGGCGCAAGTCGCCGCGGCGCACGCCGACGCCATGGACGTCCAGATCCGGATGCTGCGACTGCGTCGGAGCGTTCTGCGAGTCGTGGCCAGACGCGGGTCCGATTCCGAGGAGACCAAGCTCGTGCACAGGCTCACGCAGTTGTCCGGCGAGGAACGCCGGCGTCTGATCGACGATTTCATGGATGGCACCTTCGGCACAGTGGATGCCGACCCGGCCGTGGCGGCCATGGTTCGCGCTGCCACTCCCGACCTCCCCGATGATCCGTCCAGCGAGCAGGTCGCCGCGTGGGTGGAACTCGCCGAACTGGTCGGCGACGAGGACTTCCGGGCCCGGATCCGCCGAACGGCCATGTGCCAGGCCGCCGGGTGCACGATCGGGATCGAGAGCGAGGCCGGCGAGGAACTGATGGAGTACGCCCGTCAGAAGGTGGTCGAGGCCCTGGAGTCGGGCATCGACCCACTCAGCGCCAGGGCTGCACCCGTCGTCGACGACCTCGTACACCGCTTCGCCGAGGTGTTCGCACGCACCCCTGACACGGAATTCCGGGACTGGATGGCCCAGCAGTTCGAAGAGGCGCACGATCCCCGGGTGGACCGGTACTGGCGGCTGGTGTGGATCGTCAACGGCTGGCAGGTGGTACCGAACCTGATCCCGGTGTACTCCTGGCTCTCCAGGCCCTGCGAGATGACCGCGACGCGTAGTCACCGCAGTGGAAACCACCCCGGAGCCCTGAACGAGTCCAGGGGATGCTCAACGACCGGACCGGGCAGCCCGTCAAGCGATCGCTGACCGCCTGCGGTCACCGACCGCGAAAGTACCCCTCGGGCTCGTTCGTCCAGGTGCGGAGCAGGATGGTGGCGACGGTGGTGGCGTGGGTGAGGGCGGTGGGGGGGTGGGTGTCGGGGAGGCCGATGGCGATGGGGACGGCGAGGCCGTCGAGGAGGGCGCGGAGTTGGGCGGCGCGGGCCGGGGCGGGGCCGGGGGTGAAGTGGCCGGTGGCGGTGCCCTGTTCGATGAGGGTGACCAGGTCGGCCTGCCAGGGGGCTTCGATCTCCTGTTGGCCCCGGCGGAGTTCGGCGCTGGCGGGGGAGCGGCCCCAGACCTCGACCCAGAGGATCCAGCGCGGGTCGCCGGGGCCCTCGGGCAGGTAGAGGCGCACGTAGGCGTCGAGCCGCTGCCAGGGGTCGAGGGCGGGGTCGGTGAGGGCCTCGCGGCGGCGGGTGCCGAGTTGGTCCTCGCTCCAGCGGAGGGTCTCCAGCAGCAGCTGGTCCTTGCTGCCGAAGTAGTAGAGCAGGTGTCCGGCGCTCATCTGGAGCTGTTTGCCGAGGCCGGCCATGGTGAGTTTGGCGAGCCCGTGTTCGGCGATGGCGGCCCGGGCGGTGGCGAAGACCTCCTCGCGGGGGCGCGCCGGTCGGCGCGGGCGGGGGTCGGCCATGGTGGGGCTGCTTCCTGGAGGAGGAGGGGAGGACCGAAGGGTACCGGGGCGGGGGCGGCTGCCCCCACCCCGGTCGCCGACGGGCGTCAGGCCTTGGGCTGCTGCTGGGTGATGCAGTGGATGCCGCCGCCGTTGGCGAAGATCTCGCGGGCGTCGACGAGTTCGACGGTGCGGCCGGGGTAGGCCTCGGCGAGGATGCCGGCGGCCTCCTGGTCGCGGGGGTCGTCGAAGGCGCACAGCACGACGGCGCCGTTGGCGACGTAGTGGTTGATGTAGGAGTAGTCGACCGGCTCGCCGTCCTCGTCGAACAGGACGGTGGGGGCGGGCAGTTCGATGACCTCCAGCTGCCGCCCCTGGGCGTCGGTGGAGGCGCGCAGGATGGCGACCAGCTCCTGGCAGACGGCGTGGTCCGGGTGGGAGGGGTCGGGCTGGACGTGGGCGACGACGACGCCGGGGCGGACGAAGGAGGCGACGATGTCGATGTGGCCGCGGGTGCCGAACTCGTCGTAGTCGCGGGTGAGTCCGCGCGGCAGCCAGACGGCCTTGGTGGTGCCGAGGAAGGCGTGGAGTTCGGCCTCGACCTCCTCCTTGGTCCAGTCGGCGTTGCGGCCCTCGCCGAGCTGGACGGTCTCGGTGACGAGCACGGTGCCCTCGCCGTCGACGTGGATGCCGCCGCCCTCGTTGATCAGCCGGGATGCGAAGCGCTGGACGTCCGTCAGCTCGGCGATGTGCTCGGCGATGTGCTGGTCCTTGTCCCAGCGGGCCCAGGACTGGGCGCCCCAGCCGTTGAAGATCCAGTCGGCGGCGGCGAGCGAGCCCTTGCCGTCGATCAGGAAGGACGGGCCGATGTCGCGCATCCAGGCGTCGTTGAGCGGGCGCTCGACGATCTCGACCTGCTCGGAGACGTACTTGCGGGCCTCGGCGGTCTCACCGGTGTTGACGATCAGCGTGACCGGCTCGTACCGGACGATGGTGTCGGCGACGGTGGCCCAGGCCTGGCGGGCGGCGTGCAGCTGCTCGGGACCGTCGAAGGTGGGGTTGGTGGTGGGGAAGGCCATCCAGGTGCGGTCGTGGGGGTGCCATTCGGCGGGCATCCGGTAGCCGAGGGAGGCGGGCGTGGGGGTGGTCATCGCGCAGTCCTAAGAGGGTGGGGCGGCGGGAGCCGGCGGTCAGAGGAAGTAGAGGCGGCTGAGGGAGACGCTGTCGGCGGGTTCGGAGCGCAGCGGCGAGCCGTCGAGGGAGACCAGCCCGGTCTCGGTGACGTCGACGTGGCCGACCCGGGCGTTGCGCACCATGTCGCGCGGCCCGATGCCGCGGGTGCCCCGGACGCCGACGCGGCGGCGGCGGGTGGGGAGGCCGTCGGCGGGGCGGTCGAGGTAGGCGGCGTCGGCGGCGGCCTGGGCGACGAAGGCCACCGAGATGTCCGCGGCGGTCGCGCCGTGGGCGCCGAACTGCGGGCCGAGGACGAGCGGTTCGCAGCGGTCGGTGGAGGCGTTGGGGTCGCCGACCACGCCGTACGCGGGGAAGCCGGACTTGAGGACGAGCTGCGGCTTGGCGCCGAAGTGGTCCGCGCGCCACAGCACGATGTCGGCGAGCTTGCCGACCTCGATCGAGCCGACCTCGTGGGAGAGGCCGTGGGCGATGGCCGGGTTGATGGTGAGCTTGGCGATGTAGCGCAGCACGCGCTCGTTGTCGTCGCCGCTCTCGGTGGTCCCGTACGAGCCGGTGCCGTCGAGGGGGCCGAGTTCGGCCTTCATCTTGCCGGCCATGGCGAAGGTGCGGCGCACGGTCTCGCCGGCGCGGCCCATGCCCTGGGCGTCGGAGGAGGTGATGCCGATGACCCCGAGGTCGTGCAGGACGTCCTCGGCGCCCATCGTCCCGGCCCGGATGCGGTCGCGGGCCATGGCGGCGTCGCCGGGCAGGTCGACCTTGAGGTCGTGCGCGGAGACGATCATGCCGAAGTGCTCGCCGAGGGCGTCGCGGCCGAACGGCAGGGTGGGGTTGGTGGAGGAGCCGATGACGTTCGGCACGCCGGCCATCTTGAGGACGTTGGGGACGTGTCCGCCGCCGCAGCCCTCGATGTGGAAGGCGTGGATGGTCCGGCCCTCCAGCACCTTGAGGGTGTCCTCGACCGACAGGCACTCGTTCAACCCGTCGGTGTGCAGGGCGACCTGGACGTCGTACTCCTCGGCGACCCGCAGCGCCGTGTCCAGCGCCCGAGTGTGGGCGCCCATGTCCTCGTGCACCTTGAAGCCGGAGGCGCCGCCCTCGGCCAGCGCCTCGATCAGCGGGGCCTCGTCGGAGGACGAACCGCGGCCCAGGAAGCCGATGTTGACGGGCCAGGCGTCGAAGGCGTTGAAGGCGTGCCGCAGCGCCCAGGGCGAGTTGACGCCGACGCCCCAGACCGGGCCGAACTCCTGGCCGATGATCGTGGTGACGCCGGAGGCGAGCGAGGCCTCCATGATCCGCGGCGAGAGCAGGTGGACGTGGGTGTCGATGGCGCCGGCGGTGGCGATCAGGCCCTCGCCGGAGACGATCGTGGTGCCGGTGCCGACGACCACGTCCACGCCGTCCAGGGTGTCCGGGTTTCCGGCCCGGCCGATCGAGGCGATCCGGCCGCCGATCAGGCCGATGGACGTCTTGCGGATGCCCTGGATCGCGTCGATCACCAGGACGTTGCTGATCACCACGTCGCAGGTGTCGCGGACGGCGGCGGGCTTGAGGTGGAGGCCGTCGCGGGCGGTCTTGCCGAAGCCGGCCAGGAACTCGTCGCCGGGCGCCTGGGAGTCGGACTCGACGCGGACGATCAGTCCGCTGTCGCCGAGGCGGATCCGGTCACCGGCGCGCGGGCCGTGGACGGAGATGTAGTCGTGGGGGGAGATGGAGCTCACGAGGGCACCTCCGAGTCGTCGAAGCGGGTCAGGTAGCCGGTCGCGCGGGCCTTCTCAAGGGCGGCCTCCTTCGCGCCGGGCGCATCCAGGGGGCCGTCCACGAGCCCGGCGAAGCCGATCGCGACCCGGGCGCCGCCGATCGGGACCAGGCCGACCTCGACGGTGGCGCCGGGGTCGAAGCGCACCGAGGAGCCGGCCGGGACGGCCAGGTGGGTGCCGTAGGCGGCGGCGCGGTCGAAGGCCAGGCGCGGGTTGGCCTCGAAGAAGTGGAAGTGCGAGGTGACCGAGATCGGCACCGCGGACGTGTTGTGGACGGGGATGAGCAGCGTCTCCTCGACCGGGTCGTAGCCGGCGCCGTCGCCGATCAGCGCACCGCCGGGGGCCTCGTCGCCGAGCGAGCCGGCGCCCTTGAAGGGGTCGTTGACGACCGCGAGGCGGGTGCCGTCGTCGAAGACGGCCTCGACCTGGACGACGGTGACCACGTCCGGCACGCCGGGCAGCACGTCGTCGGCGGTCAGCACGGAGCGGCCGGCCTCGATGGCCTCGGCCAGGCGCCGGCCGTCGCGGGCGGCCTCGCAGACGGTGTCCGCGATCAGGGCGGTGGCCTCGGGGATGTTGAGGCGTACGCCCCGGGCTCGGCGGGCGCGGGCCAGTTCGGCTGCTGTGAAGATCAGCAGTCGGTCCCGCTCGGTGGGGGTCAGTCGCACGGTTCCTCGCTCGCGGTCGCCGGGGAGGGGGTCGGCTCGGGGGCCGGGGCTTCCGGGTGATGTTAGAACGTCGTTCAAACATCTCGGGTCATTGAACCCGCACGGGGGCGTCGTGTCCAGCCTTGCCGCTCCGCGGGGGTTCGGCTTGTCGGGCGTGCGGTGGGGGTGAGGGCGCGGGAAAGGGGGCGCGCGGGCGGTGGCGCGCCGTCGTAAAGGAGACGGGGCGCGCGGCCCGCGCACGGTCCGTACGGGCGCCGGGTGTGCGCGGGATCGGGTGGGGGCGGGCTCGAAAAGAGCCTCTGCGCTTCGCAAACCTGTCCGGCGCGGGCAGTTGGATCACGTGAACCTCTCCGTGCCCCTTTCACCCCACGTGATCGGACGCACACTGTTGCAAACGTCGTCAACTGGGCATGAGGATGGGTGGTCAGAACGAGGGGGCCACCCGGCCGGCGGGGGATCCGGAGGCGGGGGCCCGGATTCGAGGGCGGGGGCATGTGGTGATGGACGGTCAGTCGCGATTCCCGCGGCAGCGGACGAGTTCGGGCGACGCCTACCGGTCCGGGCCGGTCCAGGGCCCGGTCAACGGCAACGGCGTCGGCACCGGGGCCGGAGTGGGGACCGGCACCGGCACCGGCATCGGCACCGGGACGACCCTGCCGGGTGCGCCGGCCCCGGGGTGCGCGCTGCACCGCCGGCTGCACCTGACGCTCGACCCGGCCGACCTGGTCGCGGTGGGCGCGGTGCGGCACCGGCTCCGCGCGGCGCTGAGCCACTGGGGGGTGCCGGAGCTGTCCGACACCGCCGAGCTGCTCACCTCCGAGCTGGTCACCAACGCCCTGCTGCACACCACCAAGGGCGCGGTCTTCGAGGCGGTGCTGGGCTCGGACAGCCGGCTGCGGGTCGAGGTGGAGGACGGCACGAGCCGGCTGCCCGGGCGTCGGCGCGATCCGGAGCCCGAGTACGCGACCTCGGGCCGGGGGCTGCTGCTGGTGGAGGCGCTCGCGGATTCGTGGGGCGTGCAGCTGCGGGGCGACGGCAAGGTCACCTGGTTCGAGCTCGCCCTCCCGTAGGCGCGGCCCGGAACCGCGCCCCGAGCCGTAGGCCCCGAACCGCGTACCCGAAGCGTGCGCCCCGAGCCGCAGACCCCGAACCGCGTGCCCGGGCTGGGCGCCTCGCACCCCCGCGCCCGACGGATCGTTCGCCGCCGATCGATCCGTCCACGGAGCAAGCCCTGAACACAAGGCGGGGCGCAAGATTTCCGGCCCGTTGCCATTGCCGCTCGGCCGAACATTGGCCAGGATGGTGGGAATGTGTGTCCACGTGCGGGAAGCAGCGGGGAGACCGAACCTCGACTGACCACCGTCCGTCGGCACCGTCCGATCCAGCACGACCCATCACACCGCCACGCGGCCCGTCCGGACGGTCGGCGCGGTCCGCCACGGCAGCGGCAGGAGCAGCATGCCCACTGAGTCCGAGTCGCCGGGGCCGGCCCTTCCTCCCGGCGCGTCCGCCGTGGAGCCGCTGCCAGCCGTCCGTCCGCCCGCCCAGGCCACCCGCCGGAACCCCGTGCGCACGTCCCCGGCGCTCACCGCCGGGCGGTTGGCCCCCGTGCTGTCCGGCGGACTGCCGCCCTCCTCCGGCGACTCCATGCCGGACTGGCTGGAGCCCGCGATGGCCGCCAACGGCATCGGCTCCTTCGACTGGGACATCCGCCGCGACGTCCTGGAGGGCGACCAGCGGGCCTGCATGATCCTCGGCCTGGACTCCGTCGAGCGGGACCGCTTCGACCGGACCGCCGCCTCCTTCCTGTCCCTGCTGCACCCCGAGGACGCGCCCGTGGTGCGCCGCCGGGTCGAGCGGGCCGTCGCCGAGCTGGGCCAGTGCGGCGCCTACTACCGCACCGTCGGGCCGAACGGGACGATGCGGGCGGTGCGCTTCCGCGGCCGGGTGCTCGCGGACGCCTTCGGCCGCGCCTCCCGGATGGTGGGCTTCGTCTGGGACGCCACCGTCGAGCTGCACAAGCGCGACCGGGCCGACCGGCTCGCCCTGCTGCGCGAGGAGCGCTCCCGGTTCATCAAGGAAGCCGCCCGGGCCCTCTCCGAAGCGGTCACCGTCCGTGACGTGGCCCGGGTGTTCACCGAGCTGCCGCTGCCCGGACTGCCGCCGGACGGCCTGGTGCTCGCCTCCTTCGAGGCCGGACGGGCCCGGATCCTCGGCGCCTCCGGCTACCGCTCCCAGGCGCTCGCCGTCTGGGACCGCACCGTGCTGCCGGCCGGCCACCCGGCCGCCGAGGCGCTCAGGCACCGCGCCCCGGTCTTCATCTCCAGCCGCGAGGACTTCCGCGACCGCCACCCCGACGTCTGGGAGCAGACCAGCCGCACCGGCCGCGGCTCCTGGGCGTACCTGCCGCTGGTGGCCAGCGGCCGGGCGATCGGCGTCTGCGTGGTCAGCTTCGACGACGAGCGCGAGCTGGACGCCGACGAGCGCACCCTGCTGTCCACCCTGGGCGGGCTGGTCGCCCAGTCGCTGGCCCGGGCGCGGCTGCACGACGCCGAGCACGAGCTGGCGGCCGGTCTGCAACGGGTGATGCTGCCGCGCACCGTCCCTTCCATCTCCGGCGTGACCACCGCGGTGCGCTATCTCGCGGCCGGCTCCGGGCTGCAGATCGGCGGCGACTGGTACGACGTGGTGCCGCTGCCCGGCGGGCACGTCGGCCTGGTGATCGGCGACGTCCAGGGCCACGACGTGCACGCCGCCGGGATCATGGGCCAGTTGCGGATCGCGCTGCGCGCCTACGCCGCCGAGGGTCACCCGCCCGCCGCGGTGATGGCCCGGGCCTCCCGCTTCCTCGCCGACCTGGACACCGACCACTTCGCGACCTGCACCTACGCCGAGGTCAACGTGGACTACGGCGTGGTCTACGCGGTCCGGGCCGGCCATCTCGACCCGGTGGTGCGCCGCGCGGACGGCACCGCCGCCGTGGTGCCGGTGGCCGGCGGGCTGCCACTGGGCATCGACCCGGACCAGGAGTACCGGGTCACCCGGTTCAGCCTGGACCCGGGTGAGACGGTGCTGCTGTGCACCGACGGCCTGGTCGAGGCGCGCGGCATGGACCTGGACGAGGGCATCGGGCGGCTGACCGGCACCCTGGCCCGCCCGCTGCCGGTCGCCGACGAGTCGGCCCGCGACCCGCTGGAGGAGCTGGCCGACCGGATCGCCTCCCAGGCCTCCGACTCCAGCGAGCGCGAGGACGACATAGCGCTGCTGCTCCTGCGCTGGGACGGCCCGGCGGGCGGGCTCGCCGCCCAGCAGCTGCGCCGCCGGATCGGCCAGGCCGACCTGGCGCGGGTGGCCGAGGTCCGTGCCGAACTGCGCGACGCGCTGCGCCGTTGGGGCGTGGCCGAGGTCATCGACACCGCCGAACTGCTCTCCTCCGAGCTGGTCACCAATGCGATCCGGCACACCGACCGGGACGCCATGTTCACCGCCCGGCTCTACCGGGAGTCGGCCTCGGACGGCGGCCGGGCCCGGCTGCGGGTCGAGGTGGAGGACGAGTCGGACCTGTGGCCGACCCGCCGGACGCCGGGGGAGCAGGCCTCCTCCGGTCGCGGGCTGATGCTGGTCGAGGCGCTGGCGGACTCGTGGGGCGTGGAGCCGCGCGGATCGGGGAAGCGGATGTGGTTCGAACTCAGCGTCGCGAACGCGGCCTGACCGTTCCGGGCCGGGGCCGGCCCGGAACGGATCAGCCGAACTGCTGCTCCAGATCCTTCAGTTTGCGCTCCAGCGAGTCCAGCCGGGGCAGGGTGACGGTGTCCTCGTCGACGGTGAGGTCGATGGTGCGCCGCTCCGGACGGGCCGGCAGGCCGGGCTGGACGACGGTGCCCTCGGCCGCCTCGACCTCGCGCGCACCGGGTTCGGGCGCGGCCGGGGCCCCGACCTCCCGCGCGCCCGCCGGACGCTCCGCCCCGGGCCCGCCGGCTATCGCGGACTCCGAGCCGGCCGACTCCAACTGCCGGGCGGCGCCGCCGCGTCCACGCCAGTGGCTGCTGCTCCGGTTGATCGCCCGGATCTCGGCCCGCTCCCGGCGGCCGGCCAGCTTGCGGCGCTCCTTCTCCAGCGCGCGCTCCCGCTTGTCGTCGCGGACCTCGTCCACCGCCTCGTCGAGGCTGCGCACGCCCTCCAGGAGCATCAGCGACCAGGCCGCGTAGGTCTCGCGCGGGGCGCGCAGCCAGCGGACGATGCGGATCTGCGGCAGCGGGCGGGGCACCAGGCCCTGCTCGCGCAGTGCGGCCCGGCGGGTCTGCTTGAGCGCCCGGTCGAACAGGATCGCGGCGGACAGGGACATGCCGGAGAAGAACTGCGGGGCGCCGGCGTGGCCGAGGCCGCGCGGGGCGTGCACCCAGTTGAACCAGGCCGAGGCGCCGGCGAAGAGCCAGACCAGCAGCCGGGAGCCGAGCGCCGCGTCGCCGTGGCTGGCCTCGCGGACGGCGAGCACCGAGCAGAACATCGCGGCGCCGTCGAGCCCGAACGGGACGAGGTACTCCCAGCCGCCGGAGAGGCCGAGGTTCTGCACGCCGAAGCCGACCAGTCCGTGGAAGGAGAGCGCGGCCGCGACCCCGGCGCAGCAGAACAGCAGCGTGTAGGAGGCGGCGCCGTACAGGGATTCCTTGTTGCGGCGCCGTTCCTCGGATCGCTCCCAGGAATCCCCGCCGGCGGCGGATCCCCGGCTTCGGGCCAGGGCCACCAGGAGGGCGCTGACCAGCAGCCCCGCTACCCCGGTGACGGCCCAGCCGAGCGGTATGTCGGACAATTTCATCGCCGGAACCAGCCTCGCTTTCTGCTTCGCGCGTCGTGTTCCTGCGCCGCCCACTGCGTTCCAGCAGCGCGGCGGGGACCATCATGACGGATGCCCGGCGGGCGGAAGGCGGATTCGCCGTCAATGCGCTGGGGAGAGGGATTTCTGACCCGTCGCCAATCGCATGTTCATATGAATTCGGCGTGGGAGGTTCCCGGAATTACGGGCTTTTCGAATCCTGAATCGGACGGATTTCCGTCAACGTCGCGTGACGCGGGGGCAGCCGCCGCACATCTCCCCGGGTTCGGCGGTGTAGACGAGGCAACAGCTGGCCCGGGCCCGGTCCGTACTCGAAGCGCCGGTGCGGCCGGGCGCCGTGGGCGCGAAACCGGCGCCCGGGGTGAACGGGGCCGGGGAGGGGGCGGGGGTCGGGCCCGCGCCGGGCGCGCACGCCGGTTCGGCGGACGGTCCTCCGGGCGCCAGCAGCGCGGACAGTTCGGCGCGCGCCCGCTCCCGCTCCCCGAGGAGTCCGCTCGCGTACCAGAGCCCCTCCACCACCGCGTCGGTGGCCATCGCCCACAGCACCCGTGGCCCGCGCCGCACCCGCAGGCCGAAGGCGGTCAGTGCCGGGGCGAGGAACTCGCCCAGCGAGCAGCGAAGTTGGGCGGCCAGTGCGTCCTCGTCCGGCGCCGTGCGGGCCCCGGGCGAGCCGGCCGCCGGGTCGTCCGGCAGGCAGACGAAGGCCTCCGGGCGCACCGTCAGCTCCGCCGTGGCGGGGCCGCGGCGCAGCGAGACGTCGTCGGGGGCGAGCAGCGGGACGCGCCGCTCCAGGAACCACGGCACGGTGAACAGCAGCGAGACCGACCAGACCAGGCGGTGCAGCCCGAATCCGGCCGCCACGTCCGGGCGCAGCGGCCGCCCGTAGCGGGCGAGGCCCTGCCGGGCGTCGTGGGCGACCAGTTCGCGCACGGCGGCCGGGTCGGCCGTGAGGTCGGCGACGGGCAGCCAGCCGCCGCCCCGGCGGGGCGGGGCGCAGTGCACGTCCAGGATCGGGGTCGACGCGGTCAGCCGGTGGTACGAGGGCGCGCAGGGAGTGGTGGCGTCCGGCGCGTGGGCCGGGGTGTGCGCCCTGGTGGTGCGGGGGGCGTACGGCGCGGGGCCGGGCCGGGTGCTGCTCGCGGTCATGGCGGGCCCCATCGGGTCGACCGGGCCCGCCGGTGGGTCGACCGGCGGGCCCGGCCGCGAGGCGCCGGGCCCGGCCGGACCGGGGCGCGGCGGTGCCCGGGGAACGGCAAGGCGACCCGTCCGGGGCACTGCTCTCCCCGGACAGGTTAGGCTCACCTTAGCTGATCGTTCCCCGGGTCTCCCCGGCCGTGCGCCCGTCCGGGGGAGCCCCCGGCGTGCGCACGGTGTCCGGTGGTGTGCTGGACAGCTGGCGTGCGAGCCAGACCGGCACACCGCCCAGGGCGTGCACCAGACGGGTGGCCTCGGCGCGCAGCCGTGCGGCCTCGGGGGGCTCGGACACCTCGGCGAGCGCGGCGAGCGCCGGCGCCACCCCCACCGTGAAGCCGAGTTGCTCGCGCAGCCGCAGGGAGGCGTCGAAGCCCTCCCGGGCGTTGCCGCGCTCCCCGCGCGAGAGCGCCAGCGCGGCGAGGTGCCGCCAGGTGTAGGAGCGCAGCAGTTCGTCCCCGCGCTCGCCCGCGCCGTCGTGCGCCCGGCGGTAGGCGATCCAGGCGGCGCTGCGGTCGCGCAGCAGGTTCTCGGCGACCAGTCCGCGGCGGAAGTCCAGCAGTGGGCGGCCCGGGGCGTCCGGCGGCAGCAGGGCCGAGGTGCGGCCGAGTGCGGCCTGTGCCTCGTCGAGGCGGTCGCGGGGGCCGAGGACGCTGGCCAGGTAGGCGAGGAAGCCGCGGGCGCAGGCGGCGGCCGCGCGCTGTTCGGTGCCCTCCGCCAGGGCCTCGGCGAGTCGTAACGCCTGTTCCGCCTGGGCCCACTGCGAGGCGGTGAACAGGCACTGTTCGATGAGGAGTTCGGCCCGTGCGAGGGCGACGGTCGGGTCGTGTTCGGCGGCCGGGCGCAGCAGTTCGGCGGCCTCCTGCCAGCACCCCCGGGACCGCAGCCGCCACACGGTGTCGCCCGGTTCCTCCGCTGCCGCCCGCCCCCGTCCGTCCGGGCCGTTCGGGCTCCATCCGTGCTCCGACAACGCCACCTCCTTGTGTGCGCCATCCAGCAGGGCACGGACCTGCCCCTGGGGCCCTGCCGCCGCGACCGTGCGCATGGCGACGGCAGGGCGAAAGGCCCGCGCTGTGGCGGCAATTCAACACGGGGGCGAGCTTGTGCACCAGATCACGAGCGGAGGTTGTTGCTTTTGCCGGGCAGATGATCTAGAGGAGTGGGCGGTCGGGTCAGGAGGTCCAGCCGGTCTCCATCAGGGCCTCGGCGGCGCCGTTGGCGGGCTGCGGCACCCCGGCCAGGTCCAGGCTGAACAGGGCGACCAGCAGTTGTTCGCCGCGCACGGTGGCCTGGTGGGAGTACCCGGCCAGGGTGAACATGGCGGCGGCCATCTCCTCGGCGTGCAGGGTCTGCAGCCACAGGCACTCGACCGACTTCACGTCGGCGGGCTCGGTCCAGGTGTCGACCTGGGCGACCATCCGGCTGCCCAGCAGGGTGACCCCGTCGCGCTCCTGGGCCTCGGTCAGTTCCAGGTCGTCGAAGCCGAGCCACTCCAGGTAGCGGGCGGCGGTGAACACCGCGTCCTGCGAGGTGCGCACCGGGTGGGGCCGGAACGGGGCGCGGTGGCGGAACGGGCGGGAGCGGCCGGCCGAGCCGCCGGGGGCCGCGGGCGGGGCGGGCACCGGGGTGTTCACCGGGTGCGCCGGGTACGGGCGGGAGGCCTGCGGGCCGGGGGCGGCGAGCGGGCCGGCCGTGCCGCTGCCCAGCCGGGTGGTGCGGTCCACCGGGAGCCGTACGGTGGCACCGCAGTTGCAGGTGAACTCGGGCTGCGGCCACTGGTCGGAGCGGCCGCAGTGCGGGCAGCGCATGCTCAGCCAGGAGTCCTCCCAGGAGCGGAACCGCACCTGCACCGGCACCCCGCCGCGCAGCAGCGGCACCTTCAGGGAGGCGCCGCAGGGGCAGGGCAGCGAGGGCGGCTCGTACAGGTGCTCGCGGCGGCAGGCGGGGCAGCGGATCGCCCGGGCGGCACCGCCCGCCCCGGCCCCTGGCCGCGCGGGGTCGTGTCCGGTGAAGTCGTCGGGCAGTCCTGCCATCGCGGGCTCCGTCCGTCGGGGTCGGGTGGGTGGATGGCTCCCATGCTCCCCGAAACCTCCCGTCCTGGGCGCGGAATGGGGCAATCCTCAGGGACAGATCAGGGCAGCCGGCTCGGCCGGACCCATCGCAGGGAGGAGGCGCCGTCGGCGTACGGCGGGAGGTCAGCGGGCGGACCAGCGGGCCAGGTCGGCGGGGGTGTCGAGGTCGTCCGGGACGGCGACGTCCGCGCACTCGACCAGGACGAGCTCCGCGGCGTGCGCCGCCAGCAGGGCGCGGGCCCCGGCGTCGCCGGCGGCGCCCTCGACCGCCTCGGCGAAGTGCCGCGCGCCGATCAGCACCGGGTGCCCGCGCCGGCCGCCGTACGCCGCCGCGGCCAGGTCGGCGCCGGCCCGGTGCGCGGCCAGCAGCCGGGCCACCGCGGCCGGGGTGACTCCAGGGGTGTCGACCAGCATCACCAGGACCGCCGGGGCGTCCGGCGCCAGCGCGGCCAGCCCGGCCCGCAGCGAGGAGCCCATGCCCTGGGTCCAGTCCGGGTTGGCCACCAGCCGGCAGCCCGGCAGGTGCGCGGTGGAGCGGACCCGGCCGCGGTCCGCCCCCAGTACCACCGTGACGTCCGGGCAGCCGCCGGCCCGTACGGTGGCCACCGCGTGCTCCACCAGCGGCCGGCCCGCGTACCGGATCAGCGCCTTGGGCCGCCCGCCGAGCCGGCGTCCGCCCCCGGCGGCGAGGACGAGGGCCGGGACTGCGGCGGGCGCTGCGTTCTGCATGCGCCCAGCCTGCCCGCTCCGGGGGCGCCCGCGCAGCGGTTCGCGGCTTGTACGAATCCACAAGGCGAAGGCGCAGGTCGGTGGCGCTCCCCGGTGGTTCGGCCGCTGGTCCGGCGGCGCGGTTGCCCCTGTACTGGGTCGATGAACACCGCACCGCGCCCGCTGGTGGACCGCTTCGGACGGGTCCACACCGATCTGCGGGTCTCGCTGACCGACCGCTGCAACCTGCGCTGCACCTACTGCATGCCGGCGGAGGGGCTGGACTGGCTGCCCCGCGCGGAGGTGCTCGACGACGACGAGGTGGTGCGCCTGGTGCGGATCGCGGTGCACCGGCTGGGGGTGCGCTCGGTGCGGCTGACCGGCGGGGAGCCGCTGCTGCGCCGGGGGCTGCCCGGGCTGGTCGGACGGCTGGCGGAGCTGGGGGTGGAGCTGTCGCTGACCACCAACGGGATCGGCCTGGCACGTACGGCGGTGCAGCTCCGGGAGGCGGGGCTGGGCCGGGTGAACGTCAGCCTGGACACGCTGCGCGCGGACCGGTTCGCGGCGCTCACCCGGCGGGACCGGATCGGTGACGTGTTCGCCGGACTGGCGGCGGCGAAGGCGGCCGGGCTGGACCCGGTGAAGGTCAACGCCGTGCCGGTGCGCGGGGTCAACGAGGACGAGATCGCGGAGCTGGCGTCCTTCGCGGTCGAGCACGGCTACCGGATGCGCTTCATCGAGTCCATGCCGCTGGACGCGCAGGGGAGTTGGGACCGGGCCGCGATGGTGACGGCCGACGAGGTCCTGGCCCGGCTGGGCGAGCGCTTCGACCTCGTCCCGGTCGGGCGCAGCGGCAACGCCCCGGCGGAGGAGTGGCGGATCGCCGGGACGGACACGGTGATCGGGGTCATCGCCTCCGTCACCCGGCCGTTCTGCGGCGGCTGCGACCGGGTCCGGCTGACCGCCGACGGGCAGCTGCGCAACTGCCTGTTCGCCACCGAGGAGTCCGACCTGCGCGCGCTGCTGCGCGGCGGCGCGGACGACGCGCGGATCGAGGCGGCCTGGCGGGCCTCGGTGGCCGGGAAGGGACCCGGCCACGCCATCGGCAGCGCCGACTTCGTCCGGCCAGAGCGGCCGATGTCGGCGATCGGCGGCTGAGCGCGGCGGGCCCGGCGGGGCACCGGGTCGGCGGGGGACGGGGCCCGGCGGGGCAACGGGTCGGCGGGCAGCCCGGGCTGGGGGCGGGGGGTCGCCGGAGCAGTGCGGCGGCTGACGAAACGTTTCACCGCCGCGGCGTCAAAGCCGCGACAAGACCGCGACGGGACGGGGAGGGCGAGGTGCCCCGGGAGCGCGCCGGGTGGTATTCGTGGGCGGTGTCCCCGATGACCCCCCGCCCCCCGCGGCGCGCCCTGACCGCCGTCGCCGCCCTCGCCGCCCTTCTCCTCGCCCTGCCCGTCGGCTGCTCCGGCTCCGGCACCGGCGACGCACGCGACGCGGGCACCCAGGCGAGCCGCCCACCCCTCGCCGAGCGGGTCGCCGCCGACACCTCCCCGGCCCTGCGGGCCTTCTACGACCAGCGGCTCGACTGGACCCCCTGCGACGCCGACGCGGACCCCGACGGCCAGGACGAACCCGTCCTGCAGTGCGCCACCCTCAAGGTCCCGCTGGACTACGCCGACCCCGGCGGCCGCACCACCGACGTCCCGGTCGCCCGGGTGCCCGCCGCCGACCCCGGCCACCGCACCGGCGCCCTCCTGCTCAACCCCGGCGGGCCCGGCATCTCCGGCGTCAACCTGGCCCGGCGCTGGAAGGGCAACCAGGGCTCGCTTCGCGACCACTTCGACCTGGTCGGCTTCGACCCGCGCGCCGCCGGCGGCACCCTCCCCGTCCACTGCCTGGACGACCGCACCCGCGACCGCTGGACCGCCACCGACGACCCGGCCTACGACCACGGCCAGGTCCTCGCCGACGCCTGCCGCGCCAAGTACGCCGACGTGCTCCCCCATCTCGGCACCCGCAACACCGCCCGCGACATGGACGTGCTGCGCGGCGCCCTCGGCGAACGCAAACTCGACTTCTTCGGCCTCTCCTACGGCACCTACCTCGGCGCCCTCTATGCCGAGGAGTTCCCCGACCGCACCGGCCGGCTCGTCCTCGACGGCGCCGTCGAACGCAGCACCGACCTGATGCACCTCAACGGCGAACAGGCCGCCGCCACCGAGGCCGCCTTCCACGCCTACGCCGCCGGTTGCGCCGCCGACGGCGACAGCTGCCCGCTCGGCAGCGACCCGGCCGGCGCCGCCCAGCGCCTCGCCGACTTCCTCGACGGCCTCAAGGACCACCCCCTGCCCGCCCGCGACGGCCGGACCCTCACCGCCGCCCTCGCCTGGACTGGCGTCCTCGACGCCCTCGGCGACGGCCGCCGCAACTGGCCCCGGTTGCGCGCCGCCCTCGACCCGGCCCTCGCCCACGGCGAGGCCGACGAACTGCTCAGGCTCGCCGACGGCACCACCGGCCGCGACGAGGACGGCCACTACGACACCGCCGCCGACGCCTACGCGGCCATCCACTGCGCCGACGCCCCGCTCGCCCCCACCGACGCGGACCTGCGCGCCGCCCTCGCCGACCTCGCCGCTCGGGCCCCGCTCACCAGCCGGCACGACACCCGGATCACCCTGCTCGACCCCGACTGCCGCCGCTGGCCGTACCGCTCCACCGAGCAGCCCCACACCGTCACGGCCGTCGGCAGCGCCCCGATCCTGGTGATCGGCGGGACGGACGACCCGGTCACGCCGTACGCGTGGGCGCAGCGGATGGCGGCCGGGCTGCAGCACGGGGTGCTGCTCACCCGCGACGGCGACGGGCACATGTCCTGGGACCGCAGCGGGTGCGTGCGCGACGCCGTCGCGGCGTTCCTGGTGGACGGGGTGCTGCCGGCCGCCGGGACGCGCTGCGCCTCGGACTGAGCCGGGGAACGCGAAGAGGGGGCGCGCCGCGCGAACGCGGCACGCCCCCTGGGGAGTTCGGGCCTCGGGTCAGGGTTCCCGGGGCCCGGCTCCCGGCTCGGGAAGCCGGATGCTTCAGTGCCTCGGCCCGGTCAGGGCCTCGGCCTTGTCCGGACGTCGGCTCGGTCAGGACACCGGCTCGGTCAGGACCTGGGCGCCGTGAGGTCGTAGAAGGTGGCGCCGCCGACCGTCCTGGCGGTGAAGTGGCTGGTCACCCAGGCCTCGATCTGGGCGGCCTCGGTCTGCTGACCGTCCTCGCCGCCCTCACCGCCCGCGCCGCCGCCGAAGCCGCGGTGCGAGCCACCGGCGATGAACCAGTGCACCTTGCCCTGCTGGACGTACTTCTGGAAGCCCTCCAGGCTGAGCGAGGGGTCCGTGCCGTTGAAGCCGCCGAGGGCCATCACCGGCTTGCCGGTGGCGAGTTGGTAGCTCGCCGCGTTCTGCGAACCGGTGGTGGCGGCCGCCCAGGTGTAGTGGTCGGCGTCCTGCGAGAGCAGCGCCGCGGCCTCGTCGCTCACCTTGGTGCCGCCGAGCAGGCCGCCCATGCCGCCGCCGAAGCCGCCGGGACCGCCGGGACCACCGGGACCGCCGGGGTTGTTCGCACCCTCGGGGTCCTGGCCGCCGGGGAAGCCGCCCCCGAAACCGGTGGCACCGCCGTTGCCGCCGGCGCCGCGCTCGTGGCGGCCGCCGGGGGCGGTGCCGCCCTGGCCTCGGGCGCCCTGACCGTGGCCGCTCTGGCCGCTCTGGCCGCTCTGGCCGTTCTGTCCGCCCTGGCCGCCGGGGAAGCCGCCCCAGCCACCCTGACCGCCCTGACCGCCCCAGCCGCCCTGGCCGCCCTGTCCGCCCTGACCGAACATCCGGCCGTTGCCCGTCGCGCCCTTGCCGCCCTTGCGGCCGAACGACCCGGGCCCGAACGCTCCCTTCACGGACGGCCCGGCGGTGATGATCGAGCCGTTGTGCGCGGTGCCCACGGTGTCCACCGCGTACGCGGCCGGACCACCGAGCGCGGCCGCCAGACCCACCAGGCCCGCCACCGAGGCGATCCGCGCGCCCGTCCGCCCGGAGATCCCGCCGACGTACTGCCCGGCGACCAGCGCGACAGCCGCCGCCAGCCCGCCGACCAGCACCGCCCAGCGCAGCCAGGGCAGGAAGTCGGAGCTGCGGGCGAGCAGGACGAACGCCCACACCGCCGTCACCGCGAGCGCGCCCGCCAGCAGCAGCGCGTACGGCAGCCGGTGCCGCGCCCGCCACAGCCCGTCCACGCCCATGCCGACCAGGGCCGCGACGGCCGGGGCCAGCGCCACCGTGTAGTACTGGTGGAAGATCCCGGACATGAAACTGAAGATCAGCGCGGTGGAGATCAGCCAGCCGCCCCAGACCAGGAACGCCGCCCGGGCGGTGTCCGGACGGGCGTAGCGGCGGGTCGCCCACAGGCCGACCACCAGCAGGATCAGCGCGGCCGGCATCAGCCAGGCGATCTGCCCGCCGATGTCGCTGCCGAACAGCCGGGTGATGCCGGTCTGGCCCCAGCCCCGGTTGTGCGTCGCGCCGGCCGGCAGGTCGAGCCCGGCCGGGAGGTGGCCGCCGCCGCCCACGCTGCCGCGCTCGTTGCCGTCGACCCGGCCGAGGCCGTTGTAGCCGAAGGTCAGCGAGAGGAAACTGTCGTCCTGCGAGCCGCCGACGTACGGGCGGGCCGACGCGGGCAGCAGCTCCACGATCGCCACCCACCAGCCGGCCGAGACCGTCAGGGCCAGACCCGCGAGCAGGGTCTGCCGCAGCCGCCGCCAGAAGCCGGTCGGGGCCACGACCAGGTAGATCACCGCGAAGGCGGGCAGGATCAGGAACGCCGCCAGCGTCTTGGTGAGGAAGGCGAAGCCGAACATCGCGCCGGTGAACAGCAGCCACCGGGTGCTCGCCGTCTCGACCGCGCGCACCATCCCGTACGCGGCCAGGGTGAGCAGCAGCACCAGCATGGCGTCCGGGTTGTTGAAGCGGAACATCAGCGTCGCGACCGGGGTGAGCGCCAGCACGGCGCCGGCCAGCAGGCCGCCCAGGGGGGAGAAGCGGCGGCGCACCGTGGCGTACAGCACGCCCACGGTGGCGGCGCCCATCAGCGCCTGCGGGGCGAGGATCGACCACGAGGAGAGGCCGAAGATCCGCACCGACAGCGCCATCGGCCACAGCGAGGCCGGGGGCTTGTCGACGGTGATGAAGTTGCCGGCGTCGGAGGAGCCGAAGAAGAAGGCCTTCCAGCTCTGGCTGCCGGCCTGGACGGCGGCCGAGTAGAAGGCGTTGGCCCACCCGGAGGCGCCGAGGCCCCACAGGTAGAGGACGACGGTCGCGGCCATCAGCGCCAGCAGGGCCGGGCGCACCCAGCGGGGGTCGTCCGCGCGGCCGCGCCAGGCGCGGGCCGGGAGGGTGCGCAGCCGTCCGGACCAGGAGGCCGGCCCCTTGGGACCGACGGGCGGCAGGGCCTGCTCGGGGTAGAGCGGAGCCGGGTCCGGACGGCCGCCGGCGTCCGGCCGCGGCACCTCCGGTGGCGGGTAGTTCGCTGCCTCGGGCCACGGATCGCCGGCCGGAGGGGAGTAGCTGCTCGTGGTCATGCGCCATACCGTGCGTGGCGAGGCTGAGAGAACCGTGAGACGGGGCTGTGAGCCGGGTGTGATCTGTCCGCTTATGCGGCGGCCGGCATGGTGATGTGCTTGCCCAGCCACTCCAGGGCCGGGGGGATCTCGCGGGTCCAGGTGTGGAAGTTGTGGCCGGCGGTGTCCAGGGTGATGGTCGACATCTTGGTGGGGGCCTTGAAGGCGGCGACCATGGCCTTGGTCTCGTCGTAGTTGTTCTCGTCGTACGCGGTGGTCAGCAGCAGCGAGACGGGGGCGGCGGGCTGGTTCTTCAGCCGCCACAGCAGGTCGTTCTCCTGCTTGAGCTTGTCGTTGCCGCCGAACAGGTCACCGGTGGTCGGGTCGTGGGCCGCGCTGTAGTAGCCGGAGAGGGCGACCGCCGCCGGGTAGGAGTCGGGCTTGCGCAGCGCGAACTTGAGCGCGCAGTAGCCGCCGGTGGAGTTGCCGATCACGGCCCGGTTGGCCGGGTCGGTGCCGATCCGGTAGGTGGTGGCGAGGGCCTTGGGCAGGTCGGCGGTGAAGAAGGTCTCGACCTGGGGGCCGTTCGGCACGTCGACGCACTCGGTGTCCCGGTCGCCGACCAGGGTGGGGCGGGTCATCACCAGGATGGTCGGCGGCAGCTTCTTCTGCTCGATGGCGTCGAGGGTGGACGCCGGGTACTGCATCAGCGAGATCAGCTTCTCCGGGGTGCCCGGGTAGCCGGTGAGCACCACGGCCATCGGGAAGCGCTGCTTGGTGAAGCCCGGCTGGAAGTACTGCGGCGGGAGGTAGACGTACGCCTCGGTGCTCAGGCCGCTGCCGGCTCCTTTGATGTCGACCTTCTGGATCAGCCCGGAGCGGTCGGGCTCCGACCCCTGGGCCGAGTAGAACTTCTGCTCACCGGTGACGGCCACCCCGGAGGCGTTCGGCTGGTGGTCGACCACCGTGCCGAGCCCGCCGCTGGTGCCGAGCAGGTCGGTCCAGGAGCTGTAGAAGCCGAAGTAGCTGTTGGCGATCAGGCCCATGGCGACCAGCACCGAGAGCTGGGTGGCCAGGAAGGTGCCGATCCGGCCCAGCCAGGACTTCCAGCCCTTCCCGCCGAACTTCGGCCAGAGCCACATGGTGCCGGCGAAGACGACGATCGCGAGGACCGAGGCGATGATCTGGAGGGGAAGTCCGGTGAGACTGAGCACGGGCCCGATCGTAGTTGACCCGGATGGGTGGGCCGGGACGGCCCCTTCGGGTGACCGTCCGAAACGGGTTGACCGGGGTGGTTCGTCTCGGCACCATGGCGCGGGGTGTGCGCACGCTGTGTGCGCCGGGTGTCACTGGGGCGGGGTCATGAAGTCCATCGGCAAGGCCGGTCTGGCCATCGGTTCGGCGCTGCTGCTCGCGGCCTGCTCGGGCAGCTCGACCGGCGGTACGACGGCGGGCGGGGCCACGTCTGCGGGCGGCCCCGCGTCGAAGGCCACGCCGAGCGCGGTGCCGTTCGGTCCGGTGCTCAGCAAGAACATCGATCCGGTCAATGCCGCGCTCACCCAGATCTCAGGGGTCAAGAGCCTGGGCGAGTTCGACGGCGTGCTCAGCACCCTCAACACCGCCGCGCACGAGGCTTCCAAGGCTCTGAACGTGGCGGACGCCCCGGCTGCGGTCGCGGAGGACAGGCATGACCTGGCGAACGCGTTGAGCGTGCTCCACGAAGACGTTGCGAACGTCCGTGGCGCGATCAAGGCGAGGGACGTCTGCGCCCTGGGCTCGGCCGAGGCGAAACTCGGTGACTCGCAGGGGCTGGCGTCGGTCTCGACGCTCCTCACCAAACTGTCGGCGGCCGGCTACTCGACCACCTTCGCCGTCCCGCAGCTGCCCAAGCAGCAGTCCCGTTCGCTGGACAACGGCACGATGGTCAGCAAGGGCAAGCTGCGCGGCGAGGGCGTGTTCAAGGTGGACAACGGCGGCAAGACGGATGCGGTCGTCTCGCTCGTGCTGAACGGCAAGACGGTGCACTCGATGTTCGTGGCCAAGGGACAGAAGGCCGGCATCGAGGGCGTGGAGGACGGGACCTACGACGTCTACGTCTCCGAGGGTGCGGACTGGGACTCCGCGTCCAAGGCCTTCACGCAGAACTGCGCCTTCACCAAGTTCGAGGACAACTTCCCGTACGAGACCGGCAGCACGTCGACCTCCTGGGAGATCACCCTGCAGCCGGTGGCCGACGGCAACGCCAAGACCAACGACGTGGATCCGAACTCCTTCCCGCAGCTGTAGCGTTCACCACCGCTGCCCGTAACGGGCATACCAGGACGGGTTGTTGCCATTCGGTGGCACAACCCGGCCTGTGGAGTGGCGAGTTGTGCGTGAACTGTTGACCGCTTGAAGTGGCCATGGCACTTTCGTGCGGGCGCGGGCCTCGGCGACCAGCCGGGAGCCCCGCGATCCCCCACAAGGAGAGCCATGTTCAGAAGACTTGTCGCGGTGGCCGGTACGAGCGCCGTCGTCGCGGGCGGGCTGGCCTTCGCGGCCGTCCCCGCGCACGCCGTCCAGGCGGCCGACCTGACGTCCACCATCGCCCTGGACGACTGCTCGGCCTCGCTGGTCCGGTTCCCCGCCTCGGTGGCCGGCGACCGGGCCATGATGCTCACCAACGGGCACTGCCTGCCCACCATGCCCCCGTACGGCCAGGTCATCCAGAACGTCGGCGCCAGCCGCAGCGGCACCCTGCTGGACGGTGCCGGCAACAGCCTCGGCACCGTCCAGGCCGACAAGGTGATCTACGCGACGATGACCGGCACCGACGTCGCGCTCTACGAACTCACCGACACCTACTCCTCGATCAGCTCCAAGTACGGCGCCACCGCGCTGACCGTCAACGACGCCCACCCCACCGACGGCGCCTCGATGTACATCCCGTCCTCGTACTGGAAGCAGGTCTGGAACTGCTCCGTCAACGGGTTCGTGCCCACCCTGCGCGAGGACCAGTGGACCTGGCACGACTCGCTGCGCTACAGCTCCGGCTGCAACACCACGCACGGCACTTCCGGTTCGCCGATCATCGACTCCGCGAGCGGGCGGATCGTCGGCATCAACAACACCGGCAACGACGACGGCCAGATGTGCACCCTCAACAACCCCTGTGAGGTCGCCGCCGACGGCTCCACCACGGCCACCAAGGGCCAGAGCTACGGCGAGGAGACCTACTGGTTCACCACCTGCCTGAACTCCAGCCGCGCCATCGACCTCACCGTGCCCGGCTGCCTGCTCACCAAGCCGGCCGGCGCCGCCGTGTCGGTGGCCAGCCCCGGCGACCAGTCCAGCACGGTCGGCGGTTCGGTGAACCTCCAGATCAACGCCTCCGGCGGTACCGCCCCGCTGTCCTACAGCGCGACCGGCCTGCCCGCCGGGCTGTCGATCAACTCCTCGACCGGCCTGATCTCCGGCACCGTCTCCACCGCCGGCAGCTCCACCGTCACCGTCACCGTCACCGACGCGGCCGGCAAGTCGGCCACCACCAGCTTCGGTTGGACGGTGGCGGGCAGCGGCGGCGGTTCCTGCACCCCGGCGCAGCTGCTCGGCAACCCGGGCTTCGAGACGGGCTCGGCGGCGCCGTGGACGGCTTCCAGCGGCGTGGTCGACAACAGCTCCTCCGAAGCGGCCCACGGCGGCAGCTGGAAGGCCTATCTGGACGGCTACGGCAGCAGCCACACCGACACCCTGTCCCAGACGGTCACCGTCCCGGCGGGCTGCAAGGCGACGCTGAGCTTCTGGCTGCACATCGACACCGCCGAGACCGGCTCGACCGCGTACGACAAGCTGACCGTCTCGGTGAACGGCACCACGCTGAAGACCTACTCCAACGTGGACGCCGCCACCGGCTACCAGCAGCGCACCTTCGACCTCTCGGCCTACGCGGGCAAGAGCGTCACCCTGAAGTTCACCGGCACCGAGGACTCCTCGCTGCAGACCAGCTTCGTGATCGACGACACCTCGATCCAGACCAGCTGACGCCCGATCGGTAGAGGGCCCGGCGGCTTCGGCCGCCGGGCCCTGCTGTTCGCTCCGGCTTCGTCCAACTCCCGTACACCACAACGGTCGATGGTTAGGCTGCAGACTGCCGCCGAAGGGCCGGGGGCCCGTCGGCGCGATCTCCATGGACGCACGCTTTGAGGGCGGGGACGAGTGACTGACCTGGATTTCGAACGCAAGATGAACCCGTGGCTCTTCGACAAGTCGGGGAACCTGACGGAGGACGCGAAGAAGCAGTTCCCGGACCTCGCTGCCGCAGAGTCCGGCACGGCGGCCCCGGGGTGGGAGCCGCCGCCGGTGGCCACGGCGCCCCCCGGTGGGACGACGGTGAAGGTGAGCCCGGAGGCGCTGCGCAAGGCGGGGACCAACGCGGGCACCCTGCACGCCGACTTCGACAAGGCCACCAAGGACGTGTGGAAGGACCTCCGGAGCAGCCTTCAGGGCATGTCCAAGGACTGGGCGATCGTGGGGGCGGTCCAGGCCGCGCACGAGATGTGGGAGGCGCAGGCGCAGGCGACCAGCCAGGCGATCGCGGACATCTCCACCGGCCTGATCAGCAATGCCGACCAGTACGCGCGCGCCGATCAGGTGAACGCCCAGAACCTGAAGACGAACTGAGGCCGGCGACATGAGTATCTACTCCGACCTGCGCCAAGGGACTTTCAAGGGCATCGAGACCCTGGCCTCGGCCTTCGAGTCGTTGACGCGAAACTGGACGCTCTCCTCCGAGTTCACCGGCGACATCCTCACGCCGCTCCAGGCATCGAACTGGCGGGGCGACGCGGCCGAGCGGGCCGCCGCCGCCATCACCAAGACCCGCAACGAGCTCGACGCGGCCTTCGAGGAGGCCACCGCCATCGGCAAGGCCCTGCGGGACGCGCACACCGAACTCGCCGCCGCCCGGGCGGACCTGGACGCGGCGTTGAAGAGGGCCGCCGACCACTCCCTGACGGTGGACGCGGACGGCGTCAACATCAGTTGGCCCGCGCCGACGAGCGACGCCGACAAGCGTGACCCGACCTACACCACCACGTACAAGGAACTGGCCGAGTCGGTGGGCCAGGACATCGCGAAGGCCGTGGCCCGTGCGAAGGCGGCCGACACCGCGGCCGCCGCGGCGCTCGGCGGCGCCACCGGGAAGAGCAGGACCGCATTCCAGCCGTCGAGGGGCCCGGAGGAGCAGGGCGAGAGGGCGGCGGACCTCCTCAAGCTGGCCGGGAACCTCTCCGACGCCCAACTCGACGAGCTCAACAAGACCCTGAAGGCCAACGCCAACAATCCGCAGTTCACCACCGCCTTCTACGGGCGGCTCGGGCCGGACGGCTTCCTCAAGTACTACGGCCAGCTGGCCGCCGCCTCGGCGGACAAGGGCAACCGCTCGACCGCCATCGCCGACCTCCAGAAGAACCTGGGCGCGGCGCTGGCCGGCGCCACCGACAGTCACAACTTCCCGCACCTGTCCGATGAGTGGGCGGCCGGCCTGCGCCGTGCCGGAGCCACCCGGGTCGAGGTCTGGCCGGCCGGGGGTGCCCAGCCGTTCGGCTACCAGATCCTGTCGAACATCCTGCGCACCGGCACGTACGACAAGCGCTTCCTGAACCCGATTGCCGAGCACGTCACCCAGCTGAGCGAGAGGGACGCGTTCTGGGCCTCGGACGGCTGGAACGTCAGGGATTTCAACCACTTGAAGTTCCTGGGTGCCCCGGAGAACGGCTTCAACCCGATGGCGGGGGTGCTGGAGGCGCTCGGACACAGTCCGCAGGCCGCCCTGGCGTACTTCCAGGAGCCGGCCACGACCTACAACGTCGACGGGTCGGTCAAGCAGTACAACCAGAAGAACACCTACTTCGACCTGCTGACGAAGACGGGCGGTAACTCGCTGCTCCAGGACGTCTGGACAGGGCACACCGAGCTGTACGGCCATGCGGAGCAGGCCGGGGTGACCTCCCTGGGCCACGCCCTCGAAGCGGCCACCACCGGCCGCGCCTACGACTCGCAGGACCCGCTGGCGCCGCACACGGCGGACCAGGCGGAGTTGATGAAACGGGTGGTCGACCACTTCGGCAACGGGGACCTCCCCAAGTCGCTCCACTCCGGCGGAGAGTTCGCAGGAATCGCGCCCAGTCTCGGCCACATGGCGGCCGCGTACATGGGCGATGTCCAGGGTGCGCTCAGCCCGGACGACAAGGCACTGCCGCGCTACGGCGCTCCGGCGGACTTGAATCAGGCGAACACCGCGAAGCTCCTGGGCGCGCTGGGCCGCAACCCCGATGCCTTCGGCGCCATCGCGCAGGCCCAGCAGGCCTATACGACGGCGCACATCCAGGACGTGATCACGCATCGGGCCGACTACGGCGTCCACTACGACGCGGCCGTTCACAACGCGGCGCACGCGGGAGGGGAGGTGGCCGGCATCATCACGGCGGCCCGGACGCAGGAGATCGTGCACGATGCGAGGACTCAGGCGGACGCGTACAACCACGCTCTCGATGAGAACGCCGTATGGGCCAAGTCGGCATGGCTCATGACCGGTGGCGAGCTGGTGAAGGGAGTCCCGATCGTCGGCCCCGGCATTTCGGAGCCGGTGAAGCACTACATCGACGATCTGGCCCACAACTACCACATCGAGGCGAAGTTCGCGGACCCGGCAACGATCTCGCAGACGGACGGGATGAACGCGGCGGCGGCCGCCGCCAGGACCGCGGTGGTCAACGCCGCTCAGGGGACAGGGCTGAGCGACACGGAGATCGAGGCCATGGCCGCGGACACCGCGAACCAGGTGCGCTACGCCGGCAACGCTGGTTCGACGCTTTTCACGACGGCCATCAATGACTGAGCGCAGGCGGCTCCGGCGGCGGTGGCTCGTCGCCGGGGTCGCGGCGGTGGTCCTCCTTGCCGGGGCGGGGTTCGGATGGTGGTGGCGGTCGGTCCACACGCCGGCCGAACTGCCCGCCAGCGCCTGCTGGTCGGTGCTCACCAGGGACGACCTCAAGCCACTGGCGGAGCACGTGCAGGGGACCTTCGTCGAGAGTCGGCCGCATGATGCTGATGAGCACCTCCAACCGCACCACGGCGACATCGACTGCGTGCTCCGCAGAAGGTCCGGGGAGAGCCCGGGGAAGAGCCTTCTATGGGTCCAGGTGGATGCGCAGCCTGATTTCGTGTGGAAGGACGAGTACGGCCCGGATGCGAGGAGTAGCGGTCCGGGAGTCAACCGACTGGATTTCGGTCCGGATGTCCAGGGCTGGGTCGGGCCGAAGTTCGTCCAGTTGGCGTTCAGGTGCGACAACCCGGAGAACGCCGCCAGGCGCTTTCCCTACGCGACGGTCGGGGTCAGGCCCGGCGAGGTCACCGATGCGACATCGGAGAAGGTCCACCGGGCGGTCCTGGACATCGCGTTGAAGACCGCCAAGGCCGTCGTGGCGGACTTCCCCTGCTCGAACCCGCTGCACCTGCCGGACAGCGTGCCGCAGTCGGCGACGAACTTCCCGCCGCCGGGGCCCTGACCGGATAGGGCTCACCATATGCTCATCGGATGAGCGAGCCGATAGACCTGGTGATATTCGACTGCGACGGCGTCCTGGTGGACAGCGAGGTGATCGCCGTCCGCGTCCTGGTGCAGCTGGGGGAGGAGTTCGGCTGGCCGCTGACCGAGGCGGAGGCGATCGAGCGGTTCGTCGGCCGGTCCGAGGCGGCCAACCACGCGATGGTCGCCGAGCGCCTCGGCGAGGAGGCCGCCACCCTGTTCGACAAGCGGTTCCGCGAACTGCACGCCGAGGCCGTGGACGCCGGGCTGACGCCGGTGCCCGGCCTGCCGGAGGCGCTGGACGCGCTGGAGGCGCTCGGGCTGCCCACCTGTGTGGCGTCCAGCGGCACCCACGAGAAGATGCGGCACACCCTGGGCCGGACCGGACTGTACGGCCGCTTCGAGGGCCGGATCTTCAGTGCCACCGAGGTCGGGCGCGGCAAGCCCGCGCCCGACCTCTTCCTGCACGCCGCCCGCAGCATGGGCGTCGACCCGGCCCGCTGCCTGGTGGTCGAGGACAGCGGGCCCGGCGTGCAGGCCGCCCGCGCTGCCGGGATGCGCGCCCTCGGTTACGCGGGCGGCGTGACGGCGGCGGAGCGGCTGGCCGGGCCGGGCACGGTTGTCTTCGACGACATGCACGGGCTGCCCGGCCTGATCGCCGCCTACCAGGGGTAGTTGCCGCCCTCCGGGTGGAAGAACCGGCCGCTCGGCCCCGCCAGCGCCTCGCCGAGCTGGCGGGCGATCCGGCGGCCGCCCTCCTCGACGCTGGAGGGGCCGGAGTGGTGGTTGAGGTCGGTCGCGCAGTGGCCCGGCTCCAGCGAGCTGACCTTGATGCCGGCGTGCCGCAGACTGCGGGAGTAGACCAGGGTGACGGCGTTGAGCGCGGCCTTGGAGGTGTTGTAGCCGAGCAGCATGGTGTGCTCCCCTGCCGGGTGGTCGAGGTCGGTGAGGACGGCGGAGCTGCCGAGGCCGCTGGAGACGTTGCCGATCAGGCCGGCCCGGGACCTGCGCAGCAGCGGCAGCATGGCGTTGGTGACGGCGACGACGCCGAACACGTTGGTCTCGTAGGTCTCGCGCAGGGCCTCGACGGTCAGCTGGTCCGGGGTGGTGCCGAAGTCCCGGGTGATGCCCGCGTTGTTGACCAGGGTGTCCAGCCGGCCGTACTCGGCGGCGATCAGTTCGGCCGCGGCGGCGATGGTTGCCGGGTCGGTCACGTCCAGGCGGACGAAGCGGGCGTCCAGGCCCTGCTCGGCCAGCCCGGCGGCGGCCGCGGTGCCGCGCCCGGGGTCGCGGGCGCCGATCAGCACGGTGTGTCCGGCGCGGGCGAGTTCGCCGGCGGTGGCCAGGCCGATGCCCTTGTTGGCGCCGGTGATCAGGACGATGCGGTGGTTGTCGTGGTTGCCGTGGTCGTCGTTCATGTGCACCACCCTGGCCGGGCCGTACGGAGCGCGGGAGAGCACTGCCGAGGGTGGTACCGGCGGTCCCATGGTCGGCGGGCGGCGGCCGGGCCAGACTTGGGGTGTGGAACACGTGGACCGGGCGGAGCTGGCCGCCTTCCTGCGGCGCTGGCGGGCCCGCATCCAGCCCGCCGACGTCGGCCTGCCCGCCGGGGGCCGGCGCCGTACCCCGGGCCTGCGCCGCCAGGAGGTCGCGCAGCTCGCCGGGATGTCGGTGGAGTACTACATCCGGCTCGAACAGGGCCGCGGCCCGCGCCCGTCCCGGCAGATGATCGGGGCGATCAGCCGGGCCCTGCGGCTGTCCGAGGACGAGACCGCCCACCTGCACCACCTGGTCGGCGAGCCGCCGCTGCCCCCGAGCGCCATGCCCCGCGACGTAAGGCCCGGCATCCTGCACCTGCTCGACCGGCTGGACGACACCCCGGCCA
The DNA here is from genome assembly GCF_044768255.1 of Kitasatospora sp. NPDC101157. Taxonomy (NCBI): domain Bacteria; kingdom Bacillati; phylum Actinomycetota; class Actinomycetes; order Kitasatosporales; family Streptomycetaceae; genus Kitasatospora; species Kitasatospora sp. NPDC101157. Next base: position 18,361 of record NZ_JBIWPL010000015.1, on the reverse strand, counting down.
TGGTCTGCAGCGCCGCCCGCGACGTCCTCGCCTGGAACGCCGTGGCGGCCGCCCTGCTCGGCGACTTCTCCGCCCTGCCGCCCGGCGAGCGCAACCTGATCTGGCGCTTCTTCACCGATCCGGACGCCCGCGCCCTCCACGACCCCGCCGGGCAGGCCGACTTCGCCCGCCGCGCGGTCGCCGACCTTCGCTCCGCCGCCGCCCGCTACCCCGCGGACAGCGACCTGCGCCGCCTGGTCGACCGGCTGCTCGCGGGCAGCGCCGAGTTCCGCGACCTGTGGGCCCGGCAGGACGTCGAAGTGCGCCGCTCGACCACCAAGCGCATCGTGCACCCGGTGGTCGGCCCGCTCGACCTCGACTGCGAGGCCCTGCACGACCCGCACCGGGACCAGTGGACGATCTTCTACACGGCGGCGCCCGGCACCCCCTCGCACTCCGCCCTGCGGCTGCTCAAGGTGGTGGGGAGTCAGGACCTCGCGGTGCGGGACTGAGCCGCCGACCGCAGGGCGGGGACGGCCAGTTCGAGGAACTCGCGTACCGGCCCGGGGCGGTCACCGTCCTCCGGGACGGCCAGGCAGGTTTCGACGGGCGGGAAGTCGGTGACCGGGAGGTAGACCAGGTCCGGGCGGGAGTAGGAGCCCGTGATGCTCACCGGGACGAGGGCGACGCCCTGTCCGGCGGCGATGAGCTCGAACTTCTCGTCCAGGGTGTAGGTCCGCCGGGCCCGGGTGTCGAGGACCGGCTCGCCGTCGAGGTCGGCCGTGGTGAGGCTGCGGCGGCCCGCCAGCGGATGGGTCACGGGCAGGCACGCGACCTTGGTCTCCCGGCCGATCGGGACGGTGCGCAGGCCGGTGTCGTCGAAGGGGCGCCGCAGGTGGCCGACGTGGGCGCGGCCGTCGCGCAGCGGTGCGTCCTGCTCCCACCAGCGCAGTGGCAGCACGTCGACCGTGACGTGGGGGTGGCGGGCCGTGAAGGCCCGGATCGCCTCCGAGACGTGCAGGCCCGGGGAGAAGGCGACCACCAGCCGCTGCTCGCCCCGCGCGGCCTCGCGTACCCGCTCCACCGCGGTGTCCACGGTCGCGGTGATCCGCCGCGCCTCCTCGTACAACTGCCGCCCGGCGTCCGTCAGTTCGACGCTGCGCGTGGTACGGGTGAACAGGGCGCAGCCCAACTCCTGTTCGAACGCCCGGATCTGCCGGCTGAGCACCGGCTGGGCGATGAACAACGCCTCCGCCGCCCGGCCGAACCGGCCGTGTTCGGCCACCGCGACGAAGTAGCGGAGCTTGCGCAGGTCCAGATCCATGCCCGCACGGTATCAATGCGCGGGGAAGGGTATTGGACGCCCCGGTCCGGCCGCTTCGAGACTGGCCGCATGAACGACACCACGCGCAGTACCGCCCGTCGCACCGCCCTGGTCGTCGGCGCCTCCCGGACCCTCGGCCTCGGGCTCGCCGCCGAGCTGCTCCGCCGCGACTGGGACGTCATCGGCACCGTCCGCGGCACCCGGCGCACTGGCCTGCACGACCTGGCGGACGCCTCCGGCGGGCGGCTGACCGTCGAGACCCTGGAGATGACCGACCCGCGGCAGATCGCCGCCCTCCGTGACCGGCTGGCCTCCCGCGCCCCGCTCGACCTGCTCTTCGTCAACGCCGCGATCACCCGAGGCGACCTGCCGATCGGCGAGGTCCCGACGGACATGTTCACCGAGGTCATGGTGACCAACGCGCTCAGCCCGATGCGCGTCGTGGACGTCATCGGCCCGCTGGTCGCGCCGGACGGGACCATCGGCGTCATGTCCTCCGACCAGGGCAGCATCAGCCGGAACACGTACGGCGGCCAGGACCTGTACCGGGCCAGCAAGTCCGCGCTGAACCAGCTGATGCGCTGCCACGCGGCCCGCGAGGCGGACGGCGCGCGGACGCTGCTGCTGATGGACCCGGGCTGGGTGCGCACCGGACTCGGCGGGCCCGAGGCCGAACTGAGCGTGGAGGAGAGCGTTCCCGGGGTGGCGGAGACGATCGAGCGGCACCGGGGCAAGGGCGGGCTGCACTTCGTGGACCACCTGGGGCAGATCGTGCCCTGGTAATTCGTTTGCGGGGCGCGATCGGTGCTGGCAGGGTCGGGCGCCATGCCCCCTGCCCAGAAGATGCACCCGGACGAACTGGACATCGACGAAGCCCTCGTCCGCCGGATGGTGGCCGCCCGGTTCCCGCAGTGGGCGGGCCTGCCGCTTGAGCGGGTGGACTCCGCCGGGACCAGCAACGCCATGTACCGGCTGGGAACGGACCTGGTGGTGCGGATCCCGCGCACCCCGGGGGCGGCCGAGGACATCGCCGAGGAGTACACCTGGTTGCGTCGCCTGGCGCCCGAACTGCCGCTCGCCGTACCGGCGCCGGTGGAGCTCGGCGAACCGGTGGACGGGTGCCCGTGGCCGTGGTCGGTGCTGCGCTGGCTGGAGGGGGCCAATCCGGTCGCCGGGCGTGTGCCCCAACCCGGTCAGCTGGCATCGGACCTGGCGGCATTCGTGACCGCGATGCACCGGGTCGACCCGGTCGGCGGTCCGGCGTCCTACCGCAGCGAGGTGCTCGCGGAGCGGGACGCGGCGGTCCGGCGGGCGGTCGGGGTGGTGGCCGATGTGGTGGACGCGGACACGGTAACCATGGTGTGGGAGACCGCACTTGCGGCGCCGGAGCACCCCGGCCCGCCGGTCTGGATCCACGCCGACCTCCAGCCCGGTAACGTGCTGGTCGACGGGCGCGGCCGGTTGAGCGCCGTCATCGACTTCGGCTGCGCGGGCCTCGGCGACCCGGCCGTGGACCTGCTCCCCGCCTGGTACGTGCTCCCCGCGCCCGTCCGCGATGCCTTCCGGACGGCCGTCGGCGCCGACGACGCGCAGTGGGCGCGGGGGAGGGGCTGGGCGCTGTCCGTGGCGCTGATGGAGCTGAGCTACTACCGCGGGACCAACCCCCGGATGGCCCGCACCGCCCGCTACGTGATCGGCGAGCTGCTCGCCGACCAAGCACCGGGCTCAACCCGGCCTGGTAGCTGACTATTTGAGCAGCCTGAAGCCCGGCTGGGCAGCCCACGCACGCAGGAACGCCGCCGTGCCGAAAACGGTCGGCAAGGGATCTTCCGTCATCGCGAGCACGCCTGGAAGGCCGGCCACGACTTCCACCTGGTCATCCCGTAGCTCAGCACTGGCGACACCGCCCACCACGTCCATGACGGCAGCTGTCAGCAGGGCTGTTGTGAGGTGATCGATCTGTCCGTTGCACCCGGCGATGACATCCACCGCGCAGGTCGGACCGAAGCCGATGAGAGGTTCCAGATCGGGTCCGTCCGCGTGCTCGGCCTCGAAGATCTCCTCGTCCCCGATGCCCGGCCCCATGACGTAGACGAGGAACGGCCGGCGCTCGTCGACTTCACCGGACTCCTTGATACCGAGTCGGTGGGCGAGCACGTTGATGTCGTAGCCGCCGGTGTGCCTCTCCTCGAACCGCGCTGACGATTCCACCAGGAAGCTCCGGAGCCGCTCGACAACTGCGGCCGGAACCGTTTCGGCCAACTCGATCACCAAGGCTGGACCACCCATGGCGGGAGTTTAGCCAGCCGGCCGGCATCCCTTCAGCTCATTATCCGCCGAAGGGATGCCGGCTCCCCGCCCGGTTTCTGCCGACGATCCGACGAATCTCCGGCGCAGGACGCTAGTGGTGGAAAAGCACTTCCGGATTGTTCGGCGAGGGGCCGTCCAGCAGCGGACTGCGGATTTCCTTCAGCGTCTGGTCGAAGAACGCTGTCACGTACTCGCGGGTGATCGCCACCCCGCGTTCCGGGGAGAGGGGCCGCGCAGGGAACCCGGCCTCCTCCTGAAGCACCTCCAGGTCGGAGAAGCTGAAGTGGTCCGCGCCGGCGACCGTCAGCCACTTCTTGTAGCCGCCGAGGGCGGCCCAGGGGTGCTCCCAATCGGTGTTGGCGGCCGTACCCAGCATGAGGAACGGCCGGTCGATCTGGCCGGGCCTCGGGTCCGGGTGGAAGGAGCCGTCCAGGTTCACTCCGGCCCGTACTCGCGGGTCGGCGATCATCGTGGCGGCGGCCGCCGCTCCGCCGAGGGAGTGTCCGGCCATGCCGATCTGGTGCTGGTCGATGAGGTGTGCCAGGCGCCACCCGGTATTGCCGTGCGTCAACTGGTCGATCACGAAGGACACGTCCAGCGCGCGGCTGGCGGCGACGGAGTCGAAGTCGAGCGCCGGGTCGTCGCAGATCGCGCACGGCGGCGTCTGGCCGTTCGCCAGCGTCTCGCCGCTGTCCTCGTGGGTGTGGCCGACGAGCGCGACGACGTAGCCGTGACTGGCCAGGTCGGTCGCGAGGGAGGTGAGTGTCATGCGCGGGTCCTCGTACGCGGGCGAGAGGACCACCAGCGGATGCTTGCCGTGCTGCGGCCGCGCGCCGTTGAAGGCGTGAGTGGTGACGCCGGCAAGGTTCTGCGGGGTCACGCCGGAGCTCGCCGGCGTCTTCGCGCGCTGGAGGACTCCGGCCGCCTCGGCGAGGGTCATGTAAGGGGCCGGAGTCCCGGTCCCGGGGACGGCCGGGTAGACCATCGTGACGGTCAGTTGGCGGGGGCCGGATGACGGCACCCACGGGTCGGGACGGCTCTCGTCGGTGAGGTGGATGACGTCCTCGCCGGCGGCGTAGGGGCCGGTCGGCGCGGGGAGCGTGCCGTGGAAGGACCGCGCGGGCGCGGTGGCGGTGGCCGTGGCCGTGGCCGGTGCGGTGTCGAACGCGTGCGTGGCCACCGGTGGGGCCGACGGTGTGGTCGTGGCGGCGAGCCCGGTGCCGGTTCCGGTGACGAGGGCGGCGAGCGCCAGCGCCGCGACGGCGCTGATTCGGCTAGTGCGTTTCATGGGGTCGACGCTAGATTCCGTGGCTCCGTGTCGAATCGGCCCACCGATGTAAACAAGCTGGTGTCGCTCGTAGCCCCCGCGAGGTACCGGAGTAATCCGCCGGGAGTATGTCGTGCGGCGCCGGGTTCCCTTCCCCGCGAACGCCGAGCGCCGCCTTCGTCTTGCCTACGCGGAACTGCACGGGGCAGAGCCGACCCCGTCGACAGGGCCGGCGGGCAGGCGCCACTCCCAGGGGAAGAGGTCCGCGGCCCAGTCGGGGTCGGAGGAGGCGGCGGGGGCGCGCAGGAAGGTGCGGTGGCGAAGGAGTTCGCGGCGTTCGGCGGGGGTGAGGAGGCGCTCGTCGGGGCCGAGGTTGTGGGGGGCGTCCGGGTGGAGGTCGGGACGGCCGTCGATCGGGGCGTCCTCGGCGACGTTGAGCAGGTCGCCGTCAGGGGTGCGGTAGTCGAGGCGGAAGTCGGTGCGCCACTGGGAGTTGCTGCCCCAGCCCTGGGAGAGGTCGCGGGTGGGGCGGTGGGCGCGGCGGTGGGTCCAGTAGAGCGGCCAGCGGTCGGCGACTCCGCGTTCGGCGTGGTCGGCGCCGGCCCGGACCCTAACGCCGGCACGGCTGAACAGGAGCTCGCCGAGCATCAGGCCGGGCCACCGGGCATCGAGGATCTCGATGGGGGAGTGGGGGTGGTCGGCCTGTTCGACCTCGGTGATCTCGTGCAGGAACGGGTCGAAGGGGGAGGTGGTGTCGATGTCGAAGGGGGTCATGCCGAGGGCGGTGAAGAGCCGGAGATAGAGCGGGAGTTGGGGATCGAGGAGGAGGTGGTCGCTGACGCGGCTGAGGGCGTAGAGCTCTTCGAGAAGGTCTCCGTCGTTGGCCCACCAGTGGTCGTGAGGGAAGGCGGCCGTCTGGAGACGGGCCCGGTAGTCGCCGGTGGCGGCCTGGGCGAGCCAGGGGGCGATGACGTCCTCGTAGGGGCCTTCGGTGTCGAGTAGCGCCTCGTACAGCGCGCGAGCGTTCACCCTGGAGATCCTGGCAGGTTTTGCCAAACGGTCGACCAATTTGATGGTCGGCCCGGATAGCGTCCCTGGTCATGAGCTTGGTGGACGTGAGGGACTGTGCGGATCAACTGCCCGAAGCCTGGCGCTCGGTGGTGCTGGGGCAGGTCGGTACGGCGGCGGTGAAGGTGCTGCGGATGGACGGCCGGGAGCTGGAGCAGGAGGTGCACGGGACGGCCGAGGTGCTGTTCGTCGCCGACGGTGTCCTGGAACTGGAGCTGGAGGGGGAGGCCCTGACGGTCGGCGCTGGTGAACTGTGCCAGGTGCCGGCGGGCGCCCGGCACGCGGTGCGGCCGGGCAGCCGGGGGACGCTGCTGATCGTGGAGGTCCCCGAGGAGGGGTGATGGGTGGCGGCGGGGGGGGGGGCCCCCCCCGGGGGGGGGCGCCCCGCGGGGGTAGAACAAATACCCCCAGGCCCAAAAAAACACACACCCCCCCGGGTGGGGGACGGGCGGGGCGCGCCCGCGGGGGGCGGGTGTTGAGGGTGTTGGCCCCCGGGGGGGGGTGTTGGGGGGGGGCGGCGCCCCGCCCGTACGGGGGCGCGCCGCCGCGAGATGGTACTCAGACGAGCCCGAAGTCGAATTCCCCAGCAGCGACGGCGTTGATGAAGGCCTCGTGCGCCGCGAGATCGAAGGCCAGGGCGGGGCCGGAAGGATCCTTGCTGTCTCGGACCGCGACAGTTTCAGGAAGGGGCGCGAACTCAACGCAGTTGTCGTTACCCCCGCTGTAACTCGACTTCCGGAAGGCGAGCCCGGTGGCAGAAGCGTCAGGGTAGTAGTAGGTCACTTAACTTTGTCTCTCTGTGCGGTGATGAAATCGAGCGATGAGTCGACTGACAAGGCCTCAGCCGTGATCTCCTGAAACTTCGCCCGGTAGATCTCCACGTCGGTTGGGTCCTCAACCCACAGGCTACTGATCAGGCCTTCTGCGAGGACGACGTCCAGATCCGCACGTTGGGGAAACCCCAGCAGGGCGAAGGCACCTGCCATGCCGGGGTGGACTGCTGCGCCTGCTGGCATAACTTGAATGTTGACGTTGGACAGGCGGCTCAATGAGATCAGTTTGTCCAGCTGCGCAGACATGACGTCGGGACGGTTGGCGTTCGCGCAGAGAGCCGCCTCATGGATGATGGCCCAGACCTGGACGGGGTTCGGCCGAGTCAGGATTGATTGCCTTGCCATCCGAACCTGAACCATGTCTTCAACCGTGCCGCTGGACTCGGTCCGAAGTCGGTCGATGACGATGCGGGCGTACTCGGGAGTTTGAAACAGCCCAGGGATGAACGCCGGCTCGTAGGTCCTCAGCGTCGAAGCATCCGATTCCAACAGGATCAGATCTGTAGCGGTCGCATGGAGGACGTCGCGGTAGCTCAGCCACCAACCCCGCTTGCTGCCTTCCTTGGTGATGGCGATCAAACCGGCCCGAAAGTCCTCGTCGTCGCATCCGTAGTAGTCGAGGAGCTTGTTGACGTCCTCGATCTTGGCTGCGGTGTGAGCTGTCTCGATCCGGGTGAGCTTGGGCTGGCTCATCCCTGTGGCTTCCGCGACCACCTCTGCGGTGAGCTTCCGTTCCTCACGAAGCTTCCGCAGCATGCCGCCGAGTCTCCGTCGGCGCACGGTCGAGACCGCCATGTTGTCCCCTCCTGAGCTGTCAGTTGACCAGTCTGCCTGTGTGATGGGCGCCAGCGCTACCAACAACTGGTAGTCCTGACCGCCGAATTCAGGTTCGATTTGCATATATGCGACCTCATGCGAAGGAGTTGCGTCTTGCCTCGCATAAGCCCCATGCTGAGCGTAGCGACTCGCATGCGCTGTGTATGCGGGAGCCCATGACCCGCCGCTGCCCAAGGCGTTCCTGCCTGTATGCGGCGATGAGTGATCCATTTCGCCCCCACGGAGGTTCCTTCGTGTTCTCCCTCTCCCTCCCCCCTGACTGGTCGGCCCCGCGCGAGGAGTTGCGCGAGGCCACCTCGCGCGCCGGGTGGAAGCCCGACCTGGTCGCCGACGCCGAGGTCGCGCTCCTCGAACTCTTCGTCAACGCCTGGCGCCACGGCGGCAGTGCGGCGCCCTTGGTGGTGGTCCTCATCATCGGCAGCGTCCTGCGCGTCTCCGTCAGCGACCAGAACCCGCTGTTCCCCACCCAGCGTGACGACCCCGACCCCTACGCCGTCTCCGGCCGCGGCCTGCACCTCGTCCGCTCGCTCACCCACCGCTTCGGCACGGAACCCCGCAAGACCGGCAAGTCCGTCTGGTTCGAGCTGGACGCCGCCGCGTGAGCGCCTCCGCCTCCGCCGCCGCCGATGACCGCGGCAGCCGCCCGATCGAGCCGGACGACCCGCTGATGCGCACCTACAGCGAGATCGAAGTCGCCTACCTGCTCGCCGAACTCGCCGAGCGCGGCCGCCGGTTCGGCCTCCTCTGGCCCTCCGTCGGCACCGACAGCGTCGTGGACGGCCGCGTCCTCGTCCGTTTCGGCAACGCCCCGGCCAGCACCGTGCTCAATCTCCTCACCTTCCTCCGCTCCCACGACCACGACAAGACCGAGGACGACACCCCGTGCGACTCCTGATCGGCCTCGCCCTCCTCGCCCTCCTGATCCTCGCCATCGCCGTCGTCGGCCTCGGCGCGATCGCCGTCCTGCGGATGCCCCACCGCCCGGACGACGCCACCGCGACCACCCCCGCCCCCGCCCGCCACCGCCAGCCGGTGGCCTGACATCTCCCCCCAATCCGAGCCGCCCGGCCGGATCCACCGGGCGGCTACTGAGGGGCCGGACTGTCCGACGCCGAGCGTGCGAAGGTGCGGCGGTAGGCGGTGGGGGTGGTGTCCAGTGCGCGCCGGAAGTGCAGCCGCAGGTTGCCTGCCGTGCCCAGGCCGCAGTCCCGCGCCACCTGATCCACCGAGAGCTCCGTGGTTTCCAGCATTTCCCGCGCCCTGCCGAGCCGGGCGTTGAGCAGCCACTGCAACGGGGTCGTGCCCGTCTCCTCGGTGAACCGGCGCATGAAGGTGCGCTGCGAGAGGCCCGCGTGCCGGGCGAGGACGCGTAGTGTGAGCGGCTCGCCGAGCCGTTGCAGGGCCCATCCCCGGGTACCGGAGAGCGACGCCTCACCGGCCACCGCGACGGGAGCCGGCACGAACTGGGCCTGCCCGCCGTCCCGGTGCGGTGCGGCGACCAGACCGCGGGCGAGCTGGTTGGCCACCTCCGCGCCCAGGTCGCGGCGCACGATGTGCAGGCACAGGTCGATGCCGCAGCACACCCCGGCCGAGGTGAGCACGTCGCCCTCGTCGACGTAGAGCACGTCCCGGTCGACGGTGACGGCCGGGAAGCCCCGCTCGAACTCGTCGATGTGCTTCCAGTGGGTCGTGGCGTGCAGCCCGTCCAGTACGCCCGCCGCGCCGAGCGCGAAGGCGCCCGTGCAGATCGACACCACACGCTTGCCCCGGTCGCGGGCTTCGGCCAGTGCGTCGAGCACGGCGTCCGGCAGGGGGAGAAGCGGCTCGAATCCCGGCACGACCACGGTGTCGGCGGCGCGCACCTGCTCCAGACCCCCGTCGGCAACCAGGGCGAAGCCCGCGCTGGTGGCCACCTTCGCGTCCAACGCGCACAGGGTCATCTCGTAGGGCGTCTCCGGCCGGGCGGTGAAGATCTGCGCCGGGATCGCCAGGTCGAGCGGGGTAACCCCGTCCAGCGCCAGAACCGCGACTCGATGCACTGCCATGGCAAGATTCTAACGAAGTATGGAAATTTTGCCTCTCACCAGGCCAGAGGGGTTGCGGTCAGGCTGAAGACATGACCGGACCTACCCACGAGGCGACCGCCGACCTGATCACGCTGCCCGGCACCCCGCTTGCCGACGCCGTCGTGAACCTCATCCGGCCGGTGGAAACGCCGTCCGTCTTCAACCACAGCATCCGCAGCTACCTGTTCGCCCGGATGGTGGCCGACCGGCTCGGCCTGGCCGCCGGCCGCGACTACCAGGACGACCTGCTGTTCGCCGCGTGCGCGATGCACGACCTCGGCCTGGCGTCGGACGGCCCGCACAGCCAGCGGTTCGAGGTCGAGGGCGCCGACCGGGCCGTCTCGTTCCTGACCGACCGCGGAGTGTCCTCGGCCGACGCCGACCAGGTCTGGCAGGCCATCGCCCTGCACACCTCCCCGGGCATCGCGGAACGCCGCGGCACGCTGTGCGTGCTCGTCCGCGAGGGCGTCACCCTCGACTTCGGCGGCCGAGTGGGCGCCAACCACGTCGACGCCGTCACCGACGAGCAGGCCGACGCCGTGCACACCGCCTATCCACGGCTGGACATGATCCGCTCACTCACCGACGCGATCGTCGCGCAGGCCGCGAAGGACCCGAAGAACGCACCCCGGTACACGACCCCCGGCGAACTCCTCCGCGAACGCGAGACCTTCGGCCGGACCCGGCTGGAGCACTTCTACCGCTCGTCCCGCTGGGGCAACTGACTCCACGGCGCGTACGACCCCGTCAACAAGGAGAGGAAAGGACCGCAATGACCGTTCACACCGTCGAGGTCCCCGAGGACAACGCAGTCTTCGGACGAACCACCAGCGCCTTCGCGAGCTTCGGCTATTCCGCCGCGGTCCGCGCGCACGGCCTCCTGTTCATCGCCGGAACGATCGGCCGCCGCGCCGACGGAACCATCCCGGACACCATCGAGGAGCAGACCGAGACCGCCCTCCGGAAGATCGAGGAGATCCTTCGGCTGGAGAACCTAGACACGTCCGCCCTCGTCGACGTCACCAGCTATCACGTCGACATCCGCCGGCACCTGCCCGGCTTCATCGAGGCGAAGAAGCGCCTGGTCCGAGCCCCCTACCCGACCTGGACGATCATCGGGGTCAGCGGCCTCGCCAGCCCGGGACTCCTCGTCGAGATCCGAGCGACCGCCGCGTACCCCGACGCATCCCGGTAGACCACCGCTCCTCTGCCCGGTCCTGGCCCGGGACCGGCCCGTGGTCCGCATGGCCGGGCACGGCAGCGACCAGGCTCCGTCCTCCTATAGTGAGCGCCATGTCCGCTTCGCACCCCCGTCCCACTTCGGCCTTCCACGTGCCCAACACCGATCCCTCGGTCACCGACCGGCTGGTCGCCGCGCTGGACGTCCAGGCCGCCAACGCCGGTGTGCGGCGGCTGCGGGAGTGGGCGCACTCGCACCTGGGCGCGCGCCCCGGCGAGCGGGTGCTGGACGTCGGGTCCGGTACCGGTTCGGAGACCCTGGTGCTCGCGGCGGCGGTCGCCCCGGACGGCGCGGCGACCGGCATCGAACCGCACCCCGGTCTGCGGGCCGTCGCCGAGCAGCGCGCCGCCGGGGCCGGCCACCCCGGCCGCCCGGTCCGGTTCCTGGACGGTGACGCGCTGGCGCTGCCACTGCCCGACGGCGAGTCGGACGTGGTGTGGTGCGAGCGCGTCCTCCAGCACCTGACCGACCCGGCGCGGGCCGTCGCCGAGATGGCCAGGGTGCTGCGCCCGGGCGGCCGGGTCGCGCTGCTCGACACCGACTGGGCCACCTGCGTGCTCCACCCGGCCGCCCCGGAGGTGCGGCCCGCGCTGGCCACCGCCGCCCAGGCCACCGCCGCCACCCCGGACGCGGGGCGCCGCCTCACGGGCTGGCTGACGGCCGCGGGCCTGACCGTCGACCACGTCGGCGCCGACGTGCTGCTGCACGATCCGCGCACCGTCAGTTGGCCGATCGTCCGCGGACTCGCCACGGCGGCGCGGGCACGCGGCCTGATCACCGAGGAGCAGGGCGACCGGCTCCACGCGGACCTGGCGGCCGCCGCCGAGCAGGGGGCGTTCCACCTGTCGGTCACGATCTTCGCCGCCGTCGCGCACCGGCCCGGCTGACCGACCGCTTCAGCCCAACGAGCGGGCCCACTCCGCAAGTCGGGCGAAGTCGCCCGCGGTCAGCCCGACCTTCGGGTCGACGTGGTGGAGCAGCGCCGGGCCGCCGTGACGCGCCCGCACCCAGGCGCGGTCCGCGTCCGTGATGCGGTCGTCGACCCAGGCGAAGGGGCGGCCCTGCACCCAGGCGACGATCTCCGGGGTCTTCCAGAACACCCCGCCCTCAGGCTCGGGGCGCGGCTGGGACCAGGTGATGAACGGCAGTTCGGGCAGCCCGAGGACCGGCGCGATGAAGGCGTTGGCCTCCTCCTCCCAGGTCGTCGCCCACACCAGGTCGAAGGGCAGCGCGGTGAGCGCGAGCCCGTGCCCCGGGTTGAGCCAGACCCGTAGCGGCTTCGGCGACTTGTGGTGCGTTCCCCACCAGGCGAGCCGACGGCGCTCGGCGGCCTCCCAACGCGGCGTCATCAGCCGGTGGGTGCCGTACCCCTCGGGCCGCCGGTGGGGCTTCACCGCATCGGGGTTCAGCGGCCCGTCCACGTCCAGCAGCAGTATCGGCCGCACCACGGCCCACCTCCCTCGATCGTCCCCGCAGGTTGGCGACGGGGCGGGGCTTCCCGGTGCAGGGCGGACAGCTGAGCCCCGCCGTTCAGTCCGAGTTGAACCACACCAGCACGGCGGGGCCGTCCGGCGTGACCACCGGCACCCAAGCCTCATCGACCTCGCGGATCCGGCTCTCATCGAGCCGCAGCGGGTGCGGTTCGTCCGTGATTCCGTCGCATGCCCAGTAGCGGACGGCTCCGACGATCTCGCGGAGCCTGTCCCGCTCGTCATCCGGCCACGTGTAGTTCCAGGTGCCGGCGCCGCGGTGGTCCTTCTCGAACAACTCGCGCAACGCATCCAGCGCATCAGGTCCGAACAGTGGCACGAGGAAGCCCTCAACCTGCCCCTGCCGACACGCGGTGCCGCCGTACTGGTGCTGGTAGAAGACAGCCGTCCTCGCTTCGACCAGCGCATACATCCAGCCACCGGCACTGATGCCGTCGGGATCGAGGGACACGAAGCGTCGAGAGCTCATGACGGCAGTCTCCTGAGCCGCTGTCACGAGCTCAACAGCATTTCCCAGGAGGCCCGACCGGCCGAGTTCCTGCGGTCCGGAGGCCGGTTGTCACAGGTGCGGGGCAGGATGTGCTCCAGCGACGGGGGGTTGGTGCCCGGGGCGTGCGCCCTGTTCGCGAGGTATCCACGAAAACGCTGGTGCACGAAGCTGATCGGCCCTAAGGTAGCGGCCCGTCACCCCCTGATCCGAACCTGGAGCCCTTTACCCATGCCATCGCCCGCCGTCTTCCGCTCACCGAGGGCGGCCGCCACCGCCGCCACCGTCCTGCTCTCCATGAGCGGTGCGGTGGCACTCTTCCGCCTCGCGGTCGACATCCACCTGTACGGCCTGGTCGGTGACCTCATGACCGGTGCCGCCGACGTCGATGGCACCACGCTCACCGACGCGGACAACCTCAACGACACCGCCCTCTCGGTGAACCTCCTGGCCCTGATCGCCACGGCGGCCGCGTTCCTCACCTGGTTCTACCGAGTGCGGGTGAACGCCGAGGTGCTGTACCCGCACGGGCACCGGTTCCGGCGCGGCTGGGCGATCGGCGGCTGGTTCACGCCCCTGGTGATGCTCTGGTTCCCCCGGCAGATAGCCGGTGACATCTGGCAGGCCGGCGTCCGACCCGACGAAACCGGAGTGCGGCCGCCGCTCTCGCAGACGCTGCTCAACCTGTGGTGGGGCACCTTCGTCGTGGGCAACGCGCTCAACCGGATGGGCGGCAAGTTCACCGACGCCGCGCGCTACCCGGACGACTACCAGCAGGGCGTCGTCTGGCTGATCGCCTCCGACGTGCTCGAAGTGGCCGCCGCGGTCTTCGCCGTCCTGGTGGTGCGGAAGCTGACGGCCATGCAGGAGGAGCGCTTCGCCGAGTCCGCCGCCCGGGCCTACGGGGTCCACGTCTCGGCCGTCGAGAGCTGACCCACTCTGCTGGTGGGACGTTGCGCGCGGGAAGTCGGCCGGTCCGACTTCCCGCGCGACCCGGCGGCCGGGGCGAGGATCTGATGAGAAGCGGGGCGTGGGAAGCGTGTTGAAGCGTGTCTCCGGCGTGCATTGGGCCGACCTTCGCGATGCGACGGGGGCTTCGGCAGGCGGCATTCCCCGACTGCTCTCCCGGATCGCGTACGGGGGTGAGGACACGGCCCGCGCTGCCGTCGAAGAACTGGGCGATGCCGTCTGTGTGCTGGGGTTCGTCGTGGGCGAGGCAACCGTCGCCGTGGTCCCCTTCCTCGTCGAGCTGACCGGGACCCCGCGCACGGCGTGCAAGGCGGAGTTGGCTGACCTGCTGGGGAACATCTGCCAGGCCGACCAGTGGCATTCCGCCGCAGCGGCCGCCAGCGGTGACAAGCGCGGCGTGAGCTATCGGCTTCAACGCGGCTGGGAGGCGGCCGCGAGGACGGCGGTCCACGCGGGCCGGTCCGTCATCGAAGGCATGGCGTCCTCGCTACGGCCGGAGGAGGCCGCGGCTGCAGAGAGGTTGTTGCAGGTGATGGATCACGTCGTGCCGCTCCCGGACCTTTGACCGGCCCTTGCGGACGGGACGGCCCTGAGACGCCGCCTTCGCTGCCCTGGTGGTGGGCAAGGTGACGTCCGTGGCTGCCCCCGCCCCGCTGGTGGGACGCGCGCAGGAAGTCGGCCGGTCCGACCTCGTCCAGGTCCTGCGCACGGTACGGGGGGACAACCCCGTGGGGCCCACGGCGACGGCCGAACGGCCGGCGGCCGGACAAGCCGAGCAGGCCGGTCACACCGGTCAGGCAGGCAGGCAGGCAGGTCAGGCCGGTCAGGCCGACGGGGGCACCCCGCCGCCGTAAGAGGCCCACGGACCCATGGTGCTGCGGTGGTTGGTGGGTCTACGTTGGCGCGGTGAGTGCTTCGACTGGCGCCGTACGAAGACGGCGCGTGTTCTTCTCCGTCGGCTGGGCGGTCCTCCTGGCGGCGGTCGTGGTGCCGCCGTTGGTGGTCGGGCCGGCGTTCGCGCGCTCGGGGGCGCTGATCGCGTCCGGGCTGGTGGCGGCGCTCGGGCCCGCCGTCCTGCTGGAGGCCGCGACGGCGCGGCGCAGGAGCGTGCGGGTGGCCGGCGGGCTGGTGCGGGCGCGCACCTGGTCGGGCGAGCGGGAGGTGGACCTGCGGGACCTCGCCATCGTCCGCGCGTGGGAGGGGATTTCGAGGGACGGCACGCACACCTTCGTCTCGCTGGCGGACCGCTCCGGCGGCTGGGTGGTCCTGTTCGCCGACCACGGGCGCCGCCAGCTGATCGCCGACGCGGTGCGCAGGCACGGCGCGGGCTACGTTTCCCCGTGGGCTCTGGGCCTGCTGGGCCTCAAGCCCACCCGGTGGTACTCGGCGGGTGGTCGCGTGCTCGGTCTGCTCTTCGTTTTCATCGGCCTGCTCCCCGCCGGAATGCTGCTGGCCGCGGCTGTCGCCCAGCGCTGAACGGCCGCGCTCAGCGGCGGCCGTGCAACGTGGCGCGGGATCCGCGGGAAGTGTCGCTCCTCGTCGGGTAGTTCAGTCCTCAGCTAGCGCGGCCGTCACGGCGGCCTCGGCGTGGAGGCGGGCGGTGGGGAACACCGGGACGGGGCTGTCCTCCGGCCCGACCAGCAGCTCGATCTCGGTGCAGCCCAGGACGATGCCCTCGGCACCCGCCGCGACCAGCTGCTCGACGACCCGCCGGTAGGCCGCCCGCGACTCCTCCCGGACCGTCCCGACGCACAGCTCCTCGTAGATCACCCGGTGCACCAGGGCACGGGAGCCGGCGTCGGGGATCAGGACGTCCAGGCCGCCGGAGGCCAACCTGCCCCGGTAGAAGTCCTGTTCCATGGTGAACGCCGTGCCCAGCAGCCCGACCCGCCGCAGGCCCGCCGCCCGTACCGCGTCCGCCGTGGCGTCGGCCAGGTGCAGCAGCGGGACGGTCACCGCAGCCGCGACCTGGTCGGCGACCTTGTGCATGGTGTTGGTGCAGATCAGCAGCAGCTCCGCGCCCGCCGCCTCCAGCGAGCGGGCCGCGTCCGCGAGGACGGCACCGGCCTCCTCCCACTGCCCGGCCGCCTGGAGCCGCTCGATGTCGGCGAAGTCGACCGAGTGGAGCACGAGCCGGGCCGAGTGCAGGCCGCCGAGGCGGTCGCGGGTGAGTTCGTTCAGGGTGCGGTAGTACTCGGCGGTGGATTCCCAGCTCATGCCGCCGATCAGCCCGAGGGTCTTCATGCGGCCATTTATAAGCGGGAAGTGAAAAGCAAAGCAAGTGTATAAGAGTTACTTTGGCCGGCTCCCGTCACCTGCCCTCAGTTCCCCCGGGCCACCCGGTGCTGCCATTCCCGGGTGAACACCACCGACCCCGCCTCCAGCGCCCGCAGCTGCACCACGCTGATGAAGTGCCCGGCGTCGCAGCGCAGTTGGGTGCGCGTCTGGACGGTCACGTCCCAGCCGAGGTCGGGCCGCTCCAGCCGTACCGTGCGGTCCGTACGGGCCTGGGCGCTGAGCGGGGCGCCGCTGAGGATGCGGTAGGCGGTGACGGTGTGCTCGTCGCACACCAGGCCGTCGGGGTAGGTGCGGGTGCCGTCGGTGGCGGGGGAGAGTTCGGTGCGCCATTCGTGGCGGCCGATGTCGTGCACGGTGAGGTGCTCGGGCCGGGCGGTGAGCGGTTCGGTGACGTGGACGGCGAGCGGCTCGGGCAGCGAGGGCACCTCGAAGGTGACGGGCGCGGCGCCGACGTCGGCCGCCAGGTGGCGGACCGGCAGGCTGAGGGTGGAGTGGGACGGATCGAGGGCGTACCCGGTGTCGTCGGCGGGCGGCCACACCCAGGGCCAGTAGACGGAGGAGAACGCGAGCCGCAGCCGGTGCCCGGCCGGGACGGTCGCGGCGCAGGCGGCGAGTTCGACCTCGGCGTCCGGGCCGGCGGCGGTCAGCACGCCGCGGGTGAGCAGGGTGGAGGTGCCGTCGGGGCCGACCGCGCACAGTCGCGCCACCACCTGGACGGGCCCGCTGTCGGAGCGCAGCCGCACTCGCGTGACGGGGATGCCCAGCAGTTCGACGGGCTCGGGCAGCGGCTGGGAGTCGAAGCAGACCGAGCGCCCGTCCTCCTCGCGCTGGTCCGGCGGCAGGTCGGCGGGGCGGCCGTGCGAGACGTACGCGCCGGCGTTGAGGCCGGTGTGCTGGGGGGAGCGGACGTGGACGTAGCGGTCGTCGGAGGCGGTGCCGGCGGTGCGCAGCTGGCCGTCGAGGTCCCAGTGGATCTCCCGGACGTCCGGGGAGGGCCAGGCCTCGTCGCCGGTCCAGCGGGTGCTGATCCAGCTGCGCAGGGCCGGTTCCTTGGCGGCGCCGGTGTCGACGCCGCGCAGCCAGTGGTCCCACCAGCGCAGCGTCTCGGGCAGGGCGGCCTCGGGCAGGCCGTGCGGCCAGGGGCCGATCAGGGCGCGGGCGGTGGGGGACTCGGCGAGCAGCCGCAGCACGAAGGAGCAGGACGGGTCGCCCCAGCCGGCCACCGCGAGGACGGGGACGGACACCGGCACGGTGGTGTCCCCGGCGGCGAGCCAGGTGTCGACGGGGGGTTCCAGCGATTCGAGCCGGGCCAGCCAGCCGGGCCGCCAGGCGTCGCCGAGCCGGCGCGGGTCCGGGGGCAGGGCGGCGTCGGCGACCAGCGCGGTGAGCCGGGTGTGCAGGTCGGCGGCGAGGACGGCGCCGCCGAGACGGTGGCCGCCCTGGGGACAGGCGGTGACCGCGGCGCCCACGGTGTTTGGCGCCCGGGCGGCGAGCCGCAGCGCGGTGGTCCCGGCGGCGCCGGCCCCGAGCAGGCCGAGGCGCCCGCTGCACCAGGGGCGGCGGGAGATCCAGTCGATGACGGCGGTGCCGTCGGCGAGCTCCTGTTCGTCGCCGGGCTCCCCGGGCAGGCCGCCGGAGTCGCCGTGGCCGCGGGTGTCGACCCGGACGGCGGCGTAGCCGTGGCCGGCGTACCAGGGGTGGCGGCGGGCGTCCTCGGCGGCGGTGCGGTCGCTCAGGCGGTCGGCCGAGTACTCCAGCAGGGCGGGGACGGTCTCGTCGGCGACCGGGCGCCACACCCGGGCGGCGAGCTCCGTGCCGTCGGGCAGCGGGATGCGGACGTCCTCGCGGGTGGTGTGGAACGGGTACGACGGCATGGCCGCTCCCATCGGGTACCGGGCCGGTGAGCGCCGAGCGGCCCGGGGCGCGGACGGGGACCGCGCCGCGGGCGTCGGCATTCCGACCCTAGGTGAGGGGCCTGGGCGGCGCATGACGATCTTCGGCGGGGGTTCGAGCCACCCGGAAACCGGACCGTAATTGCGCATGACTTGCAACTGCTCGCCCGAGGGGGGAAAGATGGCCCAGCTCCGCCCGGATCACCCGAAAGACATCTCACGTGCCTAACAAGTCAAGCTGCGACGGCCAGATCAGCTGATGAGGAGGTGAAGGCGTGCTGCTCGTCGAAGAGTTGCCTGG
>NZ_JBIWPL010000014.1:0-224606 GCF_044768255.1 Kitasatospora sp. NPDC101157 | reverse complement strand
CAGTGCCCGCCGCCGGTGCGGGAGCGGAACACTCCGCCGTTGGCACCGCCCGCGTAGACGTAGCCGTTGCTGTCGGCGGCGATGCCGGTGATCCGCCCGGTCACCAGACCGGCGCCGCCGCTGGAGTTGGAGTTGGCGTCCCGGTAGCGCGGGTCGTCCGAGTTGTACGGCTCGTCGGTGACGTGCTTCCAGTTACCGTCGGTGTGCGGCATCGACTGCAGCTGCGACCAGGCCGCGCCGTACGCGCCCGGTGCGACGACGCCCGGCGCGGTGCGCGCCTCGGTGTACTGGGCGACGCCCTCGGCGGAGTTCTCCGCCTCGTCGCCACCGTCGCCGGCCGCCGAGTCGGCCTTGGGGCTGAAGGTCGACCGAGTGCTGGTGGCCGCGGTCTTCTTCGTGTGCTGCTTGCCGATGTCCGCCTGGTGCTGCACCTGCCAGGGTTGCGGTGCGGACGGCGCCGACGGTGCGGCGAGCGCCTGGCTGGTGGTCAGTCCGAGAGCGGTGAGCGTGACGGCGCTCAGCAGCAGCCGTCGGTGTTGCCTGATGGGCACGGGTGCGGTCCTCCCCTGTGGCCGGCCGCGCGGTCGCGCGACCCCGGCGAAACAGGGGGCCAAGCCTGGTCGGTGCGCGTCTCCCGGGGAAGGTCCGTACGGTAAGAAACGGTTAAGAGCCGTACCGTTCCGAACAGTTGGCATTCACGGAATGCCCGAGAGCCGCCACAATCCGACGCCCGGTCAACCGGTCGGCCCTGTCGGCCCCGTCGGCGTTGCCGGCGTTGCCGGTGTTGTCGGAGTTGCCGGTGTTGCCTGTGTTGCCGGTGTTGTCAGCCCTGACGCGGCCGGAGGCGCGAACGCAGCCGCCGCAGGAGCGCACGGCCCGAGGCGACCGGGTCGAACTCCCCCGGCCGCTCCCGGGTCAACGGGTAGCAGGCGAGCCCGATCAGCACCGCGCTGAGGTGGCCGATGCCCGTGTAATCGCGGCTCCGGAAGAGGCCGAACAGGTACACGGCCAACACCCCCGCCAGGTACAGGTACCGCCAGAGCCGCACGATCAGGTAGGTGAGCACCCCGACCACCCCGGCGAGCGCGTAGCTGACGCCGTAGTCGAGGGTGTAGACCGCCTTCGGCGCGGCCAGCCCCCGGTGGATCGCCCAGCCGAGGACGCCTTCGCTGAGGTAGGTGGCGCCCACGTGCGCCAGCACCGCCACCGAGAGCCAGCGCAGCGTGCCCAGCCAGCGTTCGGCGGGCACGTGGAAGAGGTTGTAGAGCGCGAAGTAGCTCAGCCAGCCGCCACCCGCGATCCACAGGGCGCTGGTCGCCAGAACCCGGGCCGGCGAGACCTGCAGGTGGTGCAGGTTGGTCGAGCGGCGCTGCAGGATGCGGTCGGCCGTGGCCGGGTCGACGTGCCGGATCACCTGCGTGGTGACCAGCAGGATCGCCAGCCAGATGAAGGTGCCCGGGGCTCGCCGGACGTAGCGCCACACCGCACGGGCCGCCCGCGCCCACCAGGCCTCCCGGCGCGCCTGCGGCACCCTGGTGGCGCTTCCGCTCATCGGCGCCTCCTCGGCGGTCCTCCTCACCCTCGCCCGCCCCGGGCTCCACCCGCCGCCGCGACGAGCCGTACGGGTGATCCGCACCGGCCCTCCGCTCCCGCCTCCGGCTCCTGCTCCGCCCGCCGCCCAGGCGCCGCCGAGGGTGTCCGGCCGCGAACCGGCGCCACGGCGGCCCTCCCGAACTGGCATAGGCTGGTTCTCCGGCCGCCCGTGGAGCCGCCGGGCACCGGACACCGCACAGCGAGGGCGCCAGGCACCATGAGGGACCGCCTCGGAACGACCGAACCGACCCAACCGACCCAACCGTTCGAACCGTTCGAACCGTTCGAACCAAGGAAACGGACCGACACCGACTCGACCACCGCCGCGGCGCGCTCCGGAACGGCCGCACTCAGAGCGAACGCCGTCGCGACGGCCGTCCGCCTGCGGCTCACCACCGTCTACGTGGTCCTGCTGACCGTCACCGCCTCCTGGCTCGCCACCCAGGGACACGCGGAGCGGGCCCGGTTCGTCCGGCACAACAGCAGCAACGTCCACCACATGGAAGTGGGCAAGTGGTGGACGCTGTTCACCAGCGGCCTGATGGTCGACGGGGTCCCGGCCTGGGCGGGCATCGCCGCCGTCGCCGTGGCCCTGGGCCTGGCCGAGTGGCGCTGGGGCCCGGCCCGCGCGGGCGCGGTCTTCGCCTTCGGGCACGTGGGCGCGACCCTGCTCACCGAGGGCGCCATGTGGGTGATGCTGGTCGCCCGGATCCCGGGGGCGCTCTCCCGGGCCCGCGATGTGGGGATCAGCTACGGGCTGGTCGCCACCGCCGGCTGCCTGCTGGCCCTGGGGCCGCCCGTGCTGCGCCGGTACGGCCTGCCGGCCCTCGCCCTGGCGCTGGCCGGGGCCTGGGCGACGAACCAGCAACTGGCCGACGCCGGGCACCTGGTGGCCCTCGGGCTGGGCGTCCTCGCCTCCCGCACGCCCTGGCTGCTGGCCCGCGCCGGTCGCCCGCTCCCCTGGGACCAGCGCCCCCGGGAACGGCACCGCCGGGACCCGCACGACCGAGAACCGAGCCGCACACCCTGACCGCTCCGCCACCGCACCACCGCACCACAGACGGGCCGGACCCCCACCCCCGGGAGTCCGGCCCGTCCCCATCCGCCCCCAATCCGCCTGCCGCTCCACCGACTTGGCCCGCCCGGAGCCCGTCCGGAGCCGGTCCGACGCCCACCCGGAGCAGCCTTCGCGAGCGGCCGACCCGACCGACGCGTTCGTATGCTCTTGCGGTACTCTGCAAATCTATGCCAGAGTGCGGGCATCGGATCAATCAGGCCGAATCGCCTCACACGTCGCTAAATCAGGAGCCCGCGCCGCGCGGGTGGGTCAAGGGTGCATGCATGTCGAAGGTCTTGAGCAAGCTGCCGGTCGGTGAACGGATCGGCATCGCATTCTCCGGTGGGTTGGACACCTCCGTCGCGGTCGCGTGGATGCGCGAGCACGGTGCCGTCCCCTACGCCTACACGGCCGACATCGGCCAGTACGACGAGCCGAACCTCGCCGACGTCCCGGCCCGTGGCCGCGCCTACGGCGCCGAGCAGGCCCGCCTGATCGACTGCCGGGCTCCGCTGGTCGAGGAGGGCCTGGCCGCCCTCGCCTGCGGCGCCTTCCACATCCGCTCCGCCGGACAGACCTACTTCAACACCACCCCGCTCGGCCGCGCCGTGACCGGCACCCTGCTGGTGCGGGCCATGCAGGAGGACGGCGTCTCCATCTGGGGCGACGGTTCCACCTACAAGGGCAACGACATCGAGCGGTTCTACCGCTACGGCCTGCTCGCCAACCCCAACCTGCGGATCTACAAGCCGTGGCTGGACCAGGCCTTCGTCGACCAGCTCGGCGGCCGCAAGGAGATGTCCGAGTGGCTCGCCGAGCGCGACCTGCCGTACCGGGACTCCGCCGAGAAGGCCTACTCCACCGACGCCAACATCTGGGGCGCCACCCACGAGGCCAAGCGGCTGGAGTTCCTGGACGCCTCGCTGGAGATCGTCGCCCCGATCATGGGCGTCGCCTTCTGGGACCCGGCCGTCGAGATCCGGACCGAGGACGTCACGGTCGAGTTCGAGTTCGGCCGCCCGGTCCGGATCAACGGCCGTGCGTTCGACAACGCCGTCGAGCTGGTGCACGAGGCCAACCGGATCGGCGGGCGGCACGGCCTGGGCATGTCGGACCAGATCGAGAACCGGATCATCGAGGCCAAGAGCCGCGGCATCTACGAGGCCCCCGGCATGGCGCTGCTGCACATCGCCTACGAGCGCCTGCTGAACGCGATCCACAACGAGGACACCCTCGCCACCTACCACACCCAGGGCCGGCGCCTCGGCCGCCTGATGTACGAGGGCCGCTGGTTCGACCCGCAGGCGCTGATGCTGCGCGACAGCCTGCAGAAGTGGGTCGGCCAGGCCGTCACCGGCAGCGTCACGCTGCGGCTGCGGCGCGGCCAGGACTACTCGGTGATCGACACCCAGGGCCCGCACTTCAGCTACCACCCGGAGAAGCTGTCGATGGAGCGCAGCGTCGACGCCGCGTTCGTCCCGGACGACCGGATCGGCCAGCTGACCATGCGCAACCTGGACATCGCCGACTCGCGCAGCAAGCTGGAGCTGTACGCGGGCCACGGCCAGCTGTCGCAGTGGAGCGGCCTGATCGGCGAGCTCGCCCCCGGCGGCGCGGCGCCGATCGCCGCGGGCACCGGCCACGAGGCGGAGTCCACCGCGCTCGACCACGCGGCGATGGAGTCCGGCACCGACTGATCGGGCACTTACCGGCCCGGCCGGTCCCGGGGGCCGTCGCACCACACCGGTGCGGCGGCCCCCGGCGCTTCCGCGAGCGGAAGGCAGCCTCACTCGAACGGCCGACCCGCCGTGCACGCCGCCCCCGGAGGTAGCTGAATGGCGGACGGCGCCCGCCGACGGGAAGGCAGGTCCGGGATGGGTGAGGCGATCGGTCCGGTACTGGCCTCGGCGGTGGCGGTCGCGCTCAGTCCGTTGCCGTTGATCGCCGTGCTGCTGATCCTCGCCTCGCCCCGCGGCCGGACCAACGGGCCCGCGTTCACGGCGGGCTGGGTGCTCGGCCTGACAGCGGTCGTGGCCGTGGTGGTGGCGGCGGGCAGCGCGCTGGACCCGGGCGACGGCGCACCGACCTGGTCGTCCTGGCTGAAGCTCGCCCTCGGCGCCGCGCTGCTGCTCCTGGCGGCCGAGCAGTGGCACAACCGCCCCCGCCCCGGGCACGTCACCGCGCCCCCGGCCTGGCTGCTGGGGATCGACCGCCTGACCCCCACCAAATCCGCCGGACTCGCCGTGTCCCTGGTCGTGACCCGTCCCAGGACGCTGCTCCCGGCCATCGGCGGCGCCGCCTCGATCACCGCCGTCCGGCCCGGGGCCGGGGAGACCGCCGTGGCCGCCGCCGTACTGGTGCTCATCGGCTCGCTGGGCACCCTCCTGCCGCTCGCCGTCCAGCTCGGGGGCGCCGAGCGCGCCGCCCACGCCATGGGCGAGTGGCGCGCCTGGACGGCGGCGCACAGTGCGGCGATCATGACCGCCGTCCCGCTCGTGCTCGGCGCCGACTACCTCGGCAGCGCCCTCTCCGGCCTCACCTGACCAGCGCCCTCCCCGGGGTCCGGGCCGCCCCCGCGCCCCGTCACGGGAATCCGGGCCGCCCCCGCCCTCCCCGGGGTCCGGGCCCCCGCCCTCAGCGGATCCTGGCCGCCCCCCGCCCCCGGACCGCCCGCACGCCCAGCCGCCCGGCGGCGCCGACGGCGGCCCCCGGGCGTGCCGCCACCGCGTCCCGCAGGGTCAGCAGGATCTCCCCGTCGTAGCGTTCCGCCAGCAGGCGGGCCAGCTCGGCGGCGCAGCCCGGACGGGCCCGTGGGGCCAGGTCCGGCAGCCGGCCCGGGTCGCTGAGGTCCTCGGCCTCGGCGGCCCAGCGGGCCGCGTCGCGCACTTCGCCCTCGGCGGCGTAGTGCACGGCCAGGCAGTGGACGGCCAGTTGGTCGCCGTACTGGGCGGCGATCCGCCACCAGAAGACCCCGTCCGCCGTGCGGCCCATGCCGTAGAGCAGGCAGCCGAGGGTCCGGAAGGCGGCCTTCTCGGCGAGTTCGAGGTCCAGCGCCAGCTCTCCCGGCTCCGCTGCCCCTGCCACTCCGGCGCACAGGTGCCGCAGGTCGCGCCGCAGTTCCGAGCGCCCGGCGGTCCAGGGGTGGTCCCCGGCCGCGGGGGCGTGCGGCGGTCGGGCGACCGCGGGCGGCCGGGCCGGGCGCTCACGCCCGGCCGGAACGGCCCGCCGGGCGGCGGCCAGCCGCTCGGCCAGTCGGCGGGTGAAGGCCGCCGGATCGTGGTCGCGGAACTCCCGGTCCAGTTCGGCGGCGTGCGCGTGCAGCAGCGCGGTGACTGTCATGTCGCCCGCTCGTCGTCCGGGTGCTCCAACAGGTACTCCAGGTGGCGCCGCCCGAGGCTGTAGTAGGTGCGGGCAGTGGTGTGCGCGATGCCGAGCGACCGGCCGATGTCGGGGTAGGACAGGCCGGCCTGGCGCAGCCGGACCACGTCGGCCTGGACCGGGGCGGCCCGCGCGAGCTCGTCCATCGCCCAGTCCAGGGCGTCCAGCTCGGCGAGTTCCTCCAGTTCGTCCTGGCTGGTGTCGGGGCGGCGCTGGGCGATCACCCGAAGCCGCTTGCGCTCGGCGCGGCGGCGTTCGCGCAGGACGTCGACCACCGCATCCTTGACGATCTTGAAGGCGAAGGCCTGCGGGTCCTCGCTGGCCAGGGCGCGTCGCCAGTTCTTGTAGAGCGTGGTGCCGGCGTTCTGCACGGCGTCCTGGGCGTCCTCGCGGTGGCGCAGGCGCTGCTGGGCGTAGCGGAGGTAGCCGGTGTTCTCGCGGGTGAAGAACGCCTCGAAGTCGTTCGGCAGGTCGTCGAGCGGGTCGGCCCGCAGGCTCCGCTCCTCGCCCGGCCCGGGAGTGTTCACACGCCCCCCTTTCCTGGGTCAGCTGGCCGGCCCACCGGGTGGCACGCCGACGGCCCTCTGGGGGCTCGTGGTGTAACCGTCCGGGAGGCGTGGGTTGTTGACCGGATCGGGCGGACAATTGGCGAAGGTTTCCGTTCACTTTCGAACAGCGCCGCTGACCTGCCCGTTCGCACTCCCGGACCGCCACCCGACGGTCCGCACGTGACCCAGATCACATTCCGCCGCAGACCGGCTTGACAAGCCTCGCGGCAACCCTGTCGCAATCGGCCGACAGCCCTACGGAGCCGGCTCCACCTCCGCCGAGTCCAGCGCGGCGGTCACCCGGTGCAGCAGTTCCTGCAACGCGGCCAGGTCCTCGACCGGCAGCCCGGTCGCCGCCAGCAGCCGGCGCGGCACCTGGCCGGCCCGGGCGCGCAGCGCCGACCCCTCGGCAGTGAGGGTGACGGAGACGGACCGCTCGTCCTCCTGGCTGCGCTCCCGGCGCACCAGTCCGGCCGCCTCCAGCCGCTTGAGCAGCGGGGAGAGGGTGCCGGAGTCGAGCCGCAGGCGTTCGCCGATCCGCTTGACCGGCAGCTCGCCGTCCTCCCAGAGCACGAGCATGACCAGGTACTGGGGATACGTCAGCCCGAGGTCCCGGAGCAGGACCCGGTAGACGCCGCCGAAGGCGCGCGAGGCGGCGTTGAGCGAGAAGCAGATCTGCTGGTCGAGGCGGAGCAGTTCCTCGTCCGCCATGCCGGGGAGCGTGGTCATGACCCCATGGTACCGATCAAAGTCGCGCGATTCAGTTGTGCGCAATTGAATGGCGTGCTCTACTTGTGGAGCGGCCGGCCGCCGGGCCTCGAACAGGGACCGGTCCGCCGCCGAAGCACCACGACTTCGCACGCCCCGCGCACCTCCACGCACCACGGAAGCGCATCACGAAGGGACCCACCATGGACGCGCTCTACACCGCAGTCGCCACCGCCAACGGCCGTGAGGGCCGCGCCGTCAGCTCGGACGGCCAGCTGGACCTCGCCCTCGCGATGCCGCCCGCGCTCGGCGGCAGCGGCCAGGGCACCAACCCCGAGCAGCTGTTCGCGGCCGGCTACGCCGCCTGCTTCGCCAGCGCCCTCGGCCTGGTCGGCCGGCAGGCCCGGGTGGACACCAGCGAGGTCTCGGTGACCGCCGAGGTGTCCATCGGCAAGGACGACGCCGGCTTCGGCCTGTCCGTCGTGCTGCGCGTCGAGCTGCCCGACGCGCTCTCGGGCGAGAGCGGCCTGCTGCTGGTCAAGCAGGCGCACGAGGTCTGCCCGTACTCCCGCGCCACCCGGGGCAACATCCCGGTCGAGCTGGTCGTCGAGTAAGTCGGGGCCGTTCGCGCCGTGAGGCCCGCCGCACTCCGTGTGCGGCGGGCCTCACCCGCCCTCCGCTGCCACCGGCTCCCCCGGTTGACCCCGGTCAGCCGCCACCCGGCTCGCCTGGTCCACCTGGCCCGATGGGCCCACCAGACCCGGCAGGTCCACCCGGCCCGGCAGGCCCGTCCGGCGAGCGCAACGTCTGCAACCGGTGCCGGTACTCCTCGGCGTCGATCTCGCCCCGCGCGAACCGCTCCCCGAGCAGCTGTTCCGGAGCCGGACCGTGCGCCCAGCCCTGCGCCCCGCCGGGCCCGACGCCCGCGGCGCCCGAGCCGTGCGCGATCGGCTGCCGCGGGCGGGAGACGTACCGGAACAGCGAGACGGCCAGCAGCACCAGCACCGCCAGGATGATCAACGCGATGATCGCCATGACGACGATGCCCCAGCCGCCCGGCCCCGCGTGTCCGGGCCCGAAGCCGTGCCAATGCCCATGCCTCATCAGGACCTCCTCCTCCGGCCCACCGGGCCCGCCGAGGTGTTCGGCGCCGGGACCACCCGGGATGCCGTGCCGACCGACCGCCGTACGGCCTGAGCTGCCGTGCCGCCCGGGGTGATCAGTGCCTTATCACCATCGTGCGCCCGCGACCCGTCAAAGCACCGTGAAGAGAGCCTGAGAAAACGTTCCTGCGATCCGGCCCCGCCGACCGGGGGTAGCGTTGCCACCCATGAGCCACCACCCACCCGACGATCACCGCTCCCCCGAGCAGCTCGTCGCGGCCGGAGTGCTCCGCCACCACGCCGACGGCCGCCCCCACCCGGCGCTCGGCCACTCCCCGATCGCCTACGTGTCCACCGCGCTCTGGGCCGAGCTCGCCGCCCTGGCCATCGCCCCCAGCGCTGCCGAGGCGACCGCCACCGCCCTGCTGCGCGCACTCGCCGACCGCGCCGTGGACGCCGCCCTGGCGCCCGGCAACGAACGCGCCCCGCGCGACGACCTGTACGTCACCGACCCCGCGCACATCGGCCGGCACCGCCGGGCGGTCTGGTTCCAGCGCTACGGCCCGCGCGGCCCGATCACCGCCGCCTTCGCACCCTGAGGCATGGCCCGCGGACCCTGCCGAGCCCCTCGCTCAGCGCTCGACCGTCAGGCTCTCGCAGACCCAGCTCAACCGCTCCGGGCCGCCGAACGGCGGCCGTTCGTGGTAAGTGCCGTCGGCCACCGAGAGGTTGACGATCAGATAGGCGTGCCAATCGGCCCCGACCCCGCGCAGATCCGCGTACACCAGTCGGTCCTCGACGTACCAGTCCACCGAGTTCGCACCGAGCACCACCCGCAGGCCGAAGTTCGCCCCCGGGCCGATCCCGACGCCGCCGCCGTGCCAGTAACGGAAGCCGCCCCGGACGTGGTTGGAGATCTCCAGCAGGTCCGGATTGTCCGGGTGGTACTCGAAGACGTCCACCTCGTTGCCGCCGTCCCGCCAGGTCCAGATCGCGGGCCAGGCGCCGATCTCGACGGGCAGCGTGACCCGCGCCGAGAGCACGTCCCCGGTACGGACCTGGAAGCCCTCCGGACTGCCCTCGGTGGTCAGCAGGTTGCAGGTCCAGAGCCCGCCGGTGCGGCGCCGCACTGCGGTGAACACCCCGCCGGGGCAGTACTCGTGGCTCAGGTAGTCGAGCTTGTGATCGCTCCGGTTGGTCGGCCCCATCCGGGGGTACGCACTGCTGCGCCCGGCAATCCACTGCCTGGTCGAAGTGAAGTCCGCGTCGAAAACGACTGCCACGGCCGCCTCCCCAATGCTCCGGCGCCCCGACAGTCCGAACCGCCGGGCACACAGAGTGAGTTACCCGGTACGCTCCGCAGTATGCGAACCGGACCTCCGCGGTCCGACGCGAGCGGGACGCGCAGGCGCGGCCGCAACGGCCACGACAGGCAGGACAGGCAGCACGGCCAGGGGGGCCAGGACGGCCAGGACGGCCAGGACAGGCAAGGCGCCGGAGCAGCGGGGCGGTCAGCCGATCGACGCCGCGGCTCCCCCGGCCTGGAGCCGGTCGGTCACCGAGACCACCCCGTCCACCGAGCGGCACAGGTTCAGCACGATGGGCACCAGGTGCGCCTCGGGCACGGTGCCGCTGAGCACCACCCGCCCCTGGTCGACCTCCACCCCGATCTCCGCCGGGCTCACCCCTTCGATCCGGCCGAGCACCCCCTCGACGATGTCCCGCCGGATCATCCGGTCCTCGCGCAGGAACACCCGCAGCAGGTCACCGCGGCTCACCATCCCGATGACCCGCCCCTCCTCGTCCAGCACCGGCAGCCGCTTCAACCCGTGCCGGCTCATCAGCCGGGCCGCCGCGACCACACTGGTGTCGGGTGTGGTGCAGACCGGCTGCGCCGTCATCAGGTCCGCCGCGGTGGCCTCGCCGCCGTGACCCGCCTGCGCCGACTCGGGCGCGGGCAGCAGGCTGCCCGGGTCCTCCTGCGCGGCCAGCGTGCGCAGCAGGTCCGCCTCCGACACCAGTCCGAGCGGCCGCCCGTCCGGGTCCACCACCGGCACGCCGGTGATGTCGTACTCGGTCAGCAGCGTGACGATCTCCCGGAAGCCGGTCTCGGGGGCGACCCGGACCACGGGGCTGGTCATCACGGATTCGACGGTGGCATGCGGCACGCCGGTTCACCTCGTCCAACAGTGCTGGTCCGACCGGGCGCGGATCGCCCGGGCCGGTACCGGCAGCATGGCCTCCGGCCGCCCGGATCGCCAGAGGCCAAGGGGCCGAACGGGTGGGACCAAGGACCCCCGCCGTCGAACACCTCCCCGGCGAACGGTCCGCCCGCCCCGTCGCTCCTCCGCCCGCGGCGGCACATCCCCCACCCGGACGGCGCAACCATCACATGATCGACTCGTTGAACCGTCCACCACGACAGCACTGACGGCACCGGGAGGGCCCGTTGGCAGGACGGACGGCGGTGGGCGCGGCACCGGCGGCGGCCCGGCGGATCGGCGCCGCGCGCCCGGTGGCGGAGGCGGAGGCCGCACTGGTGCGGCACTACCGCAGGCTGGTCCGGCTCGCCTACCTGGCCCTGCCCGCCGACCGGGACCGGCACAGCCGGGTGCTCGCCGCCCACGGCGCCGCCCAGCGCGCCCTGCCGTTCCGCTGGACCCGCCGCACCGAGCCCGGGTCCGACGGGGCGGACCCGGTGTACGCGGCGCTGCGCCTTCGGGTGCTGCGGGCCGCACTGCGGCCGCGTCCGGGCGCGCGCCTGTCGGCGCCCCGGGTCTGGGGCCTGCGGTTGTTCACCCCGCACGGCGGCGAGCAGGACGCGGCGCTCGACCACGCGCTCGCCGCCCTCGACGCCCCGGCCCGGGCGGCCTTCGCCCTGCGGGTGGTGGAGGGGCTGGCGGACGGGCAGGCGGTGGAGGTGCTGCGGCAGGCCGGGGTGGAACGGCCGGAGGAGGCCGTCACCGCGGCCGCCGAGGTCCCCGCCGGGCCGGAGGCGGAGCCGTCCGCCTTCGACCCTTGCGCCGTCCGGGTGCAGCCCACCGACCTGCTGCGCCGCCGCCGTACGCTGACCGCCGTGCTGGCGGTCGGGGCGCTCGGGCTGACCACGACGGCGGCCGTACTGGGCGGCGGTTCCGGACCGGCGGGCAGCGCCGCCCGGACGGACGGCCGGTCCGCGGGAGCCGTGACCGACCCGGCCCGGCTGGTCCGGGTGGCACCGGACGCCTGGCGGCACACGGCCCGGGTCGACTTCGGCGCCTGGCCGCCCCGCGGTGACCGGCGCGAGGACGGCGCACTGCTGGGCCGAGCCCTGGCCGCCTGGTCCCGCCCGGGCCCGCGGACCCGCGCCGAGCCGGGCACCGACACCGCCCCGCCCGCCACCGCGCCCCAGCTGCTGTACGCCGGGACGGTGGACGGCACCGGGGTCGCGGTGCTGTACGACGGCCGCCGGATCGCCCGTTACACCGACGGGCCCGACGGCGGCCTGGACCTCGCCCGGGCCGACGGTGCGGACCCGACCACGGCGGGCGCGGTGGTGCTGAGCCGCCGCGGCACCGCGCTGCGGTACCTGCTGGCGCCCTGGGTCGACGCGGCCGAGACCCGCCGGATCGACCAGCCCGACGCCGCCACCCGCCCGCTGGACCATCCGGACGGGATCACCGCGGCCACGCCGGGCGGCGGGCTCGCCGACTGCCGGGGCGCCACCGTGCTCCAGCTGCGCTCCTCCCCGGTGATCGCCGAGAAGCACACCTTCCTGCTGGCCGATCTCGGCGGCCTCCTCCCTGCCCATCTGACCTACGTGCCGCCGCCGGACCGCAGCCAGCCCGGCCCCACCCAACCCGACCGCGCCCCGTCGGACCGCGAGCCGCGCGAGGCCACCGCCCAGGAGGCCCTGCAGGCCTGGGCCCGGGCCGGCTGCGCGGTGCCGGACGGCACCCCGGGCGTCAGGCAGCTCAACCTGTGGGCCTTCGCGGTGCAGCCGCTGCCGCAGAACGCGGGTTCGGCGGCCTGGTTCTGCCTGCGCGCCGACCGCTGGACGGGCGACGGCAGCGCGGCCACCGCCGTGCTGCTGCCCTCCGCCCGGGGTCCGCAGCGCACCGGCGGCGGCCCGGGCCGCTCGTGCAGCCGGTTCGAACAGGACACCGTGGCCTGGACGTGGTGGCGCTCCCCGCAGGGCGCCGAGTACCTGCTCGCGGCGGGCAGCCGACGGGTCACCCGGCTCACCGTCAAGGGCCCGGACTGGTCGGCCGACCGTCCGTCGGCGGACCGTACCCTCGCGGTCGAGCGGCCCGCGCGGAGCGCCGTCCAGGTCGAGGCACTGCTCGACAACGGCAGCCGGATCAGCCCACCGCACTGACCCGGGCCGCCGACAGCGTGCCGTAGTCCGGCAGTTCGATGCTGTTCACCTGCTTGCCCAACTCCAGCATCTTGTTCAGCACCCACCGCCGGTTGAGCAGCCCGTTGCGCAGCCGCAGTCCGGCCGCCGTGCGCGGCGCCAGGAACGGGCCGGTCCGGTCCCCGCCCTTCTGGCAGCCCTGGGCGTAGCCGCGCAGCAGCTCCTCGTACCGGGCGAAGGCGGCCCGGTGGTCGCCGCGGGCCAGCGCCAGCTCGCCCGCCAGCACGTATGCGGCCACCACCGCCGTCCCGGTGCCCATGCCGCCGATGGTGGCACCGGCGGCGGCGTCGCCGAGCAGGGCGATCCGGCCGCGGGACCAGGTGGGGACGTCGGCGCGGCTGATCGAGTCGAAGTACAGCTCTTGCGCGGTGTCCAGGCTCCGGAGCAGTTGCGGCACCCGCCAGCCGAGGCCGTCGAAGGCGGCGCGGACCAGCGCCTTCTGCTGCCCGGTGTCGTGGCGGTCGTAGCTCAGTTCGGGCGAGGCGAAGAGGCAGAAGGCGCCCGCCGCGGCCGGGTCGCGGTGGTCGGCGCCGACGGACATCAGCCGGCCGGGGACGTTCAGGCCCACCGTGCCGACCGGCAGGCCGCCGCCCCCGCCGGGCAGCTGCCAGGTGGCCGCGTAGTAGCCGAGGTGACGGACGAACCGCTGCTCGGGGCCGAAGGTGAGGCGCCGCACGGTGGAGTGCAGCCCGTCGGCGCCGATCACCAGGTCGAACTCGCGCGGCGTGCCGTTCCGGAAGGTCACCCGCACCGCGTCCGCCGTCTCCTCCAGGGTCTCGACGGAGTCTCCGAAGACGTACTCGGCGCGGGACTTGCCGTGCCGGTACAGCACCTGGGCCAGCTCCCCGCGGGGGATCTCCAGTTCGCCGCCCGCGAAGTCGGCCGGCAGGTGCAGCAGTCGGCGCCCCTCCTGGTCCACGAAGGACATCGGGCTGCCGCCGGTGTCGAGGGAGCGCAGTTCCTCCAGCACGCCCATCCGCTCCAGCACGGTGAGGTGGGTCCGCCCCCGGAAGTCCACGTTCTGCCCGCCGCCGCGCAGCTCCGGGGCGAGCTCGACCACCGTGACCTCGAAGCCGTACCGGCCCAGCCAGTGGGCCAGGGCGGGGCCTGCGATGCTCGCGCCCGAGATCAGCACCCTGGTGCGCCGGGAAATGCGCATGGCAACCACTCCGTTCGAGGATTCGAAAACTGTGTCCGGCGGACACGGTTCAGTGCTGTGTACGGTAGACGCAATTTGCACGGGCGGACAACCCCCAGGACGGGAGCGGACGATGGGCGAGACGGCGAACGACACGGTGCGACTGCTCTGGGAGCCGCCCGCCCGGCCGAGCCGCGGGCCGAAGCCGGCCCTCAGCCTGGAGCGGATCGCCGCCGCGGGCGTCGAGGTGGCGGACGCCGAGGGGCTGGGGGCGGTCTCCATGCAGAAGGTCGCCGGGCTGCTCGACTTCACCAAGATGTCGCTCTACCGCTACGTCCCCGGCAAGGCCGAACTGGTCGCGCTGATGGTCGAGTCGGCGGTCGGCGAGCCGCCCGCGACTCCGGACGCCCACGACTGGCGGGAGCAACTCACCGCCTGGGCCCACCACTTGGCGCGAATCTTCGCCCGGCACCCGTGGCTGCTGGACGCCACCCTCGGCCCCCGGGTGCCCGGCCCGAACGAACTCGGCTGGCTGGAGCGGGTGGTGGCCGCCCTCGACGGCCACGGGCTGACCGGCGCCGAGCGGATGGACGCCGCCGTGCTGCTCTCCGGGCACGTGCGCAGCATCGCGGAGCAGGCCCGGGCGACCGGCCCGGACGGCTCCCCCGAGGCCGAACTCCTCGCCGCTCTCGGCACGGTGGTGCACCGGCACGCCGACCGCTTCCCCGCCGTGGCCGCGGCGATGGCCGATCCGGACGGGCGCGACCAGGCCCTGGAATTCGGCCTGGGCCGCATCCTGGACGGCCTGGCCGCGCTGATCGGCCGCCGCACCGGCCGCGAGACGACGGCACAGCCCGAAGAACCCGTCGAAGGGGCGTAGCCCGAGAACCCGTCGGAAAACCCGTCGAACCGGCGTCGCGCGGCCGACTACCATCCGCTCCCATGGCGATGTTCGTGCACCTGACGGCCGCGGCGAACACGCCGCGCATCCGCCGCGCCGGGATCCGGGCCGACAGCCGGGGCCAGGGCGGTGTGCGCGGGGTGTACTGCTTCCCCGTGCTGCCCTCCTACACCCTCACCCACCAGTGGCTGCGCGAACTGGCCCGGTTCGGCCCGAAGGGCTCACTGGCCGCGGTGCACCTCCGCCTGGACGACGCCCAGCAGGTGCTGGTCGGGCACTACCGGGACCGCGCCAAGGACGCCCAGCGGTGGCTGACCGCCGCCGAGGCGGTCGCCCGGATCGCCGCCCTGCCGGACCCGCGCGGCTGGGAGGTGGTCGTGCCGCGCGCGGTGGCTGCCCGCGAGGTGCACCGGGTCCGCGCGGTGCCGCAGGTCGCGGGCTGGCGCTACCTCCCGGGCGCCCACGGCACCCGCCCCTGCACCTGCGCCGGCTGCCGGATCCGCGGCGAGTACGGCAGCCGGCGGCTGCGCGAGCGCCGTCCGCACCCGCTGGACGGGCCGCCGCCGCCCGCGCCCGTCCTGCTCGCCCGGATCGAGGCGGCGGGCGTGCCCGGCGATCCGGACGCCCTGCGGGCCGCGCTGCACTGGTTCGGCCTGCGCCGCCGCGGTCCGCTGGAACGCCTGGCCCCGCTGGCCGCCCACCCCGACCCGACCGTCCGCCGGGAGCTGGTCTGGGCGGTCCAGGGCTGGTCCACGCCGGGCGTCGCCGAGCTGCTGGACGGCCTCGCCGCCGATCCGCACCCGGACGTCCGCGAAGCCGTCGCGGACGTCCGGGCGCTCTGAATCCGCAGCGGATCCGGATCCGCAGGGGGCTCCGAATCCGCAGGGGGGCTCTGGATCCGCCGGGGGGCTCTGGATCCGCCGGCGGTTCCGGCTCAGGAGACGCGCTTGAGCTGCCAGGAGTTCTTGTCCAAGCTCGGCACGGAGGAGTACTGGCAGCCCGAGCTGTAGTAGCTGCTGACGATCGTCCAGCCGGCCGGCGGCCAGGTCGAGGCGCAGGCGTTGACCACGGTGCCGACCGGGTAGCCGGTGAGGTCCATGATCTTCTTGGTGTTCGGGTTGAAGCCGGAGCCGCAGCCCGCGCTGTTCCACCACTGGACGTCCACGAACCCGCCCGGCGTCAGCGAGGAGGAGCACATGGTGCTGGTACTGCCGGGGGCCGCCTGGGCGGTGCCCATGGTGAGGGTGAGGGCTGCGGCGGTACAGCCGAGGGCGAGGGCGGCGGCTCGAAGTCGGGTCACGGGGCGGCTCCTTCTCGGGCGACGCGGCCTGTCCGCGCCAGGAGCCATTCCTATCGGCACGAAGGACCCGCCGGACAGTGCCTTTCCGGCCCCACCGGCGGCGCGTTCTCGCCCCTCCCCCGCCCCGGACCGGTCACCGCCGGCCCCCTCACCCGCGACGACCCCCGCCGAGGTGCCCGTTCGGCCGGATCGGGTGATCATGGGACGAACCGCGTCTTCGACGATTCGGCGCGCCGGTACCGTCCGACGGCGCCGGGAAGGGACCGCGATGTTCCAGCTCCTGTGGATTCTGCTCATCGGCTTCGTGCTCGGCGTGCTCGCCAAACTGATCCTGCGCGGGCCGCAGTCGATCCCCTGGTGGCTGACCATGCTGCTCGGCGCCGGCGGGGCCTGGCTGGGCAACGCCGTCTCCGGCTGGCTCGGCGTCCGCCACACCTCGGGCATCGACTGGATCCGCCACATCCTCCAACTCGCCTTCGCCGTCGCCCTGGTGGCCCTCGTGGCGCCCGCCTGGAGCAGGAAGCACCCACCCCGCTGAGCCGAGCCCCCTCCTCCGCTGCACCCACCCGCACAGCGACGCCGACGCCGCCCCCGCGGCGGACGGGCTCAGCCCACGTGCACCGCGGGCCGCCGGCTGCGGTCGGGCTCCGCCTCACGGAGCACCTCCCTGGTCACCGGGGCGATCTCGCCCTGCCCGAACAGGAAGAACCGCAGGAACTGGGCGAAGGGACTGCCCTCGGTCCACTCGAAGTAGATGTGCGGCTGCTGCCCGGTGAGGTCGCGCACCTGGAGCAGCAGGGCGGCCAGCGCGTTGGGCACGCTGGAACTCTGCAGCGACAGCACCCGGTAGCGCTGGTGCAGCACCTCGCCGTGCACGGTCAGTTCGGCCTCGAAGTCGGACGGGTCGAGCACGGTGACCTCGACGAAGACCAGGTCGTCCTCGGCCGGGATGTCGTTGTCCGTGCGGATCTGCCGGATCTTGTCGCGGTACTCGGCGACGTCCCGGCTGTTCGGCTCGTTGGCGATCAGCCGCAGCGGACGGTGCATGTAGTCGCGGACGAAACGCTCGGCGACCTCGTCCAGCACCACGTCGGTGACGCGCAGTTCGAAGGCGCGCTTGAGCCGGGAGAGGAAGGAGACCAGCATGATGCCCGCGATGAAGCAGGCGCCGATCTTGACGCCGTCCGGGCGCTCGGCGATGTTCACGGCCGTGGTGTAGAGGAAGACGGCGGCGATCACCGCGAAGGTGACGCTCCAGCGCCGTTCTCCGGCCTTGTGCGCCGCGATGGTGACGGCGACGGCGGCGGAGCTGATCAGCACCAGCACGCCGGTCGCGTAGGCGCCGCCCTGGGCGTCGACGCTGGCGTCGAACAGCCAGGTGACCAGGAAGGCGATCAGGGTCAGCACGATCACCGTCGGCCGCACGGCCCGCGCCCAGTGCGGCGCCATGCCGTAGCGCGGCAGGTAGCGCGGCATCAGGTTGAGCAGGCCCGCCATGGCGGAGGCGCCGGCGAACCAGAGGATGGCGATGGTCGACAGGTCGTAGACGCTGCCGAAGGCACTGCCCAGGTTCTGGTGGGCGAGGTAGGCGAGCGCCCGCCCGTTGGCCTGTCCGCCGGTCTGGAAGGCGTCCTTCGGGATGAGCAGGGTCGTGATGAGACTGGTGGCGATCAGGAAGACGCTCATGATCGCGGCGGCGGTGGTGAGCAGGTGCCGGGCCCCGCGGATCCGGCCGACGGGCTTCTCCTCGGTGTCGTCCGGGTCGCCCTCGATGTGCGGCATCACGGCGACGCCGGTCTCGAAACCGGACAGGCCGAGCGCGAGCTTCGGGAAGACGATCAGGGCCACCCCGATCATCGCGAAGACGTTTCCGTGCTCGGCGGTGAGCCCGTCCATCCAGTCGCCGAACACCTGCGGCTCCTCGAAGACGTGCCAGAAGCCGTTGACCACCACGACGACGTTGAGCGTGAGGTAGACCGCGACCAGCACCACGGCCAGGCCGATGGCCTCGCTGAAACCCTTGAGGAAGACGGCCCCGAGCAGCGCGACCAGGACGAGGGTGAGCATCACCTGCTTGCCGGACAGGGCCGTGTGCAGATGGGGGTTCTCGATCAGGTGCGCGGTCGCGTCGGCGGCCGACAGGGTGATGGTGATCATGAAGTCGGTGGCGGCGAAGCCGAGCAGCGTCAGCACGAAGAGCTTGCCCTGCCAGAACGACAGCAGGCGCTCCAGCATCGCGATCGAACCCTGGCCGTGCGGGCTCTCGACGGCCACCCGCCGGTAGACGGGCAGCGCGCCGCACAGGGTGACGACCACCAGCACGATCGTCGCGATCGGCGACAGCAGGCCGGCCGCGAGTGCCGCGATGCCCGGCTGGTAGCCGAGGGTGGAGAAGTAGTCGAGGCCCGTCAGGCACATGACCCGCCACCAGGGCGCCCCCTTCTCCCTCGGCGCCTCCGCGTGCGGGCCGGGGTGCTGCTTGGCCATGTCCGACAGGCCTTCGAGCATCCACGCCCGGAACCGCCCACCCCGCGTCGAGGGAGCGGCTCCCGGTTGGGCCGAATCCGACGACACCACGCGCACCCCTGTCCACGACTTCGGCCGACCGCCGCGCGGTGCCGGACCCCCAGGCCGCCGGACGGCGGGCCTGGTCAGGCTAGGTGACCGGCTCGCGGCCGCCCGGCAGCCGCACGGGCCAACACGCCGGGGTGCGCCCGGACGGCCCTCCCGGCCGGCGGCCGCCGACCGGCCGTGATCAGGGCTTCCGGCGCGGCGGTGTCCGGTGCCCCCTCGAAAGGGGTAAACATGTCCGCGCGCGTTGACTCATCGGCTTGACGCGCCCAGGGGTGCGGCAACGGAGCGACAGGGAGACACCGGTGGCGGAACCGACTCGGCGGAGGATCCTCGGCCTGGGCCTGATGGCGGCCGCCGTCACCTCCTGCGGCGCCCGGCACCCCGACTCCGCCCCGCTCCCCACGCCCGACGCCCAGGGCACACCGGGCACCGCCGCACCCACCGCCGCCCCGCACGCCGGCCTCAGGGGCGACACCCCGGACGAGCAGTCCCTGCCCGGCAACCCCGACTGGCAGATCACCGACCCCGGCCGGGCCGGCGCCGTGGAGGGCTTCGCCGACCGGGTCAGCGTGCTGCCCGGCGAGTCCTTCGGCCTGCACGTCTCCACCACGGCCGCCGCCTGCACCGTCTCCGCCTACCGGATGGGCTGGTACGGCGGCGCCCGCGCCCGGCTGGTCTGGCGCCGCGAACACGTCCCCGGCACCAAGCAGGCCGCCCCCCACGTGGACCAGGCCACCCGCACGGTGCTGACCGGCTGGCAGCGCACCCTCGCGGTGGACACCGCGGGCTGGCCCGAGGGCGCCTACCTGCTGCGCCTGGACGCCGAGGACGGCTCCGGCCGCAGCTACGTCCCGCTCACCGTCCGCTCGGCGAGCACCGCCGGCCGGACCGTGGTCATGAGCGCCCCCGCGACCTGGCAGGCCTACAACCAGTGGGGCGGCTACAGCCTCTACAACGGCCCGACCGGCACCCTCGCCACCCGCTCGCTGCGGGTCGTCTTCGACCGCCCGTACGACTACGACCACGGCGCCGGCCTGTTCCTGGTGTACGAGGCGCCGCTGGTCGCCCTGGCCGAGAGGCTCGGGCTTCCGCTCGCCTACACCACCGGGATCGACGTGGCCCGCGACCCGGGGCTGCTGCACGGGGCGAACGCCGTGCTGTCGCTCGGCCACGACGAGTACTGGTCCCCCGAGCAGCGCGCCAACGTGGTCGCGGCCCGCGACGCCGGGACGAACCTGGCGATCCTCGGCGCCAACTGCTGCTTCCGCCGGGTCCGCTTCGAGCCCACCGAGCTCGGGCCGGACCGCACGGTGGTCTGCTACAAGGACGCCTGGGCGCAGGACCCGGGCCACCAGGCGGGCGCCCCGGCGACCACCGACTTCCGGGCCGGCCCGGGCGCCGACCCGGAGAGCTCGATGCTCGGCGTGATCTACGACGGCTACCCGGTGGACGCCCCCTACGTGGTCACCGCACCGGACCACTGGGCCTTCGAGGGCACCGGTGTCACGGCCGGGGCGTCCTTCCCGCACCTGGTCGGCGTCGAGTACGACCGGGTCGACACCGCCTTCCCCACCCCGCGCCCGATCGAGGTGATCGCCCACTCCCCGGTGGTCTGCGAGGGCCGGCGCTCCCACTCCGACACCGCGTACTACACCGTGCCCAGCGGTGCCGGGGTCTTCGCCAGCGGCACCATGCGCTGGGTCGAGACCCTGGACGCGAACGGCCCCGGCGGCGGGACGGCCGACCACGGCATCGACTCCCACGCCGGGGACGTGGTCCGCAAGGTCACCGAGAACGTCCTGCGCGCCTTCGCCGCCGGCCCGGCCGGCCGCGCCCACCCGGCCCGGGACAACCTGGCCGCGGTCTACGGCACGGCGTAGCGGGCCCCGGAGTCCGGTGCGCCCGGCCCCGGGCGGGAGCGGGCCCGTGGCCGGGCTACACTCGCACGTCTGACAGCAGCGCAGGTCGTCCAGGACAGCGGACCGGTGCGGCACCGGGTGCCGGCCGGCGACGGCAGGAGGAAAACAGAACATGGTCGAGGCCTCCCCCAAGGTCGTTGTCGTCGTCCCCACGTACAACGAGCGGGAGAACCTTCCGGTCCTCGCCGGGCTCCTCGCGGACCTCGCCGTCCCGAACCTGCACCTGCTGGTGGTCGACGACAACTCGCCCGACGGCACGGGCGACCTCGCCGACAAGCTGGCCGCCGACTCCGGGGGCACCGTCGGCGTGCTGCACCGCACGGAGAAGGACGGCCTCGGCCGCGCCTACCTGGCCGGCATGGCCCGCGCCCTGGACGAGGGCGCCGACATCGTGGTCCAGATGGACGCCGACCTCTCGCACCCGGCCTCGGTGATACCCGAGATGGTGCGCGTCCTGCTCACCGACGACACCGCCGTGGTGCTCGGCTCCCGCTACGTGCCCGGCGGCTCGACCGCCGAGGAGTGGCCCTGGCACCGCAAGGCGCTCTCGGCCTGGGCGAACTTCTACGTCAACGCGATCCTCGGCCTTGGCGTCCGGGACGCCACCGCGGGCTTCAAGGCCTGGCGGGCGAGCACCCTGCGGGCCATCGACCTGCCGACCGTGCAGAGCAACGGCTACTCCTTCCAGGTCGAGATGAACTACCGGGTGATCCAGCGCGGGCTGACCATCCGCGAGGTGCCGATCCGCTTCGAGGAGCGGATCGAGGGCGCCTCGAAGATGAGCATCGGCGTCCAGGTCGAGTCCGCCCTCGCGCCCTGGAAGCTGCGCTTCAACCGCGAGGGCTAGACGTGTACTCCCTCCGGCGACCGGCAGTGTGAGCGGCGGCCGCGGGGAAAGAAGGCCGACATGGTTCTTCTCCCGGAGTCCCTCACGGCCACGCTCCGCCGCGGCGCCAGAGACCCGTTCGCCGTCCAGACCGTGCGGGCCACGGTGGCCGCCACCCTGTCCTACGGGGTGGCGACCCAGCTCAGCAGTGAACCCGCCCCGCTGACGGCGCCGCTCACCGCGCTGCTGGTGGTCCAGGTCACCGTCTACTCCACGCTCAAGACCAGCGTCCGCCGGGTCGTCTCGGTGGTGGTCGGGGTGCTGATCGCGATCGGCTTCAGCTCCGTGGTCGGGCTCTCCTGGTGGAGCCTCGGGCTGATCATCCTGGCCTCCCTGGTGATCGGGCGGTTCGTCCGGGTCGAGGAGTTCGTCCAGGAGGTCGCGATCAGCGCGATGCTGATCCTGGGCGTCACCAAGCTGGCCTCCCAGGCCTGGGACCGGGTGCTGGAGACGCTGATCGGCGCCGCCGTCGGCCTGCTGTTCAACCTGTTCTTCGCCCCGCCGGTCTGGGTGGACACCGCCGGGGAGTCGATCGAGGACCTCGCCCGACGCGCCCGCCAGCTGCTGATCGACATCTCCGAGCAGCTGGGTCACCCCACCCCGGTGGCCCGGGCCGCCGAGCGGCTGCACGAGGCCCGCCGGCTCGACCAGGCGATCGCGGACGTGGACGCGGCGCTGCGCCAGGCCGAGGACAGCCTGCGGTTCAACCCCCGGATCAGCGAGGGGCTGCTCTCCCGGCTGGTGCTGCGCACCGGGCTGGACACCCTGGAGATCTGCGTGGTGGTGGTCCGGGTGCTGGCCCGCTCGCTGACCGACCTGGCCAAGCGGCGCGGGCCGGAGGAGCGGCTGTTCCCGCCCGAGGTCGCGGTCGGGATGGAGGAGCTGCTGGCGCACGTCGGCGGGGCGATGGTCAGCTTCGCGGTGCTGGTCACCACCCAGGTCAGCCGCAACGCCGAGGAGGCCGAGGAGCGGCTGACCGCCGAGCTGGCGGCGGCCTGGGCCGCCCGGGAGAATGTCGCCCAGGAGTTGCTGCGCAAGGTCCAGGAGCACCCGGAGGCCTGGCAGCTGCACGGCTCGATGCTGGCCGAGGTCGACCGGATCCTGGACGAACTGGACCTGGAGCACCGCAGCCGGCGGCTGATGGAGGAGCTGGACCGGGCCTCGCTGGCGAGTCGGGAGCGCTTCTCCCGCCTCGCCCGGCTGCGCCGCGCGGTACGGGGCGGGCGGCGACAGGGCGAACGGGAGCGCCCGGCGGTGGGGGTCGGGCGCTGAACCGGGGGCCGGACCCTGTTCCGGAGCCCGCTGGACCGGTGAACCGGGGCGGGCCGAACCGGGGCCGGCGCCTGGGCCCCGCGGGGTCAGGGCATCAGCCAGGGCTGCTGGGGCAGCGGGTGGCCGGTCTCCAGATACGTCTTGAGGTTGGACAGCACCGCCGACCAGCCCCGTTCGGCGTCCGCCCGCTCGTCCTCGTCGGCGAGGTTGTCGTGGGTGACGGTCAGCCTGGTCAGGTCCTGCCAGTGCCGGAGGTCGAAGGTGACCCGGGAGGGCCCGCCCGCGCGCTGCCCCTCCGGCCCGGCCCAGGTGGTGACCAGGCGGCGCGGGCGGTCGGCCACCTCCACGGCGCCCGTCACGTCGGCGATCCCGGAGCCGTCGGTGCGCTGGTGCTCCCAGGCCGCGCCGGGCAGCCAGGTGGAGACGTTGCGGTGGCCCCAGTAGAGACCGGACTCGTCGGCGTTGGTGAGCGCGTGCCAGACCCGTTCCGGAGTGGCGCGCAGGTAGACGATGCTCCGGTGGCCGAAGGCGGTCACCGCCTCAGCCCCGGGCCGCGTCGAGCAGCGGCTGGATCTCGATCTTCTGCATCCGCAGCATGACCGCCATCACCCGGTCGGCCGTGGCCCGGTCCTGGTTGCCGATCAGGTCGAGCAGGATGCGCGGGGTGATCTGCCAGGACAGGCCGAAGCGGTCCTTCAGCCAGCCGCACGGGCCCGCCTGGCCGCCGTCGGCGGTGAGCTTCGCCCAGAGTTCGTCGACCTCCCGCTGGTCGTCGCACTCGACCTGGAGCGAGACCGCCTCGGTGAAGGTGAACTCGGGGCCGCCGTTGAGCGCCGCGTAGGGCCGGCCGTCGAGTTCGAACTCGACGGTCATCACCGATCCGGGCTCCCCCGGCCCGGCCTCGCCGTAGTGGGTGACCCCCGTGACGCGGGAGTTGGGGAACAGCGAGGTGTAGAGGGCCGCGGCCGCTTCGGCCTGGTCGTCGAACCAGAGGAAGGTGGTGATTTTCTGCATGGGCCCGACCGTAGCGGCGGGGCCGGTCACGGCGGCCGAGCCACGGCCGGGGGTCACCGGATCGGCGCCCCCGGCCGGACGGGCCCGCTACCCCTTCGACTCAGTGCACCCAGCCCGCGTAGCGCTGCACGAAGCGCTGGCCGGTGTGGGCCGTCACCACGACGTCGTAGCGGCCCTGCCGGTCCAGCGGCCAGGCGAGGTTGGCCTGCTTGCCGGGCTTGACCCACACGGTCTGCGCGCTGCCCGCGAAGTCGTTGGGCGCGACGGTGAAGGCCACGTCCGTCAGCCCGTCGTTGGCCACCTGAAGGGTGAGCTTGAGGCTGCCGCGCAGGTCGGCGGTGACGATCGGCACGCCGATGTCGTTCTGGCCGTCCTGCCCGTCCCGGACCACCGTGCCGGCGAAGCGGCGCACGAAGCCGTCCGGGCCGTGCACGCTGAAGTCGTAGCGGCCGTCGGTGGCGGCCGCGTCCCAGACGTACGTCGCGCCGGCGCCGGGGGCGACGGTGTACGGGGTGCCCGCGAAGGGAAGCAGGATGTTCGGGTAGACGGTGTACGGGAAGGCCACCAAGCCGTCGTTGCTCATGGTGCAGGTGACCTTGCCGGTCCGGCGGTCCACCGCGATGTCGGCCCACGGCTGGTAGGGCAGCGGGCGGTGCGGGCGATCGCCGCGCTCCTGGACCGGCATCGACTGGGCGCCGACCGCTGGGAGGGCAACGCCGGGCAGCTTGGTGCCCGCGTCCGCCCTGGCCATCAGGGCGTTGGTGTCGGGCAGCTTCGGGAGCGAGTGGTCCGGGGCGGCGAAGTCGAAGCAGTTGGTGAGGTCGCCGCAGACGGCCCGGCGCCAGGCGGAGATGTTGGGCTCGGCCACGCCGGTGACCAGCTCCATGAAGCGCAGCACCGAAGTGTGGTCGAACACCTGGGAGTTGACCCAGCCGCCGCGCGACCAGGGGGACGCCACCCAGAGCGGAACCCGGTTGCCGAGGCCGATGGCGCGCCCCTGGGTGAACTCCTCGGGGGTGCCGGCCTCGGGGGTGGGCGGGACCATGTGGTCGAAGTAGCCGTCGTTCT
Source organism: Kitasatospora sp. NPDC101157 (assembly GCF_044768255.1). Lineage (NCBI taxonomy): Bacteria > Bacillati > Actinomycetota > Actinomycetes > Kitasatosporales > Streptomycetaceae > Kitasatospora > Kitasatospora sp. NPDC101157. Next base: position 199,751 of record NZ_JBIWPL010000014.1, on the reverse strand, counting down.
CGTCGTACATCACCAGGAAGACGGTGTGCCGCCAGACCTCGGGGTTGGACATCAGCGACTGCAGGGCCTGGTCGACCCAGTGGGCGCCGTAGGCGGGGCCGGCCTCCGGGTGCTCGGAGAACAGGTAGGGGGCGACCAGCCAGGAGACGGTCGGCAGGGTGCCGTCCTTGCAGTGGCGGTCGAAGTCGGTGGGGTCGAACCTGGTCATCGCGTTGACGTACCGCGGGTCGTCGTGCGGGAAGGCGTGGAACTGCTTGAAGTAGGAGAGGGCATTGTCGTCGTAGTCGCCGGTGCGGTCGTCCTTGCTGGGGTTGTGGTAGACCCGCCACCTACGCCGGCCGCCTCCAGGCGTTCGGCGTAGGTGGTCCAGTCGGCGACGGGGTTGTCGGTGACCGGGGTGTTGTCGATCCACGGGCCGGTGGTGCCGTCGCGGCCGGGGCCCGCGGTGCCGGTCCACAGGTAGAGCCGGTTGGGGTCGGTGGGGCCGGCCAGCGAGGTGAAGTAGGCGTCGCAGAGGGTGAACGCGTCGGCCAGGGCGTACTGGTAGGGGATGTCGTCCCGGGTGAAGTAGCCCATGGTGCGCTCGCCCTTGGCGGCGATCCACTTGTTCATCGCGCCGTTGTTGATGGCCTGGTGACCGGTCGCCCAGTCGTGGGCCAGGCCGCCTGCGTTCTGCGCGTTGTACTTCGAGGTGTCCATCCGGTACGGCAGCATCACGCCGCCGTCGCTGCGGCGGGCGTCGGGCTGGCGGAACACGTCGGTGCCGTCAGGGAACTGGAGCGCCTGCTTGTCGCCGAAGCCGCGCACGCCGTTCAGGGTGCCGAAGTAGTGGTCGAAGCTGCGGTTCTCCTGCATCAGGACGACCACGTGCCGGACGTCCTTGATGGTGCCGGTGAGGGCCGGGTCGGCCGACGCGGCCGGGGCGGCCCCGGCCTCGGTGGCGGACAGGCCGGTCAGGGCGGTGGCGCCGACGGCCGCGGAGGCGCCGACGAAGGTGCGACGGGAGAGCTCGGGCATCGTGGACTTGCCTCTCAGAACTGGAAGGTGGCGACGGCGGCGGCGGTGTCGGAGGGCCACTCGTTGGCGGCGGCGTTCGGCTCCGGCCGGGGCCAGCCCACGACCAGGGTGTGCGCCTCGACCAGCTTCAGCGCTCCGGCGTACTGGACGAAGTCGATGCGGTCCTGCGGCTCGGGGCGGTCGCCGCGCCGCTTGCGGGTGGGCGACCAGGTGGCGCCGGGGACCTTGACCGGGTCGGGGTTCTCCTCGCGGAAGGCGTCGGTGAGCCCGGCCTCCTGGAGGGCCACGGTGACCGGCCACCTGAGCGCGCCGACCCCGTTGTGGGCGGCGGCGGTGGCGGCCGTCCAGTCCAGGTGGGAGGGCGAGGAGAGGGAGCCGGCCAGGACCACCGGGACGCCCCGGGTGAGGTCCGCGCGCACGGCGGCGGCCAGTGCCCTGGCCTGCCCGAGCCGGACGGAAGCGTTCTCGGCGGCCAGCACCTGGGCGGCACTGCCGCCGTCCTGCACCGCGTACGGGCCGTAGCCCGCCTCGTCGAGGTGGGCGGCCCAGAACCGGACGCTGCGACCGCCCGGCAGCTGGACGGTGGCCGCGACGGCGGGCAACTCAGGGGTGGCCGCGGCCGGTTCGGTGAGCGGGTAGCGGCTGAGGATGCCGACGCTGCCCGGGCTCTGGTGGGCGTACCAGCCGAGCGCGTCGGCCAGGGTCCGGGCCCGCTCGCCCGCCGTCTCCTGCAGCGCGAGCACGTCCAGGCCCTGGGCGAGGACGATCCTCAGCTGCTTCTCCAGCGCGTCGGTGCAGCCGGAGCCGGCCTCGTGCAGGTTCCAGCAGGCGGCCTTGAGTCGGGGCGGGGCGGCCGGGTCCACGACGGGGACGAGCACGGTGACGGTGTCGGTGGCGCCGGTGCTGTCCCTGACGCCGACCACGACCGGTTCGGGATTGCGGCCGGGAGCGGTGGGCGCCGTGCCGGTGACGGTGCCGTCCGCGGCGACCGAGGCCCAGGCCGCGCCGCCGAGCTTGCGGTGGGCCGCCGAACCGGGGGCGTTGCCGGTGGGACGGGACCAGAGACCGCCGAGCTCGATCTTCACGGCGGCGCCGGGGGCGACCGGGGTGGCGGTGAAGGAGTCGACGGCGGCGTGCGGGCGGACCACCGGGGGCTTGGCGCGGAAGGTGAACGGGGCGGTCTGCGCCAGGACGCCGTAGCCGTCCTTGGCCAGCAGGTAGGCGGTGTACGGGCCGCCGGTCAGCGCGGAGGTGTCGAGCTGGACGTCGCCGGAGGCGCCGGGGGTGTACTTCCAGAGCAGCGAGGCGCCGGTGCCGGGTCGGCGGCCGCCGTCGTAGATGCCGACCCAGTTCTTGGCGTCGGGGGCGTCGGTGCTCCAGTGGAAGGTCAGCCGGTCGCCTTCGACGGGGCTGCTGGAGGAGGTCGGGGTCAGGGCACTGCCTGCGGCCACGGTTGTCCTGTCCGCCGGTGCGGGCCCGGTCCGCCGGGGGACGGTGCCCGGGGTCGCGCGCGGCTGGTCACGGAGGCTGGGAGGAGGAACGCCCGCAGTTGGCTGTACAACTGCGGGCGGGCTCATTCATCCGAAGGCCGACGACCGGGGAGTGAACGGCACATGACGGAGCATCGGGCGGTTCGGGAACTCCGGGCCGGAGGCGATTCCGTGGGCGGCGGCCGTTCCCGTGGCGACGGCGGGGCAGGGAACGCGGGGAGGGCCGCGACGGGTGATCCGTCGCGGCCCTCCGGGAGGCGGTGGGGCCGGTGCCTCCGCGCTCGGGGCCGAGCCCGGGCCCGGACTCAGGCCAGGGCGAGGAACAGCTTCTCCAGCTCGGCCTCGCTCATCGGCGCGCCGTCCTCGTCGGCGGCGGCCATGCACTGGCGCATTCCGCTGGCGACGATCTTGAACCCGGCCCGGTCCAGGGCGCGCGAGACGGCGGCGAGCTGGGTGACCACGTCCTTGCAGTCCCGGCCCGCCTCGATCATCGCGATCACCCCGGCCAACTGGCCCTGGGCCCGACGCAGTCGGTTCAGGACCGCGCCGACCGCCTCCTCGTCCACCTGCATGTCCGGGCCGCCTTTCACGTCGACTGTCGATTGACAAGCGTACCCGGCGGGGTATTCGTTCCCGGCTGGCGGGATGCTTCCGGAAGCGCCCGTGATCAGCGGCGGGCCAGTCGGCGCTCGCCTCCGGCGCCGGTCACGTAAGGCAGCTGGTAGTAGGCGAACACCTCGGGTTCGTCGGTGGCCGGCAGGACGTCGTCGGTGCCGATCGCCGGCGCCTGCTTGACCTTGGCCTTCGGGTACGGCACCCGCACGTAGTCCGGGCCGGCCACCGAGCCCTCCAGCGGGACGAAGACCAGGCGGCGCTTGGTCATACCGGTCAGGACCGTGGCGAAGAACGGCTCGTCGGTGGCCGTCTCGACGTACACCGACTCCAGCGTGCCGATGCGGTGGCCCTTCTCGTCGACCACCGACTGGCCGCGCCACTCGCGGATGTCTGCCATAGCGATTACCACGACGACCTCGACCTCCCGTGTCGAGCCCCGCCGACGACTCCGTCCGGTCCGCCGGCTCCGCCGGGCCCACCGCCCGGGGTTTCCATCCTGCGCCGGGACGGCCGCCGGGGCGCGACGAAGGGGACGTACGGGGGTGGCCGGCCAGCCGCCATCTGGGCGCTGACCTGGGCTTCAGGCTGTCCGCCGACGTTCGCCGACACCTCGCCCGGGAACCTCCCGCCCGGGACCGGCCAGAGGCGCTCACCACCGGCGCGGCCTCGGGCCCCGGAGCGGCACGGTGGGTGAGCAGGGACGGGGCGGTCGCGCGCAGGCCCTGGGGGCGGCGGAGCGGGGCCGGGCGGGGGTGGGGGCTTCCGGACCCCGGATAGGGGGGCTGGCACCAGGGACCCGGGGCCCCGCCCGCCACTACGGTCGTCGCGACGGCTCCGGAGCGGGGCGGTCACACGGAGTCGGTCCGCACGCGACGATCGTCCATGACGTGGGGGGAACCACCATGGTCCAGTACCGCAGCTATCAGCGTCTTGCCGGGGCCGTCGCGGTCGCCGGGCTCGCCGTCGGGGCGCTCGTCGCCTGCGACCCGGTCGGGACCGAGGTCAGCGACGACGCGACCGTCTCGGGCAGGATCACCGCCGTCAAGCTGGACGGCCCCTCCGGGACGGTCACCATCCACGGCAAGTCCGGCGCCGGGAGTGCCTCCGTCCACCGGGAGATCACCTACCAGGACAGCAAGCCCGGGACGACCACCCGGATCGAGGACGGGGTCCTGGTGCTCGGCGGCTGCGGGCACAACTGCTCGGTGAGCTACACCGTCGAGCTGCCCGCCGGGCTGCCGGTCAGCGGCGGCACCTCCTCCGGCGGGATCCACCTCACCGAGGTCGGCTCGGTGTCGGTGCACACCGACTCCGGCAGCATCTCGGTCGACCAGGCGACCGGAGCGGTCGACCTGCGCACCGACAGCGGTGACATCGACGGCACCTCGCTCAAGGGGGACCGGATCCAGGCCAAGACGGACAGCGGCGCGATCAAGCTCACCGCCGCCAAGGCCCAGGACGTCAAGGCCAGCACCGACAACGGCGCGATCCGACTGACCGTCCCGCCCGGCTCCTACCGCGTCAGTGCGGGAACGGACATCGGGTCGAAGCACATCGGCGTCCAGAACGACCCCAACGGCAAGTTCAAGCTCGACCTCGGCACGGACATCGGCGACATCACCGTCAACACCGGCTGACCTGACCCAACTGCCGGTGGACCGCCGGAGTCCCCGCTCCGGGTACGCGTCTCGGCGGGCGCACCCGGAGCGGGCGTACCCGAAGGTCAGAGGCCGGTCTGGATCTCGGCGCGGTGGCGGATGTACTCGTCGGGATGGGAGCGGGCGATCGTGACCGCCGCCTCGACGAGGGCGTGCAGCTCGGCCGGATAGGCGCGCGGCACCAGCGGCAGGCCGGGCAGGATGCAACGGCGGACGTCGAGGTCCTCGTTGGAGACGAACTCCCGCAACGCGGCCTCGTTCCAGCTGTCGCGGACGGTCGCACCCTCGTCGGCGGTCGCGTTCCGGCCGCCGCCGACCGTCAGCGCCGTCCAGTACCAGGCCCGGGCGGCGCCGGCGCGCTCCGGGTCGGTGCCGGTCTGCAGGTAGCCGAGCAGGGCCAGCCGGACCCGGCGCTGGCCGAAGGCGATGAGGGCCGGCTCGACGAAACGGCGGTTGAAGCTCGGGTTGGGATCGTGGACCGCCGCCTCCAGCAGCGGCTCGAAGTACTCCTCGGGCAGCTCGGACCGCCCGGCGAGCGCCTTGTGGACCTCCCATCGGGCCGCGCTCGGGTAGTCCGCCCCCGGTGCGACCTCGGCCCCGAGCACGCGGAGCAGACGCGCGAGCCGCAGCTCGAACGCCTGTGATCCGTCCTCCGTGCGCCCGGGCAACGGCTGGAGAATCCGCACCTCGCCGGCCGTGTCCTTGGTTTCCACGAACATCCTCCTCATTCTGAGTCATCGGCAGACTACTCGCTGATACACCAGTTCGGCGGCGGTTTTCGGCCAGGACCGGATCTTGGAGGGTTCCCCGGCGGGAGTTCTGACGTTGCCTCAACCCGCGCCCGCAACAGCGGGCAGGAGTCACGGGCCTCGCGCGTGACGGTACGTCAGGACGCTCTGCCGGGCGGGACCAGTCCGGACTGGTAGGCGATCGCGACGAGTTGCGCCCGGTCCCTGGCGTCCAGCTTGGCCATCGCCCGGTGCACATGGGTGCGGACGGTGAACGGGCTGACGAACATCCGCTCGGCGATCTCCTCGTTGGTGAGCCCGGTGGCGGCCATCGACATCACCTCGCGCTCGCGGGCGGTGAGGACGGAGAGCCGCTCGGCGGGCGCGACGGCGGCCGGGTCGGGCTGGGCGAGGAACTGCTCGATCACGGCCCGGGTGGCGGCGGGCGAGAGCAGGGCGTCACCGGCCGCGACGGTGCGGACGGCGGCCAGCAGTTCCTTCGGGTCGGCGCCCTTGCCGAGGAAGCCTCCGGCACCCGCGCGCAGTGCCTGGGCCACGTACTCGTCGATCTCGAAGGTGGTGAGGATGAGAACCCGGGTGCCGGACAGCTCCTCGTCCGCGCAGATCTCGGCCGTGGCGCCGAGGCCGTCGGCACCGGGCATCCGGATGTCCATCAGCACGAGGTCGGGTTTGGTGGCGCGGGCGAGCTCCACCGCCTCACGGCCGTCGGCGGCCTCGCCGACCACCTCCATGTCCTCCTCGGCGTCGATCAGCATCCGGAAGGCGCCGCGCAGCAGGGCCTGGTCGTCGGCGAGCAGCACGCGGATGGTCATGCGGGGTCCTTGTCCTTCCGGATGGCGCGATCTTGTCGGGCGGGGTCGGGGGAGCCGCCGGAGCGCTCCGGGCGGGTGGGGCGGACGACGCAGTCGCGCCGGAAGCCGTGGGCGGGCCGGTCCTTGGCGACGGGCGCGGCCGGGCCGCCTCGTTCGGCGGTGCCGTCCGGGCGGGAGGGGCCGTCCGTCCGGGGGGCGACGTCCTCCCGGGCGCCGGTGCGCAGCGGGAGTTCGGCGGTGACCAGGAAGCCGCCGTCGGGCCGGCGGTCGGCGGTGAGGCGGCCCCCGACCGCACCGGCCCGCTCGCGCATGCCGACCAGGCCGAAGCCGCTCTCACCGGGGACGGCCTGCGGCAGCAGGGCGGTGCGCGGGTGGCCGCTGGTGGTCGGGCGGCCGTTGGCGACGCTGACGGCGACCCGGCTGCCGCTGTAGGAGAGGGTGACCTCGGCGTTGGCGCCGTGGGCGTGCTTGGCGACGTTGGTCAGCGACTCCTGGACGATCCGGAAGGCGGTGAGGTCGACGCCGGGCGACAGTGGCCGGGACTCGCCCTCGACGGTGAGCCGGACCGGCAGGCCCGCCCGCTCGAAGGTGTTGATCAGTTCGGGGAGCCGGTCCAGACCGGGGGCGGGTTCGAGCGGGGCCGGTTCCTCGGCACGGCGCAGCAGACCGACGGTGGCGCGCAGCTCCTGGAGGGCGGAGCCGGTGGCGTCGGTGATGTGGCTGAGCACCTCGCGGGCCTGCACCGGGTGGCTGTCCATGAGGTGGACGGCGATGCCGGCCTGGGCGTTGGCGAGGGCGATGTGGTGGGCGACGACGTCGTGCAGGTCGCGGGCGATCCGGATCCGCTCGTCGGCGACCCGTCGGCGGGCCTCCTCCTCGCGGGTGCGTTCGGCGCGTTCGGCGCGTTCCTCGATCGCGGCGAGGTGGGCGCGGCGGTTGCGGATGGAGTCGCCGAGGGCGCCGGGCAGCAGGGCCCAGGCGAGCACGCCGATCCGCTCGCCGATCGGGCCGGTGGGCCCGAACAGCAGGGATATCCCGGTGAGCAGGACGGCGGTGGCGATCGAGGCGCGCAGCGCGGTGGAGCGGTCGGTGCGCACGGCGAGGAAGTAGAGCGCGAGCAGCAGGGGGGTGGCCAGCATCGGGGTGAGCCGGGGGCTGGTCCAGGTCAGCATCATGGTGCAGACCAGGGTGACTGCGGCCACCGCGCGCGGGTGGCGGCGGTGGAAGAACACGGCCGCGGCGGCGATCAGGGCGAGGACGCCGGTGGCCGGGTCGACCGGGGCGAAGTGCCCGGTGACCTGGTCGACCGTGGCGCCGAGGCCGGTGACCGCGAGCAGGGCCAGGCCTCCCGCGGCGTCGAGCAGCCGGGGGTGCTCGCGGCGCAGGCGCTGCCAGGTGTCGCTCATGGTCGTGCTCTCCGGGTCGGGGTGCCCTGGCCGCCCCTCGCCGGGTACTGCCAGTCGGTGCGGCGCCGCGCCCCGAGTGGGGTGCGGCGCGGCCGGGTCGGGGGCGTCCGTACGGACGGCGGCCCCGACAGCAACGGTAGCGGTTGGCGCTCGAACCGGTGTCCGAGCCGACCGGCGCCGGACCGGACCGCCCACCGGACCGGACCGCCCCGGTGGGCGGCCCGGTCCGGCCGGTGCCGGGTCTAGACGGTGACCGACTCCCGGACCGGGGCCGGTTCGGGGGCGACGGTGTGCAGCTTGCTGCCCTCGACGTCGACGTCCGGTATCAGGCGGTCGAGCCAGCGCGGCAGCCACCAGGCACGGTGATCGAGCAGGGCGAGCACGGCCGGGACGATCGTCATCCGGACCACGAAGGCGTCGAAGGCGACGGCGGCGGCGAGGCCCAGACCCATCATCTTGATCATCGGCTCGCTCATCCCGATGAAGCCCGCGAAGACCGCGATCATGATGAAGGCGGCCGCGGTGACCACCCGGGCGTTGTGCCGGAAGCCGGTCACGATGGCCTCACGGGGCTGCTCGCCGTGGACGAAGTCCTCGCGGATCCGGGTGACCAGGAACACCTCGTAGTCCATGGCGAGGCCGAAGACCACGCCGATCATGAAGATCGGCATCATGCTCATCACCGGCCCGGTCTGCTGCACGCCGATCAGGTCGGCCAGCCAGCCCCACTGGAAGACCGCGACGACCGCGCCGAGCGCGGCGGCCACCGAGAGCAGGAAGCCGAGCGCCGCCTTGAGCGGGACGAGGACGGAGCGGAAGACCACCAGCAACAGCAGGACGGCCAGGCCGACGACCACCGCGAGGTAGGGCACCAGCGCGTCGGTGAGCTTCTGCGAGACGTCGATGTTCATCGCCGTCGTACCGCTGACCAGGACCGTCGCCCCGGTCGAGGCCTTGAGTCCGGAGGCCTGGCCGCGGATGGTGTGGACCAGGTCCTTGGTCGCCTCGTCGGCCGGACCGGTGGCCGGGACGGCGTTGAGCAGGGCGGTGTCGCCTGCCTTGTTGAACATCGGCGGCGTCACGGTGACCACGCCGTGCACGCCGGAGACGGCCTTGGCGACCTCGCCGGCGGCGGCCTTCGGGTCCGGCGTGCCCTTGACGTCCACCAGGACGGTCAGCGGGCCGTTGAACCCGGGGCCGAAACCCTCGGAGAGCAGGTCGTAGGCGCGGCGCTGGGTGGTGGAGGTGGGCTTGGCCTCGTCGCCGGGCAGACCGAGCCGCAGGTCGAGCGCGGGCGAGGCGAGCACGCCGAGGCCGACCACACCGAGCAGCAGCACCGCGAGCGGGCGGCGGGTGACGAACCGGGCCCAGCGGGCGCCGCCGTTCTCCTTCGCCCCGGCCGGCTGGAGCGGGCCACCGGCCTTCTCGGCCTTGCGGACCTTGCGCGGCAGCACCTTGCGGCCGATGAAGCCGAGCAGGGCGGGCACCAGGGTGAGCGCGACCAGCACGGCTATGACGACCGTCCCTGCGGCGGCCATGCCCATCTTGGCGAGCATCGGGATGCCGACCACGGAGAGCCCGGCGAGGGCGATCACCACGGTGAGCCCGGCGAAGACCACCGCGGAGCCGGCGGTGCCGACGGCCCGGCCGGCCGCCTCCTGCGGGGTGCGGCCCTCGGCGAGCTCGGCCCGGTAGCGGGAGACGATGAACACGGCGTAGTCGATGCCGACGGCGAGGCCGAGCATCATGGCCAGCGTGCCGGTGGTCGAGGAGAGGCCCAGCGTGCTGCCGAGCGCGGTGATCAGCGACATGCCGAGGCCGACGCCGATCACGGCGGTGAGCAGCGGCAGGCCGGCCGCGACCAGCGAGCCGAAGGTGATCACCAGGACGACCGCGGACAGCGCCATGCCGATCGCCTCGCTGCTGCCGCCCGCCTCGGGCTTGGCCATCAGCGCGTTGCCGCCGATCTCGACCTTGAGCCCGGCGTCCCGCCCGTGCTGGGCGGCCTGCTGCAGCGCGTCGGTGGCGCCCTTGGACACCTCGCCCGCCTTGGCGGAGTAGCTGACGGTGGCGTAGGCCGTCGTCTCGTCCTTGGAGACCGCACCCTTCGTCTTGAACGGGTCCACCGCGCTGGTGACCTGCTCGCCGTGGACGAGCTCGCCGACCGTCTTCTCCACGATCTGCTGGTTCGGCCCTGCGGTGATCTTCTGCCCGGAGGGCGCGACGAACACCAGGCGGGCCGAGGCACCGTCGGCGTGGCCGCCGGGGAAGCGCTCGTTCATCAGGTCGAAGGCCTTCTGGGCCTCCGTCCCGGGCATCGAGAAGCCGTCGTCGGGTGCGGCGGGCGCCTTGGCCGCCAGGACTCCGCCGACGGCCAGCACGGCGACCCACAGGAGGGCCACCAGCCGGCGCCGGGCGAAGGCCCATCGGCCCAGGCGGTAGAGGAACGTTGCCACGGGAGAACGGACTCCTTCGGATTCGGAAGCAAGGTGCGGACGGGGACGGGTGCGGGTGCGGGGTGCGCGAAGGCGGTCCGCTCGCAGCATGACCAATCCTTGATCGCCGACCCCTGCTCCGTCGTCGTCCCTCCGCAGGCCGTTTGCGTACTGCGGACGCAGTACGGCCCTCCCCCGTACGGAGGACCGCACGCCCCGCACCGGGAGCAGCCGGAGCACCCCTGTGGCCTGCGGCGGGAGCAGTGGCGGGTCACCCGTGCGGAGGTGACGGACGGGCCGCGACCGCCCGGGCGAAGTAGCGTGATGGGCCTCTGGCCCGACCGTTTCCACCCGGTTCGGGCCGACCCGTCCCGATCGGTGCTGAACCCAGCCCGCCGCCGGAGGTGCCCCATGGGCGTGCCAGCCGCCCGCATCGTGTTCGACGAGAACGACCGCGCGGCCGTCGCCGACGCGGTGGCCGAGATGCTCACCACCGGCGCGCTGACGCTCGGGCCGTGGACCGAGCGCTTCGAGCAGGCCTTCGCCGCCGAGCACGGCGCCTCGCACGCCGTCGCGGTGAGCAGCGGCACGGCGGCCCTGGAGATGATCCTGCGCACCGTCGACGTCCGCGGCCGCGACGTGGTCGTCCCCGCCGTCACCTTCTACGCGACGGCCGGAGCGGTGGTCCACGCCGGGGGCCGTCCGGTGTTCGCCGACGTCGACCCGGCCACCCTGGCGCTCTCCCCCGAGACCCTCGCGGCGGCCCTCACCCCGGACACCGCGGCCGTCGTGCTCGTCCACATCGGCGGGCTGGTCACCCCGCAGGTGGACGCGCTGCGCGCGCTCTGCGACCGGCACGGCGTCCCGCTGGTCGAGGACGCCGCGCACGCCCACGGCAGCAGCCACGACGGCCGCGCCGCCGGGACCTTCGGCCTGGCCGGGGCCTTCTCCTTCTACCCGACCAAGGTGACCACCAGCGGCGAGGGCGGCATGGTCCTCACCGAGTCGCCGGAACTGCGCGACGAGGCCCGTATCTACCGCGACCAGGGCAAGGGCTCCTTCAGCACCAACCACCACGTCCGGCTCGGCTACTCCTGGCGGATGAGCGAGCTGCACGCGGCCGTCGGCGCGGTGCACCTGCGCCGGCTCAAGGAGTTCATCGAGACCCGCCGGGCCGTCGCCCGCCGCTACGACTCGGCGCTGGCCGCGCTGGACGGGATGGAGCCGGTGCTCGAACCGCCCGGCAGCCGCGGCAACTACTACAAGTACGTGGCGCTGCTGGCGCCCGGCGTGGAGCGCGCCGCCTTCAAACGGGCGGTGGCCGAGGAGTACGGGGTGCGGCTGTCCGGTGAGGTCTACGACCTGCCGCTGCACCTGCAGCCGGTCCTCGCCCCCTACCGGCGCGGGCCGCTGCCGGTGGCCGAGGACGTCTGCGCCCGGCAGGTCTGCCTGCCGGTGCACTCCGACATGACCGAGGACGAGACCGAGCAGGTGATCGAGGCCGTCTCGGCCGTGCACCGGCGGCTGGCCGGGTAGCCGAGCGAAGGGAGCAAGACCGTGCGGATAGCCGTCACCGGGGGCTGCGGGTTCATCGGCTCACACGTCGTGGACCACCTGATCGCGGCCGGCCACGACGTCCTCGCCGTGGACACCACCGACAAGTACCTCAACCCCGACGCCGAGCACGCCCGGATCGACATCCTCGACCTGCCGGCGCTGACCTCCACGCTGGCCGGCAGCGAGGTGGTCTACCACCTCGCCGCGATGGCCGACGTCGAGCAGGTCTCCGCCGACCCGGTCCGGGCCGTGCGGACCAACATCGACGGCACCGAGGCCGTCCTGGAGGCCGCCCGGCGCAGCGGCCTGAGCCGCACCGTGCTGGCGAGCACCGTGTGGGTCTACGGCGCCGCCCTGGGCGGCGGGCAACTCGACGGCGACGAAGAGGAGTTGGACGAACACGTCCCGATCGAGCTGGAACACAGCGGGCACCTCTACGTGGCCACCAAACTGGCCGCCGAGATGCTGGTGCACAGCTACCGCGAGCTGTACGGGCAGCACTTCACCATCCTGCGCTTCGGCATCCCGTACGGCCCGCGGATGCGCGACGAGCTGGTCGTCGCCCGGTTCGTCCAGGCGGCGCTCGCCGGACGGCCGATCACCATCGCCGGGGACGGCCGGCAGACCCGCAACTTCGTCTACGTCGAGGACCTCGCCGACGCCCACGTCCGCGCCCTGTCCCCCGCCGCCGAGGACCAGACCTTCGCCCTGGAGGGCTCCACCGCCGTCTCGGTGCGGGACATCGCCGACACCGTCGACGAGCTGTTCGGCCCGGTGAGCATCGAGCACATCGACGGGCGCAAGGCCGACTACAACGGGCGGCGGATCTCCTCCGCCCAGGCCAAGCGGCTGCTCGGCTGGTCGCCGCGGACCAACTTCACCGAGGGTGTGCGCCGCTACGCGGACTGGTACCGGGCCGGCGCCGCCGCCACGACCGGCACCGGCTGACCGGGGCCGCCCGATGCCGCACGCCCTGCTGGTCTCCGGCTCGCTCGGCCAGGGCCACGACGTGATGGCCCAGGCCTGCGCCGACACCCTGCACGAACGCGGCTGGACCACCGGCACCGTGGACGCCATGGCCCTGCTCGGGCAGCGCTCGGGGGCCGCCGGCGAGGCCGTCTTCCGGCGGCTGCTCGACCTGCCCGGGGTCTACGACGCCTTCCACTTCTCGGCGCTGCGCCCGGGCGCCCGGATCGCGCTGCTCGCCGACGCGGCCGCCCGCAGCCGGCTCGTCCCGGCGCTGCGCGAGCTGGTCGCGGAGCAGCGACCGCAGCTGGTGGTCTCGGTGTTCGCCACCGCCACCTCGGCGGTCAACCGGCTGCCACAGCGGGACTTCCGGCACTTCGTGTTCTGCACCGACGTGACGCCGCACCGGCTCTGGGTGCAGGAGGGCACCGACCTGTTCCTGGTCACCTCCGAGGTCGCCGCCTGCGCCGTGCGCCGCTACCGGCCGGACGCCGACGTCGCCGTGGTGCCCGCGCCGCTGCGGCGGCCGTTCTACCGCCCGCCGGCCCGGGCCGCGGCCCGGGCCGAGCTCGGCGTGCCACCGGACGCCGCGTGCGTGCTGCTGATGTCCGGCGCCTGGGGGCTCGGACCGATCGCCCGCACCGCCGCCTCCCTGGCCGCCGCCGGGCCGCATGTGCTCGCGGTGGCCGGCCGCAACCGGGAGCTGGAGCAGCGGCTGCGGGCGGCCGCCCGCCGGGAACCGCGGCTGCACGCCTTCGGCTACACCGACCGGATCCCGGCCCTGATGGCCGCCGCCGACCTGGTCGTCACCAGCTCCGGCGACACCTGCAGCGAGGCCCGGGCGCTGGGGCGCCGGCTGCTGCTGCTCGACGTCGTCCAGGGCCACGGCCGGGACAACCTCCAGCACGAGCTGGAGCTCGGCCACGCCGACGTCGCCACCGCGCGCCCCGCCGAGGTGGTCCGCAACGCACTCGCCGCCCTCGGCCGCCCGGCTCCCGGACTGTCCACCGGCGCCGACCCGAAGGCGTGGCAGAAGGGTTTCGGGTCGGCACTGGAGCGGGTGGGACTGGGGTAGCCGGGCGGGCCCTACCCCGCCTGCACCGCGGTGTTCTGGCCGACGTGCAGCAGCCAGCGCCCGTCCTCGTCGCGCGACATCAGGTACAGCGGAGTTCCCTCGGAGTCGCCCTCGGGCCCGTGGTGGAGCTGCCGGACCTTGACGGCCGCCACGTCCGGCCGCAGGAACCGCACGTGCGCGACCTCGTACGTCACCTCGCCGTCCCGGTCCGCCCGGGGCAGCACCTCCCGGGTGAAGTCGGCGATCGCGTCGTAACCCACCAGGACCTTGCCGTGGGCGGTCGTCCACAGCGGGTCGGGGTGGAAGAGGGCGAGGAAGCCGTCGGGGTCCTTGGCCCGTTGCGTGCGCTCGACGACGGCGACGACCTCCCTGATCGCCCGGACGTCCCGGGCCTCGGCCGGTTCGTCCGCGGTCTCGTCGGTGATCCCGTCGGTGATCCCGTCGAAGGTCTTCTCGGTCATGCCGATCACGTTCGCACCTCAAGTCGACCTGAGGTCAAGCCCGGGGGCTCGACGAGCGTGCGCCGCGGGAGACGGGCGGCACGGCGTGGTCGCGCAGCGGGCCGAGGACGAGGGCACGGGCGCGGCAGTGAGCGGCGATCAGCGGGAGGGCGGCGAGGGTGGCGCGCCAGGAGCCGGGGGCGGAGGTGCAGTCGGAGTCGTGCAGCAGGAGGGTGGCCCCGGCGGTGAGGCCGGGGCGGGCGGTCGCGTAGACGGAGTCACCGGTGGCCTCGGCCGTCCAGTCGCGGCCCCAGGCGGTCCACAGCACGCTGCGCAGGCCCAGGCGGCGGGCGGCCAGCGCCGGTCCGGCGGTGAGCACGCCGTACGGCGGCCGGTACCAGCGCGGGCGGGCGCCGCACAGGTCGGTCACCGCCTCGGTGGCGCGGCGCAGTTCGCGCAGGTCGCGGGCCGGGGCCGGGTACCACTGCTGCCGGTGGTGCCAGCCGTGCACGGCGACCTCGTGGCCGCGCAGCACCAGTTCGCGGCCGAGGGCAGGGGCGCGCTCCAGCATCGCGCCGAGCAGGAAGAAGGTGGCGCGGGCGCCGAGTCCGTCGAGGGCGTCCAGGACGTACGGGGTGCTGCGCGGGTCGGGACCGTCGTCGAAGGTGAGGGCGACGTGGCCCGGAGTGGTGCCCTGGCCGGCGGTGCGGCGGGCCAGGGTCCGGCGCAGCGGTGGGAGCCGGACGGCCGCCGGGGCGAGGTGCAGGAACTCCGCACCCGCCGCGAGGGCGAGCGCGGAGGCGACCCGGGTCGCGGTCCGGGGGCTCACCCGAAGCGGGAGGCCATCCGGCGGAACACGCCGGGCGCGACCCCGTGGATCCGGGCCGGGAAGCCGAGCCACTGCGGGACGTAGAGGCGGTCCCGCTCGGTGGTCAGGGTGGCGACGACGGTGGCCGCGACCCGCTCGGCCGAGACCGGGCGCGGGCGTTCGCGCTGGTAGGGGGTGCCACGCCGGTCGAAGAACGGCGTGTCCACCGCGCCGGGCAGCACGAGCCGCACGCCGACCCCGGTGCCGCGCAGTTCGTACCAGAGGCTCTCGGCGAACATCGCCAGCCCTCCCTTGGTGGCCGAGTAGCCGGACTCGTCGCGCACCCCGACCTGGCCGGCCATCGAGCCGAGCAGCACGATCCGGCCGCGGCGGCGCTCCAGCATGCCGGGCAACAGGAGGCGGACCAGGCGCAGCGGGGCGGCGAGGTTCACCTCGATCATCCGGTCGAGGAGGTCGGAGGGGGTCTCGGCGAAGGGGCCGCGCCATCCTAGGCCGGCGCTGGCGACCAGTGCGTCGACCCGGCCGGCGGCGGCCAGCGCGGCCTCGGCGAGGCGGGCGGGGCCGTCCGGTTTGCTCAGGTCCTCGGGCAGGGCGGTGCCGCCGGTGCGCTCGGCGAGGGCGTCCAGGCGGCCGCGGTCGGTACCGGAGAGCAGGGTCCACCAGCCGGCGTCGGCCAGCCGGGTGGCGGTGGCGAGGCCGATGCCCGAGGAGGCGCCGGTGACCAGCACGACGGGGCGGCCGGTGGGACCCGACCGCCGGGACCGGGCTCCCTCAGCCATCGCGGCGTCCTCCGCCATCGCTCACCTGCCGCTCCGTGGACGTTCTGCCATCCGATTTGTCCGGCAAGTCACCTTCGCACGGCAGAGCCGTCCGGGCTACCGGGGCGGGGCCGTCCCTGCGCCCGCCCTCGGCCCCGGCGCCCGGGTGCGGGGCCGCCAGTTCGGCGGACTCGCCCTCTAGTTCACCGAACCGGGACAGCAGGAACGTTCCGCCGACCGCGACCGCGAAGCCCGTCAGTGCGCACCAGGCGAAACCGGGGCGCGCGGAGTCCCCCAGCGACACCACCCCGACCAGGGCCGGGCCGAAGGTCTCGGCCACCGTCCCGGCGGCGGTCGCGGCCGTCACGGTGCCGCGCTGCAGGGCGAGGGCGTACGCCAGGTAGCCGCCCAGCCCGCCGAGCGCCAGGGCGTAGGCGGCCGGATCGGTGAGCACGGCGACGACCCCGGACGCGTCCAGCACCCGCACCGCGAGGCTGGTGATGCCGAAGCCGATGCCCGCCAGCAGGCCCAGACCGGCCGCGGCGGCGGTGCCGTCCCGGCGGACCAGCACCAGCGTGGCCAGCAGCATCACGGCGGTGGTGGCGAGCAGCGACCAGTGGAAGGCCGCCGGGGCTTCGTTCCGGCCCTCCGCGCCGGAGCCCAGCGCCAGCAGACTGAGGCCGACGACGACCGCGAGGATGCCCGCGACGTCGCTCCGGCGCAGCCGCGCGCCCAGCAGCCAGACGGCGGCCAGGGCGGTGACGGCGAGGCTGGAGCTGGTGACGGCCTGCACCAGGAACAGCGGGAGGCTGCGCAGGGCGACGATGCTCAGCACGAAGCCGAGAATGTCGAGGGCGGTGCCGAGGATGAACTGCCAGGACCGCAGCAGCGCGGCCAGCAGGCCCGCCCGCACCCGGTCCGCACGCGGCGCCGACCGCGCCCCGCGCGCCTGGGACACCGCCCCGAACCCGAAGCAGACGGTGGCGACCAGCGCGGTGGTGAGTCCCAGCAGCATGCGTCTCCCTCGCGGGGCGGCGGCGGTCCACCACCCAGTCTGGGCCCGGGGCGGCAGGGGCGCACGGGTGACGGGAGGGGCGGCAAGGGCGAGGCGTCGGTCCCGTGGCCGTGGGGGGAGGAGGGCGCGGCGCGGGTGCACGGGAGGGGCGGGGACGACGGAGGCCACGCGGCCGCTGGACCGGTCGGGCGGGAGCGGGAGCCCCGGGAGGACGGCGCGGGTGCTCGGCCCGACGGGACCGGCGCAGATCGCATGACCGCGGGACCGGTCGGGTGACGGAGGAAGGCCCCCGGGACGGGTCCACGCGGAGTGGCGACGCCGCAGGGCGCGCGGCCTCGGGACCGGTCAGCCAGGAGAGGAGGACCCGGCCGACGGGGTGTATCGGGAGGAACGGGGCTGCGGGAGCAGCGGCCGCGAGGGGGCGGGCGGGCGACGGTGGCAGCCGCCAGGGCGACGCGCGTCGCGGCCGGGGGCGTCGATCGGCACCGGTCGCTGCACTCGCAAGGGCGGTCAGGGCCGGAGGGCCACTGCCGCGTAGCCCGCGGCGTCGGCGGCGGGGACGGGGGGCTCGTCCGGGTCGGGCCGCCAGTGCGGGATGGGGACGACGCCGGGGTCGAGGAGGGTCCAGCCCTCGAAGAACCGGGCGATCTCGACGCGGGTGCGGGCTCGCAGCGGGGTGCCGGCGGCCTGGTAGACGCCGACGATGCGGCCGACCTCCTCGGGCGCGAAGTCCGGCGTGATGTGGGTCATCACCAGGGCGCTGCCGGGGGCGAGCACGGACTTGAGGCGTTCGACCAGCCCGTACGCGCCGGCCTCGTCGGGGACGAAGTGGAGCAGGGCGTTGAAGGAGAGCGCGACCGGACGGGTGAGGTCGATCGTCTCGCGCAGGCCGCCTTCGGCGAGCAGGCCGGCGGGATCGGTGGCGTCGGCTTCGACGTAGGCGGTGCGGCCCTCGGGGGTGCTGGTGAGCAGCGCCTGGGCGTGGGTGAGCACGATCGGGTCGTTGTCGACGTACACGACCCGGGCGCCGGGCCGGATGCCCTGCGCGACCTCGTGGAGGTTGGGCGAGGTGGGGATGCCGGTACCGATGTCGAGGAACTGGTCGATGCCGGCCCGGGCGAGGACGCGGGTCGAGCGGCGCATGAAGGCGCGGTTGGCGCGGGCGGCGTCGCGCACCCAGGAGGCGGAGGCGAGGACGCGGCCGGCGGCCTCGCGGTCGGCGGCGAAGTTGGTGAAGCCGCCGAGGAAGTAGTCGTACATCCGGGCCGAGTGCGGCACGTTCAACTGCAGGTCGACCCCGTCGTAGAGGCCCATCCGGCTTCCCCCTCTTCCCCTCGGCACCGTGGACGCGGTGGACACCGTGGGCACCCTGGACACCGTGGACACCGTCCGATTGGTGCCCAAGGTATCCGGGGGCCAACCGTCCCTCCCGGCAGCTCAACCCCTTGGCCAATCACATGGGATGACAATCTGTATTCGGCATGCACCCTGGAGTGACGGGCCTGATGGAAAGAGGATGGGCACCGACAGCCCGACCCTCGGGTGGCCCGGCGAGCGGCCGACGGCCACGGAAAGCAGGCTCGATGACGATCGACAGGGGCGCCGCCGTTCGCGCGCACCGTGGCGGGACGGCCGTGGAGGGCACCGGCGCGCCCGGGTCGGAGCGGACGACGGTGCCGGCGGAGGCGGGCCCCCGCCTGGCCCTCACCTACGCCGCGTTCTGCGAGACCCATGAACCCGCCTGGCACGCCCTCGCGTTGACCCGGATAGGCAGCCAGGCCGATGCGCTGCTGGTGGTCCGGGCGGTCAAGGCCGACCTGGCCCGCTGCTGGCCGCAGGTGCTCCGCTTCGAGGAACCGGCGGCGTACGCCTGGCGGTTGGCGAACCGGCACGTCGGGGACTGGGTGGCCGCGGACGAGCCGGTCGAGGTGGAGGCGGTCACCTTCGCGGCCGTGATCGGCGCGTTCAAGCAGGTCGCCGCCGGGCTGCTGCACAGCGAGGCGGACGAGGTGCGGCTGTACGCGGAGATCCTCGAACTGCCGGACCGGCAACGGGACGTGGTCATCCTGCGCTACCTGCTGGGCCTGCACGCCAAGGTGATCGCGGCCTACCTGGGACGGCCGGTGGCCACCGTGCACTCCAACCTCCGCCACGCCCGGGAGCGGCTGGCGCGCCGGCTCGGGGTGGGCGAACTGCCGGACTGCGGGGGCGGGTCGTGACGACCGGCCGGGAGGGCGAGCCGGACGGCGGGGCGCGCACCGCCGCCGGGAAGCGCACGGTGTTCCGGGTGCCCCGGCGCGAACGCGCCCACGCCGAGCGGATCGCGGCCCTGCGGCAGGCCCGGCTCACCGCCGCCCCGGCCCACCTGCCCTCGGAGCACGAGCAGGCCGCCTTCGAACTGGGCCTGGTGGTCGCCCTGGTGCTGGGCGCTCCGTGCGCCTCCCGGGGCCTGGACCTGCTGGTCAACGCGCGCCGGATCCAGCCGGAGGGGGCAGAGGTCTTCGGCGCGCTGCTGTACGCCACCGGCAAGGAGGGGGGCGCCGAGTTCTGGTGGCGCTTCGCCGCCGGTTCGGGCAGCGGGACTGCCGCGTACTGCCTCCACCTGCACCACCTGAAGCTCGGCGAGACCGACGACGCGGACTACTGGCGGGCCTGGTCCGAGCAACTGTCGACGGCCGAACGTCCGCCGGACCCCGGGCCGTTGCGGGTAAGCCGGCCGCTGCTGCCGGAGGAGACCCGGCGCGACATCCTCTCCCGGGTGCACCGCGGGCTGGCGCCGCAGCTGCCCCCCGCGCTGGTCGCGGTGATCGACCGGCTGCCGCTGCAGGGCGGCGACGGGGCGGAGGCCCAGGAGGTGCCGAGCCCGTGGGGGCTCACCTCCGGGGCGACCTCGGCGTGCTCCTGGAACCTTCCCCGGCCGTCCGATGAGGCGGACCGGCCGACGGAGGAGGACCCGTTGGGGTGAGGGCGGCCCGGCGGCCCCACCGTCCCACGTTCGGGTGAGGGCGGTGGGCCGGGCGGCGGCCCCGGGGTCGCGGCCGCTCGGTCGGAGCGGACCAGCAGGGCGCCGGGCGCGCTCGGCGCGCCGGTGATCCGGGAGTCGGCGAACACGGGCTGCGGGCCGGCGGCCAGGACCCGGGCTCAGCGCCGCAGCGCGCCGGTCACCTTGCGGCGGCCCTGCGGCCGCGCTCGGCGGCGGCGATCTGGATCGGGGTCGGAGCGGTGACGGGCGGCAGTTCCTTCCCGGCCGCGAGGGCGTACCAGTCCTGGATCAACAGGTCGGTGGCGGCGGCGTCCGCGCCCGCGTGGCACACCACGGCGACCAGCCGGAGCAGCTCCGGCCCGTCGGCGAGCAGGGTGAAGCGGATCCGCGGGACGGCCGTGAGCTCCACCGGGACGGCGACGTCCGCCCGCCCCGACTCGGCGGCCAGAGCGTCGAGTTCCCGGTCGTCCAGGCCGCCCGCCTCGACCACGGTGACGGCAAACCGGCCGCTCCCGTGCACCACCTGGCTGTCCGGGAAGCCGTCCGGGCCGAAGCCGGGCGGGAAGGAGGTCCGCAGCGACTCGTGCCGCTCGACCAGCGCGCGCAGCGCCTCCAGACCGGCGGCGAGCGTGGCACCGGGCGGGACGGGCCAGACGGACTCCTTGTTGATCTGCTCGGGGGCGTCGCGGCGGACGCACCGGATCATGTTGTCCTGGTCGCGGGTGAGCGGGCCGGAGCCGCCGGTCGTCGCGGCGAAGCGGACGGTGACCTGCCGATCGGTCCGGGTCGGGTCGTTCGGTGCCGCGTCGTGCGGTGCAGCGTGGTGCGCAGTCACGTCGTACGCGCCTTTCGGCTCGCCGGGAAGGGCTCGGCGGAGGAGCGGAGGTGCCGAGGTACGGCCGGACGCTACCAGCGGCCGACGGTGATCGTCCATTTCGTGACGATGAATCAAATTACTTGTCAGTAAAGGAGATTGGCCCCATCCGGGGGCTCCGACCCGAGGGTGGCCACGGCGGCCCGGTACGGCCCGGGGGCGGGCACGTCGCACAGCCCCACCGGACCGGCCCCCGAGCGGGCCCGGGTCGGTCAGCAGCAGCGGGGAGCCGCCCCGCCACCGACACCCCCAGCGCCTGGGCCAGCCGCCCGCCGTACGCCTTCACGCAGGCCTCGCTGCGGCACCACAGCGCGGTGAAGCGGGCCGACCGCTCGGCGGGGTCGGCGGCCTCCGCGACGAAGCGTGCCTCCCCGGAGGGGAACCAGCGAGCGGCCGTCCGCTCGGCCTGCCGGGCCTCCCGCAGCCGCTCCACGTCGGCACCGACCTCCTGCCGCCACGATCCGTCCCCTCGCCTCGGCGAGGGTGCCGTCCACGGTGTGGACCGCCAGCGGCACGCCGGAGTCGTCGCAGACCGCCCGCAGCGTGCCCCCGTCGGCGCGCAGCCGTCCGGCGAACACCGGCACCCGTTCAGGGCGAGGGCGAGTCCGGCGGCGAGCCGGTCCTCCTCCAGCGGGCGGTCGAAGCAGAGCACCACCGAGACGGCGAGGTCCGCGAGCACGGTGTCCATCAGCCCGAGGCGCAGCACCCGGCCGTCGGCGCGCCCGGCTCGAACGGTCCGGGAACTGCGCAACTGCGGCCAGACGGTCACGGCATCTCAACGCTCGGGGGCGGGCACGCCGAACGATAGTGCCGCGCCGAGGCAGTGGTCCAGTCCAATGTCACCATCCGGGAAGGCCGTTCGCGAAGCACGACGGCGGCGCCCGACGATAGAATTCCCAGCATGGGAGAGCGCCCCGGCGCACCCACCGCGCCGCCCCTCGTTCTGGTCACCGACCGCGACTCCCGGCTGATCGACCCGACCCGGGCCTATCACCTGGGCCGCGATCCGACCAGTGAGATCGTGCTGGACGACCCCCGGGTGTCCTGGCACCACGCGGTGCTGCGCACCACCGAGGGCCACTGGCTCCTGGAGGACGTCGGCAGCACCAACGGCACCTACGACGAGGGCCGCCGGGTCGACCGCGAGGACATCGGCCCGGGCACCAGGCTGCGCTTCGGCGATCCGGCCACCGGCCCGTCCGCGACCTTCGCCGGCCTGCCCGCCCCCGCCGCCGACCCTGCGGCCGCCGAGCACCCGACCCTGCTCGCCCCGCAGAGTTCCAGCGTCTTCCGCAGCCCGAGCGCCGTCCTGGACCTGCCAGGACCGACCGTACGGATCGGCCGGGCACCCGACAACGACCTGGTCCTGGACGACCTGCTGGTCTCCCGCCACCACGCCGAACTGCGCGAGCTGCCGGGCGGCGGCCGCGAGATCGTCGACCTGGCCAGCCACAACGGCACCTACCTCAACGGCCGCCCGGTGCGACGCGCCCCGATCGGCCCGGCCGACATCGTCGGCATCGGCCACAGCGAGTTCTGCCTGGTCGACGGCCGGCTGGTCGAGTACGACGACACCGGCGAGGTCTCCCTGGACGTCCAGCACCTGATCGTGCGGGTCGGCCCGGACCAGCGGGTGCTGCTGGACGACGTGGGCTTCCCGCTCACCGAGCGGACGCTGCTGGCGGTGGCCGGCCCCAGCGGTGCCGGCAAGTCCACCCTGCTCAACGCGCTCACCGGGCTGCGCCCCGCCGACGAGGGAACCGTCCTGTACGACGGCCGCGACCTCTACCACGACTACGCCGAGCTGCGCCGCCGGATCGGCCTCGTCCCCCAGGACGACATCCTGCACACCCAGCTGACCGTCCACCGCGCCCTGTCCTACGCCGCCGAACTGCGCTTCCCCGGCGACACCGCGCGGGACGAGCGTGAGGCCCGGGTCCGCGAGGTGATCCGTGAACTGGGACTGGAGGGGCGGGACCAGCAGGTGATCGCCAGCCTCTCCGGCGGCCAGCGCAAGCGGGTCAGCATCGCGCTGGAACTGCTCACCAAGCCCTCGCTGCTCTTCCTCGACGAGCCGACCTCCGGCCTGGACCCCGGCATGGAGCGCTCGGTGATGCGGATGCTGCGCGGCCTGGCCGACACCGGCCGCACGGTGGTCGTGGTGACGCACAGCGTGCTGAGCCTCAACGTCTGCGACCGCCTGCTGGTGCTCGCCCCGGGCGGCCGGACGGCCTATTACGGCCCGCCGACCGAGGCGCTGGAGTACTTCGGCGAGGAGGAGTGGCCGGAGGCCTTCGAGGCCTTCGAGAGCGACTCCGAGGGGGTCTGCCAGCAGCGTTTCCGCTCCTCGCCGCAGTACCGGCGGTACGTGGCGGCCGAGGCGGCGCACCCGGCGCACCCGCCGGAGCCCTCCGCCCCGGTGATCGGCCGGAAGAAGCCGCAGAACTGGTTCACCCAGCTGGGCACCCTGGTGCGCCGGTACGCCGCGGTGCTCGCCGCCGACCGGCTGTTCCTCACCGTGATGGTCGTCCTGCCGTTCCTCATCGGCGCGATGTGCCGGGTGATGGCCGGCTCCCGGCTCACCGACGAGAACGCCATCAACTGCCTGCTGACGCTCTGCCTCGGCGGTGTGCTGATCGGCTCGGCCAACGCGGTGCGCGAGGTGGTCAAGGAGCGCGCGATCTACCGGCGGGAACGCGTGGTCGGGCTGTCCAGATCGGCCTACCTGGTCTCGAAGGTGGTGGTGCTCGGCGTCATCACGGTGGCCCAGTCCGCGCTGCTGACCGTGGTCGGCCTGGCCGGGGTCACGCTCACCGCACAGCCGCGGCCGAACGCCCCACCGCCGGTCACCAGCGGCGTACTGATGCCCCAGCTGCCCGAACTGATCGTCGCGATCGCGCTGCTCGCCTTCACGTCGATGGTGCTCGGCCTGGTCGTCTCCGCGTTCGTCGGCAAGGAGGAGACCACCATGCCGCTGCTGGTGCTCCTCGCGATCGTCCAGGTCGTCTTCAGCGGTCTGATGCTCAAACTGCACGGCGTCCCCGGACTGGAGCAGTTCGCCTGGCTGATCCCGTCCCGGTGGGGCCTGGCCGCCATGGCCCGCACCGTCGACCTGAACCGGCTCATCGTGCCCAGCCCGATCACCGAGGACCCGATGTTCCACCACCAGCGCATCGGCTGGCTGATCGACCTGGGCGCCTTGGTCGCCCTCGCGGTGGGGTACGGGCTGGCGGTGCTCGCCCTGCTGCGGCGGCGCGAACCGACGATCATGCGCAAGTAGCCGCCCCGGCCCCCGCCGGTAGAGTGGAAACCGACCTGCGGTGACAGTGCCGCACGCAGCCCCGGCCACCGGCTCCGGCCATCGGCTCCAGCCACCGGCTCCAGCCACCGGCTCCGGCTCGCGCGGCGGAGGGAATCGATCCGCCCATGGACGAGTTCGCGTTCCGACCCACCCACGTCGCCCCGCCGGACGGCCTGGCGACCTGGACGGCCCCGGACCCGGCACGGCCGTCCGCCCGGCTCGACCCGCTGCTCCCGGTCCGGCTGATCGCCCGGCAGGGCGACTGGGCGCAGGTCCTCTGCTCCAACGGCTGGACCGCCTGGGTGGACGGACGGCTGCTGGTCGCGCTGCCCCATCCGCCGCCCGCCGCGGGCGGCCCGCCCGCCCGCACCGCCGACCCGCGCCCCGCGCTCGCCGAGGCCGAGGCCGCGCTCGCCCGCCACCGCACCCTGCTGGAGGACCTCGCGGCGGGCACCCTGGACCTGGAGGCCTTCCGGGACCGGACCCGCGGCCAGCGGATCGGCCTCGTCGCGGACGGCGAGGCGCTCTGGGTGTTCGACCCGGTGCACGACCGCTGGTGCTACTGCGACGGGCTGCAGTTGCAGACCTACGCGGCCGCCGACCGGCCGGCGCCCGCACCGGTGTCCACGCCGGTCTCCCCGGTCTCCCCGGTGCCGGCGGCGCCCCAGGAGACCGCGACGGCGGCTCCGACCGCGTCCGCGGAGGCTGCCGCCAAGACCTCCGACCGGACCGCCCCCACGGCGGCGCCCCAGAAGACCGCGACGGCGGCTCCGACCGCGTCCGCGGAGGCTGCCGCCAAGACCTCCGACCGGACCGCCCCCACGGCGGCGCCCGTGCGCAGCCCGTACGCGCCCACCCGGACCGGCGAGCCGTGATCCCCGCCGGGCCGCCCTCGGCGCCGAGCCTGCCGGCCGGCCTGGTCGGGCGGAAGGTGGCCGGCTACCGGCTGGAGACGGAGATCGGGCGCGGCGGAATGGCCGTGGTCTACCGGGCCAAGGACCTGCGGCTCAACCGGACCGTCGCGGTCAAGCTGCTGGCCCCCGAGCTGGCCCGCAACGAGGTGTTCCGGCGGCGCTTCATGCACGAGTCCGAGGCCGCCGCGGGGATCGACCACCCGCACATCGTCCCGGTGTTCGAGGCCGGCGAGCACGACGGCATCCTCTACCTGGCGATGCGCTTCGTCGAGGGCGGCGATCTGCGGGCCCTGATCAACCGGGACGGCCCGCTGCCGATCGAGCGCGCCACCCGGCTGGCGCTGCAGATCGCCTCCGCACTGGACGCCGCGCACGACCACGAGCTGGTGCACCGGGACGTCAAGCCGGGCAACGTCCTGGTCGCCGCCGGCACGGACAGCGAGCACCCCGAGCACCTGTACCTGGCGGACTTCGGGCTGACCAAGAAGTCCCTGTCGCTCAGCGGGCTGACCAGCGTCGGCCAGATCGTCGGGACGCTGGACTACGCGGCGCCCGAGCAGATCTCCGGCAGGCCGCTGGACGGGCGCTGCGACCAGTACAGCCTCGGCTGCGTGGTCTTCGAGCTGCTCGCGGGCACCCCTCCGTTCCGCCGCGAGAGTGACCTCGCCCTGCTCTGGGCGCACCTCAACGACCCGCCGCCCGAACTGCGCGAGCAGCGGCCCGACCTGCCGGAGGCGGTCGGCGCGGTGGTCTCCCGCGCCCTCGCCAAGACGCCCGGCGAGCGGTACCCGAGCTGTCTGGGTTTCGTCGCCGAGCTGCGGGCGGCCTCCGTGCCCGCTCCGTGGAGCGGCGGCGGACCGGCCACCCGGGCCGTGCCCGCCGTCGCCCGGGCCCCCGCCACCCCGACCCCCGTACCGGACCCACCCGCCTGGGCCGGCCCGGCCGTCCACCCTCCGTCCCGGGACCGTTAGGGAGAACCGTCGCATGAACGGTGTGAGCCAGGTCTTCGCCATGCTCGCCGCCGCGATCCACCTCGTGGTGTGGCCGCTGGAGAGCTACCTGTACGGGCACCCACGGGTGCGCTACCTGCTCACCGGCAGCACGGCGGACGCCCCGGAGGTCCGGCTGTGGCGCTTCAACGTCGGGTTCTACAACCTGTTCCTGGCCCTCGGTCTGGTCGCGGGTCTGGTCCTGCTGCACACCGGGCACGCCCGGTCGGGGCGGCCGGTCATCCTGTACGTCGCGGCCTTCATGGTCGCGGGCGGGATCACCCTGTTCGTCTCGGAGCCGAAGGTGTGGCGCGGCGCCCTGACCCAGGCCGTCCCGGCCGCGGTCATCCTGATCGCCGACGCGGTCTGAGACCCCCGCCGCGGGTGCCGGCCCGGGCCGGCCCTCAGCCGACCGCGTCCCGGGTGACCTCGCCACGCCGCCGGACCCGCGCGGCGAGCAGCGCTCCGATCAGCCCTGTCACCAGCCCCCAGCCCGCCGCCAGCGGCACCGCCGACCACAGCTCGGGGCGCAGCGTCAGGCTGCCGCTGCCCAGCGCCGCCGCCGGATTGCTGCCGCCGAGGACCGCCCCGAGCAGGTCTCCCAGTCCGCCCTGGCCGAGGCCAACGCCCAGCACGGACAGCCCGTAGGCGGCGTCCATCCGGGTCCACAGGCCGACCAGCAGCATGGTGACGGCGGTGGCCACGGCGAAGCGGACGGCGTGCTGCCAGAGCCGGACGGTGCGCGGGGAGCGACGGGCGGCGAGGAAGGCGGCGGCGAGCAGCAGCACGGCGGCCACCGGCAGGAGCCACCAGACGCGCGCGTCGTGCTCGGCGAGGGTGCCGATGTCGATGGTCGCCGGCTTCCCGCCGGGGGTGCGCAGCACCGCGCTGAGCGGTTCGGGGACGGGCAGGCCGAGCGCGCCGACCAGCCGCCCGTGCCAGGTGGCGCCGAGGCCGATGCCGAAGGCCAGCCACACCAGGTCGGGCAGGGCGAGCAGCAGCACGGCCAGGATCTGCCGGGGGTTGTCGTGGGTGATCGCGGTGACGACCCCGGCGACCGCGCCGATCACCACGTACGCGAGCAGCACCGTCCACAGTGCGAACGCGGCCGGGCGGACGGCGAGTTGGTAGCGCAGCAGGCCGGGCGGCAGCGGCGCCCGGCGGGACACCGCGAAGACCGCCGCGAGCACCAGCAGCAGCCAGGCCAGCCCGATGCCGATCGTGGTGGCGGCGTCCGCGTGGAAGCCGACCTCGGGGGTGAGACCGAGCACGCCGCCGATGGTCTGCGCCAGGCTGCCGCCGAGCGGGATCACGAAGGTGTGCTTGGCGGTGACGGTGATCACCACCAGGGCGATCAGCCAGAGCACCACCGTCCGGGCGATCCGGCCGAGCAGTTCACCTCCCCCGGCGACCGCGCGGAAGCGCAGTTGCCGCAGGAACACCTCGGCCATCACGACCGCGCCGACCAGCGAAACGCTCAGCGGCATGGCGTCGATCCCGGCGTCCACCGCGGCGAAGTTGCCCGCGCCACCGTCGAGTTGGACGGATCCGCCGACGGCCAGCGCCAGCGTCGCGGCGACCACGGGCGGGAAACCGCCCTCCGGGAGGTCGTCGGCGCCGGCCAGCCAGAGCCCGAGCGCGGCCACCGCCGCCATCGCGACGAGCCCGGCCAGCACGACCGCGAGGGCGTCCAGCCAGCCGCGGACGGCTCCGGGCGGGCCGACGGCCCCGGTGGTGGGCTGGTGCATGCCGCCTCCCTCTGTTCGAGCGGGCCTGGTCCGTTCCCAGGGTGACCGACCTCGGCCGTGCACGCTCGGCGACGGCGGCGGCACCTGCTGTTGCGGCGAACGGGGCACCGGGGGAGAAATGGAAGCCAGTGGCAGGAGCTTCCCGTGTCGGCCGTTCGCGCCGGCCGCCCGCGAAACGGAGCCTCGATGAGTTCCCAACCGCCTCCCTCCGGGCCGCCGGGCGAGCCGCCCTACGGTCCGCCCTCCGGTCCCCCGTCCGGCCCGCTGGCCGGTCCGCCGTCCGGCGGCGGCGCGGCCGGACCGCCGCCCCCCTCGGGCCCGTCCGGGTCCTCCTCCGCCGGTGCGGGCGGCCGCGGCCCACGCCGGCCGTGGTGGCGCTCCGCGAAGGGCCTGTCGGTGGCCGCGGCCGTGGTGGTGGCGGCCGTGGTGGCCACCGTGCTGGTCGTCAACAATCAGGGCGGCAAGAACGAGGCGATTCCGACCGCCAACGAGGTCGCCCTGCAGGCCCCGTCCGATCCGGGACCCGCCCCCTTCACCCCTTCGGTGGAAACCCAGGGCATGAGCGCTCCCGCGCCCACCCCCGCGCCCAGCAGCGCTCCGGGCCAGCCGGGCGGTTCGGCGAAGAGCAGTTCCCCGGCGGTCCTGCACAGCGTGGAGGGCAGTTCGGCGGGGCTGTACGGCGGCACGATGAACAGGCCCAGCTGTGACACCGAGCGGCTGATCAACATGATCGGCAGCGGTGACGCCGCCCGGGCCTGGGCCTCGGCGGCGGGGATCCAGCAGTCCGCCATCCCGTCCTACCTGCGCTCCCTGACCTCGGCGTACCTGCGGGTGGACACCCGGGTGACCAACCACAGCTACAAGAGCGGCGCCGTGGTCGAGTACCAGTCGGTGCTGCAGGCGGGCACCGCCGTCCTGGTGGACGCCCAGGGCGTACCCCGGGTGCGGTGCTCCTGCGGCAACCCGCTGAAGCCGCCGGTGCTGGTGAGCAATGCCAAGTACACGGGGAAGGCCTGGACGGGCTTCCAACCGAGCTCACTGATCGTGGTGGTGCCGGCGCCGAAGCCGGTCACCGAGATCGTCCTGGTGAACGTCGAGACGGGCGGCTGGTTCGCCCGGCTGACCGGGCGGATCGACGTGGTGGACAAGCATGTCGACCAGCCGACGGGCCCGCTGGTTCCGGGCATCCCGCCGCCCGCGCCGTGGAAGCCGACCGGCCCGACGGCGACGGCCCCGACCTCCGGCACGAGCTCCTCCAAGTCCGGCTCGCCGAGCACCTCGGGTGCCACGTCCTCGGGCGCGACCTCCTCCGGAGCCACCTCGTCCGGAGCCACCTCGTCGGGCGCCACGTCCTCGGGTGCGACCTCGTCCGGCGCGACGTCCTCCGGGGCCTCCACCGGGACGGGCTCGACCTCGGCCACCTCCTCGACCAGTGCGGGCCGGCCCTCGGAGAGCGTCGCGACGAGGAACACCTCGTCCAGTTCGACGTCCACGTCCACGTCCACGTCCATGTCCACCAGCAGCTCAACGCTCACTCAGCCGCCGAGCAGCAGGACCACGACGAGCACCGGCTCCACCGCCACGACGACGCAGGGCACCACCACCGGACCGACCACGAGCGAGGGCACGCCCTGAGCCGGGCCCGGCCCGACTCCCCGCCGCCGCGACGGCCTCGACGTCCACGTCGTCGTCCAGGTGCTCCGGCCTCCGGGCGGCGCGCTCCAGCGCCGCCCGGAGGAGGACCGGACGCTCGTCCGGCGCGGCACCGTCGAGGTCACCGGCGAAGTCCGCCGCGGTGTCGTTGTCGAAGTGGCCGATGTCCCAGGTGCCCATGTCCGTTTCCCTCCGTGTTCGTGTGCGATGAACGCTGGCATGCGCCACTGACAGTTCGACCGGGCGTCAACTCCGCGCACCGACGGGCATTAATCGGTGGCCGACGACGCCGCGAACCGGCAGAGTGCCGCCATGATCGGCAACGGACTGGACGAGGACGGGTACATCGCGCGGGAAGGCTCGACGGAGCGCGTCGCGGCGGAGTTCGCCCCGGTGGTCGAGGCCGCCCGGGAGCGGATCGCCGCCGCCTTCGGCCCCGCGCGGCTGCACAGCGCCTATCTGTACGGCAGCGTCCCCCGGGGCACCGCGGTCCCCGGCGTCTCCGACCTCGATCTGCTGCTCGCCCTGCGCCACCGGCCCACTCCGGAGGACCGCGCCCGGGCCGACGCCCTGGAGGCCGCCCTCGATTCGGCCTTCCCCCAGGTCAACGGCGTCGGCGTGCTGCTGTTCGGCACGGAAACCCTGCTCAGTGAGCTGGAGCGGCACGACCTGGGCTGGTTCGTCGCCTGCCTGTGCACCCCGCTGCTCGGCGAGGACCTCGCCGAGCAGCTCCCCCGCTACCGCCCGACCTCCCTGCTCGCCCGCGAGACCAACGGCGACCTCGCGCTCGCCCTCCCCCGCTGGCGCGAACGACTGGCGGCCTCGACCGGGGACGGCCCCGCCCCGGACGGCGATCTCGCGGCGCTCAGCCGCGCGGTCTCCCGCCGGCTCGTCCGTACCGGCTTCACCCTGGTGATGCCCCGCTGGAACGGCTGGACCAGCGACCTCACCGCCTCCGCCGAGGCCTTCGCCGCCCACTATCCCGACCGCGCCGAGCAGATGCGCCTCGCCGCGACCGTCGCCCGTACGCCCACCACCGACCGCGCCGTCCTGACCGTCCTCGTCGATGAGCTGGCCCCCTGGCTGGCCGCCGAGTACACCGCCGTGCACGGCGAGAAGGCACCGCGCCCATGAGCGATCCCCTCGTCCGAGAGGTCTTCCCCGATCTCGTCCGCGAGCTGACGGCACTCCTGGAGGCGGAGGGCGAGCCCGAACTCGCCGCCGACGCCCGGGAACTGCGCCTGGTGGCGGACTGCAGCTGCGGCGACGACTTCTGCCGGAGCTTCCGCACGGCGCCCCACCGGGCCGGGCGGCCGTACGGCCCGGGCCATCGCTGCGTGCCGCTGCTGCCCGCCGAGGGCACCCTGATCCTGGACGTCGTCGACGGCCGGATCGTGTACGTCGAGGTCCTCGGCCGGGAGTCCCTGCGGGATCTGCGCGAACCCCCCGAGCAGGACGGTCACCGGCCCGAGCCGCCCGAGCAGGACGGTCACCGGCCCGAGCCGCCCGAGCAGGGCGGTCACCGACCCGAGCCGCCCGAGCAGGGCGGTCACCGGCCCGAGCCGCCCGAGCAGGGCGGTCACCGACCCGACCGCCCCGGCCGGTGACCGCCCGTCGCGCGGCTCAGTCCACGCAGGGGATCCCGCCCGCCTTCACCGCGGGCCCCTGCATCGGCAGCCCGGCGGCCGGGTCGGCGGAGCCGTCGGCCGGGGCCGAAGAGCCCGCCGAGGGCGCGGCCGGGGTGGGAACCGGGGTGTGGGTGGCGGCGAGGGTGACCAGGACGTGGCCCGCCGCGACGGCCGAGGACGGGGCGGCGGTCACGCCGTAACGCGCGGCGACCGCCTGGGCGTCGACCCTGGCGCCACTGCCGTAGGCCACGGTGGTGGCGCGGGTCCGCGCGGGGGCGTCGCCGATCCGGCCCGCCTGGTAGCCGAGGGCGGCCAGGGCCTTGGACTCGGTGGCGGCCGCACCGGCGCCCGCCACCGCGTGGACGTCGACCACGGACCGGGGCGCGGCGCTCGGCGAGGGCGCGGGCGAGGGCGAAGCCGTCTCCCCCGAGCCCGCGCCCGAACCCGAACCCGAGCCCGAACCCGAACCCGAAGCCGAAGCCGAACCTGGCGCCGTGGCCGGAGTGGCGAGTGCCCCGTCCCGGTTGAACAGCTGCCGGACGATCTTCTTGATCAGGTCCGGGTTGACGGTGTTGACCTCCTGGCCGCCGACGGTCTTGAACCCGGTGATCGGCAGGGTGTTGAACTCGACGTTGCCACCCGTGAGGTTGGGGGCCTGCTGGGCGAAGTCGAGGATGTTCCACTCGTTGTCGATCACGACGTCCTTCTTCACCACCCCGAACAGCTTCTGCATCTGCCCGAAGTCGTTGAGGATGCCCTGCTGCTTGAGCCGGTACTCGACCGAGGAGATGAACGCTTGCTGCCGGTGGGTGCGGTCGAGGTCGCCGTTGGTGAGGTGGTGGCGCTGGCGGACGAAGGACAGCGCCTGGGCGGCGTTGAGCGAGCTGATCCCGGCGGGCAGCTTGAGGCCGGTGCCGCCGCCCTCGTGGGTGGCGGTCCGGGCGATGATCGGATCGTCGACCGGGTGGTTGAGGCAGACCTGGATGGGCTCGACCGCCTTGGCGATGTCGTAGAAGCCGATCAGGTTGACCTCGGCGAAGTGGTCGATCGGGACGTCCAGGAAGCTCTGCACGGTCTGGATGGTGGCCGAGCGGCCCGCCTCCCGGCTCTGCCGCTCCAGTTCGGCCTTGGACAGCCCCTTGCCGGTCAGCTTCGCCTCGGCGGCCTCCTTGGCGATGCCGTAGGCCTCCTTGATCTTGTGCATCTTGCCGTCGGCGCCGACGGTCTGCACGTAGTCGTCGCGGGGGACGGACAGCGCGGTGACCTTGCCTCCGTTGGCCGGGATGTGCAGCACGATCAGGGCGTTGGTGTTGTAGCCGCCGATCTCGCTGGAGCCGGCGTGCAGTTCGTCCTCGACGAACTGCTTGGGCAGGTCGTTGCCGTCCATGTCCTTGCGGCTGTCCAGGCCGATCAGCAGCAGGTTGACGGACTTGTCCAGGTGCGGCGGGGCGTTCCGCTTGGCGTCCGCCAGCGCGGTGGACTTGATCATGCCGTCGTCCAGGCTGCGGTACTCGTACCAGGTGAAGCCACTGGCGCCGAGCACCGCGATGGAGACGGTGCAGGCCAGGGTGCGGCCGGCCACGGTCAGCGGCGCGGAGCCGCTACGGGGGGCCCGACCGCGCGGGCGGTTGCTGCGCTCAGCCACGGCGCCCCCTTCCGCTCGGGACACCGGCCCTGCCGGGCCTGCGGCGGTCGAGCACCATCCGGAGCCCGATCACCAGCAGCCCGACGGCCACCGCCTCCGCCATCACGGGGAACGCCCCGACCACCCAGCGCACCGCACCCGTCCCCAGGCCCTTGCCCTGGTACCGGCCGGGATCGGACAGGTATTCGACCCCCGAGGCCGTGAACAGCACCACCACCGGGGCGGCGGTGACCACCCACCAGCGGCCGCCCCGGCTGCACAGCAGGGCCGCGACGCCGGTGCCGAGCACCGCGCCGACCGCGAACAGGATGCCGACCCCGGGGCCGCTCAGCTCGTCCGCGACGCCGCCGACCAGCGGCAGCCCGACCGCCGCGAGCACGACGACCAGGCTTCCCCGCCGGCGCGCCTGCTGCCTGCGGCGCGAGGCCGCGCCCCGCTGGACGCGGCCCTGCCGCGACGGGTCGGCGGCGCCGCCGGCGCCCCGGGAGCGCTGGGCGGGCACGGCGGGGTCCTCGGTACGGGTTCCCGCGTCCTGGTACGACGTTCTCGCCCGCTGGCCGGCCATGCGCACTTCCCTCGATCGTTTCGGCAGCGGCGGCGCGACCACGCCACCGCTCGTGCCGGGACGCCACCGGTCCCGTGGCGGATCCCACCGTCTACAGGCCTGTAGGAGCTGGTGTGGAGCATTGCCACCCATTTCAGCAGACCCACCCGCCGCCGTTCCACGACGGCGGTCCGCCTCCCTGCCCTCGTTAGGATGACCATGATCCCCGCCACGTCGGCACACCAACAGGAACGCGTCAGAGGAGCAGAGCGTCACCATGTTTGAGAGTCTGAAGAACCTCGCGGACAAGGCCACCGACCTCGCCCGTGAGCACAGCGACGTGCTCGGGCAGGGTCTGGAGAAGGTCGGCGACGTGATCGACGACCGCACGGACGGCAAGTACAGCGGGCAGATCGACACCGGCGTCGCGAAGGCGAAGGACTTCCTGCGCAACCTCGACGGGGAGCAGAAGCCGGCCGAATAGGGCCGGAAGAGCCTCCCGCGAGGCACGGTCGACCGTACGGCGATCGAACTGGATGACGGGCGAACGGGGAGGGGCCGGCAGCGGTGAGCGAGGAGCAGAAGGGGCCGCGCTGGGGGCGGTGGATCGTGATCGGCGTCCTGGCCGCGGCCGGGTGGGGCATCGTCCGCGGGGGCGGCCATGAGCCCGCTGCCTCCTCGGCGGCACCCTCCTTGGCCCCGTCCGCCGCCGCCTCGGCGCCCTCGGCCGCCCCCGGCGCGTCGTCCGCACCGCCGCCGAAGCCCTCCGGGGCCTACGATCCGGCCGACTACGCGGCGCCCGTGCGCAAGTACGCCGCCGAAGCCGGGGTCAACCCCCAGCTGCTGATGGCGATCCTCTACAACGAGGCGTACAAGCCGCACGACCCGGACTTCGAGCGGGCCTGGCAGCGCAACAAGCCCGATTCCGCCTTCGGCATCGCCAACATGCACCGGGCCGCCTTCGACGACACCAAGCCGGGGCGCCCGTTCGCCGACCGCCGCTGGGAGGAGCTGCCGGACGACCGCAACCTGGCGATCCAGGCGGCCGCCTGGCACCTCCACGACCTCGCCGGCCAGCTCCCCGTCCGGGCGAGCGCCCCGCTGGACAAGGACGAGCTGCTCGCCCTCGGCTACAACGCCGGGGCGGGCAACATGCTCGCGTTCGCGCGGGGCGTCAAGATCGGTCCGCAGGCGCAGTCCTACCTGGACCGCCTGCACGACAACTGGGCTCGCTCCGGTGAGGCCGTGAAGTAGCCGCCGGGAGCGGTCAGCTGACGCCGAGCCGGTCGGCCCAGCGGGCACGCCAGGCCAGCGCGTCGGCGACGCCCTCCGCGAGGGTGTGCTCCGGCGTCCAGCCGAGCAGTTCGCGGGCGGCGTCCACGGAGGCGTAGCAGCCGATCACGTCGCCCGGGCGCGGCCCGGCCTCGTGGACCTCCAGCTCGGTGCCGACGGCCTGTTCGAAGGCGGCGACCAGTTCCCGGACGGTGGTGCCCTCGCCCGTCCCGACGTTGATCGCCCGGTAGCGGTCGGCGGCGTCGGGGGCGATCACCTCGTCGAACCGGAGCAGCGCCGCGACGTGCGCCTCCGCGAGGTCCTGGACGTGGATGTAGTCGCGGATGCCCGAGCCGTCCCTGGTCGCCCAGTCCACGCCGGTGACGGTGAACGGGGTGCCGTTGGTGTGCGCCTCGATCAGTTTGCCGAGGGCGTGGCTCGGGTTGAGGTTCTGCAGGCCGGTGCGCAGTCGGGGGTCGGCTCCGATCGGATTGAAGTACCGCAGGGCGATGACCCGTTGCCGCTCGGCCCCCTCGCCCCTGGTCCAGTCCTGGAGCACCTGCTCCATCATCAGCTTGGTGCGCGCGTACGGACTGTTCGCCTCGACCGCGGAACTCTCGTCGACCCGGCCGTCCGGGGTGGGCGCGTAGATCGAGGCGGAGCTGCTGAAGACCACCCGGGTGCAGCCGTGGCGCTGCAGGGCGTCCAGGAGTTCGACCGTCTTGGCGACGTTCTCCCGGTAGTAGAACAGCGGTTTGGCCACGGACTCCGGGACGACGATCCTGGCCGCGCAGTGCACGGTTGCGTCGATCTCCGGGTGCTCGGTGAAGATCCGCTCCAGCAGGGCGGCGTCGGCGATGTCGCCGCCGTAGAAGACGCGGCCCTCCACGAACTCGGCGCGGCCCTTGGACAGGTCGTCCAGGATGACCGGGGTGATGCCCCGGTCGAGCAGGGCGGAGGCCACGGTGCTGCCGATGAATCCGGCACCGCCGGTGATCAGGACCTTCCTCATGCGCGGTTGCTCCCTTGCGGTCGGCCGGGCGTCCGGTGACGCCCGGTGATCTTTGGGACGCGGTTGGTGCACGCCCGGTTCCGATCCGTCATCGCCGCACGTGGGCCCGGTCCGTCGGGCCGGTCCGTAAGCCCGCTTCGTCAGCCCGCTCCGTCGGGCCGGTCCGTCGGGCCGGTCCGTCAGCGCCGGGCGCGGGCGCGGGCGCGCAGCCGGAAGCCGGTGGCGACAAGGACGACGGCCGCGGCGGCGGTGCCGATGGCGGCCCAGGTGGTGGCGTCGTCGGTGGTCTCGTGGACGGGCGCGGCGGCGGTGGCCGTGGGGGTGCGACCTGCGGGGGCCGCGGCGGGAGTGCCGGGTGCGGCGGCGGCCGGCCCGGAGCTGACGGTCGCGTCCAGCGGTGCCGGGTCGCTGATCACGGCCGCCTCGACGTCGAGTTCGCGCTCGCCGTGGCCCAGCGAGGGGAAGGCGCAGTCGACGGCGACCTTCCAGTGCCCGGCGGGCAGCAGTTCCCGGGTGGTGTACGTCCCTGGCTGCCCCGACACGGGGACCAGCCGCCAGGGACCGACGGTCCGGCCGTCGGCGGCGGTCGCGGAGAGCGTGCCGGCGAACTCCTCGGTGACCGGGTCGTGGTCGTTCTCCCAGGTGGCGACGGTGCTGACGTGGCCGTTGCGCTGCCCGGCCACATCCAGGTGGACGGTGTCCCCGTGGGCGGCGGCGGGTGCGGCGGCGGGCAGGACGACCGCGGCGGCGAGCGCGAGGGGAACGAGCGGGGCGAGCAGCGGGCGGGTGCGGATTCGCATGACGGGCGGTCCTCGGGCGGTGGGGGTGCGGGGAGCGGGGGCGCTGGTTGCGGGAAACTCGATGCAGGGAGCCGGGCGCCGGGAGCGGCAGCGGGTGCGGCCGCCCTGGGGTGGTGGGCGGCCGCACCCGTGGTGCGCGGGGTGGAGCGGGCTCCGGGCCTACGAGGTCTTCAGCAGCGACCAGCTCTGGTACGGCCGGCCGTTCGGCTGCTGAAGCTCCAGCAGCCAACCACCGTAGTACCAACGGTCGCTGAGCCCGAGCACCAGGGTGGAACCCTCCGCCGCGAGGGTGAACCCGCCGTCGCCGGCGGTGAGTTGCCACTTCTGCGCAGCGGCGTCGGCGCACGGCTGCTGCGCCACGTACTGCCCGGCGACCGGAGTGCCGCCGAGCTGCAGGCACTTGCCGGAGCGGACCGACTTGATCCGCACGGCGCCGTTCCCGGCGTCCTCGAACAGCCACTTCTGGTTGGCGTAGCCGGTGCGCTGGTAGCCGATCGCCACGGTGCCGTCGTTCATCGAGCTGCCCCACAGGTCGGCGGCCTGGCCGGTGAGGCCGTTGACCATCGTGTAGTGGGTACCGGGCTGCGGGCGCCCGGCGTCGGCCAGGGTGTGGAAGCTCGCCTGGCGGCCGGGCTTGCCGACCTTTCCGGCCGCGTCGCGGACGGCGACGGCCACGGTGTAGCCGGTGCCGGGGGCCAGCCGGACCACGCCGACCACGGTCGAGCGGACGGTGCCGATGGTCTGGCCGTTCAGCTGCACGTCGTAGCCGGCGGCGGACGGGACGGCGTTCCAGCTCAGCATGACCGAGTTCTGGGTGATCTGACTTGCGGTCACGTCAGGTCCGGCGCCGCCCGTGGTCGGCGTCGCGGTCGGCGACGGGGACCCGGTCGGCGTGGCGGTGGGGCCGCCGGTGGGCGTCGGGGACGGCGAGGGCGTGCGGGTGGGCGTGCCCGTGGCCGTCGGGCTGCCGGTCGGGGTCGGAGTCGGGGTCGGCGTCGGGGTGGGTGTGGGCGTGGGGTTCGGCCCGGTGCCGTTGCCCGCGATGAGGAAGCGGTTGTTCGCGACGTTCCAGTGCGTGGCCAGGTAACTGCCCGGCGCGGGGTTCGTGTTGTAGTAGTCGTCGTGGTTGCAGTCGAGCCGGTCGTCATGGGATCGGTCCGGGCAGACGGTCCGCATCTGCGGGTAGTAGGGGGCGTCCGAGTAGCACATGATGTCCCACTCGTCCGTGCAGTGGCCCGCCTTGCTGGAGTTGGGCGCGCTGTTGTTCACCGCGCCCAGGTTGTGGCCGAGTTCGTGGGCCGCGGTGGAACCGCTCCAGCAGCCGGAGTCGGTCCGGCCGTACGAGGGGCCGAAGTTGCTCAGGTTGTCCTGGCCGGAGCGCTCGTCACCGGCGAAGGTGCCGATCCCGCAGTACACCTTGGCATCGGTGAACATCATGTACTTGCGGTCCTTGCGGTTGAACCCCTGCGCGGCCAGGGCGCGGTTGCTCGCGTTGAAGTCCTGGATCTCGGCGTCCGAGATCTGGACGTTCAACACCGAGGCGGTGCAGTCCGGTTCGGTGACGAAGCGGACGTGCCGCACCCCGCCGGTCTCGGCGGCGCTGGCGTTGTAGATGACGTCGACGTCCGCGGCCCACTTCTTGAACGAGGCCAGGTACTGGGCGAACCGGTCGTTGCCCGGGGTGTGCACGTACACCACCTGGACGCGGTTGCCGCTGCTGCCGTCGCCCTCGCAGACCAGGCCGGAACCGGCGGCCGGGGCCGCGGCCTCCTGCGGCGCGGCGGCGGTGCCGGAGTCGCCGAGCAGCGCCTTCTGGGTGGCGTCGAGGACGGGCGCGCCGCCCTTCAACAGATCGGCGGCGGCGGGCGGTTGGGCGCCGGCCGGCGGGGTGAGCGCGGGTGCCTGGGCGGCCGGGGCGGCGACCGGCGGGACGTCCTTGTGGACGTCCACGTCCTTCGGCGGCGCGTCCGGGCCGTGGCTGCACTGGGTGCTGCCGGTGACCTCCAGCATGTTGCCGCAGCGGTCACTGGTCGGCAGGCTCAGCCCCGCGTAGACCAGACCGCGATCGGGCTGGTCCTTGGGTATCGCCTTGGGCGGGGCGGCCTTCTCGTCCCGCTTCGGGGCGGGCGCCCTGGTGGCGCCCTCGGCGGTGCCGGTCTCCCCCGGCCCGCCGTCGTCCGCGACCGCGTCGACCGGCGCGTCCGCCACCGCGACGGCGTTGTGCACGGCCGCCGGCTCCAGCGCCGTGCGCAGGCCCAGCGTGCCCGCGATCAGTCCGGCCGCCACCGCCACGGCGACCAGGGCACTCCTGCGGGTGAGCCTGCGGCGCCTGCGCCGACGGAGCTCGCTGCTCCGGTGTCCCATCGCGTTCCTTTCCTCGTGCGACGGTCCGCGCCCGGTGATGCGGGGCTCGGACCTTCCGACACAAGGGAGAGCGAGGAGGACGACCGGGAATAACAGAAACCTCTTGCGAAACTCCCGGAGATGTTCGAGACGGCGTCCGGGGCACCCCGCCGGTGCGGCCGAGAGAGCAGGGCCGGTGGTGAGCCGAGGGCGGAGGGGGCGCGTGCGACGGCGGGCGCGAAGGTGCCGGGGAGCGCGCTCGGGGGGTGCGCGCTCCCCGGCACGGGGTGGTGGCGGCCACCCGGCCGGAGCCCCGGGGCCTGCGGCTCCGTCGGCCGTGACGAATGCTAGACCTCTCGACAAGTCGTGACCAGTGCCCTGACCAGGGAAGTTTCCGCCCCGGACATGCCACCCACGCGCCGGATGTGACGCAGATTCAGCTCGGCCCGATCGCTCAGGCCGCGACCTCGGTCCGGGCCGCCCCGCACCCGCCGTGCATCCGGGCCAGTCCGGCGGCGAGCACCGCGCGGTCCCCGGTCAGCCACAGCCGCAGCGCCGCGGAGAGCGCGGCACTGGCCGGGCCGACCCCAGCCCCGCCGGTGCGAGCCAGCCGCTCGCCCAACAGCGGCAGCAGGTCCGCGACCGGAGCGGGCAGCCAGAGCGTCACCGCGCAGGGCGCGGGCCGGGCCAGGACCCGCAGCAGCGGCAGCGCCGAACCGTCGTCGTGCAGCGCCGGGATGACCTCCAGCAGGCCGTCGACCGCCACGCCGGAGACGTCGCCGCCGTGACCGCGCGCGAGATCCCGCAGCAGCGCTCGTTCGGCGGCGGTGATCCGGACGGTCAGCATGACCTCGTCGTCGCAGTCCATGGCCCCGGTCCCCTGTCGTGGAGTTGGTGGCGCCGGAGGTGGTGGCGTCCGGAACCGGACTCCTGCCCCGGGACCGCCGTCCACTGCCGCCGCCGTCAAGCCGTAGTGGCCGCCGCGGCCGGCGTGGCGCATACGGTTCATCAGGCTCCTCCTTCTCCACCGGCCATGCTGGCCCTCGCACGGCCCTACGGGCGAGGGCCGAAAGACCCTGCCCTCCCGGCGGCGCGAACCGCCGGGGGGGGAGGCATCACCGCAGGTCAGGCCGGTCCGGCGAGGCGTACCGTCGGACGGGACGATGATCCGTGCGGAGCGGACCCCCACGGATCGGCCGTTGGAGTGATCCGCACGCGTTCGGCGCAACGCCCACCGGACCGGCGCGTTTCCTATGGCGTGCGCCCTCTGCCCCCGGGCGCACGCGGGACCGCGCACGCCGGTCCCCCGCCTCCCGGCCGGCCGGCCGGTACCCTCCCCCGGTACCGCCCGCGCCGGTCCTCCTGGTGAGAGGAAGTGTCATGGCCCTGCCGACCGACGCCCTGCTGGCAGAGACACGGAAACGAATCGTCCCGCCGAGAACCACGACGCCCCCCGTTCCCGCCGTCCGCGCCGCCGTCCCCCCGCTCGCCCCCGGCGCACTGCCCGGCCTCGGCCACGCCGCCGCCCTGCTGCGCGACCCGCTCGGCTTCCTCGGCTCGCTGGCCCGCCTCGGCGGCGTGGTCCGCATCCGGCTCGGGCCGCGCACCGTCTGCGTGGTGACCGACGCCCGGCTGGTCCACACCCTGCTCGTCGCGCTCGCCCACGACTGTCCGCGCGGCGCCGTCCAGGACACCCTGAAGACGGCCTTCGGGGACGGCCTGCTGATGTCCGAGGGCCGGGCGCACCGCGACCGCCGCCGGATCGTCCAACCCGCCTTCGGCCCGGACCGGATGGCCGGGTACCTCGCCGTGATGCACCAGGTCACCGAGGAGCGGGCCGGGCGCTGGCGCCCCGGCCAAGTCCTCGACGTGGCCAAGGAGATGAACCACCTGGCGCTGGAGATCGTCACCCGCTCA
The DNA here is from genome assembly GCF_044768255.1 of Kitasatospora sp. NPDC101157. Taxonomy (NCBI): domain Bacteria; kingdom Bacillati; phylum Actinomycetota; class Actinomycetes; order Kitasatosporales; family Streptomycetaceae; genus Kitasatospora; species Kitasatospora sp. NPDC101157. Next base: position 159,306 of record NZ_JBIWPL010000014.1, on the reverse strand, counting down.
CTGTTCGGCGCCCGGCTCAGCGAGGACGCCACCCTGGCCTTCCACCGGGCCCTGCCCGACCTGGTGAAGGGGCAGATCGTCCAGTCCCTCTACCCCCACCCGGCGCTCGCCCGCCTGCCGCTGCCCGTCAACCGGCGCTTCGACGCCGCCGTGCGGGTGCTCAACCGGGTGGTCGACCAGGCCGTCAACGGCCTCTCCGAAAAGGCCCGTTCGGACCGGAACGGAGGCACCCTGCCGGCCCTGCTGCGGGCCGCCACCGACCCGGCCACCGGCCGACCGCTCACCGAGGCCGACGTCCGCTCCGAGGCGATCACCATGTTCGGCGCCGGCACCGAGACCGTCTCCACCACCCTCACCTGGCTGCTGGACGAACTCCTGCGTCACCCCGAGGTGGAGGCCCGCGTGCTCGCCGAACTGGACGAGCACCTGCCCGCCGGCACCACCCCCACCCCGGAGGCGCTCGGCCGGCTCACCTACACCCGCAGCGTCACCCAGGAGGTGGTACGGCTGCACGCGCCCAACGCCTTCCTGATGCGCACCGCCCAGGTGCCCGTGGACCTCGGCCCGTACCGGATCCCGGCCGGCACCGAGCTGCTGTACAGCCTCACCGCGCTGCACCGCGACCCGGTGCGCTACGACGAGCCGCTGAGCTTCCGGCCCGAGCGCTGGCAGGACGGCGGCGGGCTCGGCCGGCCCTCATTCCTGCCCTTCGGAGCGGGCAAGCACAAGTGCATCGGGGAGGCCTTCGCCTGGGCCGAACTGACCGTCGCGGCGGCCGCGATCCTGCGCCGCTGGCGGCCGGTGGCGGTCCCGGGGGCGCACGCCCGGGAGGTGGTGTGGACGACCGTCCAGGCCCAGGGGCTGCGGGTCCGGCTGGCGCCCCGCGCCGAGGCCGCCGTCGAGCCGGCCGAGGTCGGTGCGCCCGAGGCTCCGGCGCACCGGCCGCTCACCGCCGGCTGTCCGTTCACGGGCACCTCGGCCGCCACCGCCGCCCCGACCCCGCGGCCCCCCGCCGAACTGCGCGCCGCCGCCGACCGGCACGCCGACTGGACGGTCCGCCACGGCCTGCTCGCCCCGGCCGAGCTGCCCGGCTACCGGGCCTACGCGCTGCACGAGCTGATCGGCCACGCCTTTCCCCGCGCGCGGGGCACCGAACTGGACCTGCTGGTCGACATTCTGGGCTGGTTCACCGTCCTGGACGACCGCTTCGACGGCTCGCCCGGCCGCCGCCCCGCCGAGGCCCACGCGCTGGTCGACCCGCTGATCTCCGCCCTCGACGGCGAAGCCGGCCCGGCCACCCCGGACGACCGGCTGCTCACCGCCTGGCGGGAACTGTGGCGGCGCCAGAGCGAATCGGCCTCCCCCGCCTGGCGGGCGAGGGCGGCCGGTGAGTGGCGTGCCTGCCTGGCCACCTTCCCCGCGGAGGCCGAGCACCGGGCCCGCGGCACCGTCCCCGCCCTCGGCCTGGCCGACACCATGCGGCTGCGCCGCCACGGCAGCTGTCTCTATCCGTTCATGAACATACTGGAACGGGTCCACGGCGCCGACGCCCCCGCCGCCCTGCACGCGGAGCCCGCACTGCACCGCCTGCGCGCCAACACCGCCGACGCCGCGACGCTGATCAACGACCTCTACTCGCTGGAGCGGGAGGAACGGCAGACCGCGGCCGCGTTCAACACCGTCCTCACCCTGCAGCGGATCCGCGGCTGCACCCGCAGCCGGGCCGTCCGCGCCGTCCGCACCCGGGTCCTCAGACTGCGCCAGGAGAACGAGGAGCTGCGCCGCGACCTCGGCCGCCGACACCCGGCCGGGCGCTGGTACCTGGACGGCACCCGGGAACTGGTCGCCGGCGTCCACGCGTGGACCAGCACCAGCGACCGCTACCTGGTGCCGGGCGGCCGGGGGCGCTGAGGCCCCGGTCCCGCACGTGCGGTCGTGCTACTTGCGGCCGCCCAGCGCGAAGAGCAGCAGGACGAAGCCCGCGAACAGGTGCGTGGCGAAGATGTAGATCCCGGCGCGGAGCAGCATCGCCTTGCGGCGGCGCTTCTCCTCGCTCGTACCGTCGGCCGTCACCGGGCTGTCGACGCTGTCGCTCATGATGCGGCTCTTCTCGGGGTCGGATGCGGGCTCCGGAGCTTCCGGCTGCGGGCGGCGGGTGGTGGGCGGCGGGAGCTCAGCGGGGTGACCGGCCGCCGGCAGCGCGCAGTTCGGTGAGCAGCGCGCCCTGGTCGGTGATCAGCTCGGTCAGGATCCGGCGCGCCGCGCGCAGCAGCTCGGCGACGTCCGGGGTGCTGAGCGCGTACACCACCGTGTTGCCCTCGCGGGTGGCCGTCACCAGCTGGGTGCGACGCAGCACCGCGAGCTGCTGGGAGAGGTTGGACGGCTCGACCTCGATCTCCGCCAGCAGCTCGCGCACCGGCCGGGGGCCGTCCTGGAGCAGCTCCAGGACCCGGATCCGGACCGGGTGGCCGAGCGTGCGGAAGAACTCCGCCTTGGCCTGGTACAGCGGGATCGGCATCGCCCGTTCCCTCCCTCGGATCCGGCTCGGTGATCGTCCGGCCGCGCGGGGTCCGTTCCGCGGCCGACAGGCATCATCGCGACAGATGAAGATTTCTTCAAGTCATCACAGCGGAAGGTGACCACCCCCACACCGTCGGCCGCGCCCGGACGCGCGGAGGGCAGGCCAGCGACGCTGCCAACTGCCGCTCTGCTCAGTTTCAATGACGACACGTCAGCAGACGTCGGGCGGTTCCGCCGGGACCTCGGCCGGACCGGGCAGGCTTTTCCCCGCCCGGTCCGACCCGGCGGCCCCGGCCGCCCCTCCCGGTTAGGCGTTCCGCCCATGCCCCTCCGCTTCGCCCCCGCAGCAGGCCGCCCGAGCACCGTCGCGGCGGCACTGCTCGCCCTCACGGCCCTCCTCGGCGTCGCGCCGGCGCCCGAGCCGCTGCTCGGCTCCGAGATCCGCCGGATCCCCACCGAGGAGCGCGTCCTCGCGCTCACCTTCAACGCCGCCTGGAACGAGGCCGGGCTCGACACCGTCCTCGCCGTCCTGCGCGACCGGGCCGCACCGGCCGTCTTCTTCCCCACCGGCGACTTCGCCGACCACCACCCCCGCGCCCTGCGGGCCGTCGCCGCCGCGGGCCACGGACTCGGCAACCACTCCTACAGCCACCCCGACTTCACCACCCTCACCCCCGAGCAGGCCAGGACCGAGGTGCGCCGCGCCGACACCGCGATCCGCCGCGCCTCCGGCACCGAACCGCTGCCGTTCTTCCGCTTCCCCTACAGCGCGACCAGCCCGCAGGCCGTCGCCACCGTCAACGGCCTCGGCTACGCCGACCTCGAATTCACCGCCGACACCAAGGGCTACCTCGGCCCCGGCAACGGCATGACCGCCGACCGCGCCGTCCAACGCGCCCTCGACGCCCTCACCCCGGGCGCCGTCCTCCAGCTCCACGTCGGCGCCAGCGAGGAGAGCGGTCCCGACACCTGCCTCGACGCCGAGGCGCTCCCCCGCATCATCGACGGCGCCCGCGCCCGCGGCTACCGCATCATCGACCTGCGCACCCTGCTGAACCGGTAGGGCCGTCCACGGGCCCCGGGAACAGGGCCGCCAGCCGCGGCAGGCGGCGGTGCATCTCCGCCGGGTCGCCGAAGTCGAAGTCCTCGCCCAGGTCGGGACCGGGCAGCGACGGCCTGGCGGCGCGGTGGCGGGCGTAGGCCTCCGCGAAGCGCCCGCCGTCCTCCGTCAGCCGGGCGTAGGCGTGCGCGGCCGCGTAACCGGCCTCCTCGTAGAACACCGCCCCGTCGCCGCCGGCCGCTGCTGCGGCCAGTACGACCGGGTGCTCCGCCAGGCTGTCCGGTGCCTCGACGGCCCGTTCGTACCACTCCCGGCCGAGGGCGATCAGGCCCGCCCGGAAGTCCGTGAAGGAGTCGTCCGAGCACCCTCCCCCGATCAGGTACGCGGCCGCCCACACGTCCCAGCGCAGCAGCCGACCGTGCAGACGGTCGAAGCACTCCTCGTACGCCAGGACGCCCGGCCCGCCGAGGGCGCTCAACCGGTCGACCAGTGCCTGGTGGAACGGGCGCTCCGGCGCGGTGTCGGCCCGTGCGGCCGCGATGACGGCCCAGAACTCATCGGTGTCCATGGGCGGCATCCTGCCGGTCAGGACCGACACCGAGCCCGCACCGGAGACCCTGCACCGACGGCCCGGACCGGCCGGATCCCGGTGGGCGTCCCGGACCCACCGGCCCGTGGGCCCGGGAGTCCGGGAGTCCGGCCTCCGCGAAGGCCGCGCGGCCGAGCGCGGCAGCCGGGACGACCGGCGACACCCGGAGCCCGCCCGTGCTCAGCCCAGACCGTCCCGTAGTGCGTCCACCCGGGCGACGGCCTGTGTGAAGGCCTTGCGGTCGAGGGCGCCGGAGTCCAGGGCGGCGGCCAGGGCGGTCGTGGCGTCCTCGCCCTGTCGGGGGTCCCGGGCGGAGCAGAGGATGAGGTCCATGCCGGCCGCCGCGGCGGCGACGGCGCGGGCGCCGGTGGGGCCGTACGGGGTGAGGGCGTCGGCTTCCAGGGCATCGGTGATGGTGACGCCGCGGAAGCCGAGGCGGCCGCGGAGTTCGCCCTGGATCACGGTGGGCGAGAACCCGGCCGGACGGTCGGGGTCCAGTGCCGGGTAGACGGCCCAGGAGGCCATCACCAGGCGCACGCCCGCGGCGATGGCGGCACGGTACGGGGCTTCGCCGCGGGTGCGCAGTTCGTCGAGCGGGACGGGGAGGGTGACGGGGCGGGCGTCGGTGTTCTCGTCGCGGGCGGCGGCGCCGAGGCCGGGGAAGTGCTTGGCGGTCGCCGCCACGCCCTGGCTCTGCTGGGCGGCGAGGAAGGCGCTGCCCAGTTCACCCACCCGGGTGGGGTCCTGGCCGTAGGAGCGTTCGAAGTGGTCGATGAAGTTGTCGGGGGTGTCGTAGACGTCGAGCACCGGCGCGAGGTTGACGTTCAGGCCCGCACCGGTGAGGGTCCCGGCGGCGCCGGTGCCGGACTGCACGGCGGCGGCGAGCGGGTCCGGGGCGGTGCCGGTACGGCGGGCGGAGAGTTCGGGCGCGCCGGGCAGCCGGCGGACCTTGCCACCCTCCTGGTCGGTCATCAGCAGCAGCGGTCGCGGGTGCCGGGCCTCGGCGGCGGCCTGCTTCAACCGGGCTATGGCCTCGGCGAGTTGCTCCGGGCTGGTGACGTTCTCGCCGAACAGGATCACCCCGGCGGCCCGGCCCTCCCGGATCGCGTCCAGCGTCTCCGGCGGCGGGGTCGGGCCCGGATAGGAGAGCACGATCCGACGCCCGGCGAGCTCACCGGAGTCCTCGGGCCGGACGGTCATCGGCGCGGTCCTCCCGGCGTCGGCATCGGCGTGGGCGCCGCTGCGGTGCGTCGCCGACCCGGCCGGGGCCGGCCCCAGTGCGGCCCCCACCACCAGCAGCACCGAGGCCAGCTGGGCAACATGCCGGAACGGGGCCATCACGCCTCCAGGGTCAGCAACGGCATACGGTCGGTCAGCGTACCCAGGAACCGGCCGTCCGGCAGCCCGGCGAGAAGCCGAACGTTTCTCCACCTCGCACCGCCGGGGCGACCGGATGTTCGACCGTGCGGAAGTCCGGACACCGGCCCCGACGGCCACGGCCGCTCCGCCGTGGCACAGCGGACCGACGACGTCGCCCTCTGGTCCGACCGGGTGATGCCGGTCGACGCCGCCCGACCCCTGGAGTGCACCTTCGGGGTTGATCGGTACGAGGCCGCGCCGCCCCGGGTCGGGGCCGGCCCCCGGTGGCGGCCGGAGGTCCGAGCCGCGGGGTGTCGGCGTCGCCCGACAGCCTCCGAACGGTTTGTCCAGCGATGCGGGACGCCGGTCCCCGATGCCCACGGCCGCCCCGGACATTGACCGCCTGTTCACGCTCGGCAACACCTACGCCCGCTCCGACGACGGCTGACGCCCCGCGCGCCGCATCAACTCCCCCAGGACGGCGACCCCTTCGGTGATCTCGCCCGGTGAGCGCGCCGCGTAGCCGAGCACCAGGCCGGGCGGGTACGGCAGGCGGGCGTGCCAGGACAGCGGCTGGGTCTTGACGCCGCGGGCGAGCGCGGCGGTGGCCAACTCGGTGTCGCTGCAGCCGAGTTCTTCGGGGAGGGTGAGCATCAGGTGCAGTCCGGCGGCCGCGCCGTGCACCGTGGCGGCGGGCAGGTGGGTGCGGATGGCGGTGATCATGGCGTCCCGGCGGCGGCGGTGACGGCGACGCAACAGTCTGAGATGGCGCTCCAGTTCGCCGGATTCCATCAGTCGGGCCAGCACCAGCTGGGGAAGGGCCGGGTTGCCGAGGTCGGCGAAGCGCTTGGCGTCCAGCACCACGTCGCGGAGTCGCCGGGGCACCAGCAGCCAGCCGGTGCGCAGTGCGGGGGCGAGCAGTTTGGAGATGCTGCCCGCGTAGCAGACCCGGTCGGGCAGTTCGGCGCGCAGGGCGGGCAGCGGCGGGCGGTCGTAGCGGTGTTCGGCGTCGTAGTCGTCCTCGATGACCAGCCCTCCTTCCGCTGCCCAGCGCAGCAGCTCGCGCCGCCGTTCACCACCGAGGACGACACCGGTCGGGTACTGGTGGGCGGGGGTGAGCAGGACGGCGGGGGCGCCGGTGGCGCGCAGGGCGTCGACCCGGATGCCCTCGGCGTCGACCGGGACCGGCGGAGTGGCGGCGAGCCAGTGGCCGAGGTGCTGGCGGGCGCCGAGCGAGCCCGGGTCCTCGACGGCGACCTCGGTGATGCCCGCCCGTTCGAGGGCACGGCCCAGCAGGGCGAGCGCCTGGGCCGTCCCGGCGACGACGAGGACCTCCCCGGGGTCGGCGCGGATGCCCCGGTTGCGGGCGAGCCAGTGGGCGACGGCCTGCCGCAGCGCCGGGGTACCGCGGACGTCGCCGTAGCCGAGGTCATGGGCGTCGAGGCCGTCGAGGACGGCCCGTTCGGCGCGCAGCCAGGCGGCGCGGGGGAAGGCGGCGAGGTCGGGCACGCCGGGGGTGAGGTCGATCCGGGCGGGGGTGCCGCGAAGGTGGTCGAACACCTCGGGGCCGGGGTCGTCGCGGAACAGGACGGGCGCCGGACGGGGCGGCGGGACGGCCCCCGGGGAGTGCTCCGGGGCGTCCTGCGGCGTCTCCTGCGGAACGGCGGGCGGCCGGGCGACCACGACGGTGCCGCCCCTGCCCCGCCCGGTGAGCTGGCCCGACTCGGCGAGGCGCCGGTAGGCGTCGGTCACCACCCCCCGGGAGACGCCGAGTTCGGCCGCCAGCGTCCGGCTGGCGGGCAGTCGGCTGCCCGCCGGGAGGCGCCCGTCGACGACGGCCTCCCGCAACCGGCGGGCCAGCCAGTCGGTGAGGCCGCCGGGCGGGGCGTCGGCGGGGTCGAGCTGGAGGAAGTCGGCGCCGGTCTCCCCGGGCCCGCCCACGTTTTTGGACCTGTCGACACCGCTCCCTTTGGACCTGTTCACCGGTCCATAGTGGCGCGAGGGTTGAGCCATGACCAGCGAAACGACGACCACCGATGCCGTCACCGCCGACACCCCGACCACCGACGCCGGCCCTCACCCCGCCCCGTACGTCCACGGCTACTCGGACGCCGAGGCGCAGCGCCTCGGCGACCAGGCCGACACCCTCGCCGCACTGCTGCACGCCGGCACGGCCTACCCGGCGGGCAGCCGGGTGCTGGAGGCGGGCTGCGGGGTGGGCGCGCAGACCGTGCACCTGCTGGCCGCCAGCCCCGGCGTGCTGCTGACGGCGGCGGACGTCTCGGCGGAGTCGCTGGCCCAGGCCCGGGCCCGGATCGCGGACGTGGCGCCGACCGCCCGGGTCACCTGGCACCACGGCGACCTGCACCGACTGCCCTTCCCCGACGGCGCGTTCGACCACGTCTTCCTGTGCTTCGTGCTGGAGCACCTGCCCGATCCGTCCGCCGGGCTGGCCGCACTGCGTCGCGTGCTGAGGCCGGGCGGCACGATCACGGTGATCGAGGGGGACCACGGCTCGGCCTTCTTCCACCCGGAGACCCCGGCGGCCCGCCGCACCGTCGACCACCTGGTGCGGCTCCAGGCCGGGGCGGGCGGTGACGCCCTGCTGGGCCGTCGGCTGTACCCGCTGCTGACGGCGGCCGGCTTCGCGGACGTGACGGTCCGCCCCCGTACGGTCTACGCGGACGGCGGCCGCCCGGCCCTGGTGGACGGCTTCACCCTGCGGACCTTCGTCGCGATGGTCGAGGCCGTCCGGGCGGAGGCCCTGGCCGCCGGGCTGACCACCGCGGAGGCCTTCGACCGCGGCATTGCCGAGCTGCGCCGGACGGCCGAGCCGGGCGGGACGTTCCACTACACCTTCTTCAAGGCGGTTGCGGTCAACCCCTGAGGCAGGCCGCAGGCCGCCGGCGGCTCCCGGCCACCACCAGCCGCTGGAGTCGCCCGTGAACGGGGGAGCCGGCGGCACGGGAGCCGTGCTCCCGGATCGGACCGGCGCGGGTGACACCGGTATCGGTCGTTCCACCCCGACTCCGGCTCTCCGGCCGCCCGTTCATGCCAGTACGAGCAGGTCCATCCAGCTGGTGGCCGGCTGCACCGGATCCTCGGCGACGGCGGCCCGCAGCCGGGCCAGCCCCGCCTCGTACTGGGCGTCGGTGAGCGCCCGCAGCTTGCTGTCGGCCTCCCGGCGCAGCCGGGAGGCGTACTCGGCGAGGGTCGGGTCGTTCTGCTGCGGCACCGAGGCGAGCGAAACGCGCCGGAACCCTGCAGTGGCGAAGGCCTCGCAGACCTGCTCGACGGTCGGGTACCCCTCGACCGCGGCGGCGGTCTCGGGGAAGAAACGCACCCTGATGTCCCCCGCGCTGCGGCCGGGGAAGGCGTTGCGGACCAGGACCGGCGCGCCGGGGCGCAGGGCCCGGCGCAGTTCGGCGGCGGCCGCGGCCAGGTCGGTGAGGTGATGGACCACCGAGCCGAGCCAGGCCGCGTCCGCGCAGGCGTCGGGGACGGGCAGCGCCTCGGCGCGGCCGTCCCGGACCTCGATGCCGGTGGTACGCGGGATCAACCGGCGCATCGCGTCGTCCGGTTCGACGGCGACGACGTGGACGCCGAACCACTCCCGGAAGGCAGCGGCGAACCCTCCGGTCCCGGCGCCGATGTCGAGCACCCGGCGGCCGGGGGCCATCGGCGCCGCGGCGGCGATCGCGGTCCGCCACTGGGCGAGGCCTCGGATCGGGATCTCCCGGGAGGCCCGGTAGGCCTCGGCCGCGGAGGCGGCCACGGCTCCGTCCGCCGGAGCCCTCAGCGGGGTCGGGCCGTTCGGCAGCAGGCCGAGTTCCGCCATCCGGTCCGCGATCACGTCCATGCAGGCGGGGATACCGGGCGGCGACTCCGGTGACGCGTCGCGGATGGCCTTGGTCGCGTGGACGTGGCGCCCGGCAGCGAGGTGCTCGTCCACCGTGCGGCGGGTCCCGGCGGGGAGTGCGTGCCAGATCGGGTCGTCCATGGCCGCCATCCAAGGGGACGGCGGCCGGCCCGGCAAACGGTTAATCGGCCGTCCCGGGGACTGGCTCACCGGGGCGGCGGCCCGGGTTGCCCGGTCGGCGGCCCGGCCCGCGGTTGACCGGGCGTCAGCCGGTGCCCTCGCCGAGGTCGGCGAGCAGGGCGCGCATCGCCTCGATGAGCGCCGCCTTCTGCGCTTCGTCGAGGCCGGCCAGCAGGCGGTGCTCGTTGGCGACGTGGGCGGGCAGGGCGCGGTCGATCAGGGCGTGGCCCTCGGGGGTGAGTTCGACGTCGCGGCTGCGGCGGTCCTGGTCACTGCGGGTGCGGGTGACCAGGCCGCGGGCCTCCAGGCGGTCCAGGCGCTGGGTGATCGCGCCGGAGGTGACCATGGCGGACTCCATGAGTCCGGTGGGGGTGAGGCGGTACGGCGGTCCGCTGCGCTTGAGGGTGGCGAGGACGTCGAAGGACGGGGCGTCCAGGCCGTGCTCGGCGAAGGTGCGGTTGAGTTCGGCGTCCACCAGGCGGAAGAGGCGCTTGAGCCGACCGAACACCTCCATCGGGGAGACGTCCAGGTCGGGGCACTCGGCGCCCCATTGCGCGACGACGCGGTCGAGATGATCTGCCACGGGTTCAGGGTAGGCGACCCGTGAATTTCCTTAGCGATGAGGTAACTGTGAGCCACATCACCGCTGAGATCCCTCGGAGAATGTCTTAGCGCTGAGATACATTGGCTTAGTGCTAAGCAATCGCCTCGCCGTCGTGCTGCTGACGGCCCTCGCCCCCGCCGTCTGGGGGACGACGTACCTCGTCACCACCGAGATGCTCCCGCCCGGCCGTCCCCTCCTCGCCGCCGTCATCCGCTGCCTGCCCGCCGGACTGCTGCTGATCGCCCTCACCCGTACCTTGCCGAAGGGCGGCTGGTGGTGGCGCGCGCTCGTCCTCGGCGCGCTCAACATCGGCGGCTTCCAGGCCCTGCTGTTCATCGCCGCCTACCGCCTGCCCGGCGGGATCGCGGCCACCGTCGGCGCCGTCCAGCCCCTGGTCACCGCCGGTCTCTCGGCCGCCCTGCTGGGCGACCGGCTCACCCCGCGCACGGTGCTGTCCGGCATCGCGGGCGTGGCGGGCGTCAGCCTGCTGGTGCTGCGCGCCAACGCCCGGCTCGACGCGATCGGGGTGGCCGCCGCGCTCGGCGGCGCGGTGGTGATGGCCTTCGGCGTCGTGCTCTCCAAGCGCTGGGCCTCCGCCGCGCCGCTGCTCGCCACCACCGGGTGGCAGCTCACCGCCGGCGGCCTGCTGCTGGTGCCGGTCACCCTGCTGAGCGAGGACGCCCCGCCCACCCACTACACCCTCGACAACGTGCTCGGCTACGCCTACCTCTGCCTGATCGGCGCGGCCCTCACCTACGCCATCTGGTTCCGCGGCCTGCGTGCCCTGCCGCCGACCTCGCTGTCCTTCCTCTCCCTGCTCAGCCCGGTGGTCGCCACCCTGGTCGGCTGGCTGGCGCTCGGGCAGGACCTCAGCCCGCTTCAGGCGCTCGGCGCGGTGGTGGTGCTCGGTTCGCTGATCGTCGCCCAGACCCAGCGGCCCCGCGCCACCGCCCCCGTGCCCTCTCCCGCCGCCTCTCCCGCCGCGGACCGGGGAGATCCGACGCCGGACGTCCGGCCGGGCCCGCTGCGCGAGAACGCCTGACCCGCGCCGACCGCTCCCCCCGCCTGACACCCGACCGCTCCACCCGCCTCACGCCCGGCCGCTCCACCCGCCTCACGCCCGACCGCTCCCCCGCACCACCGCAGTTCCGTTCCGAAGATCCAAGGAGAAACCTTCATGCGTATCACCGTGTTCGGCGCCACCGGCAACGTCGGCCGCCGGGTCGTGACCGAGGCGCTGGACCGTGGCCACGAGGTCACCGCCGTCGTCCGCGACCCGGCCAAGCCGCACGGCCTGCCGTCCATCGTCACCGTCGCCGTCGGCGACGCGAGCAGCGCCGAGGACGTCGCCCGGATCTCCGCCGGGCAGGACCTGGTGATCACCGCCACCCGCCCGGCGCCCGGCAGCGAGCACGAACTGGCCGTCGCCACCCGGGGCCTGCTGGCCGGCCTGGCCGGTACCGGCGTCCGCCTGCTCGCCGTCGGCGGCGCGGGCAGCCTGGTCGTCCCGGGCACCGACGGAACGATCCTGGTGGACTCCCCCGGCTTCCCGGACGAGATCCGGCCGATCGCGCTGGCCTGCGGCGAGCAGCTGGACCTCTACCGCGCCGACGAGAAGGTCGACTGGACGTACCTGAGCCCGGCCGCGATGCTCGAACCCGGCGAGCGCACCGGCCGCTTCCGGCTCGGCCTGGACGAGCTGCTGGTCGACGCCGAGGGCAACTCGGCGATCTCGATGGAGGACCTCGCCGTCGTGCTGCTCGACGAGGCCGAGCGGCCCGTCCACCGGCGCACCCGCTTCACCGCCGGCTACTGACGGCCGCGGGCGGCCACTGCACGGCCGCTGACGCCCGGGGTGCTGGATACCCCCCGCCCCGGGGTGTATCCAGCACCACCTCGAAGACGGTGTCCTGCATCATCGTGCGTCAGGTGCGGTTTCGGAAAGGATCGTTCCCGTGAACACCACCGCATCCCGCACCCGCCGCGCGGCCGCCGTCATCGCCACCGCGGTCCTCGCCGGAGTCGCCCTGCCCGCCACCGCGAACGCCGACTCCGGTCGCGACCCCGGTGACGCCGTCCGCGTGCCCGCCCGCTACACCAACCAGCAGCTCCACTGGCAGCCCTGTGGCGGGCAGCCCGCGCTCGACTGCGCCACGATGGCGGTCCCGCGCGACTGGCACCACCCCGACGCCGGGCCGGACCTCTCCATCGCCGTCTCCCGGCACCGCACCGCCGACCGGGCGCACCGGCAGGGGACGTTGATGGAGACCGCCGGCGGTCCGGGCGGGCAGGGGCTGCTGCGACCGATGGACCTCGTCCAGGGCGCTCCCGCGGTGGCCGCGGGGTACGACATCGTCAGCTTCGACCAGCGCGGCGTCGGCCGCAGCACCCACGCCGAGTGCCAGACCCCTGAGCAGTTCCAGGAGTTCCTGGCCGGGGACTGGCGTGACCGGTCCCCCGGGGCGATCGACCGGGTCGTCGCCAACTCCCGCGAGCTGGTCGCCAGCTGCGTGGAGCACAGCGGCGACCTGATCCCCTACCTGACCACCGAGCAGACCGTCCGCGACATGGACCTGTTGCGCGCGCTGCTCGGCGAGAAGAGCATCAGCTACTACGGCGCCTCCTACGCCACCATGATCGGCGCCTACTACGGCACACTCTTCCCGCACCGGGTCGAGCGGATGGTGCTGGACAGCAACATCGGCTTCGAGGGCACTTGGGAGCAGTACGAACTGGGCCAGCCGATGAGCTTCCAGCGCCGCTTCGAGCAGGACTTCCTGCCCTGGATGGCCGCCCGCGACGCCACGTACCACTGGGGCACGACCCCGGCGGAGGTCGAGGCGCACTGGGAGCAGCGGCGCGCCGCCCTGCACGACCGGCCCATCACCGAGGGCTCGTTGACGCTCGGCCCCAACCAGATGGACAACGGCACCATCAACGCGATCTACAGCGACAAGGCCTTCCCCCTCCTCGCCCAGGCGCTGACCGCTCTGGACGACTGGCAGGGCGCCGATCCGGCCGCGAAGCAGACCGCTCGCCAGCTGTTCGGCCAGTACCTCAGCCCGGGGTTCCTCGCCGAGTACTTCTCGGTGACGTGCGGGGACACCAAGTGGACCAAGGACCTGGACACCTGGATCGAGCGCGGCGCGGAGAACACCGCCCGCTACCCACTGCTCGGCGCCCGCACCCTCGCCTTCAGCTCGGTCTGCGCGCTCTGGCCGACGGATCCGGCACCCAAGGTCAAGGTCACCGGTGCCCACCTGCCGCCAGTGCTGATGCTCAACTCGCTGCACGACCCGGCGACGTACTACGAGGCGGCGCTCGGTGCGCACCGCGCGCTGCGGGGGTCGAAGCTGGTCACCGTCACCAGCAACGGCAACCACGGCCAGTACCCGGGGTCCGACCCGTGCGTCACGGACACCGTCGAGCGCTACCTGCTGGACGGCCGGATACCCGAGCACGACCTGACCTGCCCGGCCACGACGGCCGGTTGAGCAGCACGGACGTCAACCGCGCCGCTCTGAACGGAGCTTGCTGCGCAGCCAGGCAGCGGCGACGGCCAGCCCGGCGAAGCCGCCCACGGCCAGCTTGATCCCGGCCTTGGCGACGATCCAGCCGACTCCGGGAACGGCCCAGCCCAGCCAGTGGAACATGGCCAGCAGCACCAAGCAGCCGCACAGGACGGCCAGCACGGTGGCTCCGACGGCGGCGGCCCGGGACAGCTCGCGCGGTCCGCCGTCGCCGCCGGTGCCGGTGCCGGTGCCGCCGCCCGTTCCTCCGACGGCCGAAGTGGTGTTCCCCGCCGTCCCGTTGGGCGCGCCGTCCGTCGCACCGCCTGCCATCTCGTTCGTACCCCGATCACCCATGGTGGCGATGATACGGCTTCACCGGCAGGAGTGGTGGGTGTCGCCGAGGTGCTCGCCGGTCTCCTCGTCGGGGAAGCTGACGGCCATGGTGACGCGGTACTCGAAGAGGTCGTGGCGGTGCCCCGGCACCCGGGCCCAGGCGAGCGAGTGCACCTCGGCCTCGGGGGCCTGCCGGCACCAGGCGGCCGCCTCCTCCAGTGCGCGGGCCGCCGAACGGCCGGTACACACCACGGCGGTGTAGGCGGCGACCGCGACGTCTCCGCCGGTGCTGCGGCCGCCGCGCGACACCGCCCTGACGGCGGCGGCGGCCTGGGTCAGGTCACGGGCCAGGTCGCCCACCACCCGAGGGGGCGCCGGCAGGACCACCTCCCCCTCGGCGACGGTCTCCGGCAGGTTCGCGCTCACAGTTCTGGCCTCCATCCGCATGGTCACGCGGCACAGCATGCCGGACGGGTGTTCCTGGCATGCCCACTTTCACTCGAACGTCATCCGTCCAGGGCGGAGTTGGGGACGCCCCCTGGCGCCGGCCCGTCCGTGCTGCTAGGGCCTGTCCGGCGGATCTTGTCGGATCAGCGCGCGGGGTTGGGCGCCCGGCTGGGCGTGCGCCCGAGTCGTCATCGTACTGGACGTACTTGGGCGATTCGGGCGTGCGTCCAGGCGGGATGCCCGGCGTCGCGCGCCCGGCAAGATCCACCGGCCAGGCCCTTGGAGGGGCCCGCTGTGCCGCGGGGCATCCGGGCAGGTCGGAGGGGTCGCCCACGGGCGGCGCCGGGGAGCCCGGAACGAAGCCCACGTACCACCCCCGCGCCTCGAACCGCCGGTCCGACCGCCGGGGCGCCCGGACCCCTGGCGTCGGCCTCCCGGCCCGGCCAACTCGCCCCCACTGCGGCCGAGATGAGAAGGTCCTGAATTCTCCGGCGCGGGTCCGCGCCCGCAGGACCAGGGCCGAGGTGCCGCGTCAACCCCTCGGGGGGCGGCCGGCCGCCTCCCGTCCATCCTGTCCCTGTCAGATCGTCGTGATACTAATCGTCCGGGCGGCGGGCGCCGCCGAGTGGTGGGCGGCACGATGACGACGGCTCAACCGTTCCGGGGAGGTCCGGACGGCGACGGGGAGGGGCAGCAGATGGCGGCGAGGTTCGGCAACGCCAAGGGCGGGCGGAAGGTTCGGCTCGGCAAGCGGGTCACGGGGACGGCGGCGGCGTTCGCCGCGCTGGCCGCGTTGACCGGCTCTCAGGTGTCGGGACTCGGCCTCGCCCAGGTCGCGGCCGCCGACGCCGGCCCCGCGCCGGACGGCACCGGCGCCCAGGGTTCGGCCTCCTCCACTCCCTTCGGCGGACCCGCGACCGGCATACCCGGCGTCCCCGGCACCGCGGCCGACGGCGGCAGCGCCGTCCAGTTGCCGCAGCCGCCCGGCACCCAGCCCGGTCAGCCCGCGGCCGGCCCGTTCACCGCCACCGGCGCGGCGCTGCCCGCCACGGTCTTCGCCGCCTACCGCCAGGCCGAGGCCTCGCTGGCCCAGCGCTCGCCGGGCTGCCACCTGCCCTGGCAACTGCTGGCGGCGATCGGCCAGGTCGAGTCCGGCCAGGCCAACGGCGGCCAGGTGGACGCCGCCGGACGGACCCTCACCCCGATCCTGGGCCCGGTGCTGGACGGCAACGGGTTCGCCGCGATACCCGACACCGACGGCGGCCGCTACGACGGCGACTCGCGCTGGGACCGCGCGGTCGGCCCGATGCAGTTCATCCCGTCGACCTGGGCCTCCTGGGGCGTGGACGCCACCGGCAAGGGCACGGCCGACCCGAACAACATCTTCGACGCGGCCGAGACCGCCGGCCGTTACCTGTGCGCGGGCGGGCGGGACCTCTCCGACCCGTCCCAGCTGGACCGGGCGGTCCTCAGCTACAACAACTCCACCGAGTACCTGCGCACCGTCCGCAACTGGATGGCGCACTTCGGCAGCGGCCAGGTCACCACCGTGCCGGATCTGCCCGGCGTCCCGAGCGTGCCGGTCACCCCGCCCTCGCCGTTCCTCCAGCCCTCCGGCACGACGGCGGGCACCTCGGGCGGCACCCCGACGGGCAACGAGGGCACCGGCACCGGCCCGACGCCGAACCCGCAGCCGACCGTACCGCCGGTGACGCCGACCCAGTCCCCGACGCCGACCTCGACGCCGACCTCGACGACGACGCCGTCCGCACAGCCGACCACCACCCCGACGCCCGGCGGTTCACCCTCGCCCTCCGCGAGCACCACGGCCACGCCGAGCGGCACGCCGTCCCCGACGGCCACCGCCACCGGCACCCCGTCCCCGACGGCCACCCCGACCGGCACGCCGACGTCCTGCCCGAGCCCGACGGCCACCGCGACGCCCACGCGCACCGCCACCCCGAGCGGCACGCCGTCCCCGACGGCCACCCCGACCGACACCCCGTCCGCGACGGCCGCCCCGACCGGCACCCCGTCCGCGACGCCGGCCGCCCCCGGCTGCCCGACCCCCACCCCGAGCGGCTCCCCCAGCGCCACCCCGTCCGCCGGTCCGAGCGCCACGCCGAGCTCCTCGCCTTCCCCCTCGCCCTCGGCGACCACGAAGAAGAACTAAGTCCGCACAGAACCGCCAACGGCGGCAGCACGGTCCGTGGACCGTCCTGCCGCCGTCGCGCTTCCCGGCGAAAGCCGGGCGCTACTCCGCCTGCCCCCGCGCCGCCCGGTGCTCGCGCCAGCGGCCGAGCATCCCGTGCAGCTCGTCGATCATGAACTCGAAGAAGGCCGCGCTCTCCTCCAGCCGCCGCCCCGCCGCCGTGCCCGCGCCGACGGTCGCCTCCCCGTCCTTCAGCACCCGGATCCAGCGCAGCAGGAGTTCGTCGCGCCGGGTCAGCGACTCGAACCAGACGTCGTTGAGCACCCGGTAGCGGTCGCGCCGGGATCCGGGCTCGCGCTCCTTGGCGACCAGCCCGACCTGGATGAGGTAGCGCATCCCGCCGGAGACGGCCGCCGGGCTGATCTGCAGCCGCTCGGACAGTTCGGCGGAGGTCAGCACGCCGCTCTCCTCGGCCATCAGGCAGGAGAAGATCCGGGACGGCATCCGGCCCATGCCCGCGACCACCAGCTCGGCCGCGAACCGCTCCACGAAGTCCCCCACGGCCCGAGGGTCCTGCCCCTGCTCCGGCTCCCGTTCCACCGCTCTCCCCTTTCCGGAGATCATCCGCCCTCCGCTCGAACCTTAACGCTTCTCAATATTCACGTTTTTGTGAAACTACGGTAGCTTCAGAAGCATGCCCAAGGCCATCATCCTGTCCGGTCTGCGCAAGACCTTCGGCCGGACCACCGCACTGGACGGCCTCGACCTGACCGTCGAGACCGGCGAGGTCCACGGCTTCCTCGGTCCCAACGGCGCCGGGAAGTCCACCACCATCCGCGTCCTGCTGGGACTGCTGCGCGCGGACGGCGGCAGCGCCCGGCTGCTCGGCAAGGACCCGTGGAGCGACGCCGTCGAGCTGCACCGCCGCCTCGCCTACGTCCCCGGCGACGTCGAACTCTGGCCCAACCTCACCGGTGGCGAGGCCATCGACCTGCTCTCCCGACTGCGCGGCCGACTCGACCGGCGCCGACGGGACGAGCTGCTGGAGCGCTTCGACCTCGACCCCACCAAGAAGGGCCGCAGCTACTCCAAGGGCAACCGGCAGAAGGTCGCCATCGTGGCCGCGCTCGCCTCCGACGCCGAGCTCCTGCTGCTGGACGAGCCGACCTCCGGCCTGGACCCGCTGATGGAGGTGGTCTTCCAGGACGTCGTCCGCCAGGCCAAGGAGCAGGGCCGCACCGTCCTGCTCTCCAGCCACATCCTGGACGAGGTGGAGAAGCTGGGCGACCGGGTCAGCATCATCCGGCAGGGCCGGGTGGTGCAGACCGGCACCCTGGGCGAGCTGCGCCACCTGACCCGCACCACCATCGAGGCGGAGACCAGCCGCCCGGTCACCGGACTGGACGCGCTGGCGGGCGTCCACGACCTGCGCACCGACGGATCGCGCGTGCGCTTCGCCGTGGACGGCGCCCGGCTCGACGCCGCGGTCCGCGCCCTGAGCGAGGCCGGGCTGCGCAGCCTGGTCAGCCACCCGCCCACGCTGGAGGAGCTGATGCTGCGCCACTACGGCGACGAGCTGGCCGCCAACGGGCACCGGAGCGAGGGCGGGGCCGTCCGATGATCGCCACCGCCGCCAGCCGCACCGCCCCGCGCGACCCCGGCCGCGCCGGGGAACGCGCCACCCTGACCGGCACCGCCGTTCTGCTGCGCTTCGCGCTGCGCCGCGACCGGGTCCGGCTGTCCGCCTGGGTGCTCGGCCTGGCGATGGTCACCCTGTCCACCGCCGACAGCGTCCGCAGCGTCTACCCGACCGCCGCCGACCGCGCCTCGATCGCGCACGGCTCGGACACCCCGGCCCTGCTCGCCATGACCGGTCCGGCCCACTACCTGGCCGACTACACCTGGGGCGCGATGCTCGGCCACCGTCTGCTCGGTCTGCTGGTCGTCATGGCCGGCCTGATGAGCGTGCTGACCGTCACCCGGCACACCCGGGCCGAGGAGGAGAGCGGGCGCGCCGAGCTGGTCCGCTCGGCCGCCGTCGGCCGGCACGCCCAGCTCGCCGCCGCCCTGGCCACCGCCGCCGTCGCCGACCTCGCGCTCGGCCTGCTGCTCGCCCTCGGCCTGCCCGGCCTCCGCGTGCCCGGCCTGACCACCGGCGGCGCACTGCTCTACGGGGCCGCGACCGCCGTCGGAGGGCTGCTGTTCGGCGCGGTGGCCGCCGTGACGGTGCAGATCACCGCGCACACCCGGACGGCCTCCGGGCTGGCCCTGGCCGTCCTCGGCGCCGCCTACGCGCTGCGCGCCGCCGGTGACGCCGGGGAGAACGGCCTCGCCTGGGCCTCGCCGATCGGCTGGCTGCAGCGCAGCTACCCCTTCCTCGACGACCGTTGGTGGCCGCTGCTGCCCGCGCTGGCGCTGGCCGCCGCCACCGCCACGGCCGGGTTCGCGCTGAGCACCCGCCGCGACTTCGGCGCCGGGCTGCGCGCCGCCCGCCCCGGCCCGGCCACCGGTGGCCCGTCCCTGGGCACCCCGCTCGGCCTGGCGCTGCGCCTGCACCGCGGCCTGATCGGCGGCTTCGCGGTCGCCCTGCTGCTGCTCGGCGCGATGTACGGGTCGCTGCTCGGCCAGGCCGACTCGATGCTCAAGGACGTCGACCAGATCAGGCAGGCGCTGGACCGGCTCGGCGGCCACACCCTCGCCGACTCCTTCGCCGCGCTGACCCTGCTGGTGGTCGCGGTGGTCGGCGGCGTCTACGCGGTGCTGGCGACACTGCGCCCGCGCGCCGAGGAGAACGCCGGGCGGGCCGTGCCGGTACTGGCCACCGGGGTGTCGCGGTCCGGCTGGCTGGGCGCGCACCTGGCGGCGGCGCTGCTGGGCTCCACGGCCGTGATGCTGGCGGCGGGCGTGGGCTTCGGCCTGGCCGGGGCGCTGTCCACCGGCGACTGGGGCGTGTTCCTGCGGCTGACCGGCGCGGCGCTGGCCTTCGCGCCCGCCCTGTGGGTGACGGTGGGCGTCGCCGCTGCCGTGTACGGCTGGCTGCCCCGGGCGATGCCGCTGGCCTGGGCCGTCCCCGCGTACGCCTTCGTGATCGGCTACCTCGGCCCGCTGCTGAGGTTCCCCGCGGGCCTGGACCGGGTCTCCCCGTTCGGCCAGGTGCCCAGGCTCCCCGCGGCCCGGATGGACTGGACCCCGCCGGCGGTGCTCACCCTGGTCGCGGCCGTGCTGATCGCGCTGGCCCTGGCCGGGTTCCGGCGCCGGGACGTCGAGTAGCGTCGCGGTGCCGGGACCCACTGCGTGCGGCGAGGGCAGCCGGTCAGAGGTGCTTGAGCAGCTCCGGCATCAGGTCCTTGAAGGTGCGCCCGCTCGCCGGCTGGCCGATCGCGACCATCTGCCAGCCGGCCGGCGTGCGCTGCACCTTGGCCATGACCTGGGCGGTGTACGGGCCGCCGCCGGTGAGGGTGTAGCGGGCCAGCTCGGTGCCGGTGGTCTCGTCCACCAGCCGGCAGAAGGCGGCCTCGACCTCCTGGAAGGTCTGTCCGGTGAAGGAGTTGACCGTGAACAGGATCTGGTCGACCTCGGCGCCCACCCTGGTCAGGTCGACGGTGATCGACTCGTCGTCGGTCGCGTCGCCCGCGCCGCCGACCAGGTTGTCACCGCTGTGCCGGACCGAGCCGTCGTTGCTGGTGAGGTGCTGGAAGTAGACCACGTCCACCGACCTCCCGCCCGAGAACAGCACCGCCGAGGCGTCCAGGTCGATCTCCCGGCCGGCGGACATCAGCTTGGCCAGAAAGCCCTTGCGCTGCACGGCCTTCCAGCCCAGGCCCATCCGGACCAGGCTCAACTGCCCACCGCCCGGCTTCTCCAGGCTGATCTTCTGCCCCTTGGCCAGCGAAACGGTCATCGCGCCCTCCTCGTTCCCACTGCCGTCCGTGCTGCGAACCTATCGCACGCAGGGATACCTGTGATCATCGGACAGCGGTTCGCGGGACCCCTACCCAGCCCACCCCGTGGCCTCACGTCCGGCGGTGCCCCGCACACCGATGGATCCACCGGTCGAACGTCAGGCGTCGCCGGCACCGGGGGCCGAACGGGTCGGCGGCGCACGGTCCAGGGTCGCCTCGGAGCCGCTCCGACCCACGCTGGGGGACCACCATGCCCGAACAGCACGGCGGAAACGCCGACACCGTCCTCCGCCTGGTGGACTTCACCGACTTCGGCGACACCCCGGCGGAGTTCCGCACCACGCCCGCCAACTGCACGCTCTCCTACGCCCTCCCGGCCGGAGCGGTCGTCACCGCCGTCACCGCCGCCAGCCCGGACGGCACCGACCCGGCCCCGCAACCCGTCCCACAACCCGTCCCGCACACCGTCCCGCACACCGTCACCGGCGGGACGGTCAGCGTGCCGCCGACCGTCGCCCGGTACTCGGTGGTGACGATCACCGCCGGGTAGCGCGGCCGCCCTCCCGGTGCTCGCGCAACTTCCCAGCAGTGGAGCCGAGTTGCACGAGCGCCGGAGCGGACGCCCGCAGCCCGGTCAGGCGTCGCCGTCCAGCAGGTGCTGGCGCACCTCCTGGAAGGTCCAGCTGCCGCCGGCCGGCCGCGAGAACACCCAGACCAGGTCGAACCGGTCCGGCCAACTGGACGGGACCCCGCTGCCGGAGGCGCCGAGCGCCTCGACGATCCGCGGGATCCGGGAGTGCTCCCAGCAGATCAGCACCGGTTGCGCCCCGGCGAGCGCGGCACCGGCCAGCTCGGACTCCTGGGACTCGGCGTAGGTGGTGTCCACGGTGACCCCGAGCTTGGCCCCCAGCGGCGTGACGGTCTGGCGCATCCGGTGCGCCCCGGCCATCGGGCCCTGGTCGGTGGCGGCGTAGATCCGGGCCGGGGTGCGCAGCCCGGCGGCGGGCGGGACGAACAGGGTGGGCAGCGCCTTGGCACGGTCCCAGCCGTGCTGGGTCAGGGACTTGTCGTCGTGCTTGCCGTTCTCGTCCAGGCCGGGGTGGCTGCCGTCGGGCTTCTCGCCGTGCCGGATGATCATCACGAAGGCCGCCGTGCCCGGGTCACTGGCCTTGGCCACCGGGCCGTTCTTGTCGGCCTTGCTCTTCTTCCCGGAGGAGCAGCCGGCGAGCACCAGCGGGGCGGCGGCCGCCAGGCCGGTGAGCAGCGTGCGGCGGGAGGGGCGGACCGTCACTCGGCACCCCGCTCCAGCCGCACCAGCGCGTCGATCGCGACGCCGGTCAGGCCGCCCCCGTGGCCGGGCTCGCCGACCGTGCGGTGGACGCGCTCGGCCCGGACGGTGCGCAGGCCGTACTCGGCGAGGTCGGCGAGGACGTCCTCGGGGGTGAACAGCACGGCCGGGTCCTGGGGGCCGCCGACGCCGTCGCTGAGGTTGGTCAGGTCGTGCCCGACGACCAGCAGGGTGCCGCCGGGGGCGAGCGCCTCGGCGGCGCCGTGCAGTGCGGCCCGGCGGTCCGCGGCAGGGAGCTGGAGGTAGGCGATCAGGACGAGGTCGTAGCCGACGGCCGGGGCCTCCTGGTTACGGACGTCGCCGTGTCGCCAGGTGAGCCGGTCGGCGACCTCGTCGGGCAGTTCGGCGGTGAGCCGTTCGGCGCGTTCCAGGGCGACGGCGGAGAAGTCCAGGCCGGTGACCTCCCAGCCCTGGGCGGCCAGCCAGATGGCGTTGCGGCCCTCTCCGGTAGCCAGGTCGAGGGCGCGCCCGGGGGTGCGGCCGGTCAGTTCGCGGACCACCCACTGGTTGGGCGCGGCACCCCACACCAGGTCGCTCGCGGCGTAGCGGTCGTCCCAGCCCTGACTGTCCATGGGCTCCTCCGTTCGGCGGGCTCGTTCCGTCCCGGTCAACCTACCGGTCCGCCGCCCCGCGCCGCCCGGGGTGGTCCAGGGGGTGGACACCCTTGACGACGAATATTGGTCCAGTCCAATCTGTTCAGTCGTGACGCGTACGGACCACGCGGTCCGTCGAGTCCGCAGCGCCGCACACGTCAGCACGCCTCAGCGCACCTCGGTACGCCCCAGCACACGTCAGCACGCGCCACCCGCCCGCGCGCCCCCACCGCGCGCGGGCCGGCTCCCCACGGCCCGTCCGGGCCACGCACCGCCGGAACCCCCACACATCCGGAGGACACCCCGCATGCACGACCGCGTCCTGCCCGCACGCCCCGACCTGCCCGCACCGTCCGCCGGAGGGTGTGCCGCCCGCCGGGCCGGCCGGCGCAGAAGAGCCACCGCCCTGGCCCTGGCCGCCACGCTGACCACCAGCGGCGCCGCCCTCGCCCTCACCTTCGGCTCCGCCGCCGCCACCCCGGTCAACCTGCTGGCCAACGGCGACTTCGAGACCGGCACCCTGGCCGGCTGGAGCTGCTCCAACGGCTCGGTCGTCACCACCCCGGTGCACGGCGGGGGTCACGCCCTCAGCGGCGCCGCCTCGTCCTCCGACACCGCACAGTGCCAGCAGACCGTCGCCGTCCAGCCGAACACCACGTACACCCTGGCCGGCTGGGTGCAGGGCAGCTACGTCTACCTGGGCGCCACCGGGAACGGCGTCAACTCCTCTAGCTGGACGCCCGGCGGCACCGGCTGGAACCAGCTGAGCAGCACCTTCACCACCGGTGCCACCACCACCTCCGTCACGGTCTTCACCCACGGCTGGTACGGCACCGGCGGCTACTACGCGGACGACCTCAGCCTGACCGGGCCCGCCGGGCCGACCTCCTCGACCAGCCCCACCGCCACCGGCAGCCCGACGGCCACCGGCAGCCCGACCGCGTCCTCCAGCCCGACGGCGAGCGGCAGCCCGACGGCCACCGGCTCGCCCTCCGGGAGCCCGACCGCGACCGGCTCCCCCACCGGCACGCCGACCGCCACCGCGACCGCCACAGCGAGCGGCCCGGCCGGCGACGGCAAGGTCACCACCCCGACCGGCGTCGCGGTCACCAAGGTCACCTCCGGCGCCGTCGTGCTCACCTGGCAGCCCTCCACCCTCACCACCGGCGACGGCCCGGTCGCCTACAAGGTGTGGTCCAACGGCCAGCTGGTCGCGACCTCGATGGGCACCTCGGTCGCGGTCAGCTCACTGCTGCCCGGCCGGGGCTACACCTTCAGTGTCCAGGCCTACTCAGGCGGCCACGCCTCCGCCCAGTCCGCCCCGGTGACCACCACGACCGCCGCCGCGCCCGCGCAACAGCCGGTCCGCTCGGCCTACTTCGACCAGTGGGGCATCTACGAGAACGCGTACTACCCGAAGAACGTCGACACCAGCGGCGCCGCGAACAAGCTGGACGTCATCCACTACGCGTTCGCGAACATCGACCCCAGCAGGTTCACCTGCTTCCAGGCGGTGAAGGCCTCCGACTCGGCCAACGAGTCCGATCCCAACGCCGGTGACGGCGCGGGCGACGCGTACGCCGACTACCAGTCCGACTACAACTCCGGCACCAGCGTCGACGGCAGCAGCGACACCTGGGAGCAGCCGCTCAAGGGCAACTTCAACCAGCTGCGCCAGCTCAAGGCCAAGTACCCGAACCTGCGCTTCACCATCTCGATCGGCGGCTGGACGTACTCCAAGTACTTCTCCGACGCGGCCGCCACCGACGCCTCCCGGAAGACCTTCGTCTCCTCCTGCATCGACATGTTCCTCAAGGGGAATCTGCCGACCGGCGTCGCCGGTGACGCCTCCGGAGGCCAGGCCTCGGCGGCCGGCATCTTCGACGGCGTCGACATCGACTGGGAGTACCCGGGCTCGGCCGGCGGCCACGCCGGCAACCACTACTCCCCCGCCGACAAGCAGAACTACACCCTGCTGCTCAAGGAGTTCCGCACCCAGCTGGACGCCCTCGGGGCCGCCCAGGGCAAGCGCTACCTGCTGAGCGCCGCGCTGCCCAGCGGGCAGGACAAGATCGCCCAGCTGGAGACCGACAGGATCGGCGCCTACCTGGACTACGCCGACGTGATGTCCTACGACATGCACGGCTCCTGGGACGCCAAGGGCCCGACCAACCACCAGGACCCGCTGCACGACAGCCCGGCCGACCCGACCACGCCGATCACCCCCGGCAACCGCAAGTACAACGTGGACACCACGCTCACCGCCTACACCACCGGACTGCCCGAGTACGGCATCCCCGGCGGCTTCCCGGCGAACAAGATCGTGCTGGGCATCCCGTTCTACTGGCGCGGCTGGACCGGCGTACCGGCCGGGTCCAACTACGGCCTGTACCAGAGCGCGACCGGCCCGACGGCCGCCAAGCCGCTCAGCCAGGAGGCCGGGCTGGCCGCCTGGAAGGAGCTCAACCCGTCGGCCGCACAAACCCATTGGGACCCGTTGACCGAGAGCAGCTGGGTCTACGACGGCACCAACTTCTGGACCGGCGACACCCCGCAGGCCGTCAAGGCGCGGGGGGCCTACGCCAAGGGCAAGGGCCTGGGTGGCCTGTTCGCCTTCTCCCTGGAGAACGACGACGCCTCCGGCACCATGCTCAACTCGATGGACGCCGCACTGCGCTGACCCCGGACATGACCGGACACCGGTGGTCCCGTCGGGGCCACCGGTGTCCGTCCCGGCCCGCGGGGCTCAGCTCTTGAGGTTGAGCGAGGGGAAGAGGTCCACGAAGGGCTGGGTGGTGACCGAGACGCTCCGCGCGAACGGATTGTCGAAGTCCCAGATCATGAACAGCAGAAAGGCGATCAGCACGCTGAAGCAGCCCGCCAGGATCAACTCCCTCGGCGTGCGCCTGATCTGCAGCGCGAACAGCATCCCGATGGTCACCACGGCACCGCCGATCAGACCGAGCCAGACCACGCCCGGCATGGTCGGCCCGGCGTTCTGACCGCGCTGGTTGCGGGCGTCGGAGGCCTGGCCGATCCGGTCCATGATGGGCTGGTAGGTCTGGGACTCCAGGTCCGAGGCCGGCGCCCGGTTGGCCACCTCGTTCTGGATCTTGTCCAGCAGCTGGGTGCCCTTGTCGGTGATCGCGCCGTTCTCGGACATGTAGTCCCACTCGACGTTCACCACGTACGTGACGTAGGCGTCGACGTCGGACCGGACCTGGTCGCGGAACTCGGCCGGGTAGATCACCGCCCGGTCGCTCACCTCCCGCAGCGACTGCGCCTCACGGAACAGGTCGTCCTGGGCGGCGCCGCGCGCCTCCCAGACACCCGCGATGGCGAGGCCGAGGACGATCGCGTAGACCACGCCGATCATCATCGTGATGTACTCGATGACGTCGGGCGTCTCGTCGACGTTCTCCTCGACGCCCGCGGTGCGGCGCCTCAGCACCACCACCGCCAACACAACGGCACAGGCCGCCGCCATGGCGACGATCAGCGCCACCCACTCGGACATGGGAACTCCCTTCTCTGGCTTGGCTTGTGACGTGAACGGGGAAGCAAGGGGCCCGACGGGCGGGGCGGGCCCGGTCCTGCCGGGACGGACGGCCGCCGCGCGGCCGGGACCTCGGCGCCCGTCAGGACCCGGACCGGCCGCGGCCTCGGCCATGACCCGGGCGCAGCGCCGCCGCCGCCAGGATTCCGGGGACGAAGACCAGCAGCATCGTGGTGATCGCCGAGGCGCCGTGGTGGTGCTGCGCGTCCGCCAGCGGCTTGCCGGCCCACACCTTGAACGACGGATGCGCCGCGGGCGTCGGCCACAGCGGGCTCGGGCGGGCCGGGCTCGACAGCACGGGGCTGGGGTCCACCACAGCCGGGGCCCCCGGAGCGGGCACCGCCGGGACCGGCACCACGGCGGGCGGGTCCACCTGCGGAGCGGGCGCTGCCGGTGCGGGGGGAACCGGCTGGGGCGGTGCGGGCGGAGCCGGAGAAGGCGGTGGCGGCACGGAGGCCGGGGGCGAGGGTGGCGCGGTGGGCACCGGGCTCGGGCTCGGGCTGGGGGGTGTCGCGCTCGGACTGGGCGTGGGAGTGGGCGTCGGGGTTGGCGTGGGGGTGTGCGTCGGAGTCGGTGTCGGGGTGGGCGTGGGAGTCGGAGTGGGGCTCGGACAGGGATACGGGTGGTGATGGTGATGGTGGTGCCCGTCG
Source organism: Kitasatospora sp. NPDC101157 (assembly GCF_044768255.1). Taxonomy (NCBI): domain Bacteria; kingdom Bacillati; phylum Actinomycetota; class Actinomycetes; order Kitasatosporales; family Streptomycetaceae; genus Kitasatospora; species Kitasatospora sp. NPDC101157. The sequence goes on along the minus strand of NZ_JBIWPL010000014.1, from coordinate 132,642 downwards.
TGGTCACCGTGCCCGTCGTGGTGACCATGCCCGTCGTGGTCACCGCCTCCACCGTGCCCGTCGTGGTCACCGTGCCCGCCCTGCTCCTCGGCCGGGCGCCCGGGCTGCTGCCGGAGCCCCGTCGTCGCCGAGGGCGAGGGCAGCGCCGGGAGCGGCGACGCCGTCCACGGCCGGTGGTGGCACGGGTGATGGTCGTGCGGGGGCCGGTGCCCGTGGTGGCGTCCGATGTCCGGCGCGACGGTGACGTCGACCTGGACGTCGACGTCCACCCCGACGTCGACACTCCCGCCCGGTCCCACCGAGGTCGAGACGTCGGTCTCACTGCACACGCAGGTGTCCACGGCCGAGCCGTGCGGGTGCTCGCCGGGGCGCTCGGCGCCCGAGGCGGTGGCACCGCCGACCAGTGCGCACATCGCCATCACGCCGACCGCCGCGCCGATCAGCCGCACCCGCAGCGCTGGAGCGGCCGAGCCGCCGCGCCGTGGTATCCGTCGGAACTGCCGGCGCTGCGGCATGGGCTCCACACACCTCTCGGTTCGCCTGCGGGAACGGGACGGACTCGGGCTGATCAGCCTGGGGAGGACGGGCGGCACTGGTCGGATCCGGGACCGAGCCGATGCGGTCCGACCATGCGCGTTCGAACGCGATCAGGCGGACGGCCCACCTCCGGGGCGGGCCGTCCGTCATCAGGTGAAACGATCTTCGCGCCGACCGGTTACGGCCCGCGCTCGCTGTTCTCCGGGCTCAGTGGCGGCGGTGCGCGACCTCGACGTTCTCCAGCACGCCGACCGCGTCCGGCACCAGGATCGCGCACGAGTAGTAGGCGCTGACCAGGTACGAGATGATCGCCTTCTCGTCGATCCCCATGAACCGGACCGAGAGCGAGGGCTGGTACTCGTCCGGCAGGCCGGTCTGGTGCAGGCCGATGACGCCCTGGTTGTCCTCACCGGTACGGATCACCAGGATCGAGCTGGTGTTCTCCTTGGTGATCGGGATCTTGCTGCACGGCAGGATCGGCACCCCGCGCCACGCCGGCACCTGCTGCCCGCCGAGGTCGACGTGGTGCGGGTAGATGCCCCGGGCGTTGAACTCCCGGCCGATCGCGGCGATGGTGCGCGGGTGGGCCAGCAGGTAGTCCGGGTCGCGGCGGCGGTTGAGCAGCTCGTCCAGGTCGTCCGGGGTGGGCGGGCCGGACTGGGTCTGGATCCGCTGGTCGAAGTCGGCGTTGTTGAGCAGGCCGAACTCCGGGTTGTTGATCATCTCGTGCTCCTGGCGCTCGCGCAGGGCCTCGATGGTCAGCCGGAGCTGGTGCTCGATCTGGTTCATCGGCTCGTTGTACAGGTCCGCGACACGGGTGTGGACCTTGAGGATGGTCTGCGCGACGCTCAGCTCGTACTCACGCGGCTTGAGCTCGTAGTCCACGAAGGCGCCGGGGAGTTCGTACTCGCCGTGGTGGCCGGCCGACATGGCGATCTCGGCCTCGCCACGCTCGTTCTGGGCCTGCAGCGGCAGGGCGAGGAACGCCCGCAGGTGCTCCTGGAGGCTCGGCGCGTTGTCCCGGATGCGGGCGAAGTCGTCCCGGCTCAGGGTGAGCGCGACACCGGCGGTGGTGGTCTTCGCGGTGTACTCCCAGACGGCGTCCGGGTTCAGCAGCGAGTCGTCGCCGAAGCGGTCGCCGTCACCGGCCACGCCCACCACGGTCTCGTCGCCGTACTTGCCGGTGCCGATCTTGTTGATCTTGCCGTGCGCGATCAGGAAGATCCGGTCGGCCGCCTCGCCCTGGGTGGTGAGCACCTCGCCCGGGCCGAAGTCGCGCTGATGGCAGCGGTCGGCGAGGGCGGTCAACACCTCCTCGTCCTCGTAGCCGCGCAGCAGGGCGAGCTCGCCCAGCTCCGCCGGGATGACGCGAACCTGGGAGCCGGTCTTGATGAACTCCACCACGCCGTTGCCCACGGTGTAGGTGAGCCGTCGGTTCACCCGGTAGGCGCCACCGTGGGCCTCGACCCACGGGAGCACCTTGAGCAGCCAGCGGGAGGTGATCTCCTGCATCTGCGGTGCGGACTTCGTCGTGGTGGCAAGATTGCGGGCAGCTGCCGTCGCGAGGCTCTGCTGCCGGTCCTGCTGTGTCTCCGGGCTCGTGTCCACGGGCATCGGCAGGGGTCTCCATTCGTGTGGTCGGATCACGCGGTCAGGGCCGTACCGCTCCGCCCTGGGCGCGAGCCACAACGGATCATCAGATCCGCTGACTGGTGGGGAAGTTGGTGACTGTGGGAGCGTGGCCGCCATCGCCCGGCGGCCCATCCGGAACCCTAGATCACCAGGACACGACCGAGCCTGTACAGCGGCCGACTACCCCCCGATAGGGTGAATCTCCCGCTTTCCGCCCCCATCTGCCCCCGAGCGCCCCTCCCGCCACCGGAACATCCGTTCGCGCGGGCGGTCCCCGCCCCGCAAGGCCTCGCCGATCCGCACCCGCGCCCGGCCCGGCGACTCCACAGCGGTGGCCGGGCGTCAACCCGGCACACCGGTCAGGCGACCTCCAGCCCGTGCCGGACCCGGTCGAACCGACCCGCCGCCAGGTCCTCCTCGGTGATCCAGACCGAGACGTTGACGAGCTCGCCCCAGGCCGCGTCCACCGCCGACCCCTCGACCTGCAGCAGCGGCCGGTGGCCGTCCGGGCGGGTGGTGTTGTGGCTGTCGCACCAGCCGAGGAGGCGGATCACGGGCGTGCCGAGGTGCTCGCCGAAATCGTCCGAGACTCCCATGGCGGCCAGGTGGTCGCCGGGCAGGAGTGCCGCCAGCTCGTCGTCGAGGTAAGAGGGGGCCGACAGCGCCCAGCGCGCCCGGACCGGCCGCCCGGCGAGCGGCGCCACCCCGTCCGGGTCCGGCGGGGCCGGGCGCTCCGGCGTCCCCGCCGGGACGTGCAGCACGCGACAGCTCTCGCCGTCGAGGTCGGCGGGCATGGAGTCGTGGAAGAACAGCAGCAGGCCCTCGGCCGGCAGCGGCCAGTGCCCGCCACTGCCCGCCCGAAAGGCCTTTGCCATTGCCGCGCAGTCGAGTTGGGCGAGCAGCTCCATGGGGTGCCCGTCGCCCTCGGGCCAGTCGAACTCCTCGGGCAGGGCGGCCGGCCCGCCGGTCCGTCCGACCGGCGTCCAGCCGGGCTCCTCCACCGGGACGTCAGGCCCGATCTCCAGCGAGGGACGCACCAGCCCGCCCACCCTTGCGGCCGCCTCCGGGCCCACCCGCTCCAGGAGGGCGGCGTGGAGCCCGTACGGCAACGGCAGGGCAGGGAACTCGGCGGGGGCGGCGGGGTCGTTCGGCATCCATGCGTACATGGCCCGATCCTGTCACCGGGCGCCGACAGGCGGGGAGGGCCCGTCAGGTGCCGGTACGGGGGTGGCCGGCACCTGACGGGTGTACGGGGGGCGCGGAGCCGGAGCCGCGCCGGGATTTCGCGGCAACGGGGACCGGTGCGACGTCAGCTGCAGAGGACCTGGGTACCGGGGACGTCGACGATGCCCGAGTTGTTGGCCAGACCGCCGTTGTACTCGTAGTACAGGTACGAGTAGAAGTCGATCCGGGTCGTGCCGCACGCGGAGTCGGGCGCCACCGTGTAGGTGACCGTGAAGCTGCTGCTCGCGCCGGAGGCGAGCGGCACATTGTAGCGGGCGATGCCGCCGTGCACGTTGTCGCTGCAGCCGTTGGTCTGGGTGCCGCAGGCCGTGGCGGTGAACTTCAGCCCCGGTTCCAGGGTGGTCGGGTAGGTCTCCTGGACGCTCTGGTAGACGAACTGGATCGGGGTGTCGTACGGGTTGGTGAGCGTCAGGGTCAGCGTGAACTCACCTCCTCGTACGGTCGTCTGGTGGTCGGACACCGCCGTCAGGGGCAGTGGACTGTCGGCCCGGGCGGGTGCGGCGGACAGGAGCAGACCGACGGCGAGGGCCGGACACGCGGCGAGCGCGGCACGGCTCAGATGTGTTCTGCGCATGTCCATGGAGCGTAGGGGCCGGTCCCGCTTCGGTTACCGTGCTCGGCCCGAAGCCGTACCGGTGCAGGAGCAGCGGGCGGACGCCGGGGACCGATCGACCGTGTTCGGTCCCGGCGGAACCTCCGGTGGCCTTATCCTTCGCCGCCCGCGAACGCTCCTGCCCCGGCGGCCGTCCCCGCTGGTGCGGGAGCGCGATCAGGCCGGTCCCTGCTCACGACTCCTCACGGAATGAGGTTTCCGGACCGCCGGAAATGACGTCGCATCAGTTCTTGTCGATGCGGGCCGAAGGGGGTGCGAGCCGGTCGGGACCAGGAAGACCGCTGCCGGACCGTGGGAAATCGACGAGGAGTTATGGGCGCGCATCGAGCCGCTGCTGCCGGTCGTCCCACGTGATCCGCGGCGTCCAGGTCGTAAGCGTCCGGACAGTCGCAAGGTGCTGTGCGGGATCCTGTCCGTGCTGTACACCGGCCGGCCACTGCGCCGTCCCAAGCGCCTGTACGCCGACCGCGGCCATGACCACGAGGTCTACCGGGACAAGGTCCGCCGGTTCCAGTCGTGGAAGGAGCGATCGCGCTGCTGCACTGGTGGCCGCCTCCACATCTGCCGGGAGATCCGCGACGACATCCACCACGCGTTCGTCACCCTCGGCTGCGCCGTGATCTGCTGGCGACGACTGCGCACCACACCCTGTTGAGCATAAGGGCGAGCGCTGCGCTCCAGGGGGTGGCCTGCTCGATGCGTCAGCACGCGTACGTGGCCGGTCCGGCCCCCACAGCCTCACATCCGGGATCTCAGCACGTCGACCTCACAGCCCGGCGCGAAGGGGTCGAAGCCGTGCTCGACCAGCCAGCGAACCCCCAGCAGGCTTCGCATCGACCACCAGGCGTGGATGACGTCGAGGTCGACATCGGTGCCATAACCGGCGATGACGTCGTCGAGGTGCTCCTGGTGTCCGATCGTCAAGGTGGCGAGGTCGAACAGGGCATCACCCCGGCCCTCCTCGGACCAGTCGATGATGCCCGTGACCTCGTCGCCGTCGACGAAGACGTGATCGATCTGCAGGTCGCCGTGCGTGAACGCCGGAGTCCACGGCCGGAGCGCGGCCTCGGCGACCTGGCGGTTGCGGGTGACCAGGTCGGCGGGCAGGACGCCGTTCGTCACCAGCAAGTCGCACTCGCCGTCGAGTTCCGCCACCAACTCGTCGGGACTCCGGCGGCGCCGACCGGTCCAGGGCGGCAACGGTGCTTCGTGCAGCTTCCGGATGGCGGCGCCCGCCGCGGCCCACGCCGCGGGCGACGCGGTTGACGGCTCACCGAGACGGCCGAGCACCGTCCCCGGGAGGGCGGCGATCGCGAGGACGGGCTCCTTGCGCCACAGGACCTCCGGAGTCGGGACCGGCGCGAGGGACATAGCCTCGACCTCGACGTCGATGCGCGCCTGATCGGCGTCCACCTTCAGGAACACGTCGCCGACGCGCAGAGTCGCGCGCTCGGAATGGGCGACGACGACTTCGACCTCATCCATGGGCGACCAGTATGCCGGGGGCGTTCGCCGACGTCGCCGGGTTTATCGCAGGCGATTACGCGGCTGCCCGCGTCCCGCTACCCGGCGACCTCGTGCGCGACACCACGCCGATTCTTCCGCGCGGACGTCCGTTCATCTCCTGGTCCCGCGACAACGACCGGTGATCCGGTCCCCCGGCCCCGCCACGCCCTCAGACGCCGAGACCGATGTCGGCGAAGGGCTCGGGGCTCAGGCCGAGCGGGCCTGCGAAGGGGGAGTTCAGGGCGTAGATGAGGACCACCATGAAGGCGATGAGGCTGGTGAAGCCCAGGGCCAACACCAGGTGGGTACCGGTGCGCTCGATCCCGAAGAGGAACATCAGGGCCAACGTGAGCACGCCGCCGGCGAGCAGGCCGAACCACATGACGCCCGACATCCCCCGGCCTCCGGCCTCCTCACGGCCGTGGCGGGCCTCGTAGGCGACGGAGATCTGCGCGAACGCCAGCTGGTCCACCTGCTGTTGGGCGTTGGTGGTGGGCTCGAACGACACCCATGCGTTCTGCACCTCGTGCAGGAGCGTCCAGCCACGCGCGCCCAGCGGTTCGCCCCGCCCCATCAGGGGCCACTCGGTGTCCCGAACGTAGGCGGCGTAGGTGTCCACCGCCGAGCGGGCCCGCTGGGCGGCGTCGGGCGGCAGCCCGTCGGCGAGCAGATACGTCTGGTGCAGCGCCCCTGCCTCGGTGCTGATGTTGCTGTCGGCGTCGTCCTTGGCCTCCCACACCGAAACCAGCGCGACGCCCAGCACCAGGGCGTACAACACGCCGACCATCATCGTCAGGTACTCGGCGGTGTCGTCACGCGATTCCTCCCCCGACGCCGCTCGCTTGGCCCTGCGGCTGTTGAACACGGCAGCACCCCCGGCGACGAGGACGAATCCGGCGACGATCCCGATCACTGCGATCACGTGTTCCATGGTGTCCCTGAGCTTCGGTCGGTCTGGCGGCGCGACTTGCGGCGATGCCACGCGATGGCTGCGGCGACGATCGCGGGAACGAACAGGACCAGGAAGTACAGGACGACGTTGTGCAACAGCCGGGTCGCCCTCTCGCCGGAACGGCCGGAGTGGAGATGGGGTGAGGGCACGCGGCTCGCCCCTGCTTGCGGCCCGGGGGAAGCGGAGGGACTCGTGGAGGCGGCAGGAGTCGAGCCGCCCGGCTTGGCCTTCTCGGGTTTGCGACCCTTGCCGGGCGCGCCGGCGCCAGGCGCGCCAGGTCCCCCGGCGCCGGGCGCTTTCGCTCCGCCCCCGGAAGCACCAGGCCCGGCAACACCGGCACCAGGAACACCAGCTGCGGCAGCACCGGCACCGGGAGCACCAGCCCCAGCAGCACCGGCAGCACCGGCCCCGGCAGCACCAGCCCCAGCAACACCAGCACCAGCACCAGCACCGGGAGCACCAGCCCCGGCGGCACCGGGCGCAGCGGCACCAGCACCGGCAGCCCCCGGCGCAGCGGCACCAGCCCCAGGAGCACCAGCACCCACACCGGCACCAGCACCGGGAGCGCCAGCCCCGGCAGCACCAGCACCAGCAGCCCCCGGCGCAGCGGCACCAGCCCCAGCAACACCAGCACCAGCACCGGCACCGGGAGCGCCAGCACCGGCAGCACCAGCCCCGGCAGCACCAGGCGCAGCGGCACCAGCCCCGGGAGGACCGGGCGCCGGAGCTGCGGGTGCAGGCACTCTCGCGCCGCCTGCGGGAGCCCCAGGTGCTTGGGCACCAGGCGCAGCAGCACCAGCCCCAGGGGCACCAGGTACGGGAACACCAGGTGCAGGAACACCAGGTGCAGCAGCACCAGCCCCAGGGGCACCAGGTACGGGAACACCGGGCGCAGGAACACCAGGCGCAGGAACACCAGGTACGGGAACACCAGGCGCAGGAACACCAGGTACGGGAACACCAGGCGCAGGAACACCAGGTACGGGAACACCAGGCGCAGGAACACCAGGCGGGGAAGCGCCAGGCCCAGGAGTCGCGGACGGGGAAACACCAGGCGTGGGAGTCCCAGGCCCAGGAGTCGCGGACGGGGAAACACCAGGCGTGGGAGTCCCAGGCCTAGGAGTCCCGGGCGGGGAAGCACTGGGCCTAGGAGTCCCGGGCGGGGAGGCACTGGGCCTGGGTGTTCCTCCTCCGGGAGGCCCGGGTGGGGAAGCACTGGGTACGGGAACCCCGGTTCCACAGGTGGGGGGCCCGCCGAATGCTTCTCCCCACGTTCCCGGCTCCGGCCCGCCGTGAGGAAGGCTGGCGACTGAAGAGGTCATCGGCGGACCAGCGACCGAGCCGGCCAGTACCAGGCCGGCGACAGCCGAGAAGAAGGACAGTTTCCAGCCAGCCATATGATCTAGTTATGGCCTCGGGGCGGCCCATACCCCTCCGACACGCTCTCCAGTGGGTATTGAGCCGCTCTGATCACACGACAGGGGTAAGGACAGCGGGGCCGTTGCGGGGAACGCGCACGCCTTCAGCTTCTTCACCGCCCGTCCCCGCTCGCGCAGGTCCATGCCGCAGGGCGCGCTCGCGTCGAACGCCCCGGCTCAGGCCGGCGGCGGGAGGATGTCGCAGAGCGCCTGGAGGGCCGCCGGGTAGGCGTGGTCGGGCGGGGTGGCGTAGCCGACCACCAGGCCGTCGACGACGGGCATCGCCTCCGCCGTGACCGCCGGGTGGCGGTAGTCGGCGAGCCCCTCGACGGCCAGGCCCCGGTAGACGGCGGCCTTGAGGATCGAGCGTTCGGTGGCGGGGGCGAGCCGCAGGACGGCGTGCAGACCGGCCGCGATGCCGGACACCTCGATGTGCGGGGCATGGGTGGCCAGCGCGGCCACCAGCCGGTCCCGGCGGTCCCGGTAGCGGCGCCGCATCCGGCGCACGTGCCGGTCGTAGCCCCCGGAGTCGACGAACTCCGCGAGGGTCAGCTGGTCCAGGGCGCTGGCCCAGGCCTCGCGTTCGCCCTTGGCCGCGAGCACCCGGTCGACCAGGTGCTCCGGCAGGACCATCCAGCCGAGGCGCAGCGCCGGGCTGAGGCTCTTGCTGGTGCTGCCGAGGTAGACGACCCGGTCGGGGTCGAGCCCCTGGACGGCGCCGACCGGTTGGCGGTCGTAGCGGAACTCCCCGTCGTAGTCGTCCTCCAGGACGAGTCCGCCGCGGCCGCGCGCCCAGTCGATCACGGCGGCGCGGCGCCCGGCCTGCAACGGGCCTCCGGTCGGGAACTGGTGGGCGGGGGTGAGCAGGACCGTCCGGACGTCCGGGTGCCGTGCCAACTCCTCGACCCGGGCGCCCTGTTCGTCGATCGGCAGCGGCACGACGGGCACCCCGGCGGCGGCCAGTAGCCCGCGGTGGAAGCCCAGCCCGTACGCCTCGACGGCCAGCGGCCCCCGGTCGGCGGAGGGCAGGACGGGCGCGGCACCGTCGAAGAGCAGCCGCAGTGCGTGGGCGAAGCCGGAGCAGATCACGATCCGGTCGGGGTCGGTGCGCACCCCGCGGGCGCGGGCGAGGTAGTCGGCGAGCACGGTGCGCAGTTCGGGCCGGCCCTGCGGGTCGCCGGGCCCGAAGGCCTCGTGGGGTGCGGCGGTGAGGGCTCGGCGGGCGGCGGCCAGCCAGGCGGTCCGGGGGAAGGAGGCGGCGTCGGGCTGGCCCTGGCGCAGGTCGTGCACGGGCCCTGACCGGCGGGTGGGGCGGCGGGCACGGTCGGACCGGGCGGGTGCGGCGCGTTCGGCGACGGTGGTGCCGGAGCCCTGGCGGGCGGTGAGCCAGCCCTCGGCGACGAGTTCGGCGTAGGCCTCGGCGGCGGTGTTGCGGGCCAGGCCGAGGTCGGCGGCGAGCGCCCGGTAGGGCGGCAGCCGGGTGCCGGGGGCGAGCCGGCCGGTGCGGATCGCCTCGCGCAGGGCGGCCATCAGCGCGGAGCGGCCGCCGCCGGTGGCGGGCAGGTCGAGGTGGAGGTCGTTGCCGGTCGGGTGGGCCGGCTCGGTGGGGTGCGCGCCCGGCGTTTCCGTCATGGCCCCGCACCCTACCCGCCGCTTACCGGGCGCCGGCGGGCGGGCGGTGGCCGGTCGAGTCGCTCCCGGGCCCCGGTGGACCGGCGCCGGTTCGGCCACGGAACGATCGCGGGGCCCGCGGGCCTGTCCCCGAGCTTTTACGGACGCCGAGGACAGCTACGGCACGACGGTGACCGGCCAGCGGCCCGCCTTCACCAGCCGGACCGCGACCGATCCGATCACCTTGTGCCCGGCCTGTTCGGAGACGCCGACCACCACGGCGTCGGCGCGCAGCTCGTCCGCGAGCCTGGCGAGGCCCGTGTAGGGGTCGCCGCGCACCGTGAGGAAGCGCCACTCCACCCGCCAGACCTCGCGCATCCGGTGCTCGGCGTCGCGCAGCGCGGCCAGCAGCTCGTCGGCGATCTCCTGGGTGGTCTCCTCCACGGCGGCGCCGGCCAGGGCGGTCGCGGCGCCGAGTATCGGCTGGATGTAGGCGACGGCCAGGAGTGCGCCCTGCCGGCGGGCCAGTCCGGCGGCGTAGGCGGTGGCGCGCCAGGAGGAGTCGGAGCCGTCCAGGCCCGCGAGGATCACCTTGGGCCCGTCGGTCCCCAGCTCGAAGCCGCTGGGCGCGACGGCCGGCTCGTGGACCGGGCGTTCTCCGCCACCGTCGACGGCCCCTGCGTCCGCCGCATCGCTCTCGTTGCTCATGGACCGAAGGCTATGCCCGCCACCGGGAGTGGAGGCAACGGGCACTCCCGGTGAGGGCTGTGGTGCGGCCCACCCGGAGGGGTGTGCGGGGGTGCCGATCCGGCACCCGGGGCCGGGGGGCCGTCACGCGCTGTCGATGATGTGCGCGGCTTCACACGTCCTCGCGGGTGACGGCGGCCACTTCGAGCGGTGATTTGATCTAGAAAATGCGGCGAAATGATGCGAAATCACCTCATTTTCGTGATCGATACCTGCGGTAACAGGCCTCTGACGTGCCTGAACCTGCGAATCCTTGAAACCGGCACGAACGGCCCCGTAACTTCGAACCCGTTGCACCGAGTGATTCCGCTCCGGCCGGGCCTCACCGCCCCCGAGCAGGAACGGTGCCGGACCACGCGAGCGACGCGTCCCCGAAACCGACGGCCTTCCGAAGGCCTGGTTCCGCGTGCTCGCAAACCCCCTCCGAAAGGAATCGCATGACCTTCCGTAACGAGACCGCTGCTGCCACCACCACCGCCACCCCGAAGCGCCGCAACCGCGTCCGGATGGCTCTGGCGGCCGGGGCGCTCACCGCCCTGCCGGTGGCCGGCCTCGTCACGGCCAACAGCGCCTCCGCCGCGCCGGCGTCGGTCTGGGACAAGGTCGCCTCCTGCGAGGCCACCGGCAACTGGGCCATCAACTCCGGCAACGGCTTCTACGGCGGCCTGCAGTTCACCTCCAGCACCTGGGCGGCCTTCGGCGGCACCTCCTTCGCCCCGCGCGCCGACCTGGCCACCAAGGAGCAGCAGATCTCCATCGGCGAGAAGGTCCTCGCCGCCCAGGGCCCCGGCGCCTGGCCGATCTGCTCCGGCAAGGCCGGCCTGGGCAAGTAAGCCCCCCACCCGCACGCAAGCCGCCGCACCCTTCCCCAGGGTGCGGCGGCTTCGTCGCGTCACGGTGTCGGCGTACGAGTGGACGCAGCCCGACCCCCGGTTGACGAGAAGCCACGGCTACTCGGGCGGTCGATTTCCACGGGCAGCGGCCCGGTGGGACTTGCGAGCCGCCGACGCGCCCCTGAGGGCCGCGAACTCGTTCGGCCCCTGCACAAGTCGGCATTCACCGGTGTCCCGGTCCACGAGAATGGGCCAGTTTCCGCCGACCCGGATCGGACGCCCGTTTCTGCCCTTCGCAGTGGGATACCAGGTGAAACCGAACATGCCCGTGAGAGCCGGGGGCGCCCACTGGCCGAGCTCAAAGGCCCATTCATCCCACCGCCTGGTCAGGCCACGACCGAACTCCTCCGCGAGCTGCCTTGCCTCGCTCTCCTCCAACAAGACCCCTTCCCGAGGCGATCGATCCACCGGACAGACCCTACGAGAACAGGTTCGAACGCGGTGGACGTATCTCCGTACTCGATGGGGCGGCCGGAGGAGGACGCCGACACCGGCCGGCACTCCCACCGTGGGACCGGGATCGCCCCCTGCGGCTCCCGCCTCGGACCGCCCCGGTGTGCCGTCAGGCCGGCCGGGCCGGGACCGGCAGCGGGAGGGCGGGCAGGCCGTCGATGCTGGTCCGGACGAGCGGCTTGCCCTCGCAGTAGGCGCTGAACTGCTCCTCGCCCTTGCGGTCGAAGTACTGGGCGTGCAGGTCGCGGTCGGCCCGGTAGTCCATGAACGGCACCGCGTAGCCGCAGGAGTCGCTGACCCGCTCGGCGTGGACCAGCACGATCGCGCGCAGGCCCGCGCCGTCCGCGCCGGGTTCGAAGCGGCCGAGCAGTTCGGCGAAGCGCGGGTCGTCGCGGAAGACGGGCTCGCCGCGGCCGTGCACCCGGACCACGGTGGGCGGGCCGTCGAAGGCGCACCACATCAGGGTGATCCGGCCGTTCTCCCGGAGGTGGGCGATGGTCTCGGCCTGCGAACCGCCGAAGTCCAGGTAGGCGAGGGTCAGTTCGTCGATGATCGCGAGGGTGCCGGAGCGACCCTTGGGCGACAGGTTGACGTGTCCGTCGCCCGCCAGCGGCGCGGTGGCGACGAAGTAGACGGGCTGGCGTTCGATGAACTGCCGCAGCCGGCCGTCGATGCTTTCGTACTGCTTTCCCATGTGCGCAAGTGTGCCCGCATCTCGCTCCCCGAGAAAGGAAAATCCACGCAATGAGACGGTCGGCGCACTGACCGATCCGCCTAGGATGATTCCCGTACCTGCCACCCACCGGGCCGAGCAAGGGAGTTGAGTTGGTCCAGGACACCCTCCCGACCGCCGGACCGGTGATGGCGGTCGCCCTGCCCGCCGCTCCGCTGCGCCGCTACGTCCTCGACTACCGCGGTTACCGGATGAACCTGGACCGCCCGCGCCGCCGACTGGAGGTGCCGACGGACGTGGTGACGGTGGCCATCGCCTTCGAGGGCACGATGCGGCTCACCGACGCCGTGTCGCCCGCACCCGGAATCTCCTTCGGCTCGATCGCCGCCGGGCTGCGCCGCACCGCGACGATCGCCGAACACGCCGGAGTGCTCCACGGATTGGCGGTCTCGCTCAGCCCGCAGGGCGCGTTCCGGGCCTTCGGTCCGGTGGCCGGGGAGCTCGGCGGGCAGTGGGCGGAGGCCGGGGAGGTGCTGGGCCCCCGGCTGGGCCGGCTGGCCGCCCGGCTGGCCGAGGCGCCGACCTGGCGGGCCCGATTCGCCCTGCTGGACGACTACTTCACCGCACTGCTCGCCGACGGGCCGCTCTGGGAGCCGGACGTCCTCTGGGCCTGGCACCAACTCCGGCGCTCCCGGGGGCTGGTGCCGGTACACGCCCTGGTGGAGGGCACCGGCTGGAGCCGCCGCCGACTGGAGCAGCGCTTCCGGGAACAGCTCGGGCTGGCGCCCAAGCAGGCCGCCGGAATCCTACGGCTGCAGCGCACCCTCCGGCTGCTGACCGCCCCGGACGGGCGGTTCGCCCGCGCCGACCTCGCGGCGTTGTGCGGCTACTACGACCAGTCCCACCTCGACCGGTCCTTCCGCGGCATGGTCGGCTGCTCGCCCCGCGAGTTCCTGGCCTCCCGCCGGGCCGCCACCGCCTCCGCCACCGACCTCGAACCGCCCGACCGGGTCGTCGGCCGGATCACCAGCGCCGTGCTCGACGCCGACCGGAGCTGAACCGAGCCGAGCTCCGTCCTCGTGAAGAACCAGCTTGTTCGTACGTCAACTGTGGTTTTTACGCGACACCACTGCGCATCACCGCCAATCGCATTCACCGGCTCGCCCCTGCGTTAGCCTCCCCTTGGCCCGATCACGCCGATCCTGAATCCGGGGGACCCACATGACCATCGGACGTCGGCGACTCCTCACCTCCGTGGCGCTCTCCGCGCTCGCCGCGCCCGTCCTGGCCCAGGGGACCGCGATCCGCGCCGCCGCGTCCGCCCCCTCGGCCGCCCCCTCCGCCACGGCCCCGGCCGACGCCACCGGCTCCGGTGCACTGGTCATGCAGGTCGTCGCGCACGAGGACGACGACATCCTGTTCATGAACCCGGACCTGTCCGACTCGCTCGCCGACGGCACGCCGTCCGTCACGGTGTTCGTCACCGCGGGCAACGCGACCGGCGACCCGTGCGCCACGACCTGCTGGGACGCCGCCGGCGAACCGCTGCGCACCTGGAACCGGCAGATGGGCGCCGTCAACGCGTACTCCCGGATGACCGGGGTCGGCGACACCGACCCGACGACCGACGAGGTCGGGCACTGGACGGCCGAGGCCTGGACGGTCGCGGGCAAGCAGGTCGAGCGGTACGTCCTCAAGGGCCGTCCGGTGCACCTGGTCTTCCTCAACCTGCACGACGCCGAACTCGACGGCGTCCTGGCCGGCGGCACCGACACCACGGTCGTCCCGGTCGGCAGCCCGCTGTCCGGCCCGTCGACCTACACGGCCGCGGACGTGGTCGAGGTGCTGCGCCAGCTGATGGTGACGTACCGGCCGACCGTGCTCCGGGCGCAGGACGAACTCCCGGACAGCCGCTACTCCGGCGACCACCCGGACCACGTCGCCGCCGCGAAGTTCGCCGGCCAGGCGGCGCTGCTGTACGGCGGCCCGGTGATCCAGGTGAACTACCGCGACTACGACATCACCGACTCCCCGGTGAACCTGGACCCGGCCACGGCCGGCACCAAGGGCTTGTTCGTCTCCGAGTACGCCGGCCACGACCATTCGGGGAACTACTCCGACTCCTGGTTCTCCCGGATGTACCACCGATGGTCCCGGGGCACCTCCTGGGCGGGCCTGAACCAGGACGGCCGGCCGCAGGTGTTCGTCGTCCGGGCCGGTGCCCTCCACACCTACTGGCGCCGGACGGACGGCAGTTGGGGCGGCCCGGAGCGGATGGCAGACCCGGGCGGGCGGCTGGCGCCGGGCATCGCCGTCGGCACCAACGCCGACGGCCGGCTGGAGGTCTTCGCCCGCCGCCTGACCGACCACCACATCGTCTCCCTGCCGCAGGGCACCCCCAACGGCTGGTGGTGGAACGGCTGGGCCGACCACGGCAACCCCAACGCCGGGCTCGGCAACGAGGACCAGGTCGGTGTGCCCGCCGTCGCCAACTCCCGGGACGGGCGGCTGGAGCTCTTCGTCAAGAACGGCGGGGGCGGCCTCAGCACCATCCGGCAGACCGCCCCGGGCGGGGTGTGGACGGACACCTGGACCGACCTGGGCGGCACCGACCTCCAGGACCCGGTCACCGCGATCCGCAACGGCGTCGGGGCGATCGAGGTGTTCGCCGGCACCCGCACCGGCGTCCTCGGCTGGTGGCAGGGCGCCCCGGACGGGGCCATCAGCGGCCCGGCCGCGATCCCCGGGGCCCGGCCGGCGAGCGCGCCCAGGGCCGCGCTCGACCAGGACGGCCGGATCGAACTCGCCTACCGCGAGGCCGACACCGGCGCGACGCTGGTCAGCTACCAGCTCCGGCCCGGCGGTTCGTGGAGCCGGTCCCCGGCGCCCCTGGGCGGACACGGCGGCGTGGGCGAGCCGGCGGCGGCCACCCTCGGCGGACGGGTCGTCCTGTTCGAGCGCAACCGCGGCGGCGGGGTCAGCACCACCGCCCAGACCGCCCCGAACTCCGGCTACGGCCCCTGGCAGGACCTCGGCGGCACCGTCCTCGACCATCCGACCGCGATCGTCGACGGCGCCGGGGTCCTCCACGTGTTCGCGATCGGCACGGACGGCCGGGTCTCCTTCCGCACGGGCACCTCGGCCACGGCTTTCGAGGCCTGGCAGAGCCTGCCGCTCTGACCGCCCGACACCCGGGAACAGGAAGTCGGACCCACCGGCTCCCCGCTCCGGGGCGGAAAACCACGTGCGCCCGGGGCACCGGCCGCGTTACCCTCGGCCCCATGAACGTCACCGGCCTCTTCACCGCCACCGCGCGAGCGACCAGCTCGCCGGTTGCCGCCGCCTGACGTACCCCCTCTCCCCCGGCGACCGGAAAACGGTCCGCCGGTGGTGGCTCCGAGGCGTTCTGCTCTCGGTTTCCGACGATCGCGCGGACTCGTCGTCCGGTGCCCCCACCACGGCACACGCGAAGGAGCCACCCCGTGAACACCGACCAGCTCGTCCGCACCTTCACCGAGTACTACGAGGACCGCGGCCACCACCGGATCACCGGCTCGACCCTGCTGCCCCCGCCCGGCGACCCGGTGCTGTTCACCACCTCCGGCATGCACCCCCTCACGCCCCACCTGGAGGGACGCCCGCACCCGCTGGGCAGGCGGCTGGTCAACGTCCAGCGCTGCCTGCGCACCACCGACCTCGACGAGGTCGGCGACCGCACCCACCTCACCGTCTTCGAGATGCTCGGCACCTGGTCCCTCGGCGACTACGAGAGCCGGCAGAGCCTCGACTGGGGCTACGGGCTGCTCACCGACGGCTTCGGCATCGATCCCGGCCGGCTCCACGTCACCGTCTTCGGCGGCGACGACCGGGTCGGCCCGGACACCGACTCCCTGGAACTGTGGCAGGACCGCGGCGTACCGGTCGAGCTCACCGTCGAGGACAACTGGTGGTCCAACGGCCCGACCGGCCCCTGCGGCCCCGACTCGGAGATCTTCCTGTGGACCGGCGACACCCCGCCGCGGTCCACACCCACCCGGGACGACCGCTGGGTCGAGGTGTGGAACCACGTGATGATGCGTCACCGCCGCCTCGACGACGGCACCCTCGTGCCGCTCCCCCAGCGCAACATCGACACCGGCCTCGGCCTGGAACGCCTCTCCTCGCTGCTCCAGGGCCGCACTTCCGTCTTCGACTGCGACGTCTTCGACCCCTGGCGCCGCCTCGTCCCGCCCCTGTGGCAGCTGGACGAACCGTCCCTGCGCCTGGTCTGCGACCACCTGCGCTCGGCCGTCGTCGTCATCGGCGACGGCGTCCGCCCCTCCAACGCCGGCCGCGGCTACGTCCTGCGCCGCCTGCTGCGCCGGGTGCTCACCGTACTGCGCCGCGACGACCCGCAGTGCGGACTCGGCGACCTGCCGGAGGAGCTGGTCCGGCACACCCTGGACCACTTCCGCCAGGACGTGGACCCCGGGTCGGTCCGCCAGGTGCTGCTCGACGAGGAGCGGCGCTTCGACCGCCTCCTCGACCGCGGCCGCCGGGTCCTCTCCCGCCCCCGCTTCCGCGGCCCCCTCACCGAGGACGACCTCCACTACCTCCACGACACCCACGGGCTCCCCCGCGACCTGGTCCTCGACCTCCGCCCGCGCTGACGGCGGTCCGGGCGCGAGGCGGGCGGGGCCGGGGCGCCGGGCGGACGCGACCCGGGGCGCGAGGCGGGCGTTGCGCATTTGTACAAGACGCGTGAGGGCCCCGTCCGGCACCATCGGGAGGCCCGGCCGGTGCGGGGGGACCGGCCGGTCACCGAGGGCGGGCGGGGCTGCGCTCAACGCCGCTCACGGGCCGCCCGGGAGCGGCCGAGCGGATGTCACTGCTTCATGTAGACGCTGTCCATGAACTTGATGATCTGCTCGTCCGTCAGCCGGTGGCCCTCACGGTGGCCCATCGCCAGGTCGGCCTCGCTGATCATGCCCACCAGCCGCTCGCCGTCGATCACCGGGATGCGCCGGATCTGGTGCTGCTCCATCTTCTTCAGCACGGTGTCCATGCTGTCCTCGGCGCGCACGCAGTGCAGGTGCCCGGCGAGGTCCATGGCCGTCATGTCGGCCGGGTTCTTGCCCTCGGCCACACATCGCAGCACGATGTCGCGGTCGGTGACGATGCCGTGGAGCTTCTGGTCGTCGCCGCAGATCGGCAGCGCGCCGACGTGCATGTCACGCATCATCTTCGCGGCCTCGGCCAGCGTCTGGTGGGCGCCGATGCACTGGGCGCCGGTGTGCATGATGTCTCGGGCAGTGGTCACGGGGACTCCTTCGTCGGTGGTTGACCCCCCCGACGTTCGTCGGTGTTACCCCCCGACGGTCCGCCCCCGCGGCGGCCCACAGCGCCGCTCGCGGGGTGACCGTGCCCTCACCGTAGGCGACTTCGGGGCCGCCCGCGACCGCGAGCACCGATACTGGACGGGTGACGACGCAAGCCACCGGGGCGGTCGACGAGGCCGTCCGCGCCCGGCCCGCGACGGCGCTGCGCCCGTACGTGGCCCGGTATTCGGGGTACCGGCAGCGGGGTCTGGCCCCGGCCGTGCACCACGGCCTGCCCTCCCCGTACCTGACCTTCATCCTCACCCTGGACGAGCCGCTGGTGGTCGCCCGCCACCCCGATCCGGCGCAGCCGCCCGGCAGCTATCCGACGGTGCTGGGCGGGCTGCACACCTCCCCCGCGCTGATCACCCACGAGGGGGCGCAGTCCGGCGTGCAGATCGCCGTGCACCCGCTCGCCGCCCGGGCGCTGTTCGGGTTGCCGGCGGGGGAGTTGGCGGGACTGGACGTCCCGGCGGAGGAGGTCCTCGGCCGGCTCGCCGCCGAGCTGCGGGAGCGGCTGCAGGCGGCCGGCGACTGGGCGCAGCGGTTCACCCTGCTGGACGGGGCGCTGCTGCGGGCCGCCCGGCCGTCCGGGTCGGTGCCGGCGGAGGTGGGCTGGGCCTGGCGGGCGCTGCGGCGCAGCGGCGGCGGGCTGCCGGTGGCGGAACTGGCCCGGGAGACCGGCTGGAGCGCCCGGCACCTGCAGGCGCGGTTCCGCCGGGAGACCGGGCTCACCCCCAAGGCGGCCGCCCGGGTGATCCGTTTCGACCGGGCCCGGCACCTGCTCGCGGCCGGTTCCCCGCCGCCCCGGCTGGCCGAACTGGCCGTTCGCTGCGGCTACTTCGACCAGGCGCACCTGGCCCGGGAGTTCCGGGCGCTGGCCGGGGCCGCGCCCAGCGCCTGGCTGGCGGCGGAGGGGCCGGAGGCGGCGAAGTTCCGAAACGTCCAAGGCGGTACTGCCGGGGCGGGCCCAGAGTGGGAGGCCTGACCACCGCACCCGAGGAGTGACGAGCCATGGACACCGGAACCCCCGCGACCGAGACCCCCGCCCCGCAGGTCTGGCCCACCCTGCGCGCGACCGACGCCCGGGCCCTGATCCGCTTCCTGACGGACGCGTTCGGCTTCCGGGAGGTGGTCAGCTACGGCGAGGGCGAGTTCGTCGGGCACGCCGAGCTGGCCTGGCCGGAGGGCGGCGGCGTGATGCTCGGCTCGGTGCGCGAGACGGCGCCGGACGAGTGGCCGGGCCTGCCGGGCAGCTTCAGCGCGTACGTGGTGACCGCCGACCCGGACGGCGTGCACGCCCGGGCCGTCGCCGCCGGGGCCCGGATCACCGCCGCGCTGCACGAGACCGACTACGGCTCGCGTGACTTCGCCGCCGCCGACCCCGAGGGCAACCACTGGTACTTCGGGACGTACCCGGGCGCGCCCCGGCCCGCCCCGGGTTCCTGACCCACGGCCCCGGTCGCCCCGGGCGGCGACGGCCGTACCGGGGCAGACTGGCTGCGGGGGCCACCCGCGGGAGTCTACGGAGAGGGCCCATGCCGCAGATGACGGTGGACGGACGCACCCTCGCCCTGTCCCACCTCGACAAGGTGTACTACCCGAGCATCGGCACCCTGAAAGGCGACGTGCTGCGTTACTACGCCGCCGTGCACACCGCCCTGCTGCCCCACCTGCGCGACCGCCCGGTGTCGTTCCTGCGCTGCCCGGACGGCGTGGAGGCGGAGGTGTTCGTCGCCAAGAACCCGCCGCCGGGCACCCCGGCCTGGGTGCGCACGGTGGACGTGCCCAGCAGCGGCGGGGACCTTCGCCAGGTGGTGCTGGAGGACGGCGCGGCACTGCTGGCTGTCGCCAACCTGGGCTGCCTGGAGCTGCACGTACCGCAGTGGCACGCGGCCGCGCCGGCGCTGGCCGACCGGCTGGTCCTGGACCTCGATCCGGGTGAGGGCGCGGACGTGCTCACCTGCCGGGCGGTCGCGCTGCTGCTGCGCGAGCGGCTGGCCGCGGACGGGCTGGCGGCCTGGGTGAAGACCTCCGGCTCCAAGGGCCTGCACCTGCTGGTGCCGGTCGAGCCCACGCCCAGCGCCGAGGTCTCCGGGTACGCGAAGGCGCTGGCCGCCGCGCTGGAGGTCGAGCACCCCGACCTGGTGGTGCACACGATGACCAAGGCCCGCCGCCGGGGCCGGGTGCTGGTCGACTGGTCGCAGAACAATGCCAAGAAGACCACCGCCGCGCCCTACACGTTGCGGGCCAGGCCGCTGCCGACGGTCTCCACCCCCCTCTCCTGGGACGAGCTGGAACGGGCGCGCGGGGAGGCGGAGCTGGTCTTCACCCTGGCCGAACTGCCGGGACGGCTGGCGGCGCACGGCGACCTCTTCGCGCCGCTGCTGGACCCGGAGCAGGCCCGGCCGCTGCCCGCCGTGCCCACGGCCGGAAAGGCGCCCGCCGCGGCCGCGGCCGGAAAGGCGCCCGCCGGGGCCACGGCCCGGAAAGCGCCCGCCGGGGCCGCCCCGGCTCCGGGGCCCGCCCGGCAGCAGCCCCGGCAGGTGCTGCAGCCCCCCGTCGAGGTGATGCGCCCCGCCGCGGTCACCGCCGTGCCGCCCGCCGACGGGCTGGGCGGGGGCGGCGTGCAGTACGAGCTGAAGCTGGACGGCTTCCGCTGCGTCGCCTTCGCCCGCGGCGACCGCCCGGCGTTCCTGCAGTCCCGCAGCGGCCGTGACCTCGCCCGCGAGTTCCCGCCGATCGCCGCCGCCGTCGCCCGACTGCCGGAGGGGCTGGTGCTGGACGCCGAGCTCGTCGCCTGGCGAGCCGGGCGGTTCGCCTTCGAGGAGCTGCTGCACACCCGCCAGGCCCGGGCCGCGGCCCCGGACGTGGTGCTCGGGCTGATCGCCTTCGACCTGCTCGCCCTGCCCGGCCGCGACGTCCGGCGGCTGCCGCTCACCGACCGGCGCCGCCTGCTGCTGGCCGCGCTGGCCGACGTCCCGCCGCCGATCCAGCCGGTGATGGCCACCACCGACCGGGCGGAGGCGCTGGAGTGGATGGAGCAGCTGGCCGACACCGGCGTGGAGGGCCTGGTCTGCAAGGCCGCGGCCTCCCCCTACCGGGCGCGCGGCGCGGGCCGCGCCTGGGTCAAGTACCGGCGCAGCGACACGCTGGACGCCACCGTCCGCGCCCTCACCGGTTCGGCTGCCCGGCCGCACGCGCTGGTGCTCCAACTCGACGACGGCCGGGTCTTCCTGACCACCCCCCGGCTCACCCCCGTCCAGGCCCGCGAGGTCGCCCAGGTCGCCGGGCCGCTGCTCGGCCCTCCCGCCTCCGACCCCGACCACGGCCAGGTGCACCCGCTCACCGGCCCGCTGCGCGCCGAACTCACCCTCACCGGACGCCCGCCCACCGCCACCTTCGTGCGCCTGCGCGGGGACTGACCCGGGGCCTGACCGGAAAGGAGCGGGCCGCGCTGCGCAGGGGACGCCTCACCTGCGCCGCTTCGGCGCCGCGTGGACGAACTCGGTGACCAGCGCGTCCTCGAACACCGGCAGGTCCCCCGGCTTGCGGCTGGTCACCAGCGGGCCCGGCCCGTCCCGGCAGACGTGCACCTCCTCGTCCACCCAGTGGGCGCCCGCGTTGACCAGGTCCGTCCGCAGGCCGGGCCAGGAGGTGAGGGTGCGGCCGCGGACGGCGTCGGCCTCGATCAGCGTCCAGGCGGCGTGGCAGATCGCGGCGACCGGACGGCCGGCGGCGCAGCACCCGTGCACGAAGGCGACGGCCGGCCGGTCCAGCCGCAGCGCGTCCGGGTTGGCGACGCCGCCCGGGAGCACCAACCCGTCGTAGTCGTCCGGGTCCGCCTCCGCGACCAGGACGTCCACCGCGAAGGTGTCCCCGGGCTCGCGGTGCCGGACTGCCTGCACCCGGCCGGGGGCGGTGGACAGCAGGCGCGGGGTGCCGCCGGCCTCGGCGACCGCCTGCCAGGGCGAGGTGAGCTCCTGCTGCTCGACGCCGTACGGGGCGACCAGGAAGGCGATCGTCCGGCCGGTCAGCGTGATCAGCGGCCAGCCCATGGCTCAGTGCGGCCGGCGGGTGGTGAGGTCCTCGGCGGGCGGCGGGGCCGTGCCGACCCGGGCCCGGGGGCAGTCGAGGTGGACGGTGCGGTCCAGGTGGTCGATCCGGGCGACCAGGCCGACCGGGACGAGCACCCGGGCGCCCGGTACCCAGGGCGCGGCGTCGACCATCAGGTGGTCGCCGCCGTCCTGCTCGATCCGGCCGAGCGGGCCGTCGGTCGCGTCCACCTCGTATCCGACCAGGGCGAGATCAGCGGCGGGGTGGGAGCCCGGGCGGTATTCCCACAGGTCGGTGCTCATCAGGTCACGCCTCTCATCGCGTCACGCCTCCGGGCGGTCCCAGGGCCGACGGTCACGGCGCTCGCGCCGTTCCTCCCCCAGCGGATCGGCAGACGCGGCCCCGCCTGACCCGCGGCGCCGCCGCAGCAGCTCGGTGGCGGCCACGGCGCCCGCCACCGAGGCGGCCCACACCACCCCGAGGGCGACCAGCACGGACGTGGTCGGAGTGCGCACCCCGATGCCGAGACAGATCGACGTCATCACCAGGACGGTCAGCAGCACCCCGGCCGAGATCCGGCGCCCGGCGGCGCGCAGCGCGCCGAGGACCCGGTTCGGCGACTTCGCCCCCATCGTGCTCAACTTCCGGTCGAGGCGCGCGTCCTGGCGCAGGTCGGACTCGATCTCCTCAAGGAGCCGCCGCTCCCATCCGCTCAACGCGGGTCCGTCCATCTCGGTCACCTCCGACATTCCGGTGACGTGCTCGCACCCGGCGGTTGCCCGGTACGGGCCGGCGTTAACCGTTCCGGGGACCGCCTGTTCCGGCGTCCACGCGCCCGAAGGCCCGGGGACGGGCGAGCAGGCTGTCGTCCAGGACACGCAGCAGGGCGGCGGCGTCACGATGGACCTCGACCGCGCCGGCCACCCGCAGCTCGGGACCGGCGTCCCCGCCGGTCTGCAGGGCGACGCAGGGCACCCCGGCCCGCCGCGCCGCCAGCACCTCGCGCACGCTCCCGGCGACGGCCACGGCGTGCGAGGGCTCGCCGCC
This sequence comes from Kitasatospora sp. NPDC101157, assembly GCF_044768255.1. NCBI lineage: Bacteria > Bacillati > Actinomycetota > Actinomycetes > Kitasatosporales > Streptomycetaceae > Kitasatospora > Kitasatospora sp. NPDC101157. The sequence continues at coordinate 109,902 of NZ_JBIWPL010000014.1, read as the reverse complement.
CACCAGCTCCAGGGCGGCCCGCACGGGGTCACCACCGGGGGCGGTCACGGTCAGGACCGGCGCCCCGGCCGGCCCGGGGCCGGTCAGCACGACCGTCCAGCCGCGCGCGGCGCACTCGCGCAGCAACTCGGCGCCGCCGGGCAGCCGCGGCCGCCAGTCGGTACCGAAGAGGGCCGCCGAGATCACCGTCATGGTCACCGCTCCCGTTGCCGTGCTTCCGCGCCTCCGTCGCAGGCCACACACCGTGCGCGCCCTTCCAGGTTAGGACGGCGCGGCGCGGCGCGCTGCCTGCCGGGGTACGGGCGCCCGCGCCGGCGAAAACCGCTTGGCGGGCGCCGCACGGGCGGCCATACTCCGGACGTCCAACGGGTGAGCGGGGGGAGAAACGCGTGACGGTGTTCGCGTGCGCGGGGTGCGGTGCGGAGCTGACCGCGCCGGTGACGGAGGTGGCGCTGCCGCCGCACGCGCACCGCGAGGGCGCCGACCGCTACCTGCCGCCGCTGCTGGAGCCCGGGACCTTCGCCGTCGACCCGGAACCCTTCGAGCAACCCTGGCGCCCCTGGTCCGCGATCACCCCGGCGGAGGCCGCCGCCCTGGGCGTGTACGCGCCGGTCGACGGGCTGTGGTCCGGCCCCGGCGGCGCCGTCCTGCTGGCCCCGGGCGACACCCGCGGCACCGCGCTGATCGCGGAGCGGTGCGACGGGTGCTGCGCCTCCGCCGGAGACCCCAACCTGGCCTGCGAGCGGTGCGGTCGGACAGTGGGCGCCCGGATCGACGACTGCTACCTCTGGCAGGCGGTCCGGCTCTACCCGCGGGCGGTACGGCGGCTCCCGGTCGAGGGGCCGGCCCGTCCGGACGGAGACGGCTGGACGGCGCCCCCGGCGCCACCCGTCGAGCCCGGCGGCTGGTGGAGCGACCGGTGGAGCGCCGCGGTCGGAGCGGCTCTGGCCGAGGTCCTGGCGGCCTCCGGCGGCGCTCCGGTGGCGGTGCCCCGGGGCCTGCTCTCCGAGACCTTCGGCCGCACCCTGCACCGGCTGCTCCCGACCGGCGACCCGGTCCGCACCCTGGGCCTGGCCGGCCCCGGGTTCACCCCCGCCCCGGTGCCGGAGATCGCCCTCGTCCCCCGCCACCCGTGGAACGGCGCCCCCTGGCAACCGCCCTCCGACGGCGCGGTACCCGTCCCGCTGGACTCCGCGGTGTGGACGTACCTCGCCTTCCCACCGCTCCGTCCCACCACCCGGCTGCCGGCCGGGGAGGAACGCGACGACCCGCTGCCACTGCGCCCGATCCGGCTGTTCGAGCCCGACCGGTACCTGCTGCGCCACCGCCTCGCCCGGCTGCCCGCCGTCCGGCAGCCCTGGCTGCGCGCGATCTACGATCGGCTCGGCGACCGCCACCACCAGTACCGGGCCGCTTCGGAGGGCACCCCATGAGGATCAAGCTGACCACCGTGTTCGTCGACGACCAGGACAAGGCGCTGCGGTTCTACACCGAGGTGCTGGGCTTCGTGAAGAAGGAGGAGGTCCCGCTCGGCGAGTACCGCTGGCTCACAGTGGTCTCCCCCGAACAGCCCGACGGCACCGAGCTGCTGCTGGAACCCGACAACCACCGGGCCGTCAAGCCCTACAAGACGGCGCTCGTCGAGGACGGCATCCCGGCCGCCCAGTTCGCCGTGGACAACGTGCACGCCGAGTACGACCGCCTCCACCGGCTCGGCGTCCGCTTCACGCAGGAGCCGACGGCCCTCGGCCCGGTCACCGTCGCCGTGCTGGACGACACCTGCGGCAACCTCATCCAGCTCGCCCAGTTCCACCGCTAGCCCGGCAGCACGAACCAGCCGGGCCGCCCTCCACCGGTGAGCTGCGGCAGCGCCCCGGCGGCGGCCCGCAGCTCGTGCTGCTCCGCGGCGAAGGCCTCGGGCAGGCCGGCGCCGTAGCACTGCAGCCGCCAGGCGTCGAAGGTCACCGTGCCCGGTCCGGTGGTGTCGACCTCGACCTCGACACCGTCCGGGCCGGTGAACCGGCAGCCCGCACCGTGCACCAGGTACAACCGGCCGCCGACCACGCCCAGCCGCGGGATCCGGCGGGTGCGGGCGAGGACCAGCCACTCCGTCAGACACCCGGCCGGCGGATCATTGCGGCCCAACTCGGCCAGGATCACGGTCAGTTCCGCGACATAGCCGAGCACCAGCTCGCGGGCCGTGGTCACCGGACGCCGCCGGGGGCCGAGCGCCGGGTCGGCGCCGAGCCACCACGCCTCCGCCAGGACCTCGGCGTCGAGCCGGGCCTCGGACGGTCCGCCCGGCGCGGTGCCGTAGTCGTGGTGGATGGCGACGAGCTCCTCGGTCAGGTCGAGCACGTACCCGAACCGCGCGTGCAGCAGCGCGGTGAACCGGCGGGGGGCCAGCCGTCCGCGCATCACCTGCCGGGCCAGCGCCCGGACGCCTTCCTCGTCCGCCCGCCGACTGCCTCGCCAGGGCCGGAGCAGACCGAGTTCCGCGCAGGCGGCGTCCAGCACGCCCGGGAACCGCCGGTCGGCCTCGCTCCGCCCCGCGGCCGCCAGTTCCCGCAGCGCCGGACCGTCGCGGCCCTCGGCCAGGGCCGCGACCAGCGCCGCGGCCGCGGCGTCGACCACGGCGGACGCCGGGGCGAGCCGCGCGCCCCACAGGGCCACGGCCTCGTGGAGGTCCCACTCGGGATGATCTGCGCGGGTCATCCGCCCATGATCGTCCGTTCCCGGACGGCCGTCACCGGGATGTCCGGTGACGGAACCCGAAGTCACGAACTGCCGTCCGCCACGCCGCGGTTGGGCGAAGCGACGACGGCGTCACGGACTCACTCCGTCCATGGGACACAAGGAAGCGCGCACAACCGGTGGGCGTGCGCGCTTCCTCGGACGGGCCTGCGCGCTATGCGGGGTCGGATGCCAGCCGGGCGTGCAGGTGCTCGTCGGTGTACGGGCCGTCGCCGTAGCGGTAGGAGGCGCGCAGGGTGCCCTCGTACGGGAAGCCGGCGCGGGTGGCGACCCGGCAGGAGGCCTCGTTGCCGACGGCGTGGTAGAGCTCGATGCGGCGGACTCCGGCGGTGCGGACGCCCCAGGCGGTGACGGCGGTGGTCGCGCGGGTGGCGAGGCCGCGGCCACGGGCGGCGGTGAGCAGCCAGTAGCCGACCATGGCGACGCCCTCGTCCCGGTCGGTCCAGCGCAGCACGACGTTGCCGCACAGCCTGCCGTCGTCGGCGTCGGTGATGGCGAAGGCCGCCGTGCCTCCCTCGGCCCAGCGGGAGTCGGCGCGTTCGAGGTAGGCCTCGGCGCCGGCCCGGTGGGTGGCGTCGCGCAGCGGGTTCCAGCGGGCGATCTCCGGGTCGGCAGCGGCCGCCATCACCGCCGCGGAGGTGCCGCCCGGCAGGTCGAGGCGGCGGCCCCAGGGGCGGAGCAGCACGTCGCCCAGGTCGAGGACTTCGGGGCGGAGGAGGCGCTGGTCGGTCGCCGGGTCACTGGTCGTCACCCCGCCTTCCTACCCCGCCTCCCCCGCCGCCGCCAGCGAATATCCCGGCCGGCGAACAACCCGGCGCCGGCCGCGGACAGCCGCCGGGGCACGCCCTAGGACAGCGCCACGCCCACCGTCGCGGTCCAGATGCTGTCGTTCGAGGCCGAGGGCGCGACCGCGCTGCCCCAGGCCAGCACCAGCCGGTCGGGCGCGAGTGCGGAGAACCCGAAGGTGTCGCCGGGCCACACCGAGCCGGTGCCGAAGTCCCGCGAGACCTGGACCGGGGCGGACAGCCAGCCCCGGGTGGTCGAGAAGGTCCGGAGGTACTGCGCGTAGCCGCGCGGGTCGCTGCTCGACAGCCAGCTCACGTAGGCGATCCCGGGCGGTCCGGCGACCACCTGCATGACGTGCGGGACGTTCCGCGTGTCGGACGGCACCTGAAGCGGGGTGGACCAGGTCGCCCCGTGGTCGCGCGAGTACGACAGCCAGCCGGTGTCGCCGTTCGAGTCCTGGGTGTCCCAGGTGGCGTACAGCGTCCCGTCCGGGCCGAGCGCCTCGCTGCCGTCGATCCACCACTCGCTGTTGTTCATCGAGCCCGCGCCGCCACCGACCCGCACCGGCGGGGACCAGGTGGCGCCGCCGTCGGTGGAGCGGGTCGCGTAGGTGTAGGCCACGGTCAGGTTGTCGGTCGGGACGTCGGTGACGACGTAGCCCTGGTAGAGCACGTCGATCGAGCCGTCCGGCTCGACCGTGACGGGCGCGCTGTCGGCCCCGCTGTTCGGGTACCCGGGGCTGATGTGCGACATCGCGCTCCAGGTCCGGCCGCCGTCGGTGGACTTCTGCAGCACCGCGTTGACGTCGCCGGTGGCGAAGGAGCAACTGCCGGACGCCGCGCAGAGGAAGGTCACCGCGGCCGCGCTCGGGCCGTAGTCCCAGGTCAGGTAGAGCGTCCCGTCCGGGCCGGCGGTGATGAAGTCCCGGTCGCCCCAGTTGTTCGCGTCCGGCGGGAGGGCCTGGCCGACGGTCTTGAAGCTGGCGCCGTGGTCGGTGCTGACGTCGACGACGGGGTAGGTCAGGCCGGAGCGGGCGACCATGAACGCCGCGTAGATGGCGCCGTCGGGGGCGACGGTGATCGCCGGGTCCCAGGACCGGCTGCCGTTCTGTCCGGTGCTGCCGGGGAGCGTGAGCGGCGGGCCGAAGGTGGAGCCGCCGTCGCGTGAGCCGGCGAAGCCGATGCCCTTGCAGCCCATCCAGACGGCGTACACGGCGTTCAGCGCCGGGTCGACGGCCTGGATGGCCTCGGCGTTCTGCCCGGAGCAGGAGGCCGAGACGTTCGTCGGGGTGCTGATCGTGTAGGAGGCGGTGGCCGCGCGGGCGGCCGGGCCCGCGGCGACGGGGGCGCCGGCCGGTGCGGCCTGGGCCGGTCCGGCGGTGAGGGCGAGGACGGTGGCTCCGGCACAGAGGCCGACGAGCAGGGATCTGAGCCTGCCGGGACGTGCGCGCACGGGCTGATCTCCTCAGGGGGGAAGGGAGCCTGGAGGAACCTTGCCTGGGGTGGCGGGCCGTCAGCAGTGGCGCCGTGTCCCGCCTCCGGACGGATTCCCCCGGGCGCCGATCGCGAAGCCGCGCGGCTGTGGAGACAGCTCGGACGTCGTGTGCGGAGCCGGTTCAGATCCCGGAAAGCCACGCAGGGGTCTTGTGCCGCCCCTGCGTGGCTGGATATGGGCCCGGCGGCCGGATCGTCCGTTCATCCGAACGGCAGGCTCCGGCGCACCGGCCTCGGCGTCCTGGCCTCAGCGCCCCGGCGCGACCCGGCCGACCAGGTGGAGCAGCCGGTCCATGGCGTCCTTGGAGTTGGGCTCGGTGAGGTTGACCATCAGCCGGAACGCCACCTTCAGCAGCGCCGGGTGGCCGAGTCCGGCGGCGCCCGCGGCACCGAGCAACCGGGGGCGGCCGAGCAGGTCGGCGGCCAGCCGGCCGAGGGCGAAGTAGCCCGCGTAGGCGGAGCGCAGCTTCTGCGGGTAGGCGCGCAGGGCGAGTTCGCGGCCGCGGTCGGTGCGGCGGGCGTGCGCCTGGACGATCGTCTCGGCGGCGTAGCGGCCGGATTCCATCGCGTAGGCGATGCCCTCGCCGGTGCCGGGACTGACCGTGCCGCCCGCGTCGCCGATCAGCAACAGGCCGTCGGCGTAGTGGGGTTGGCGGTTGAGGCCCATCGGGAGGGCGGAGCCGCGGATCGGCTCGGTGACGGCCTCGGGGGTGTAGGCGTAGCCCGGCGGCAGGTCGGCGCACCAGCGCCGCAGCAGGTCGCGCCAGTCCAGGTCGATGCCGGCGGTGTCGAGGACGCCGAGGCCGACGTTGGCGGTGCCGTCGCCCATCCCGAACACCCAGGCGTAGCCGGGCAGGAGGCGGTGGGCGGGGCCGTTGGGGTCGCGCAGGTCGAGCCAGGCCTCCAGGTAGCGGTCGTCATGGCGCGGGGTGGCGAAGTAGGTGCGGTAGGCCACGCCCATCGCGCGGTCGGTGCGGCGGTAGCGCTTCATCGCGACCGACAGCCGGGTGGAGTTCCCGTCGGCGGCGACCACGATCGGGGCCCGGTACTCGACGGGCTTGCGCTCCTCGCCGAGCTTGGCGCTGACACCGGTGATCCGGCCGGACCGCTCGTCCGTCAACGGACCCGCCACGTTGGCCCGTTCGATCAGCCGGGCGCCGGCCGCGGCGGCCTTGCGGGCGAGCAGTTCGTCGAAGTCCGCGCGGCGGCGCACCAGGCCGTGGCCGGGGAAGGCGGAGAGTTCGGGCCAGTCGAACTCCATCGTGCGGCGCCCGGAGACCAGCCGCAGACCGCGGTTGTGCAGCCAGCCGGCCTCCTCGGAGACGTCGATGCCCATGTCGACCAGCTGCTTGACGGTTCGCGGGGTGAGTCCGTCGCCGCAGACCTTCTCCCGCGGGAAGGCGGACTTCTCCAGCAGCAGGACGTCCAGGCCGGTGCGGGCGAGATGGTAGGCGGCGGTGGAGCCGGCCGGGCCGGCACCGACCACGATCACGTCGGCACTGTCCTCGGTCGGGGCGGCCGACTGCCGCTCCGGTCGCACCTGCTGCTCTGGGCCGGGCATCGTGCACTCCCCCTGGGTCGGATCGGTTCCAGACGGACGATAGAGAACCCCGCCTTCCGCCCGCCGTCCCGACACGCGGGCCCGGCTCTCGGACCGCCCAATACCGGCCAACGCATGACATGCCTGCGGCACGCACGAGTCCAACACAATCGGGTGATCATATTGTTGCGGGGGACTAGCCGGACCAATCGCTCTCAGCGTCGCATTTCGGCCAAACCTCCCTTGCGTCACGTTTCCCACTAGGGGAACTTTTGTGCGCCTCACGTCGTACGCATCCGGCCCCCGGCCCGGCGGCCGCCGAGAGCTCCCTCCCACCCACAGGCTCGTCCCGGCCTGCCGTTACCCGATGGAACACGCATGCACATCCGCTCCACCACCGCACGCTCCCTGGTGGCCGTCCCGACCGCCGCCGCCCTGATGCTGCTCGCCCCCGTCGCGCACGCCGCCGCCGGCGGCAACGGCAACGGCAAGGGCCACCCCGGCAACAACGGCACCGTGAAGATCCACGACGCCGCCACCGGCCAGGAGGACGTGCGCAACGAGCCCAAGGTCTGCACCTTCTACCTGGACTCCTTCGGCTTCGACCCGAACCAGGACGTGCTCTGGGCGATCTTCGACATGAACAGCGACATGACCGAGCCGGTCGTGTTCGGTGACCTCCCGGTCGACGACAACGGCCACATCCGCACCGAGGACATCGACCTGCCGGACGGCCACTACAAGCTGTTCTGGAAGGCCGTCCCGCTGGTCGACGGCGAGCTGCCGGAGCACCCGGACGTCAGCAACCCCAAGCAGAAGGTCTTCAAGGTCGACTGCGGCGGCCAGACCGCCACCCCGACGCCGAGCGGCAAGCCGACCAAGACCCCGTCGGCCGGCCCGACCTCCGTGCCGAGCACCACCCCCTCGCACACCCCGGCCCCCTCCCACACCCCGACCCCGTCGCAGACGCCGGCGCCGTCGCACTCGGCCACGCCGTCGCAGACCCCCACCCCGTCGCACTCGGCCACGCCGTCCACCACCCCGGCGCCGACCACCCCCGCGACCGAGCCGGCCAAGACCCCCGCGCCGACCACCCCGGCCACGGAGCCCGCGAAGACCCCCGCGCCCACCACCCCGGCCGCCGAGGTCCCGACCGGCGCGCCCAGCGACGCCCCGAGCGCCGGCCCGTCCACCCCGCCGACCGCCACCGTCCCGGTGCACCCCGGCGCGGGCACCAAGGTCACCCCGGACCAGCCGCTGGTCGTCCCGGCCAAGGTCAGCGTCCCGACCCCGATCCCGGGCGCCACGGACGGCAAGAAGCTGGCCTCCACCGGTAGCGACGGCACCCTGCTGTACGCGGGCGCGGGCACCGCCCTGCTGGTCGCCGGCGCGGGCGCGGTGGTCTACACCCGCCGTCGCCGCACCTCCTCCTGACGCCCCCAGGAGCCTGCGGCACCGCCTGCCCGGTCAGGTGCCGCAGGGAACCGATGACGCCGCCTCCGGAGGTCTGAGCCCTCCGGAGGCCGCAGGGCCGCGCCCCGGGGCGCGGCTCCACGGAGCCCCCGGCCCGCCCGCAGCAGCGCCGGCGCCACGGGCTCCCGGCCGTGGCCCGCCCCTCCCAGCGGGCCCGGCCGTAGACGACGGAAGCCCCTGGCCGCACGGGGGGACGTGCCAGGGGCTTCCGTTCCTCACCACGGCCACCAGGGCCTCAGTGGTTCACCCTTCTCACGGGTTCACCGCCAGCACCACGAACTCCGCCAGCACCGCGAGGTGCAGCGCGCCCTGCAGCAGGGTCGCCCGGCGCGGGATGACGGTCAGCGTGCCGAGCACGACCGTGAGGGTCAGCAGCACCAGGTGCGACGGTTCGAGGCCGAGGACGAGCGGGCCGGCGAGCCATGAGGAGGCGATCGCGACCGCAGGGATGGTCAGGCCGATGCTGGCCAGTGCGGAGCCCAGGGCCAGGTTGAGGCTGGTCTGCACCCGGTTGCGCACGGCCGAGCGCAGCGCCGCGATGGTCTCCGGCAGCAGCACCAGCATGGCGATCACCACGCCGACCACCGCGTGCGGCAGCCCGGCGCCGTCCACGGCGGACTCGATGGTCGGCGAGACGCCCTTGGCCAGGCCCACCACGGACACCAGCGCGACGGCGAGCAGCAGCAGGCTGACCCCGGCGGCCCGGAGGGTGGGCGGGCTCGCGTGGTCGTCGTCCTCGTCCCGGCGGATCCTGCCCTCGGGGGTGACGGGCAGGAAGTAGTCCCGGTGCCGCAGGGTCTGGGTGGTCACGAACAGCCCGTACACCACGAGCGAGGCGGTGGCCGCGTAGCCGAGCTGGGTGGTGGAGAACTGCGGGCCGGGGGTGCTGGTGGTGAAGGTCGGCAGCACCAGGCTCAGCGTGGCGAGGGTGGCGATGCAGGCGAGCGCCGTGCCGGTGCCCTCGGCGTTGAACACGGCGGTGCGGTACCTGAGCGCGGCCACGATGATGGACAAACCCATGATCCCGTTGCAGGTGATCATGACGGCGGCGAACACGGTGTCCCGGGCGAGGGTCGCGGACTTGTCCCCGCCGTCGGCCATCAGCGTCACGATCAGCGCGACCTCGATCACGGTGACCGCCACCGCCAGCACCAGCGATCCGAACGGCTCCCCGGTCCAGTGGGCGATGACCTCGGCGTGGTGCACGGCCGCCAGCACCGCGCCGATCAGGAACAGGGCGACCACGCCGACCACCCAGCCCGGCAGGTCCTCGTGCCAGGTCAGGACGAGGACGACGAAGGCCGCCACCGGGACGACGAGGGTCCATTGCGCGGAGGCCGCGCGGAGCTTCGTGATCATGCGCCCGAGGATCCCAGACCGCCGGCCGGTCGCCCGGACGCCCGCGCCGGGATCCGTACGGATGTGGCACAACTCCTCCCGAATTGGGCAGTTACTCTCCGTAGTCGGCTAGGTAGCGGAGGACCTTGTCGACGTGCGGGCGGACCCGCTCCGGGACTCCCCCGGCGGCCGCCACCGACTTGTCGCTGGTGCGGTAGGCGGCGGCCACCAGGGCCGGCAGGTCCCGGGTGAAGCCGCGGCGCTTTATCTGCTGGTCGAGCCAGCAGACGTAGTTGCCCATCGCGGCGATCGCGTCACCGGGGTCCAGGTAGGACTTCGGTCCGTCGTGGTTGGCGGCCTTGGCCCAGGCTTCGAAGACGGCGGGCGTCCACATCGCGATGCCGTACTCCCCGGTCTCCGGGCGGGCCGCGTTCGGGTCGAAGCCGCTTTCCGCCTTGAGCATCGCGGCCAGCAGGACCGGGGTGATCTCCGGCTCGGGGCAGCGCCGGGCGGCGTCCTCGATCATGCCCCGGTAGGCCACCGGGACGTCGGAGCCGACCGGGATCGCCCCGGGCAGCGGCGGCACGGCGCGGTGCGCGCCCGGGGCGCGGGGTTCGGGGCCGCCGGTCAGGGCGAGCAGGACGGCCGCGCAGGCCACCAGGCCGGCGCCGGCCCGGACGGCCTCGCGGCGCCCGGCCGGGCGGGCGGTGGCACGGGCGACCAGTGCGGCGAGGTCGGTGCGGGCGCGTTCCTCCCGGTCGGCCATCAGGCAGGCCGCCACCACCGGCCGCCAGAGGGCGGGCAGCGCCTGGTCCGGCCGCAGCGGGGCGACGCCGCGCGCGTACGCCTGGGCGGCCAGCGACCTGGCCCGGGCGGTGGCTCCGAGGAACGGGTGCAGCCCGCCGGTCAACAGCTGGTGGGCGATCACCCCGAAGGCCCAGACGTCGGCGCTCGGGCGCAGCGCGACCCCGCGCGCGCCGGTGCGCTGGGACCACCACTCGGGCGGGACGTGGTCCGGCGAGCCGAGCGGCGGGGCGTAGGCGTGGGTGCCCTCCAGCTCGGCGGTGAGGCCGAAGTCGGCGATCTTGGCGGTGCCGTCGGGCATCAGCAGGATGTTGGCCGGTTTGAGGTCCCCGTGGACCCAGCCGGCGCGGTGCATGTGGGTCAGTCCGGCGCAGACCTCGGTGAGGATCCGCTGGGCGCCGGGCACCGGCGTTCCGGGGCGTGCGGCGGCCAGGACGTCCTGCAGGCTGCGGGCGGCGCGCTCCATCACCAGGGCGACGGCGCCGTCCAGTTCGGGGTGGCCGGGGTCCTCGACGGTGACCACGGCGAGGGTGCGGATCAGGTGGGGGTGGTCGGCGCGGCGGCTGAAGCGCAGCTCGCCGGCGGCCATCTGGGCCAGGGTGCGACGCTGACCGGGGGTGGAGCGGGCCGGGCCGAGGAGCTTGACGGCGACCGGGGTACCGTCCGGGCCCTCGGCGGCGTAGACGCTGCCCCAGGCGCCCGCGCCGAGGAAGGCGCCGGTGCGGTAGCCCGCCAGCGGGTAGCCGTCGGGCACCTCGAAGGGCGGCGGCGCGGCGGCGGGCCGCTCCTGCGGGGGCTCGGCACCGGGGGTGGCGCCGTGCTCCCGGGGCGGCGTCACGGCCGCGCGACCGGGCGCCGGGGCGGGAGGAGGGCCAGGTGCTCCTCCCGGACGAGGTCGAACCGCAGGGCCAGCGCGACCAGTTCCTCCCGCTTGCCGCCCGCCGGGCCCTCCTCGTACGGCTCGCGCAGCCGCAGCTTGGTCCCGACCAGGTAGTCGATGTGGTAGTTCACCGCCGAGCGGGTCAGCCCCCGGCAGGAGGGCAGGGCGCGCAGCCGGGCGAGCACTTCGGTCGCGCCGGGGACGGCGGCGGTGGAGGGCGAGCGCAGCCGGGGTTCGCAGAGCGCGAGCAGCACCAGGAAGTACTTGGCGGTCGGGTCCAGGGCGAAGGGGCTGACGGTGCGCTCACCGTCGGCGCCGCCCGGGTGGCCGTCCAGGTAGGCGTGCTGGGGGGCGAAGACCTTGAAGGCGGCGGGCTCGCCGAGGGCGGGCAGCAGGACGCGGGACAGCTCGAACGGGACGGGTGCGCCGAGGCGCCCGGGGGCCACCTTGATGTGCTCCCCGGCGCCTTCGAGGTTCTCGACCACATAGGTCGCGGTGGTACTGAAGTTGGACAGCCGCCAGTAGTCCTCGGCGGCGACCACCTCGCCGGCGCGCCGGGAGACGCCCTGGTCGGGCAGTGGGATGGCGACCGGCCGCCCGGGCTCGCCCCGTCCGAACACCGCGGCCTCGCCGGGGCCCATCCGCAGCAGTCCGGGCACCGCCCCGGGCGCCGGATCCGGCCCCGGACCGGGCAGTTGCACGATGACCGTGTCCACGCAGCCACCTCCGTGGGATCGGCTCGATGGTATCCGTCCGATTCGCCCGGGTGGCAAGGCGCCACCCGGACGAGTGAAGGAACACGGCCAACCCCGGGTGCGCTGCGTCGAGTTGCCCGGAGGGGCGACCCCCGGCCGGGCGCGGTTCGCCCTGCCCGGCCGGTAAAAGGGTGATTCAAGCTCCGGTCAAAGAAGCGGTGTTGGCGTACCGGGCACGACGCATCGGGCTCAACTCGGCCCTCTTCCGCACCACGCACCCCACCGCCGTCCGCCCGGCAGGCGGCCCGGCCGGGGCTTGGGTACAGTTCAAGAAGGCCCACGACCCTTTGCACGCCGAGGGGTTGGAACAGACGGCCGAACCGGAGGAGCCCGCTCGGGGGATCCCGGCGCTGACCTGTGACGACTTCGGTCACCGGGCCGCGGCGTCGGCACCCGCGCACGGCGGCGCGACGGTCCGGCGGCGGACGGCTCCGCCGCCCCACCGACTGATCCTCCGTCAGGCTGCGATCTGTCCGCACACTGAACACTGGGCGAACGATTGCAGCCAGTAGTTGAACAGTCACCATGAGTGTGACGCAACGCACACATGCAAATCCCAGGATGTGTGCAAGACTCATCTCACCAAGTGAGATTCCCTTCATTTCCAAGGAGGTTCGTATCATGCGCACTCGGATTACAGCCGTGATGATGGCGGCGGCAGGGATCGCAGCGCTTTCGGCTGCTCCCGCCATGGCCGCCACGGCGACGTCCGAGGCCGGCACCGTCGCCTGCGCCACGGTGCTCAACCGCCCCTGCATCACGCACCAGGTCGACGGTGACGGCATCGTCGGCATAGCCCAGGTCAACGCGGACCCCACGCAGTTGACGATGGTTCAGGTAGAGGTGCGCTCCCAGCAGGCCTGGGGCAGCCCGTGGGAGCCGGTCGCCAGCGCGTCCGCCGTCCGACTGGGCTCCGTCCAGGCCGCCACCCCGAAGGTCACCGGCCCCGCCCCCCACATCATCTGCGCCACCGCCGGCCCGGCGCTGGACGCCAGCAAGCAGGTGACCACCTGTACCAACCCGTTCTGACCCCCACGGTCAGGACCCCCGGCCGTTCACCCGTGGAACGGCATCCGTAAGACAGGGCAGCCCGCACGACAGGGCGCAGGGAGCCGGGGCCTTCACGGGCCCCGGCTCCTCGCACGTTCCGCACCGGAGGCCGCCGGAGAACCGCCGGAGAACCGTCGGCGAGCTCCGCCGGGCCTCGCCGAGCCCGCACCAGGGCGAACGCCCGAGCCCCGGCACCGGCGGGCCCGGGTGGACCGGAGGGGCCCGTTCACGGCAAACTGGTCTAGACCTCGGAGGTCTAGACCTCAGCCTCGCCTCAGAACGGTGGATCCAGTATGGAAATCGTGATCGTCCCCGACGCCTCAGCGGCCGGCGAACTCATCGCCGCGGCGATCACCGATCTGCTGACCGTCAAGCCCGACGCCCTGCTCGGTGTCGCGACCGGTTCGACCCCGCTGCCGATCTACCAGTCCCTCGCCGAGCGGGTCCGGGACGGCCGCCTGGACGCCTCCCGGGCGCGCATCTGCCAGCTGGACGAGTACGTCGGCCTGCCGGCCGGCCACCCGGAGTCCTACCGCTCGGTGGTGCTGCGCGAGGTCGTCGAGCCGCTCGGCCTGACCGAGGACTCCTTCCTGGGCCCGGACGGCAACGCGGCCGACATCGCCGAGGCGGCCACCGCCTACGACCGCGCGCTGGCCGAGGCCGGCGGCGTGGACCTCCAGCTGCTCGGCATCGGCACGGACGGCCACATCGGCTTCAACGAGCCGTGCTCCTCGCTCGCCTCCCGGACCCGGATCAAGACCCTGACCCGGCAGACCCGGGTGGACAACGCCCGCTTCTTCGACAGCATCGACGAGGTCCCGCACCACGTCATCACCCAGGGCATCGGCACCATCCTGGAGGCCCGCCACCTGGTCCTGCTGGCCACCGGCGAGGCCAAGGCCGAGGCCGTCGCCCTGGCCGTCGAAGGCCCACTGGCCGCGGCCGTCCCCGCCTCGGCGCTGCAGCTCCACCCGCACGCCACCGTGGTGGTCGACGAGGCCGCCGCCTCCCGCCTCAAGCTCGCCGACTACTTCCGCGACACCTACGCGGCCAAGCCGGCCTGGCAGAAGCTCTGACCCCCGCGGTCGCCGCAGCCGGGGTGCCGATCCGCTGATCGGCGCCCCGGCGTCGTCGTGTGCGCCGGACAGGCACTACACCCGGCGCTTGCGCAGCCAGTCGGCGAAGGCCTCCAGGGCGGGGCCGGGGTCGCGGCGGCCGACGCCGATCCGGAAGCGGTCGGTGGGGGTGGGGGTGAGTTCGGAGCGGAACATGCTCGCGGGCATCAGCAGCACGCCGGCCTGCTCGACCAGGGCGGTGCAGAAGTCCTCCACACCGTCCGGGCCGAGGTAGCGCGGGTAGGCGACGCAGCCGCCCTCCGGGGCCCGCCACTCGAAGAGCTCGGGGAACTCGGCGAAGAAGGCGTCGAACTCCGGCAGGTTCTCGGCGATGATGCCCCGGTTGCGCGCCAGGATCCGCTCGCGGGCGGTGACGGCGATCCGGGCCAGCACCTCGCTGGGCGCCGAGTTGCAGATGGTGGTGTAGTGCTTGGCCCGCTCCAGACGGGTGCGCAGCGCGCGGTCCCGGCAGGCGATCCAGCCGATCCGCAGGCCGGGCAGGCCGAGGGACTTGGAGGTCACGTTGAGCGAGAGGGCCGTGGTGGAGAGGTCGGCGGCCTGCGGCAGGGTGCGGTCCCGGTCGCGTTCCAGGCCGCGGTAGACCTCGTCCGAGAACAGCCGGATGCCGCGCTCCTCGCAGAGTTGGGTGAGGCGGGCGAAGTCGGCGGCGGGGATCAGCGCGCCGGTCGGGTTGTTCGGGAAGTTGACCGAGAGCACCTTGGTGTTCGGCCGCAGTGCCGCCTCGACGGCGTCCAGGTCGAGCGCCCAGTCCTGCCGCTCGTCCAGCGCGACGCCGGTGACCTCGCAGAGGGACAGCGGAATCGTCTCCGCCGACTGGTAGTTGGGGGTCAGCACCACCGCGTGGTCGCCCGGTTCGAGCAGCACCTGCATGGCGAGGTTGATGCCCTCCTGGGCGCCGCCGAAGCAGATCACGTCGTCCGCCCCGACCTGCTCGTACATGCCGGCGATCGCCTCCCGCAGGCCCGGGTCGCCGAAGGTCTCGGTGTAGCCGAGCGCGAGGGTGTCCCAGGCCTCGCGGTCCTCGGGGCCGGCCAGGGCGAGGAGTTCGGCCATCGTCATGGTCTGGGCGTCGGAGGCGGTGAGGTGGTGGCGGGCGGTGAACTCCCAGCGGCTGAAGTAGGTTTCGAGCCGGAAGTCGGGAAGCCGGGTCATCTGTTTCTCAGTCCTTCCTCGGGCCGGCCGGGTGCTTGAGCTCGGCGAGCAGGGCGTAGGCGGTGGAGCGGGAGATCCGCAGTGCGGTGGCGACGGCGGGGACGGCGCGGCGGACGGCGAACACCCCGGCCTCGTCCAGTTCGCGCAGGACGGCGAGCCGGTCCTCGCGGGTGAAGCGTTCCAGCGGCCGGCCCTGCGCGCGGACGTGGCCGCCGATCACGTCGTTCATCCGCTCCGTCCAGTCGCGTTCGAACAGCGGCTCGGGGCGGGAGGCGGTGGGCGCGGCGAAGTTCGCCAGCAGGGCGGCGGCCTGCTCCAGCGGTCCGCGGTCCAGGTTGACGCAGAGCACCGCCGCGGCCCGGCCGGCCTCGTCCCGCAGCACCGCGCTGACCGAGGAGAGCCGTCGGCCGTCCGGCAGCAGCTTCTCGTACGGCCCGTAGACGTCGGGCGCGGACGGGCCGAGCCCGTCCAGTTCGCCGAGCAGCGAAGGGTCTCCGGGAGCGCGGGTGGTCATGGGGTTCCAGATGGCGAGCACCCGGTCGGTGGCGGGGTCGTGCAGCACCACCTCGGCATAGGGCCCGAGCAGCAGCGCCACGGCGCGGCAGACCGGTGACCAGGTCCGCACGCGCGGGTCGGGGGTTTCGGCAGGCATGGATGGACTGTACGTCCGGATCGGACACTTCGTCCAGCAGGAGGTGCGGGAGAGCCCCGGCCGGGATCCGGCCGGGGCTCATCGGGGTCCGACGCGTGGGGCTCGACGCGTGGGGCTCGACGGCGGGCCGCTCAGCTGCAGGTGATCAGCAGGCCGAGCGCGGAGGTGCAGCTGCGGCTGTCCTTGCTGGTGGTGGGCGAGGGGTCGGCGGGAGCGCCGGCCGTACGGGCCACCGTGATGCTCCAGGAGGCGAGCACGTTCAGCCCGGCGCCCCCGACGGAGAAGTGCCGGGTGGTGCTGGCGCCCTTGGCGAGCGGGGCGGTCAGGGCGCAGGTGAGCTTGCCCCCGGCGACGGTGCAGTCGCCGGAGGTGGTGGTCAGCCCGGCGGGCAGGGCGGCGGAGACGGTGGCCGCCGTGACCGGGTCGGGGCCCTGTCCGGTGAGGGTGACGGTGTAGTCGACCCGGCTCGCGAACAGGCTGGTCACCGGGGTGGCGGCGAGCGCGACGCCCAGGTGGGCGCTGGGCGCGGTGTAGCTGAAGCGGTCGGCGGCGACGGCCGCGCTGGTGCCGCCGGGGGTGGTGACCTGGACGTCGACCGGTCCGGTCACCGTGGTGGCCGGGGCGGTGGCGGTGCAGCTGGTCCGCGTGCAGCTGAAGGAGGTGGCCGGGCCGGCCGCACCGAAGGTGACGCCGGTGGCGCCGTTCAGGTCGGTGCCGGTGACGGTCACCGTGGTGCCGCCCACCCCCGAGCCGCCGTTCGGACTGATCCCGGTGACCACGGGTACCGGCAGCGGGAAGCCCAGCACGTCGACGGCGTTGCCGGTGAAGTCGGCCAGGTAGCCGCGCCGCCCGTCGGCGCTCAGCGCCAGGGTGTACGGGCCGGCGCCGACCGGCACCGTCGCGGTGACGGTCCGGCTCGCCGCGTCGATCACGCTCAGGGTGTTGTCGCCGTAGTTGGACACGTACGCGGTGGAGCCGTCCGGGGCGAGGCTGACCGAGTACGGGCCGTTGCCGACGGTGACGGTGCCGAGCAGGGTGCCGGCTCCGGTGTCGAGCACGGCGGCCGTGGTGTCGTCGCCGTCGGCGGCCCACAGCCGGCTGCCGTCCGGGCTGAGCGCGAGGCCGAAGGCGCTGTGGCCGACCGGAACGGTGGCGCTCACCGTGCTGGTCACGGTGTCGACCACGTTCACCGCTTTGGCGCCGGAGGCCGCGACGTACAGGTGCTTGCCGTCGGGCGAGACGGCGAGCCCGTGCGGCTCGGCACCGACCGGGACGGTGGCCGTGACGGTGCCGGACGACGTGTCCAGCACGCTCACCGTGCCGGCCCCGGCATTGCTGACGTAGGCGCGCGTGCCGTCCGGCGACAGGACCAGGCCCCAGGGCTGGACGCCCACCGGGACGGTCGCGGTGACGGTGTTGGTCGCGGTGTCCACCACGCTGACCGTGTTGTCGAGGTGGTGGGTCAGGTAGGCCCGGTGCCCGTCGGGTGAGACGGCGACCGCGTAGGAGCCCGTCCCGGCGGTGAAGCTGCCGGTCACCGCCTTGCTGCCGGTGTCCAGGACGCTCACCGTGCCGCTGCTCTGGCTGGTCACGTAGGCCCGGGCGCCGTCCGGGGTGAGCGCCACCCCGGCCGGGTAGGGCGCCACCGGCAGGTGGGCGGCCACGGTCGGCGCGGGCGCGGCGGCCCCGGCGGTGGCGGGCTGGGAGAGCAGTGCGGCCGTGGCGGCCGATATCGCCGCCACGGCCGTCCAGGTGCGCCGGGGTGCACGACGTGATCTCACGGAATCTCCAGGGGAGTCGGCGGAGGGGTGTGGTGCATGACGTGGCTCCGGAGCCGGGGGAAGCGTAGATCGACCGCTGATGGCAGGTCAGGAGCTGATCGGTAATGTCGCCAACTGTTCGGATTGGACCGAGATGCGGTCACCGAAGCCGTTCCACTCCCCGGATCCACCGACCGTGCGAACCCGCCCCGACGGCGACGTGACCAGGGTCTCAGGCCGAATCGGCCGGGAAATTGGAGTTCTGGAGTCGTATTCGTCTAGCGTTCGATCGTGAGGCTGACCAAGAGCACCGACATCGCCCTCCGCATCGCGATGCGGCTCGCCGTACTCGGCGAGGGCGAGAACCCGACCACCCGCGAGGTGGCCGAGGCGGTCGGCGTGCCGTACACCCACGCGGCGAAGGTGGTCAGCAGGCTGCAGCACCTCGGGGTGGTGGAGGCCCGGCGCGGACGCGGCGGCGGGCTGACGATCACCTTCGCCGGGCGGACCGGTTCGCTCGGCCTGCTGCTGCGCGAGCTGGAGGGCGTCGGCGACGTGGTCGGCTGCGAGGACGACCCGCCGTGCCCGCTGCGGGCCGCCTGCCGGCTGCGCGGGGCTCTGCGCACCGCCCAGGAGGCGTTCTTCGCCGCGCTCGACGCGCTCAGCATCGACGACCTGGTGGCCTCCCCCACCGGACCGGTGCTGCTCGGCCTCTCCGCCGGACCCGCCGACTGACCCCCTCCCCCCCCGGGGTCGGTCGGCGCCCACGGCCTTTAATGCGAGTCTCAGATACCAGTTCTCAGCTACCAGTCAGGAGCTTCCCTGATGCTGTCCGCGAAATCCGCCGAGGTCGTCGAGGCCACCCTGCCCGTCGTGGGCGCCGCGATCGGTGACATCACCGCGCGCTTCTACGACCGGCTGTTCGCCGCGCACCCGGAGCTGCTGCGCGACCTGTTCAACCGGGGCAACCAGGCCAACGGCACCCAGCGCGAGGCACTGGCCGGCTCGATAGCCGCCTTCGCCTCCGCGCTGGTCGCCCACCCCGACCAGCGCCCGGACGCGATGCTCGCGCGGATCGCCCACAAGCACGTCTCGGTCGGCATCGACAACGAGCAGTACAAGGCCGTCCACGAGCACCTGTTCGCCGCGATCGTCGAGGTGCTCGGCGAGGCCGTCACCCCCGAGGTGGCCGCCGCCTGGGACGAGGTCTACTGGCTGATGGCCAACGCCCTGACGGCCATCGAGGAGCGGCTGCGCGCGGAGGCCGCGGCCGGCGGCGACCAGGCCGACCTGTGGCGCCCGTACACCGTGGTCGCCCGCCACCAGGAGACCGATACCGTCACCACCTACCTGGTCCGCCCGGCCGACGGCCGCCCCTTCCCGGCCTCCCGCCCCGGCCAGTACGTCTCGGTGCGCGCCGAGCTGCCCGACGGCGCCCACCAGATCCGCCAGTACAGCCTGTCCGGCGGCGCCGACGACGCGCTGCGCTTCAGCGTCAAGCGCGACGGCGAGGTCTCCGGCCACCTGCACGACAACCTGCACGCCGGTGACACCGTCGAGCTGGCTCCCCCGCTGGGCGACGTCTTCCTCGCCGAGGGCGACGGCCCGGTGCTGCTCGCCTCGGCCGGCATCGGCAACACCCCGATGACCGCGATGCTCGACCACCTGGCCGCCAACGGCTCCACCCGGCGGGTCATCTCGGTGCACGGCGACCGCGACCAGCTGAGCCACGCCTTCCGCGCCGACCTGGAGCACCTGACCGCCAAGCTGGCCGACGCCACCGCCCACGTCTTCTACGAGCAGCCGCTCGGCGAGTGGCCGGCCGAGCGCACCGGCCTGGTCGACCTGTCGACCGTCGAGGTCCCGGCCGGCACGACCGCCTACCTCTGCGGCCCGCTGCCCTTCCTGCGCGCCGTGCGCGGGCAGCTGATCGAGGCGGGCGTCCCGGCGGCGGACATCCACTACGAGGTGTTCGGCCCGGACCTCTGGCTCGGCGCCGGCGCCTGAGCCCCGCGAACGTTCCTCCGCGGCCTCCTTCACCGGCACCGGCCCGCCCGTTACGATCACGGACGGGCCGGTGCCGTTTCGACGTGAGGAGCTCGGGTTGCGGGTCGCGCTGTTCGCCACCTGCGTCAACGACGCACTGTTCCCCGCCACGGCGGTCGCCACCGTGCGGCTGCTGGAACGCCTGGGCGTCACGGTGGACTTCCCCGCCGGACAGACCTGCTGCGGGCAACCGCAGTACAACACCGGCTACCGCCGGGCCTGCGAGCCGCTGGTGCGCCGGACCGCCCGCGCCTTCGCCGGGTACGACCACGTGGTGACGCCCTCCGGCTCCTGCGTGGCGATGGTCCGGGACAACTATCCGCGAATCGGCGCCCGGGCCGCCGCCGAGGGCCGGGGCAGTGAACTCACCGACGCCGCCCTGGCCCTGACGCCCCGGGTGGTCGAGCTCACCGAGTTCCTGGTCGACGTGCTCGGGGTCGAGGACGTCGGCGCGTACTTCCCGCACACCGTCACCTACCACCCCTCCTGCCACGGCCTGCGGGTGCTCGGGCTGGGCGAGCGGCCGCTGCGGCTGCTGCGCGCCGTCAAGGGCCTGGAGCTGGTGGAGCTCCCGGGGGCGGAGGAGTGCTGCGGCTTCGGCGGGACCTTCGCCGTCAAGAACGCGGCGGTCTCGGCGGCGATGGCCGAGGACAAGCTCGCCAACGCCCTCGGCACCGGGGCCCAGGTGCTGTGCGGCGCCGACAACTCCTGCCTGCTGCACCTCGGCGGCACCCTGCGCCGGCGGGGTGACGCACTGCGGCCGCTGCACCTCGCGGAGATCCTGGCCGGCACCGAGGAGCACCCCTGGAGGCCGTCGTGACGAACACCTTCCTGGGCATGCCCGCCTTCCCGCAGGCCGCCGCCCGCGCGGTACGGGACGGGCAGTTGCGCGCCAACCTGCGGCACGCCACCCACACCATCCGCGACAAGCGGGCCCGGGCCGTCGCCGAACTCCCCGACTGGGCCGAGCTGCGCGCGGCCGGGAAGGCGATCAAGGACCACACCCTGCGCCATCTCGACCGCTACCTGGTGCAGTTGGAGGAGTCCGTCACGGCGGCCGGCGGCACCGTGCACTGGGCGGCGGACGCCGAGGAGGCCAACCGGACCGTCGCCGGGCTGGTCCGGGCCACCGGCAGGACCGAGGTGGTCAAGGTCAAGTCGATGACCACCCAGGAGATCGGGCTCAACGAGGCGCTGGCCGCCGAGGGGATCACCGCCTACGAAACCGATCTCGCCGAGCTGATCGTGCAGTTGGGCGAGGACCGGCCCTCGCACATCCTGGTCCCGGCGATCCACCGCAACCGCGCCGAGATCCGGGAGATCTTCGCCGACCGGATGGCCGCCTGGGGACGCCCGGCGCCCGAGGGCCTGACCGACTCCCCCGCCGAACTCGCCGAGGCCGCCCGGCTGCACCTGCGGGAGAAGTTCCTGCGCGCCGAAGTGGCCGTCTCCGGAGCCAACTTCATGGTCGCCGAGACCGGCACCCTGGTGGTGGTCGAGTCCGAGGGCAACGGCCGGATGTGCCTCACCCTGCCGCGCACCCTGATCTCCGTGGTCGGCATCGAGAAGGTCGTGCCGACCTGGCGGGACCTCGAAGTCTTCCTCCAGCTGCTCCCGCGCTCCTCCACCGCCGAGCGGATGAACCCCTACACCTCGCTCTGGACCGGGACGACACCGGGCGACGGTCCGTCCGAGTTCCACCTGGTGCTGCTCGACAACGGGCGCACCGCCGCACTGGCCGACCAGGTCGGCCGACAGGCCCTGCGCTGCATCCGCTGCTCGGCCTGCCTCAACGTCTGCCCGGTGTACGAGCGGGCCGGCGGGCACGCCTACGGCTCGGTCTACCCCGGGCCGATCGGTGCCGTTCTCACCCCCCAACTGC
The DNA here is from genome assembly GCF_044768255.1 of Kitasatospora sp. NPDC101157. NCBI lineage: Bacteria > Bacillati > Actinomycetota > Actinomycetes > Kitasatosporales > Streptomycetaceae > Kitasatospora > Kitasatospora sp. NPDC101157. Next base: position 88,401 of record NZ_JBIWPL010000014.1, on the reverse strand, counting down.
GCGGTACCGCAAGCCCGGTGGACGCCTCACTGCCGTACGCCTCCTCGCTCTGCGGGGCCTGCTACGAGGTGTGCCCGGTGGCCATCGACATCCCCGAGGTGCTGGTGCACCTGCGCGAACGGGTCGCCGAGCAGGGCGGCCACCCGCTGGAGCGGGCCGCGATGGCCGCCGCCGGGTACGTCCTGGACCACCCGGCGGCGCTCGCGGCCGCCGAGCGGCTGGCCGGGCGCACCCGAGCCCTGCACCCGCGCCGGCTGCCCGGGCCCGGACGGGCCTGGACCGACAGCCGGGACCTGCCGGAGGTGCCCGCCGAACCGTTCCGCGACTGGTGGCGGAGGAACCGCACGTGACATCAAGGGACTTGATCCTCGGACGGATCCGGGCCGCGCTCGGTGACACCGGAACGGTGGACGAACAGCCGCTGCCACGTGGCTACGTGAGCGCCCACGCCCCGGCCGGCGATCCGGCCGCGCTGCTCGACCTCCTGCACCGCAACCTGGCCGACTACCGGGCCCTGGTGCACCGCTGCACCGAGGCGGAACTCCCGGTCCGCATCGCCGGGTTGCTCGCCGCGCGCGGCAGCCGCACGGTCGCCGTGCCGGCCGGGTTGCCGGACGGCTGGCTCGCGGCGGCGGACGGCCGGCTCGCGGCGGCGGACGGCGTCGAGCTGCTGCCGGACGACGGGAGCCTCACCGCCGCCCGGCTGGACGCCGTGGACAGCGTGGTCACCGGCTGCGCACTGGCGATCGCCGAGACCGGGACGATCGTGCTGGACGCCGGGCCCGGTCAGGGCCGGCGGCTGCTCTCGCTCGTCCCCGACCACCACCTCTGCGTGGTGCGGGCGCCGGAGCAGGTCGTCGCCTCCGTCCCGTTGGCGCTGCCCCGGCTCGACCCGGCGCGCCCGCAGGCCTGGATCTCCGGGCCGTCGGCCACCAGCGACATCGAGCTGGACCGGGTCGAGGGGGTGCACGGGCCGCGCACCCTGGAGGTGTTGCTGGTCACCGCGTGACGCGGGCCGTCACGGCCTGAGTTCGAGGGTGCAGCACTTGGCCCCGCCGCCGCCCTTCAGCAACTCGGAGACGTCCACCGGGATCGGCTCGTAGCCGTGCTCGACGAGCCGCCCCGCCAGGTTCTTGGCCGCCTCCGGGAGCAGCACCCGGCGGCCGTCCGAGACCGCGTTCAGCCCGAACACCTCGGCGTCGGCCCGGTCGGCGAGGATCGCGTCCGGGTAGAGGGTGCGCAGCACCGAGCGGCTGTCGGCGTCGAAGGCCTCCGGGTAGTACATGACGTGGTCGTCGGCGAGGACGGCCAGCGCGGTGTCCAGGTGGTAGAAGCGCGGGTCGACCAGGGTCAGGCTGACCACCGGCACGCCGAACAGCTGCTCCGCCTCGGCGTGCGCGGCCCGTGAGGTGCGGAAGCCCGTCCCGGCGAGCACCCGGCGGCCCACCACCAGGTGGTCGCCCTCGCCCTCGTTGACGTGCCCGGCGCGGCGCACCGCGCGGTAACCGCGCAGGCGGAACCAGGACTGGTAGGCCTCCGACTCGGCGGCCCGCTCCGGGTAGCGGAAGGTGGCCACCAGGGCGCGGCCGTCCAGCACGGTCGCGCCGTTGGCGGCGTAGACCATGTCGGGCAGGCCCGGCACCGGGTCGATCAGCTCGACGGTGTGGCCGAGGCGCCGGTAGGTGCGGTGCAGCCGCTCCCACTGGCGCACGGCGAGGTCGGTGTCGGTGGGCTGCGCCGGGTCCATCCACGGGTTGATCGCGTAGTCCACCGTGAAGTGGGTGGGCCGGCACATCAGGTAGCGCCGAGGCCGCGCCGTGCGCGCCTGGGTGTGCGTGGACATCGGTCGACCGTCCTCGGATCGCGGGGTTGGGGTACGCGTCGCTCCAGAGGCGGCTGCCCCGCTGATCCCGTTCGCACACCCGCGCGGGCGTTCCCGGCGGGCGCAACCCCCCGCGCACCGGCGCGAGCCCCGGCGCACGGCCCTGCCGCCGGGGGCCACCCGCGCACGGCCGCCGGGGCTACCAGCGCACGGCGGCGAAGTCCACCGGCTCGGTCCGCAGCTCCCGGGCTCGGACGGCGAGGGCGCGCAGCCGGCGCTGCGCCTCCCCGGCCGGCATCCGCTGCTTGTCGCCGTGGCCCGGCAGCAGCCACTCGAAGCACAGCGCGTCCAGGCTGCGGTCCAGCGAGGCGGACTGCTCCTCGATCGAGTACCAGGTCACCGCCTCCTGCACCTCGATGTCCCGGGTGGTGCGGGACCAGTACAGGCTGTCGCCGCTGAAGCAGTAGCGCCGGTCGGCGACGTACAGCACGCTGCCCAGGGTGTGGCCGGGGAAGGGATGGGCGACCAGTCCGGGCGAGATCTCCACCGGGTCGGTGCCGCGCAGCACTTCGTCGGCGTCGGGGGCGGCGGCGAGGTCGCCCTCGTGGATCCAGAGCCGGGCGCCCAGCCGGTCGGCGTACTCCCGGCCGTGCGCCGCGTGGTCGCGGTGGGTGAGCAGGACGTCGGTAACCGGGCCGAGCGCCTGGTAGCGGGCGGCGAGCGCCTCGCTGTAGCGGGGCGTGTCGACCATCACCCAGCCGGTGGGCCGGCGGCACAGGTAGGAGTTGGCGCCCGCGGTCTGCCGGGAGTTGTGGCCGAGCAGCAGCACCTCGCCGTGCTCGTCCAGGGCGAGCGGGAAGGGGTCGGTGGCCGGGTCGAGCCGGCCGGTGCCGGGGCGGATCGAGCGGGTCGGGCAGGCGTGGGCGGCGGCGAGCAGCTGCCGCTGCTCGGCCTCGTCGCGCGGCTGGCGGATCAGCTCGGACTTGCGGGCGTGCTCGCGGATCAGGTCGGGCGCGAGCTGCCGGGCCACGTCGCAGTTGGTGCAGCGGTCGTCGACGGTCCAGTTCTCGGAGAGGTTCATGGTCCGGTTGTTCCCCCAGGAAGAACGGCGGCCGGTGCGGCGCGCCGTACGTCGAGCATGGGCCGGACGGGCCGGAAAGCGGAAGGGGGCACGGATCTTGTGCTTTCCGGGGAGCGGCGCTCTGCGGTACGCGCTCTGCGGCGGGGCGGTGCGCACGCGACCTCCACGGGATGGCGACCGGCCGGGTAACCGGCGGCGCCGGGTACGTGGCCCATCTCACGTGCCGCCACGTTCACCTACGGTGGCGTAGGTCACTTGAATGGGTGAACTATCTCTTTCATGCCGAACCTCCAGGAGACCCTTGACCTCAGTTCGTACGCCGCCCTCGGGGACAGCTTCACCGAGGGTCTGAACGACCCCGGTGCCGACGGCGCCTTCGCCGGCTGGGCCGACCGCCTGGCCGGGATGCTCGCCGAGGGCAGGCCGCCGGGCGGCTTCCGCTACGCCAACCTGGCGGTGCGCGGACGGCTGCTGGACCAGATCGTGGCCGAGCAGGTGCCGCAGGTCCGCCGGCTGCAGCCCGACCTGGTCACCTTCTGCGCCGGCGGCAACGACATCCTGCGGCCCGGCAGCGACCCGGACGAGGTGGCCGGTCGCTTCGAGGCCGCCGTCGCCCAACTGGCCGAGAACGCCGGGACGGTGCTGATCTGCACCGGGTTCGACACCCGCGAGGTGCCGCTGCTCAAGCACCTGCGCGGCAAGATCGCCACCTACAACGGCCACATGCGCGCGGTCGCCGACCGCTACGACTGCAAGGTGGCCGACCTGTGGTCGCTGCGCGCGGTGCAGGACCGCCGCGCCTGGAGCGAGGACCGGCTGCACCTCTCCCCCGAGGGGCACCAGCGGGTCGCCCTGCTGGCCGCCCGCTCGCTGGGCCTGCGCACCGCGGACGACCCTGAGGCCCCGTGGCCGACCGCCCGCGTCCTCACCCCCGCCGACCAGCGGCGCGAGAACCTCCAGTGGGCCCGCGAGCACCTGATCCCGTGGGTCGGCCGCCGCCTGCGCGGCGAGTCCTCGGGCGACCACGTCGAGGCCAAGCGGCCTGAGCTGCTTCCCCTCTGACGGTACGTCAGTCGGCGTCGACGGGTGCTGCGGTCCCACCGGACCGCAGCACCCGGTGGAGCAGTGCGGCGCCGCCCGCGCCGACCAGGTACCAGAACAGGTCCGGCGGATTGAAGGTCGACCCGAGCACCAGGTGCACCAGCCCGCTGTGCCGCCCCCACGCGTCCGGCAGCCCGGTCGCCTGGAACAGCTCCACCGCCCAGCTCACCCCGGCCGCCACCAGCGCGGCCCGCACCGGCCGCACCCCGGGCACGACCAGCACCACCAGGGCGTAGACCAGGACGGTGTAGAGCGCGTCGCCCGCGTACTTGGCCGGGTCACCGGTCATCGCGGCGCGCACGCCCAGGCCGGCCGCCACCGTGAGCAACGCGGCCGCGGCGGCGGGGAGTCGGGCCGCCAGGCCCGTCCGGAGATCGTTCACCCGACCCAGACTACGTGCGGCCCCGCCCTTCACATCCCCGCCCCCGCCCCAGGAACCACCGCGCGACGCCGGACGTCACTCCCCCTGATGAGCCGTCCGTGCAGGTCACGGGCGGGAGTTCGAGCAGGGCGGGCGGGGAACAGTGACGGACATCGGGACCACCACCGGGCGGCGGACGTTCACCGTCCCCGGGTTCGCGACCGGGCCGGACGGCCGGGCGCACCGGGCGCGCGAGCAGGGGAAGGCCCTGCGGGGCCGGATCCCCCGGGAACGGCACGCGGAGTTCACGCCCGCGGCCGACCGGCCCACCGCGGTGGCGGCACTGAAGGCGTCCAACGCGGGCCGGATCGCGGGCCTGGTACCGATCAGGATCGGCCGGATGGCCGCCACTCCGTTCGCCTTCCTGCGCGGCTCGGCCGGTCTGATGGCCGCCGACCTCGCGGGCACGCCGGTGACCGGCGTGACGGCGCAGCTGTGCGGGGACGCGCACGCGGCGAACTTCGGGCTGTACGGCGATGCGCGCGGCCAACTGGTCATGGACATCAACGACTTCGACGAGACCGTGCCCGGCCCCTGGGAGTGGGACCTCAAGCGGCTCGCCGCCAGCCTGGTCCTGGCGGGCCGGGAGGCCGGGGCGAGCGAGACCACCGCCCGCGCGGCCGCCCGGCACGCGGCGGGCTCCTACCGCCGCACCGTGCGCACGCTCGCCAAGCTCCCCGCCCTGGACGCCTGGAACGCCGTGGCGGACGAGCAGTTGGTGTCCTTCGCCGAGGCGCACGACCTCACCGAGGTGCTGCGGAAGGTCGGCGCGAAGGCCCTCGGCAACACCAGCGCCCGGTTCGCCGCCCGCAGCACCACCCGTACCGCGGACGGCGGTTGGCGGTTCACGGCCGCTCCGCCGGTGCTCACCCGGGTCACCGACGCGACCGCCCGGGCGGTGGCCGAGGCGCTCGGCCCGTACGTGGCGACGGTGCCCGCCGAGGTCCGCACCCTGCTGGCCCGCCACCGGGTGCAGGACGTGGCGTTCCGGGTGGTCGGCACCGGCAGTGTCGGCACCCGCTCGTACGTGGTGCTGCTCACCGACCACCGGGACCAGCCGCTGGTGCTCCAGGTGAAGGAGGCCCGGCCGTCCGTGCTGCTGCCGTACCTCGGCGGCCACCGGCCGCGCACGGAGGAGGAGCACGAGGGCCGGCGGGTGGTGCTCGGCCAGAAGCACATGCAGGTGGTCAGCGACACCCTGCTCGGCTGGACCACCGTCGACGGACTCCCCTACCAGGTACGGCAGTTCCGCAACCGCAAGGGCAGCGTCGACCCGGCCGCGCTGCTGCCCGCCCAGTTGGACGACTACGCCCGGATCACCGGCGCCCTGCTGGCCCGCGCCCACGCCCACACCGCCGACCCGGGCCTGCTGGCCGGGTACTGCGGCAAGAGCGAGGCGCTGGACGACGCGGTCGCCGCCTTCGCCGTCGCCTACGCGGACCGCACCGAGGCCGACCACGCGGAGCTGGTGGCGGCGGTGCGCAGCGGGCGGCTGCCCGCCGAGCAGGGGGTGTGACCGGCAGCGGAGCCGGCCGCGACCGGTGGGGGGCTGCCCGGCACCTTGACCGCAGCCGGCACCACGGCGCTCGGGTGGGGATCCGGCTGGGTCCCGGTCAGTCGATGGCGCCGGGACCGGACGTAGGAGGCGCCGGGGCGTCGCGGCTCAGGCCTCCAGGAACGGGGCCACGGCGGCGATGAACTCGGCCGGGCGTGCGCTGTGCACCAGGTGACCGGCCTCGATGGTGACCAGTCGGCAGTCCGGGATCAGCCGGGCGAGTTCGGCGATCCGCTCCTGGGGGACGTGGCTGGTGGGGCCGCCCGCGACGGCCAGGGTGGGCGCGGTGATCCGGGCCAGCCCCTCCCGCCAGGCCGGGTCCGGGGTGTCGAGCTGCGCCTTGACGGCCCGGACCATCGCCCAGTCGAAGTGCGCCGGTTCGTCCGCTCCCCCGGGCGGCACGCTCGACGGGCGCGGGTGGAGGGCGGGAATCTCCTCCAGGACCAGCCGGTCGATCCGCTCGGGCGCGGACTGGGCCAGCAGGTAGGCGACGGCGCCGCCCATCGAGTGGCCGACCAGGGCGATCCGGTCGAGACCGATCGCGTCGAGGAAGGCGAGCACGTCCTCGCTCATCTCCTCCAGGCCGTACGCGGCGGTGCGTCCGCTGTCGCCGTGGCCGCGCAGGTCGAGCGCGTACACGTGGTGGCGGGGAGCGAGGTCGGGCAGCACCGTGTCCCAGTCGGCGGCGCGCTCGCCGAGGCCGTGCAGCAGCACCAGCGGCGGGCCGTCGGGGCGTCCGCTCTCGCGGTAGGCCAGGGTGAGTTCGGGCAGCCGCACCGTCCGTACTGTCGTCATGCCCGCCACCGTACGCGCGCGGCGGCCGTCACCGGACGGCTGTTCGCCCTCGGCTCACCGTGACCGGCTGCTCCGCCGGCTGCTCCGGCCCGCCGACCCGGCCGGCGAACACCGAGGCCAGCACGGCGAGTCCGGCCACCGCCGCGCAGACCAGACTGGCGGTCAGGTAGGCGGAGCGGTGGCCGCCGCCCCCGGCCGTCTCCCGCAGGTAGACCCCGGACAGCGCGGAGACCGCGACGGCCGCCGCGATCCGCTGTGCCATCTGCAGGATCGCCCCGCTCACCCCGGCCGCCTCGGCCGGCGCGTGGCGCAGTACGTAGGCCTGGTTGGTGGAGCCCATCAGGCCGACCGAGGCGCCGCTGAGCAGTTGGAGCAGGGCGAGCAGCCAGGGCAGTACGGCGGCGGGCGCCCAGTGGGCGACGAACCCGCTGAGCAGCATGGCCAGCGCGGAGCCGGTCATCCCGATGGTGACGGTGCGTCGGCCGAGCCGTTGCACCACGCGCCAGGCGAGCGCGGAGGCGGTGGCCATGGCCAGCGCCGAGGGCAGTGAGACCAGGGCGGCACCCATCGGGGACAGGCCCAGGCCGTCCTGGAGGAACATGGTCAGCACCAGGGAGGCGGCCAGCGAGGAGCCGAACTGGGCCATCGCGGTGGCCGTTCCGAGCGCGTACGGCGCGGAGCGGGTGAGCGCGGGGTGGATCAGCGGGTGACCGCCGGTGCGGGCGTAGCGGCGCTGCCAGCCGATCAGTGCGCCGAGCAGCGCCAGGGCGCCGGCGGCGAAGGCGAACCAGCCCGCCCAGCCGGGTGGCTGGACGAAGGGCAGCATCAGGGCCAGGGTGAGCGCCCCGACCAGGAGCAGGCCGAGCAGGTCGAGGTCGGCGTGCCGGGTGGCTGGGCGGGGCTTCGGCAGGTGGCGGACGGCCAGGGCGAGGGTGGCCAGGCCGAACGGGACGTTGAGCAGGAAGGTGAGCCGCCAGCCCGTTCCGGGGCCGGCCGCCGCGAGCACCAGGCCGCCGATCGGTGGGCCGAGGGCGAAGGCGAGGCTGCCGGTGACGGCGTACATGCCGAGGGCGCGGGCGCGCAGCTGCCCGTCGAAGACGTCCTGGAGGGTGCCGATCATCTGGGAGTTGACCAGGCCCGCGCCGGCGCCCTGGACGAGCCGGGCGGCGATCAGCACCGTCGGGTCGGTGGCGGTCGCGGAGACCAGGCTGACCAGGGTGAACAGGGCGAGCCCGGTGACGAAGAACCACTTGCGGCCCTTGACGTCGCCGAGCCGCCCGCCGGGTATCAGCGCGAGGCCGAAGGCGAGGGAGTACCCGGCGACGATCCACTGCAGGTGGGCGGGCTGGGCGTGCAGGGTCTCCCGCAGGGCGGGGACGGAGGTGTTGAGGACGGACTGGTCGATCAGGGTGGTGAAGCCGCCCGCGACGCAGACCAGCAGGACACGGCGGCCGGCGGCGTCGAAACGCTCCTTCGCCGGTACGGAACCGGGGGCGGCGCTCACGGCTCGACCACCACGAGGGCGTAGCGGGCCTCGGCCGGGCCGAGGCTGCGGAAGCGGCTGGTGCCGGAGCGGTAGCGCAGGCAGTCGCCGGGGCCGAGCAGGTGCGGCCTGCCGTCCAGGCTCAGTTCCAACTGCCCCTCGAACAGCCAGAGGTGGTGTTCCAGGCCGGGCAGGCAGGGGCGGTCGTAGGCGATGTCGGCTCCGGCCGGGAGCCGGCCCTCGATGATCTCGGCGTGCAGCGAGCTGTGCGGCGGGGAGACGGAGCGACGGACGAAGCCGCTCGCCTCGTCCTGCCACACCTGCTGCTCGCCGGCGCGCACCAGCGGGGCCGGTCCGGACTCCACCTCGGCGAGCAGCCGGGACATGGTCCGCCCGTACACGGCGCACAGGCGCCCCAGCAGCGCGGCGGTCGGGCTGACCTCGGCCCGTTCCACCCGCGAGAGCGTGGACCGGCTGACGTCGGCCTGCCGGGCCAACTCCTCCAGGGTCCAGCCGCGTTCGACCCGCAGTTCGGCGAGCCGTTGTGCCAGCCGCTCGTCGGCGGCCGTGTCGATTCCCATATTCAGGATGCTATCCCTGATATGGGATCGCCTTCCCGCGGTCTTCCACGGCCCGGTGACGGTTCGACGGCAGGTCCGGCTCCGGTTCGGCCGACCGGTCCGCTGCAGCGAGCCGCTGATCATATGATGTCCGGCGACAAAGTGGCCGGTCAGCGGCCACCGGCGAGGGGGACGAGGATCGTGTTCGGCATCATCAGACCGTGCAGGCACCGGCTGTCCGAGCGGCTCCAGGCCTCCTGGATGGCGCACCTGTGCGGGCTCTGCCTCGCGCTGCGGGACGACCACGGGCAGCTCGCCCGCACCGCCACCAACTACGACGGGCTGATCATCTCCGTCCTGGTCGAGGCCCAGACCGCCCGCGAGGACTCCAGCGGGCGGCGCACCGCCGGGCCCTGCCCGCTGCGCGGTATGCGGACCGCCTCCGTCGCCAAGGGCGAGGGCGCCCGGCTGGCGGCCGCCGTCTCGCTCGCGCTCGCCTCGGTGAAGATCCGCGACCACGTCGAGGACCGGGACGGCGTGTTCGCCCGACGACCGGTCGCCGTCGGGGCCCGCGCGGTGACCCGCCGTTGGGAGCGGCAGAGCGCGGGCAGCGCCTCCACGGTCGGCTTCGACACCGCCGTGCTGCTCGACGCCGCCTCCCGGCAGGGCGAGTTGGAGCGCTCGCTGCTGCCCGGCAGCTCCGTACTGCTGGTCACCGAGCCCACCGAGACCGCCACCTCGGCGGCCTTCGCCCACAGCGCCGTGATCGCCGGCCGCCCGGGCAACGCCGAACCGCTCGCCGAGGCGGGACGGCTGTTCGGCCGGCTCGCCCACCTCCTCGATGCCGCCGAGGACCAGGCCGCCGACGCCGCCTCGGGTGCCTGGAACCCGCTGACCGCCACCGGCACCGACCGCGCCGAGGCCGAACGGCTCTGCCGCGACGCCGTCCACGGCATCCGGCTCGCGCTGCGCGAGGTCGAACTGACCGACCGGGCACTGGTGCACGTGCTGCTCGGGCACGAGACGGAGAGCGCGGTGGACCGGGTCTTCGGCCGGCCCGGGCACGGGGCGAGCTGCCGCAGCGGCGAGCACGGCGCCGCCCACGGCGCCACCGCCGATCACCCCCAGGACGCGCCGCCGCGTCAGGTGCCGCCGGGCGGCCCGCACCCCGACCAGGACCCGAACCGGGCACCGGTCCCGCCGTGGGTGCCGCAGGGCCCCGGATTCGGCCCGCCCGGCGGAAAGCCTCCCCACCCGCGCAACCTGCTCGCCGGGTGCGCGGTGTGGGCACTGATGGCCTGCACCTGCCAGCTGCTCTGCTGCGAGCACAACGATCCGTTCAGCCGCGAGCGCCGCAAGGGCTTCTGCGAGCGGCACGACTGCTGCGACTGCGGCGACTGCTGCCGTTCCTGCGACCCGAACTGCTGCGACTGCTGCAAGTGCGGGTGCGACTGCTGCGACGACTGCGGCTGTGACGGCTGCGACTGCGGCTGCGACTGCTCGTGAGCCGTCACGCCCCGTCCGGTACGGCCCCCGGCTGACCGGACGCCGCCGGCCCGGGGTGCCCCCGCGGCACCCCGGGCCGGTCCGCCTCCCGGCCCTCCTCCGCGTCCTCCCCGCGCCGCCAGAGCGGCAGCACCGCCACCGGGCCGCGTGCCCCGTCCGCCCCCGGCACCGGACCGCGCGGTTCGGCGGCCTCAGGCCTCATGCCCCGCCACCTCCCGGTCCGCCGCCAGCGAGCTCTCCAGCCCGGCCAGCAACTGCCGGAACCGCTCGGCGTCCTGCTCCGTGATCCGCCCCTCGGGCGCCGCCCCCGGCCACTCGGCCGTCCTGTCGTCCATGGGCCCTGACGCTAGGCGTCGACGATCAACGGGCGATAAACGAGGGGCTGGTGGGACGAGAGGGACCGCGACCCGCCCGACTCCGGTACGCGGGACGACTTGGCGTGGACATGGGTTGGTGGTTCAATGCCTCTCGTTAGGAAGCTTTCCTAACAATGCCTGAGCACGACCTCCTCCCCCACCGAGAGGACGACTTCCCCATGGCTCGCAGCAGCGCCAGGAACACCCTCAGGACACTGATCACCGGGGCCGCCCTCGCCGCCCTCCTCCTGCCCGCCGTCGCCGTCCCCGCCGTAGCCCGGCCGGCGGCCGCCGGCCGGAGCACCGCTCCCTTCCAGCACCCCGGCGTGCTGGTCGGTGCCCAGCAACTCAACTCCGTGAAAGCCAAGTTGGCCGCCGGAGCCGAACCGTGGACCTCGGCCCTCGCCGACCTGCGGACCAGCAGGTACGCCTCGCTCGACTGGCAGCCCAAGCCGCGCGCCACCGTGGAGTGCGGATCCAGCTCGCACCCGAACAACGGCTGCTCCGACGAGCGCGACGACTCGCTGGCCGCCTACGCCCACGCCCTGCTGTGGGTGCTCAACCGCGACCGGCGCGATGCCGACAAGGCGATCTCCATCATGGACGCCTGGTCGGGCGTCATTCGCGAGCACACCAACACCAACGCCCAGCTGCAGACCGGCTGGTCGGGCAACAACTGGGCCCGCGCGGCCGAACTGATCCGCCACTCCGGCGCGGGCTGGCCGGCCGGCTCCGTCGACCGCTTCGCCACCATGCTGCGCACCGTGTACGTGCCGCTGCTGACCCCCGGCAGCCCGCGCAAGAACGGCAACTGGGAACTGATCGAAACCGACGCCCTGATGGGCATCGCGGTCTTCCTGGACGACCGCGGCCTGTTCGACCGCGCCGTCGACCTGTGGCGGCACCGGCTGCCCGCGTACGTCTACCTCTCCTCGGACGGCGACCTGCCGGTGCCCCCGCGGAATGCCGGGATCGAGGGCGAGTCCGCGCTGGTCAAGTACTGGAACGGCCAGTCCACCTTCGTCGACGGACTCTCCCAGGAGACCTGCCGGGACTTCGGCCACACCGGCTGGGGCCTGGAGGCCGCCGCCCAGGCCGCCGAGACCGCCCGGCTGCAGGGCGTCGACCTGTGGGGCGAGGGCCGCGAACGACTGGTCAAGGCGCTGGAGTTCCACACCGGTTACGACAACGGAGCGAGCGTGCCGGACTGGCTGTGCGACGGCTCGGTGAACACCGGCCTCGGCCCGGCGGTACAACTCGCGTACGACGAGTACCACCTGCGCGAGGGCCTCCCGATGCCGCAGACCGAGCGGTACGTCGCAGCGCACAGCCCGTTCGGGGCGAACTACTTCATCGGCTGGGAGACCCTGACCCACACCGACGCACCCTGACCCGCACCGCTCCTCCTCAGCACATCCCCACTGCCTCCGGCGGTCGCCCCGCCGGGGATCGGAGCACCACCGTGCACACCTCCCGGACCCACCGCCTCGCCGCCGTCGCCGCGGCTGCCACCCTGGCCGCCGGCGCCGCATGGGCCGCCACCACGGCGCAGGCCGCACCCGACGGCCCGGCCGCTCCGGCCGTCACCGCTCCGGCCGTCACCGCCCCGGCCGCTCCCGCCCCGGCCGCCGGCGGGCTCACCCCCGACCAGCGCCGCCGCGCCGACCAGTTGGTCAGCGTCTTCGAGAACGGCACCACCGAGATCCAGTACGGCTACGCCGAGAACATCAACGACGGCCGCGGCGTCACCGCCGGCCGGGCCGGGTTCACCACCAACGACGGCGACGCCCTCAAGGTGGTCCGCGCCTACACCGCCGTCTCACCCGACAACCCGCTGACCCGCTTCATCCCCGAGCTGGAACGCCTGGCCGCCACGGGCAGCGGCGACACCCGCGGTCTGCCCGAGGCCGACTACATCGCCGCCTGGAAGCAGGCCGCCCAGGACCCGGCCTTCCGGCAGGTCCAGGACGACCAGGTCGACCAGCGCTACTTCACCCCGGCCATGAACCAGGCCGACCAGCTCGGCCTGACCACCGCGCTGGCCCGCGCCGAGCTCTACGACGCCTCCATCCAGCACGGCAACGGCAGCGAGTACGACGCCCTGCCCGCGCTGATCAGCCGTACCGACGCCAAGGTCGGCCTGCCTTCGGCAGCCGGTGAACGCGCCTGGCTGGACGCGTTCTTCGACATCCGGATCGACGACCTGAACAACCCGGCCAACGCCTCCACCGCGGACGAGTGGCGGAAGTCCGTCGACCGGGTCGAGTGCCTGCGCCGGATCGCCGCCACCGGCAACTACGACCTGGACGGCCCGTTCGGCATCACCGCCTTCGGCTCCGACTACACCATCGGCTGAGCTGTCGCCGCTCGCCGCTCGCCGCCGACGCCGGGCCGCGGCCCGGTTCAGCTCCTGGCGCCCAGCGCGGCGTCCAGGAGCATCCGGGCCGCCGTCCCGGCGTCGGCGGCGGCGCTCGGGTCCCCGTGCACGGCCGCGGTGGTGATCGCTCCCTCCGCCAGCAGGGCCAGCTGGGCGGCGGTGGCGGGCGGGGCGCCGGCGGCCTCGACCAGGCCGGCCAGGTAGCCGGCGAACTCGGCCTTGTGGTGCCGGGCGGCGGCCGCGACGGCCGGTGTGGTGGCGCCGAGTTCGCCGAAGGAGTTCACGAAGGCGCAGCCACGGAAGCCGGGCTCGGCGAACCACCGGCCGAGCCAGTCGAAGACAGAGAGCACCTGGTTCCGGGGGGTACCACCGGCCCGCGAGACGTGGACGGCCAGGCTCGCCCGCCAGCGCGCGTCGCGGCGCCGCAGATAGGCCTCGACCAGGTCGTTCTTGGACGGGAAGTGCTGGTAGACGCGGCGCATCGTCAGTCCGCAGGCGGCCCGGACGGCGTCCATCCCGACCGCCTGGACGCCCTGCCCGTAGAACAGTTCCTCGGCGGCGTCGAGGATCCGGGTCCGCGGGTCGATCTGGTCCGGCTGTTCCATCTGCCGTGCCCTTTGCGTGAGAACGATGGTTCTCCTAGGGTAGCGAACGAAGTGAGAACGATCGTTCTCGCCAGCGGAACGTCCGTTCCCGAGGAGACGCCCATGCCCGAGCAGCGCCCGCCCGTCCCACCCTTCACCGAGGAGACCGCCCGCCGGAAGGTCCGGGCCGCCGAGGACGCCTGGAACACCCGCGACCCCCAGCGCGTCGCCCTCGCGTACACCCCGGACAGCCGCTGGCGCAACCGCGCCGAGTTCCTCACCGGCCGGGGGCAGATCGCCGACTTCCTCACCCGGAAGTGGCAGCGCGAGCACGACTACCGCCTGGTCAAGGAGCTCTGGGCGTTCGGCGGCGAGCGGATCGCCGTCCGCTTCGCCTACGAGTGGCACGACGACGACGGGCAGTGGCACCGCTCCTACGGCAACGAGAACTGGGAGTTCGACGGGCAGGGCCTGATGGCCCGCCGCCTCGCCTCGATCAACGACCTGCCGATCACCCCCGGGCAGCGCCTGTTCCACTGGCCGCTCGGCCGCCGCCCCGACGACCACCCGGGCCTCACCGACCTCGGCCTCTGACCGCACGCCGGGCACGGCATCCCACCTGCAGAGCACAGGAACTGACGCCACGTACACCGTGCCGTTCCAGGGCTGTGACAGAGCGGGCACCGGGCGCTGACCTCGGACTGGGACCCTCCTTGACGAAACGAACAGCACCACCGAGGGGGATCTCGACATGTCCGTGCGCAACCGATTCGGCAGCGCCGCCGCGATCGCGCTGATGGCCACCGTCAGCGCGGTCCTGCTCTCCGCCTGCGGCCCCGACAACGCCGACTCCGGCGCCACCGCGGCGCCCGGCAGCAAGGCACCCGGATCGGCGGCACCCGGATCGGCAGCGCCCGGCACGCCGGCGCCCGGCGGCGCCTCGCACTCCGGCAGCCCGGCACCCGGCGGCAAGGAGGTGAACGGGACCAGCGTCGCCAACCACCTGACCATCAGCACCGGCACCAGGAAGGTCGCGATGAACGGCACCCTGGTCGACTTCGGCTCCGTGGTGCGCGACCTCGCCTGGTCGCCGGACGGCAAGAAGGCCGTCTACGTCGGCGGGAGCGGCGACCTGATGACCGCCAACCCGGACGGCACCGGCGGGACCACCCTCGCCAAGCACCCGGACGGCGAGGAGTGGTCCCACCCGACCTGGCAGCACGCCGAGAAGGGGCCGAGCGGCGGCGCCGTCCCCGACGAGACCGAGCGCTACGACAACATCGTGTTCACCGCCAAGAAGGCCGGCGTGCTGCGACTGGTGAAGGTCCCCGCCAAGGGCGGCAGCGTCGAGGACGTCAGCCCGTCCAACTCCGAGGGCGGCGACAACGCGAACCTCCCGCAGCCGCCGCAGACCGGCAACACCTGGGCCAACGCGGGCGGCCGGCACGCCGAGATCGCGTACGCCAACACCCCGACCAACGAGGTGTACATCTACGACGACTACATCCGCCCGGCCACCCAGGACATCGGCAAGGGCTCCCAGCCGGCCCTGTCCCCGGACGGCGGGAAGATCGTCTTCGTCCGCGCGGTGAACGGCCACGACCACCTGTTCGCCCGCTCCACCGAGTACGACCAGAAGGCCGAGAAGGACCTCACCCCCTCGGCCACCACGGACTTCACCGAGCCCGCCTGGTCCCCCGACGGCAGGACCGTCGCCGCCCGCACCCCCGAGGGCATCGACACCGTGCCGGCCGACGGCTCCGCGGCGCCGACCCAGGTCTCCACCCTCTCCGGCCTGCCGGTCTACCGGCCCTGATCCCTCGCCGAGCCGCGGGCCAACTCGGCCCGCAGCTCGGCCAGGTGCTCGTCGGCGGACTCGTGCGGCAGGAACTCGACCAGGTCGAGGAAGCGGAACAGCACCCGGGCCTCGGTGACCGCGTACTCGTAGTCGCCGAAGCCGACCACCGCCCCCGTCCCGCCTCGCGCCGCCCCGCGGACGGCGGCGGCGGTCAGCCGGTCCTCCCCGCCCTCGGCGGTCACCTTGCGGCGGGCATTGGGCCGGGCCAGGTACGGGCACACCATCGACGCGTACAGCATGCAGGCACGGTGCCCGGGGCCCTCCATGGTCGGTGCGAGATTGTGGTACGGGCGCCCCGCAGCGATCGCCTCGGCGATCGCCGCGCTCTCGGCCGGTCCGACCACCCGCCACACCGGCCCGCGCGCCATGAACACCCCGCACACCGAACACCGGCGCTCCAGCGCGCAGTCGGCGCTGCGCCCGTGGTCGGTCAGCGCGAACTGCGGCTGCCCGTCCAGCCACGGCGTGATCGCGGGCACCGGGTACCCGCGCCCGTCCCGCGGCCGCTCCCCCACCTCGTCCGGCATCGGCACCAGTTCGAATCGCACGCCCCTATCGATACCAGCCGGGCGTGCCGCCGGTCGAGCCACCAGCCCGGACGGCGTGCTACCCCGCCGCCGACTCCTGGGTCAGCATCACCTTTCGCAGCAGGTCCGAGAGCGTGCGCCGCTCGTCCTCGGAGAGCACGCCGAGCAGCCGGCGCTCCTCGCGGCCGACCACGTCGAGGGCCTCCTGCCAGGCGGCGCGGCCGGCCTCGGTCAGCACGATGTCGACCTTGCGGCGGTCCTCGGTCGAGGGGGTGCGCAGGACGAAGCCGCGGCGTTCCAGGGCCTCCAGCCGGCCGGTGACTGAGGCGGGGGCGAGGTTGAGGTCGGCGCGCAGGTCGGAGGGGGCGGCGTGGCCGCCGCGGCCGGCCAGGACGTGCAGGGTGTCGAACTCGTGCTTGTGCAGGCCGAAGTCGGCGACGCCCTGTTCGCGGACCCGGCCGAGATGGCGGGTGAGCCGGGACATCCGGGTCACCGCGCCCTCGATGTCCGGGTCGAGTCCGGGGAGCACCGGGAGCCAGCGGTCGAGGTGGCCGTCCGTCCAGTCGCGGGGCGGGGTCGGCTGCTGGTGGCGGTGCTCGGGCATGGGAGGAGTCTACAAAGAGGCGATACATCGGCACCGAAATATTCGTTGCCAAAATTTCGTCACCGAAATACAGTTCCGCAGGTGATCCGACGACCCCCCTCCGAACGGCCCGCATCCCGACGACCCGCCTCCCGACGACCCGCCTCCGAACGGCCCGCCTCCGAACGGCCCGCATCCCGCGGAGCCGCGCTCGAACGCCCGGCGCCCCGGCACCCCTTGGGCCTGCGTGACTTCCGCCTGCTCTTCCTCGGCCGCACGGTCTCCACCCTCGGCGACGCCGTCGTCCCGGCCGCCCTCGCCATCGCCATCACCCGCGCGACCGGCTCCTCCGCCGCGCTCGCCCTCGTCCTGGGTTGCGCGATGGTCCCGCGACTGCTCCTGCTGCCCTTCGGCGGAGTGGCTGGCGACCGCCTCGACCCGCGCCTGGTGGCGCTCACCACCGATCTGCTGCGCGCCGCCACCCAACTGCTCGTCGGACTCGAACTCCTCGGCGCCCGGCCGGACCTGACCCACATCGCGATCGCCTCGGCGGCCGGTGGCCTCGCCTCCGCCTTCGCCATGCCGACCACCTCGCCGCTGGTCCGGGCCGCCGTCCCGGCCGAGCACCGCCTGCGCGCCAACTCCCTGCTCGGCTCGGCCACCAGCGCGGCCCGGCTCGGCGGCCCGGCGCTCGCGGGGCTCCTGGTGTACACCGCGGGACCCGGCTGGGCCTTCGTGGCGGACGGCGTCTCGTTCCTGCTGAGCGCCGCCCTGCTCGCCCGCGTCCGCCTCGCCCCCGCGGCCCGCGATCCGCTCACGGCCGCCGGAGCGCGCCCGCTGCGCCGGGACCTCGCCGAGGGCTGGCGCGAGGTGCGCGCCCGGGACTGGTACTGGACGAGTCTGGTCGCCCACGGGGTGTGGAACGGCGCGAGCGCGGTCGCGCTCACCCTCGGCCCGCTGATCGCCGCCACCCGCCTCGGCGGGGACGGCATCTGGGTGGCCGTCACCCAGGCCGGGGCCGCCGGCCTGCTGCTCGGCTCACTGGCGGCCGGCCGGCTCCGCCCCCGGCGCCCGGTGCTGGTGGGCAACCTGGCCCTGGCGCTGTACGGGCTGCCGCTGCTGGCGCTCGCCGTTCCGGCGCCCGCGCCCGTCACGGTGGCGGCGTACGGGGTGGCGATGGCCGGGCTGGGGTACCTCAACCCGGTGTGGGAGACGGTGGTGCAGGAGGAGTTCCCGCCGCAGGTCCTGGCCCGGGTCACCTCGTACGACTGGCTGCTCTCGCTGGCCGCCGCGCCGCTCGGCTACGTACTGGCCCCGCTGGCCGCCGACGCCTGGGGCAGCCGGGTGCCGCTGCTGGCCGCGGCCGCCCTGGTGACCCTGGTGTGCACGGCCACCGCGGCGGTGCCGGGGGTGCGCCGGCTCGGCACCGGGCCGGAAGCGGCGGAGCCGGCGGCCGTCGAACGGCCGCCGGCCCCCATCGGCTCCTGACCGTCGGGGGGTCAGTTCCAGATGCCGGTGATGTCCGTCGCGGTCGCCGCGTTGCCCGCGTGGCCGCTCGCCCCGGAGAGGTCCTCCAGGGTGCGCAGGACGTTGTAGTGGTTGTAGGTGGTGGCCGAGCTGCTGCCCGGGGTGACGTGGGCGCCGTAGACCAGGGTCGGGATGCGGTTGCCGGACAGGCTGTTGTCCTCGTCGAAGGTGACGACCAGCAGGCTGTTGTGGCTCTGCGCCCAGGTGGCGTACGCGCCCAGGTTGTTCTTGATCCAGGTGTCACCCGTGCTGATCGAGCAGTCGTGCATGTCGCTGCACAGGTTCGGGATCACGAAGGAGACGTTGGGCAGGGCGGTGTAGTCCGTCGGGAACTGCGCGAAGGTCTTGGCGCTGCTCAGCGGCACGTTGCCGAAGCCGAACCAGGGGTTGTGCTTCTGCGCGTAGTTGCCGCTGCTGCAGACCGTGCTGCCCTGGCCCGGCAGGGACTCGTTGTAGCTGGCCCAGGTCTTCCCCGCCGCGAGCACCTCGGAGGCCAGGTTCGGCGCCTGGAAGCCACCGACCGTCACGCAGCTGTCGTCTACCCGGCCCTGGGTGGAGCCGGAGAACAGCGCGTAGTAGTTCGGCTCGCTGGGGTGGGTGATGGCGAAGGACTGGGTGAGGTTGGCGCCGCCCGCCTTCAGGGTGTTGTTGAGGTACGGCGCGCTGCTGCTGCCGATGATCTGGCTGTAGGCGTGGTTCTCCATCACCACGACGACGATGTGGTCGGGCGTGGGCAGCCCGGCCGCCTGCGCGCTGGTGGCGGTGGCCGCCCACAGCCCGGCGGAGGCGGCGACCAGCGCGACGGCCGAGCCGAGCGCGGTCGCGGTGCGGCGGGATCGGGGGCGGGGGGAGTCGTTCACGGGCTTCGCGGACGAGGTCATGACAGGTCCTCGGGTGGGCGGGCGGCCCCGCGGGCCGCCCGGGAACGGGAGGGTGACGGACTGTCGTGCTCCCGCCGACCGGGCCGGGACCCGTCCGGCGGAATCCGCCGAACGGCCTAGTAGGGCGCGCCGTTGGCGAAGTCGGTGGCGAAGGTCGACTCGATCGTGTTGACCACCCCGGAGTCGGAGACGATCAGGCCCAGCTCGCGGTTGTTGTTCAGCGAGTTGTCGGAGAAGTTCTCCGAGCCGGCGAACACCTTGGCGGTGGACGTGCCGCGGTCGGCGACGATGGCCTTGGCGTGGACGTACAGACCGGTGGTCGAGGAGTACGTGACCACCTTGGCGCCGGCCGCGGTGACCTCGTCGAATGAGGAGCCGTACGAGCCGGGGTCCATGCCGACCACCCGCACGGTGACGCCGCGGTCGGCGGCCGCGGCGACCGCGTCGACCAGGGCCTGGTCGCCGAACTCCAGCTCCTCGACGTCCAGGGAGGTCTGCGCGCCGTTGATCAGCGCCAGCAGCCGGTCCTGCGAGTCGGTGGGCGACCAGACCAGGTTGTCGCCGTCGGAGGGGGTGATCGAGGTCTTGGCGTAGTCGGCGGCGAAGACCTGCTCGATCGCGTTGACGTCGTTGGCGTCGGTGTCGATGACACCGTAGTCGCGGCTGCTGGAGTAGTAGGTGGCGTCCAGGTTCCCGGTCAGGATCAGGGACGTCGCGCCGTCCACGGTGACGGTCTTCTGGTGGGTGTAGACGAACGCCGAGGAGGAGTACGTCACGCCGACGCCCGCCGCCTTCAGCGCGTTGTAGGCGGAGCCGTTGACCGAGGTGTGCCGGCCGTCCAGGACGACCCGCACCCTGACGCCGGCCCGCTGGCGGGCGATCAGGTCGTTGACCGCCGTGGTGTCGCGCAGCTCGTACATGGTGACGTCGACGGTCCTGGTGGCCGAGTTGATCAGGTCGTAGACCACCGTGTGGCTCTGGTCGGGGAACACCACGGCGGTGTAGGTGCCGGTCGCGTGGGCGGTGCCGGTGGCGGATATCAGGCCGGCACCGGCGAGCAGCAGGGCGCCGGCACGGCGCGCGAGGGTGGCCAGGGGCATGGGGACTCCGTGGTCGGTGAGGGGGATGTCGCCGGGGAGAGGTCCGGTGCGGGCGGCACCGGACGGCGGAGCGAGCGCCCGAACAGCATGGGGGCGGCGCGGTCAACGCGGGTAGACCACGGGAGGTAAAACCTTGCCCCCGGCCCGGAAAACGGACGGTGCGCCCGGCGGACACGCCCGAGAACGGACGAAGCGGTCAATCCGGTTCACATTGCGACCAGGCGCCCGGACCGGTGATAGTGATCACCGATCGACGCGATCCGACACCGCGTCAGCCCACGAGAGAGCCGAGGAACATGGCGAAGACCAGCCTTCTGCGTCCCCTCGCGGTGGCCGCCGCCGCTGCCGTCCTGGCGGCGTCCGGAACCGCCCCCGCCCTGGCCGCCGGCCGGGACGGTGCGACTCTGCCGACTCCCGACACCGCCGGGGTGCTGAGCGCACTCCAGGCCACCACGGGCGCGGGCGCCCCGGGCGCCTTCGCGGTGATCCGCGACCACGGCGACGACGAGCGGACCCGCTCGCTGACCGTCGGAAGGGCGAATCTGGACGGGACCCCGATGAACTCCGCGTGGAGGTTCCGGGTCGGCAGCAACAGCAAGATGTTCGCCGCCGTTCTCGTGATGCAGCTGGCGCAGGAGGGCCGGATCGACCTCGACAGGCCGCTGCGCGACTATCTCCCGGCCGGCACCCTCCCGGACGGCTGGACCATGACCGGCCGTCAGGTGATGGAGCACCGGGCCGGCATCTACGACCACACCGCCGACCTGCTGGAGCAGCCCGGCGAGGAGACCACCTCCGCCTTCGAGGCCCGCATCCGCACCGGGGTGTACGCCCCGGCCGACCTGGTCGCGATGTCCGTCAAGCACGGCCAGCAGTACGCGCCGGGCAGCCGCTACTCCTACTCCAACACCGACTTCGTACTGATGGGCCTCGCCGTCGAGCACCTCACCGGCCGCCCGTACGCGGACGTGCTGCGCGATCGGATCATCGAGCCGCTCGGTCTCACGAAGACCTCCTTCGTCGTCCCCGACCAGCAGATCCAGGGCGCCCACGTCACCGGCTACCTCACCAACGACGACCGCAGCAAGCCGCTGCTGGACTCCACCGAACAGACCGGCTCCTGGGTGTGGAGCGCCGGGGCGGTCATCTCCACGGCCGAGGACCTGGACACCTTCCTCACCGCCCTGATGGCCGGCAGCTCCGGAGGACTGGTCTCGGACGACTCGCTGCGCCAGATGGAGGCCGCACTGCCCACCCCGACCGCCAAGATCTCCTACGGGCTGGGACTGCGCCGCATCTCGCTGTCCTGCGGGGACGTGTACGGGCACGGCGGCATCGTCCAGGGCTACCAGACCCAGTCCTTCACCACCCCGGACGGGCACCGCTCGGTGGTGGTCTTCGCCAACGCCTCCAACAACGGCTCCGTCACCCAGGGGCTGATGAACGCGCTGGAACCGGCCTTCTGCGGGAAGAAGCCGGCGGCCGCGCCGCGGACGGCCACCACGCCGTCCGCGCGGGACGGCCAGGGCGACCAGGGCGACCGGTGGCTGCCCGTGGTGGAGGACACCCGGATCTGAACCCGGGCGCCGCCGAACCTCGGCGGCGCGGCCGGGGCCCGCTACACGGGGCCCCGGCCGCGCCGGCCGTCCGCGCTCAGATCGGTGAGCGCCTCGGTGAGGATCTCCCGGGCCTCGTCGGCGCGGCCCTGCTCGATCAGCGCGGTGCCGAGTTCGGTCAGCGTCTTGGTCATGCTGTCCGGACGCCCGATCGCCTCGTAGTGGACCAGCGCCTGCCGGTAGGCCTTCTCGGCGGCCGGCCAGCGCTTCAACGCCGCCCGGTCCTGGCCGAGTTCGTGCGCCGTCATGGCGGCCATCAGGTGCATCAGCGGCGAGGACCAGCGCTCCACCAGCTCCAGGGCGCGGGCCAGCGCCCGGCGGCGGGAGTCCTGCGCCTCCTCGGCCCGGCCCAGGTGGCGCAGGCAGGTCGCGGCACCGCGCAGGGTGACCAGCCGGCCGATCATCGCGGCCCGGTTGTCGACCTCGGCGAAGGCGTCCGCCGCCCGCTGGTAGCTCTCGCCGGCCTCCTGGTAGCGCTGGAGCCGGCGCAGCCCGGTGCCGAGGTAGGTGAGCGCCCAGCCCTGCTGCTCGTGGTCGCCCACGGCGCGGGCCAGCTCCAGCCCCTCACCGGCGAGTTCGACGCCCCGCTGATAGCGGTGCAGACAGGTGACGTACGTCCAGGCCAGGTAGTTCACGTGCACCGCCTCGGCCTGCCGGTCGCCGCTCGCGCGGGCCGCGTCCACCGACAGCTGGAACACCTCGCCCCAGAGGTCCCAGCTGACCAGGCGGTCGGAGAACCAGTGCATGGCCTCGGCGGTGTCGATCACCTCCCGGTGGCGGCCCTCCCGCTGCGCCCGGTACAGCGCGGCCAGCCACTCCGGGTGCTCCTCCTCCAGCCAGCGCGCGGCCTCGGTGAGCGGGACCGCACCGTCCCCGGCGGGCAAGACGCCGTCGGTCTCGGCGTGGCCGGTCTCGGCGTGGTCGGTCGCGGCGTGGTCGGTCGCGGCGTGGTCGGTCGCGGCGTGGTCGGTCGCGGCGTGGTCGGTCGCGGCGTGGTCCGGGTCGAACCGCAGGCCGTGGGCAGCCGCCTCCCGCAGCAGCCAGCTCCCGGCCCGGGTGCGGGCCTCGGCGACGGCCTCGGCCGTCTCGTCGGCGGCCAGCCGCTCGCCCGCGTACAGCCGCACCAGGTCGTGCAGCCGGTAGCGCTCCGGGGCGGCCGGCTGCACCAGGCCGGCGTCGACCAGTTGCTCCAGCACGAGTTCGGTGCGCGCGGCCGGCAGCCCGGCGTAGCGGGCCAGCACGGCCGCGGTGAAGTCCGCCCCCGCGGTCAGCGCGCAGCGGCGCAGCACCAGACGGGATTCGGCGGGCAGTCGGCGGTAGGAGAGCTCGAAGGCCGGGCGGACGGCGAGGTCCCCGGTCTCCAGCAGGTCGAGGCGGGTCTCCTCGGCGGCGAGCTGGCGGGCCAGCTGGGCCACCGGCTGCTGCGGGCGGGCGACCAGCCGCTGCCCGGCGATCCGCAGCGCGAGCGGCAGGTAGCCGCAGAGCCGGGCCAGCTCGGCGGCCGCGTCCGGGGCGGCCTCGACCCGTTCGGGCCCGGCGATCCGGGCCAGCAGTGCGGACGCCTCGGTCGGCGAGAGCACGTCCAGCCGCAGCCGGTGCACCGCCTCCAGACCGGGCAGGGCGTGACGGCTGGTCACGATGGTCACGGCCGGCCCGGAGCCGGGCAGCAGCGGGCGCACCTGGGCCTCGTCGGCGGCGTTGTCCAGCACCAGGACCAGCCGGCGGTCGCGGACCAGGGCGCGGAACAGGCCGGCCCGCTCCTCCGTCCCGGCGGGCACCGCGCCGTCCGCCACGCCGAGAGCACGCAGCACCTGGCCGAGCGCCTCACGGGCGGACAGCGGGGTGGCGGCCATGCCGCCGAGGTCGAGCGAGAGCTGACCGTCCGGGAAGGCCGGGGCCAGCGTGTGGGCGGCGTGCAGGGCGAAGGCGGTCTTGCCGAGGCCGGGCTGACCGCTGATCAGCACCACCCGGGGGTGGGCGGGGTGCTCGCCGGCGGTGAGGGCGGCGAGTTCCGCGAGGGCCTGCTCCCGGGCGGTGAAGTCGGCCAGGTCGCGCGGCAGGGCGAGCGCGCCGGGGGGCGCGGGCTCCGCGGCGGCGTCCGGCGCGGGCGGCGCTGCCGGTGCGGGCGCCGGCGGTTCCGCCCCGGGCACGGCCGGGGCCGCGGACGGTACGGCGGGCCGGGCGGACCGCCCCTGCGGCGGCACCTGCCGCACGCCCCGGGGCCGGCCGGACTGTGCGGCCCCCTCCAGCGCGGCGGTCTGTGCGCCGTCCAGGCCCAGGGCGGCGGCCAGGGCCCGGACGGTGCGCCGCTGCGGCCCCCGGGTGCGGCCGCGTTCCATGTCCCCGAGGGCCCGCAGGCTGACGCCCGCGCCGGCGGCCAGGTCCTCCTGGGTAAGGCCCGCCGCCATCCGGTGCCCGGCCAGCAGGTGGCCGAATTCCCCGGTTCCGTTCGCCACCGTCATGCCCCCGCCCCTGGTTCGGTACTTCCGCAGTTCTGCCGGTCACCGTGCCGGGCAGTTCCCCTCAGGCAGAAGTATGCCTCGGCGGAAGTGACCCGCACACCCGCCCTCCGCCTGCGGGGATGCCGGGGACGCGGGCGGAACGGCGAGTGGTTCCGCCCGCCGGAACCGCCGGTAGTTCCGCCTGTTCCGCCGGCGCGGAAGGCAGTTGTGCACCGGTGTGCGGTGCTCGCCGTCAGTGCACCGCCGCCGTCAGCGCCTGTTCCTGCTGTCTGGCCTCCGCCCCCTCCGCGCTGCGGCCCAGCTCGAAGAGCAGGTCGGCGAGCAGCCCGTGCGAGCGCGCTTCCACGGCGGTGTCGCCGACGGTGCGGCCGAGCGCGACGGCGAGCCGGGCCGAGGACAGCGCGGCCTCCCGGCGGCCGAGGGCGTGCAGGGCGCGGGCCCGGCTCTGGGTGGCGAGCACCACCTCGGCCCCGTCCGGGCGGCCACCGGCGGTGGGGGCGGTGGACGTACGGGCGGTGGCCGTACCGGTCCTGCCGGGGCTGGTCCCGCCGGCGCCGGTCCGGTCGGCGCGGGCAGTGTCCGTACGGGCCCGGTCGGCGCGGGCAGTGTCCGTACGGGCCCGGTCGGCGCGGGCAGTGTCCGTACGGGCCCTGTCGGTGCGGGCCGTGGCCGTGCGGACCGCCTCGTCCGCGTGGGCGAGCGCCCGGTCCGGGGCGCCGACCTGCACCAGGGCGTCGGCGAGCTCGGTGAGGGCGCGCACCAGCAGGTGCTCGGCGGCCGGGGTCCGGGCGGCGGCCACCAGGTCGGTGAGCAGCGGCACCGCCCGGTCGTACTGACCGGCCCGCACCAGTGCGGCGGCCACTCGGCTCCGGCAGTGGTGGCGCAGCACCGCTCCCCCGGCCCGGTCGGCGGCCGCGACCGCCGTGTCCAGGTGTTCCAGGGCGGTGCGGTGGGCCGCCCGGCGGACGTGCAGGACGGCGAGGTCGGTGCCCAGCCGGGCGAGGGCGGCGTCGTCCCGGTCGGCGTGCGCGGCGCGCAACCCGATCTCGGCGACGGTCCGCCAGTTGGCCCGGTCCCGGCCGCCGGGGCCGCCCGGCCGCTCCTCCGAACGCTCGTACAACAGACTGATCCGGTGGGCGAGTTGCCAGGAGGCGCCGGTGCGCCCGTACTGCTCGGCACGGAGCACCACGGCGCGCAGGGCGCTCTCCTCCCGGCGGAACCAGGCCGCCGGGGGTCTCCCGGCCTCGGCCACCTCGCCGCCCTCGCCCGCCCACGGGGCGGTGAGCTCCAGGTAGTGGGCGATCAGCCGGTCGAGGGCGCCGAAGCGCTCCTCGCAGTCCAGTGCGGCGGCCTGTCCGGCGGCGTAGCGGCGGACCAGTTCGCGCCGGGCGTAGCGGCCCGGGGTGGTCTCGGCCAGCAGGTGGACGGCGTCGAGCGTGGTCAGCAGGGCGCGGGCCGCGGCCGGTCGCAGGTCGGCCAGCGCGGCGGCGGTGTCGGTGTCGATCTCCGCGCCGGGATACAGCCCGAGCAGGGTGAACAGCCGGGCGGCGGCGGGCGGCAGGGTCCGGTAGGTGCGGTCCAGGGCGGCGCCGACGCCGATCGGGCCGCGCGCGGCGCCGGGCCCCGCCAGGGCGGCGAGGCCGGTCTGCTCGTCGGCGAGTTCGGCGGTGAGGTCTCCCGGGGACCAGTCCGGGCGAGCGGCCAGCCGGGCGGCGGCCAGGCGCAGGGCGAGCGGCAGCCGGTCGCAGCGCTCGGCGAGGTCGGCCAGCTCGGCGGCCGTCTCCGGGTCGTCGGCCGGGCGGTCCGGGCCGAGCCCGCGGGCGAGCAGGTCCCGGGCGTCCTCGGCGTCCAGCGGGCCGAGCGGGAGCACCAGGGCGTCCTCGTGGAGCAGGAGTTCGCGCAGCCGGTCCCGGCTGGTGACGACGGCGACCGGCCCCAGCGCGGTGCTGGTCGCGGCGGGCCGGTCGGGCAGCAGCGGGGCGAGCTGCCGGTACGAGGCGGCGTCGTCCAGCAGGATCAGGATCCGGCGGTCGGCGAGGAGGCCGCGGTAGCGGGCCGCCCGCTCCTCCAGCCCGGCGGGGACGGCCTCCGGCGCGACGCCGAGGTCGGTGAGGAAGCCCGCCAGGACGTCGGCGGGCCGGCGCGGGCCGGCCGGGTCGGAGCCGCGCAGGTCCGCGTGCAGGACGCTCTCGGGGAAGCGCTGCGCCGCCCAGTGCTGGACCAGGCCGGTCTTGCCCACTCCCGCCGGGCCGGTGACCAGGATCGGCCGGGCGGTCCGGGCGGCGACGGCCAACGCCTCGTGCAGCCGGGCGAGTTCGGCGGTGCGGCCGACGAAGCGGCGGTCCGGCGGAGTGTGCCGCGCCAACTGCTCGCCCGCCTGTCGCAGTTCCGGCCCCGGCGGGCCGGAGAGCCGGGCCACCGCCTGCGCGTACCGTTCCCGGGCCTCCAGCCCGCGCCCGGCCTGCTCCAGGCACTCGACCAGCCGGGCGGCCAGCGGCTGCCGGCTCGGGTGCGCGTCCGCGGCCTCGGTCAGCTCGGCCACCAGCTCGCCGCCGCGACCGGCCAGCACCAGGCCCTGCGCCAGCCGGTCCAGGGCGCGCAGTCGCAGGTCGGTCAGGTACGGGAGGGTGCGCTCGCGCAGCAGGGCGGACCCGCAGTCGGCGAGCGCCGGGCCGCGCCACAGGTCGAGGGCCTCGCGCAGCAGCGGAACGGCCGGGCCGTCCGCCCCCGGCCGGTCCGCCGCGTCGGGCGGCAGCAGGCCTGCCCGGCCGCAGAGCGTCCTGAAGCGCACCAGGTCCACCCGGTCCGCGTCGCCCTCCAGGACGTACCCGCCGCCCCGGGTGCCCAGCACCAGCCGGGGATCGTCCAACTGCTGCCGCAGCGCCGCGACATGGCCCTGCAGCGCCGCCCGCGCGGTCGGCGGCGCGGCGCCGTCCCAGACCAGCTCGATCAGTTCCTCGGCGCCCACCGGCTGGTTCAGCCGTGCCGCCAAAGCCCCCAGCAGCGCGCGCCGTTTGGGCGCCGAGGGCGTGGCCACCGCGCCGTCCTCCCGCCGGACCACCATCGGCCCGAGCAGCTCGATGTCCATGCTCCCCTTCCCTCCCGTCGTGGGACAGTACGCCGGACCGGCGGACCGGGCCGGTTCACTTCGCGGGCTCGCCCTCCGTGCGGTGCGGGCCCTGCGCCGACCCGGACCAGACCGGTGGCGTCCTGAAGTCCGGCCCCGCCACGACCAGCACGTCGAACGGCGCGTAGTCGTTCCCCGAGCCCCGGACGGTGAAGCCGGCCGCCGTCAGGATGGCGACCACCGCGGCGGACATCGCCCGGTGGACCTCACCCCCCAGGACGACGGCCGGTGTCGGCTCCCCGTACTGCCGCAGGTCCGCCGCCGCCTTGCTCCGCAGCCGGGGGCTCGTGTGCCAGCTCACCAGCACCTCCGGGTCCTCCCCGAAGTGCTGGCTCCAGCTGCTGACCCGCACCGCCGCACCGACGGCCAGCTCGTCGTCCAGGCCCGGGGCCACCACCGGCAGTCCGGCGGCGGCGAGTTCGTCGCGGACCCGCTGGGCCAGCCGCTCGAACCGGGCGTTCACGTGTCTCCCGAGAGTCTCGTCCATGCCCGCACGCTACCGGCCCGCCGCACCCCTCCCGCACCCCCCTGCCGGACCTCGTCCCCGCAGTCCGCCCCGTGACCGGTTCCGCCGCCGCCCTTCGGGGCTGCCGCGCTCGGGACCGGCGGGACGACTCGGTTCCGGGAGGCAACCATCTGCCACTCCCCGGGGCTCTCTACCCGTGGCGGCCCCGTCGGCTGCGAGCGTTCGAGTGCGGACCGGACACCTGTGCGCACTACACTGCTCCACCCCGGCGGCCGCCGTCCGGTCTCGGGTGCGGTGAGGTGGGGGTACGGGTGCGGGTTCGGCTGCTCGGGCCGGTGGAGCTGGAGGTCTCGGCGGGCGGGCTCGCCACGCTGGCGGGGCCTCAGCGGCGGGCTGTTCTGGCGTTGCCGGCGCTGCGGCTGGGCCAGGTCGTCACCGTGGACGACTTCTGCGAACTGCTGTGGGGCGAGCGGCCCCCGGCCAGCGCCCGCGCGGCGGTGCAGGGGCACGTCGCGGGACTGCGCAAGGTGCTCGCCGACTCCCCGTTCGAGCTGCACACCCGTCCCGGCGGCTACCTGCTGAGCGGGCCGGCCGAGGAGGTGGACGCGCTGCGGTTCACGGCGCTCGCCGAGCGGGCGGGCGAGCGCGCCGACCGCGGTGAAGGCGACGAGGCGATCGCCCTGCTGGAGGAGGCGCTGCAGTTGTGGCGCGGCGAGGCCCTGGCCGACCTGCCGGACACCCCGTTGAGGGCCGCCACCGTCGAGCACCTGAAGCAGTCCTCCACCGCCGCGCTCCTCCGCTGGGCCGGGCTGCGGCTGCGCCAGGGCACGGGTGCGGCGGCGGTGGCGGTGCTGGAGCAGAGCGTCCGGCGGGACGGGCTGCGCGAGGAGCTGGTGGCGCTGCTGATGCGCTGCCTGCACCAGGCCGGACGGCCCGCGGACGCGCTGAACGCCTACCACCGGGCGCGGCTGCGGCTGGACCGTGAGCTCGGCATCCGCCCCGGCCCGGCGCTGCGGGCCGCGTTCGCCGAGGTGCTGGCGGACGACCGCCCGGAGGCGGCCTCCGCCGTCCCCGGTGCCGTCCGCACCGCCGGCACCCCCGCCGCTCCCCCGGTCGCCCGGCCGCGCCATCAACCCCCTCAGCAACTCCCCCGCCAGCGCGTGGAACTGATCGGCCGCACCGCCGAGACCCAGTGGCTGGACCGCGCCTGCGCCCCCGACCGGGCCACCGACGGGCCCGCCCTGGTGGTCGGCCCGGCCGGGATCGGCAAGAGCGCCCTGGTCACGGCCTGGGCCCACCGGGCCGCCGACCGCTTCCCGGACGGCCGGCTGTACGCGGACCTGCGCGGCCTGAACCCGGCCGGGCCCGCCGAGCCCGGGGCCGTCCTCGGCCGCTTCCTGCGCGCCCTGGGCGTCCCGGACGACGCCGTCCCCGCCGACCCGGCCGACCGCGCCGCGCTCTACCGGGAGCACACCAAGGGCCGCCGCCTGCTGGTGGTCCTGGACGACGCCGCCGACGCCGACCAGCTCACCGATCTGCTGCCGGAGGGGCCGGGCTGCGCCGCCGTGATCACCGCGCGCGGCCCGCTGGAGAAGCTGGTCGCCACCGAGGACGCGGCCCTGCTGCGGCTGACCGCGCTGCCCGAGGACGACGCCCTCGGCCTGCTGGAGCACCTGCTGACCCCTGAACGCCTGCGCGCCGAGCCGGAGGCGGGCACCGAACTCGTCCGCCTCTGCGAGCGGTTGCCGCTCGCCCTGCGGATCGCCGCCGCGCGGCTGACCGCCCACCCGAGCTGGACGATCGGGGAGCTGGCCGCCGAACTCGCCGACGAGCGGACCAGGCTGGCCGCCCTGGAGCTGGACGCGCACACCGGACTGCGGCAGCAACTGCGCCTGACGGTTCATCAACTATCCGAACCGGCGGCCGAACTCCTCGCCCTGCTCGCGCTCCACCCCGGTCACGAGGCGGACAGCCACGCCGCCGCCGCGCTGCTCGGCACCGACACCGCGACCGCCCACCGGGCGCTCGGCGAGCTGGCCGCCCACCACCTGCTCACCGGCGCCGCCCCCGGCCGCTACCACCGCTCCGACCTGGTCAGGCTGTTCAGCGTCGATCTGCTCGCCGAGTGGCCCGCAGCGTCCGGACAGCACCGGGAGCACGCCCTCCTGCGTCTGCTGGACCACTACCAGGCCGCCCTCCAGCGCTGCGGCAGCTACCTCGACCCCGGCCAGGAGAACCCCGGCCAGGAGGACGCGGGCCAGGAGAACCCCGGCCGGCAGGACGCGGGCCGGCGGACCGGCGGCCCCGCCCGGCCGCCTCGGCCGCTGCCGCCCGTCGTGGACATCCGCACCGCGCTGGACTGGTTCCGCGCCGAGGAGCCCGCCGTCCGGGCGCTGATCGACGCAGCCGCCGTCAGCCACCCCGACCGGGCCTGGCGGCTCGCCCTGACCACCGGCTCGCTCTACTACGGCGCCAGCCGCTTCACCGACTGGCTGGCCCGTGCCGACGTCGGCCTGGCAGCCGCCGAGCGCTGCGCCGACCCGGTCGCGGAGGCCTTCCTGCACAACTGCCGGGCCCAGGCGCTGGTCGCCCTGGAGCGCCGTCACGAGTCGGCGGAGGCCGCCCGGAAGGGGGTGGCCGCCGCCGAGTCCGCCGAGGGGCCCGCCGCCGACTCGGCGCGGGTCCGGTCCCTGGCCACCCTGGGCCTGGTCACCGCGATGCTCGGGGAGCCCGCCGAGGCACGGCGGCTGGCGGCCGAGGCGGTGGCGCTGGCCGTGGCGTCCGGCAACCGCCGACGGCAGGTCGACGCCCTGGTGCACCAGGGCTGGGTGAGTCTGGCGACCGGTGATCCGACGGGCGCCCAGCACCGCTCCCGGGAGGCCCGGGAGCTGCTGCCGCCTCGTCCGGTCACCCAGGTGCACCTGTGGTCGCTGCTGACCGAGGCCCAGGCGCTGCCGCCGACCGTCCGGGACGAGGCGGCCGACCTCGCCTGGCACCGGCTGCTGGCCGCCTGTGAGGAGGCGGGCCTGCTCTACCTGCACGCCGTCACCGAGCAGTCCTACGCGGCCCACCTGGTGGCCCGGGGCCGCGCGCCGCAGGTGGGGGCGCGGCTGGCCTCGGCGCTGGAGCGCTTCCGCCGGCACGACCGGCTGGCGGGCTACCGCAGCGAGTTCACCGCGGGCCTGGAATCCTCGCTCAGCCTGCGCTCCCCATGAGGCGGCTCCCCCGGCGCGCGCTCAACCGGTGACCGGGGCGTACCCGTGCTCCGCCGCCAGGACCGGCCGCAGAGCCCGTACCGCGTAGAAGTTCCGGGACTTGACCGTGCCCGGCGGCACCCCCAGACGGGCCGAGGCCTCCACCACCGAGCGGTCCTTCAGATGCAGTTCGACCAGCACCTCGCGGTGGTGCTTCTGCACCCGCCGCAGCGCCAGCGCGATGTCCCGGGCGACCACCACCTGCTCGTACGGGTCGTCGGCGAGCGGGCGGTCCTCGACCGCCTCGCCGATCACCTCCTTGGCGCGGGCGGCGGCCATCCGGTAGTGGTCGATGGCTATCCGCCGGGCGACGGTGAACAGCCAGGGGCGGGCCTGCTCGGGGCCGGCGGCCAGGGCCTCCGGGTGCTGCCAGGCGCGCAGCAGGGTCTCCTGGAGGATGTCCTCGGCCTTGCCGCGGTCACCGCCGGTGGTGCGCATCAGGGCGCGCAGCAGGTAGCCCCCGTGCAGCCGGTGGATCTCGGCCAGGGTGTCGGGGTCAAGGGTCGGCCGGGCCGGGGCCGGCTCGGGGGTCGCCGCGGTGGCGGCCGGGGGGTCCGCGGGCGGCTGGGCGACGGGTGCGGGACGGGCGACGGACGGCTTCGACACGCGCTACCTCTCAGGTCGGGCAAGGGCACATGGCAGGGCTTCCGCCGTACCTCCCCCGTGGCGGTCGGGACCAGCCTGCCGGGCGCCGCCAAGGACCGGCCAACGATCCGCCAACGCCCCGACCTGCGGGCATCGGGCCCGCCCCCGGGTGCCGCCGCTCAGCCCCCGTCGGGCTCCCGGGCCAGCTGCCGCAGCAGTTCCTGGACGCCGTCCTCGCCCCGGTGCTCGATCAGCACCGCGACCCAGCCCGCGAGCCGTTCCCGCTCGGCCACCGTCCACCCGGGTGCGGAGGGGTGCACGTCCACCACCAGCTTCCTGGCCACGGAGAGCAGCCCCGGCGTCGGCTCCGCACGCCGCTGCCGGTCCGGCAGCGCGCTCAGCGCCAGCCGCCGGGCGACGGCCGTCACCCCGGCCGCGGTGCCCGCCGGCACGGCCAGTGCGGGCGGCCCCGGCGCCCCCGGCACCTCCGGGGCGCCCATCCGCACCAGCGCAGCGATGTACGCGCGCACCTCCGGGCCGTCCGCATCCATCCCTTGGTCCTCCCCCGTCCCTTTCCGTCCCGCTCTACGTGGCTCCCGTCGAGCGGGGTTCAGCCGCAGCCCAACGGCCGTCACCCGTCGGAACGGGTACGGCCGAAGCGCCGATCACCGCGACGGAGGCGATCGTTCCGTCCGCCGCCCGCCGGGGCCGGACCGCATTGTGCCCGTCCCTCATGAGAACGGCGACGGCCGGCCGGGAGCGTCTTCCCCCGACCGGCCGGTCGCATGCGGTGCGGGCCCGGACGGGCCCCGCTTCCTCGTCCGTGCCATCTGGTCCGGTACGGGTGGTGCTGGGTGTCGCCGGGTGGGGGCCGCGCACGGCTCCGGCCCGCCCGTCCTGGGTAGCAACATTGGCCCTGAGAAGCCCGGGTCGCCCCGTCACCCGCGTCGGCGCTGCCGAGTGGCACACGAACCAGGCCTGGACCAGGCTGAGGCGGAAGTCCGGTCGTCAGAGGGGTGCGGTGTCGATGTTCGATACGAGCTTTGCGTTTCCGCGTTCCCTGCTGAACCCGGTGGGCGGCGCCCGCGGACGGGTGGCCGTCATCGGGGCGGGGGTCGCCGGCCTGGTCTGCGCGTACGAGCTGGAGCGGCGCGGCTTCGACGTCGCGGTCTACGAGCGGTCCAACCGCCCGGGCGGACGGGTACGCACCCACCGCTTCTGGGACGGCACCCACATCGACCTCGGCGCCATGCGCATCCCCGGCAACCACCACTGCGTGCTGCACTACGTCTCCCGGTTCCGCCTGGAGACCCGCCCCTTCGTCAACGCCAACCCGCGCGCCTACTACCACCTGCGCGGCCGCCGGGTGCGGGTGCGCGACGTCGCCGCGCTCTACCCCGCGTACGCGCTGCGCCCGGACGAGCGGCAGGCCCCGACACCGGTGCTGGACCGCCTCCTCGGCCCGGTGTGGCGCGCCCTCACCGTCGAGCAGCAGGAGAACACCCTGGCCGGCCACTGGGACGACCCGGCGCTGGAACGGGCGGCCTCGGTGTCCCTGTGGCAGTTCGTCCACGAGCACCTGTCGCAGGACGCCTGGGACCTCATCGGCCACGCCAGCGGGCTCGCCCACTACGAGCAGTCCTCCCTGCTGGAGGTCCTGGTCGACTACTTCGGCCTGTTCCACGAAGGGCAGGTCGAGCTGGTGAACGGGCTGGAGGCGCTGATCCACGCCTTCGTCCGGGCCCTGCGCCCCGACACCCTCCGGCTGTCCAGCCGGATCGACGAACTGGCGCTCACCACGGACGGCGTCCGGATCCACGGCAAGCGGCTCGGGGCCCCGCTGGAGGACCGCGCGGACTACGTGGTGTGCTGCGTCCCGGCCCCCGCGCTCGACCAGATCGCCGTGAGCCCCGGGCTGCCTCACGCCCAGCGGCACGCCGTGCGCGGCATCAGCTACGCCAGCAGCAGCAAGACCGTCCTCCACCTCACCCGCCGCCGCTGGGAGTTGGAGGACGGCATCCACGGCGGCGGGAGCTTCACCGACCTGCCGATCCAGCAGTGCTGGTACCCGTCGGACAACGCGATGCCGGTCACGGACGGCGTCAACGGCAGCGCCGACCACCGCTGGGCCGCCCGCGATCCACTGCGCTCGGCCGAGCCGACCGCCCTGCTCGGCGCCTACCAGTGGGGCGCGAACGCCCGACGCTTCGCCGCGCTGCCGCCTGCGGACCGCGACGCCCTGGTGCTGGACTGCCTGGAACGGCTCCACCCCGGCATCTCCGCCGACGTGGACGACATCCTGCACTGCGACTGGGACGTGCAGACCGGCATGGGCGGCGGCGCCTTCGCCCACCTGACGCCCGGCGAGCACACCCGCTACCTGGCGGTGCTCGGCTCACCGCACCCGGCCGAGGATCCACGGATCTTCTTCGCCGGCGAGCACCTGTCCGGCGCCCACGCGTGGTGCCAGGGCGCGGCGCGCTCCGCCCTCGACGCGGTGGGCGCCGTGCTCGACCGGGCCGGCCACCCCCGGATCGCCACCCGGGTGGGCACCGCGTGACCGACCGGGAGCTCACCCGGGACGACCTGCGCGTCCCGTTCCGACCCGGCCGCAGCGAGCAGGTCGGCGTCGAGGTCGAGTGCGGCCTGCTCGACCCCGCCACCGGGCTGGCCGCCCGCTACTCCGGGGAGCGCGGCGTGCTGGCCGTGCTGGAAGCGGTACTGGCCCGCTGGGGCGGCGAACGCCAGGAGGACGCCGGCCGGCTGACCGGCGTGCTGCGGCCGGACGGCAGCCAGATCACCCTGGAGCACGGCGGCCAGCTCGAATACTCCTCGGTACCCGTCCCGAGCGTGGCCGAGGCGGTGCACGACCTGCGCACCGCACTGGAGCAACTCGCCGACCTGGTGGACCGGTTCGGCCTCGCCCTGGTGCCCGGCGGCAACGTCCCTTTCGACCGGCTGGCCGACGTGCAGTGGGTGCCGATGACCAGGGGCGCCATCATGCGGGACTACTTCGCCGCACTGGGCGTGGCGGGCGACCGGGCGCGGTACATCATGGCGCTGTCCCTGTCCACCCAGGTCACCCTGGACTACCTCTCGCCCGGGGACTTCACCGAGAAACTGCGGACCCAGATGGCCGCCGCGCCGGTGGTGGCCGCCCTGCTCGTCAACTCCCCCATCCAGGAGGGGCGTCCGGGTGGCCTGCTGTCCCACCGCAGCTGGGCCTGGCTGCGGATGGACCCGCGCCGGACCGGCGTGCTCCCGCCCGCCCTGCGTCCGGACGTCGGCGTGGACGACGTGATCGACTGGGCCCTCGGCATCCCGCTGATCCACTACCGCACCCCGGACGGCCGCTACCACCCGGCGCCCGACCGCCCCTTCGCCGACCTCCTCCGGCACGGCTACGACGACGGGTCCCGCCCCACGCCCGCCCACTGGGCCGCCCACCTCAACCAGCTCTGGACCCACGTCCGGGTCCGCAACACCCTGGAACTGCGCGGCTCGGACGGCCCGCCGTACCCGTCCATCGCCGCGGTCCCCGCCCTGTGGACCGGCCTCACCTACCACCCCGAATCCCGCGCCGCCGCCTGGAAACTGCTCGGCCACCACACCGTGGCGCAGCACCGGGCCGCACTCGCCGAACTGCCCGTCCGCGGCCTCGACACCCGGCTGGGTGGCGATCCCGTCCGTCCGCTGGCCGCCGAACTGCTCCGCGTCGCCCGGGCCGGCCTGGAGGCGCGCGTCGCGGCGGGTCTGGAACCGCCCCACGTTCCCGGCTACCTGGACCCGCTGGACGAGATCGTCGCCACCGGCCGCACCTTCGCCGAGCAGTGCCTCCGGCGCTGGCACGGCGAGTTCCGTCAGGATCCGGCCCGCTACGTCGCCGCGCACCGGGTCTGAAGCCCACCGGTCCGAGGTCCACCCTGCCCGAGCCCACCGGTCCGAGGACCACCGTGCCCGAGCCACGGGTCCGCTGCCCACCGGCCGTCAGGAGCCTGTCAGCAGCGCGTCAGCAGCCCGTCAATCCGGCACCGGACGTGAGCGAAGCGGTGCAGGCTGGGGAATCCACCTGCAGGTCCGCAGGTCCCTCCGGAGGTGAGCCGCATGTCCGTCGTCACCGCGTTCCACTCCGTCGCCCCCGGCTCACGCCGCCGGGGCCACGGGCTGCGCGCCGCGTTCGCGCTGGTGCTGGAGCGCCTCGCATCCAGCCCGCTGGACAGCCCGGTACTGGGGGCGATGGGCGCACCCCGCTCCGCCTCCCGCCCCGGCGGGCCCGGTTCCTTGCCCCCCGGACCCGCTACCGGTAGACACGGACCCGACACGGTGCGTGACGGAGTCGTGCCGTGAACGGACGGAGGCCCCGCCATGAGCGTGACGAGTCGGTACCGCGACGCCTGGGAGGGCTTCTGGCGCGATGCGCCCGACGCGCCGGGCGCGGTGATCTGGGACGCCGAACCGGCCCTGACCGCGGAGCGCCATCTGACCCTCCTCGGCCCGCACCTGAGCGACCCCCGGTTGCCCTTCGTCGACCTGGGCTGCGGCAACGGAACCCAGACCCGTTTCCTCGCCCAGCGCTTCGGCCGCGTCCTCGGGGTCGACCTCTCCGAGGCCGCCGTCGGGCTCGCCCGACGTCAGGACCCCTCTCGGCAGGCCGAGTTCGCCCAGCTGGACGCCACCGACCCGGCCGCCGTCCGGGCCCTGCGCGAGCGCCTCGGCGACGCCAACGTGTACGTGCGCGGCCTGATCCACCAGAGCGAACCGGCCGACCGCCACCCGGTCGCCGAGGCCGTCGCCACCCTGGTCGGGGAGCGGGGCCGGGGCCTCGTCGTCGAGCCGACCGAGTCGGCCAAGGACGTCCTCAAGGAGCTGGCGCAGGCGCCGTCCGGGCCGCCCCCGAAGCTGCGCCCGGTCTTCGAGCACGGCCTCGCCCCCGCCCAGGTCGCCGGCGCGGCCTTCGAGGAACTCTTCCGCTCGGCCGGCCTCACCGTCCTCGCCTCCGGCGAGATGCCGCTGTCCCTCACCGAGTTCACCCCGGAGGGCGACCGGATCGAGCTGCCCGCCCGGTGGCTGGTGGTCGGCCCGGACGAGCGGGGAACGGGCCCGCGCTGAACCCGTTGACGGGACGGCCGCGTTGGACCAGTGTCAGGGCGAGTCCGCGCGGCCGTGCGCGGTGTGGAGGGAGCCGGGCCATGGGCATCGCACGTCGTGACCTTCTCAGGTGGGGAGCCGGAGCGGGTGGAGCGGCCGCCGTCGGGAGCCTGTTCGGGCCGGCCTCCTCCGCCACCGCGTGGGCCGCGACCTCCTCCACCACCCCGGGCGGGCTGCCGACGGACAGCTGGATGAGCCGGCTGAACGGGAGCCTGTCGCTGCTCGACCTCACCGTCCCCGGCACCCACGACTCCTGCTGCCAGAACCCCTGGTACGGCACCGAGTGGTCGCACACCCAGAACTGGGGCCTCCCGCAGCAGTTGCAGGAGGGCGTCCGCTTCCTCGACATCCGCTGCAACGGCCTGGAGGGGGCGCCCGACGAACTCGGGATCTACCACGCCGACAACTACCAGCACCTCCGGCTCCAGGACGTGCTCGACCAGTGCCGCTCCTTCCTGGCCGCGCACCCGGGCGAGACCGTCCTGATGCGCCTCAGGAACGAGCGCGAGGGCGGCCAGGCCCTGGACGACACGGAGTTCCAGCGGCGGGTCAACCACTACCTGGACGACCTGGGGTACCGCGGCCTGTTCCACTTCTACGGCTGGCCGACCCTCGGCACGGCCCGCGGAAAGGTGGTCCTGCTCGCGGACTTCGCCAACCCGTGGGGCCTGATCGACTGGTCCAGCGGCCAGAACGACTGGTTCGACACCCAGGACGTCTGGCAGATCGGCGGCACCGACGCACTGGGCCGGAAGGGCCGGTACATCACCGCCCAGTTCGACAAGGCCGCCCTCAACCCGGGCTACCCGCGGATGTTCGTGAACTTCCTCAGCTATGCGGGCGGCTACTGGCCCAGGACCAGCTCGCAGACCCTGATGGACCGGAGCATCTACCCGTACCTGGTCGCCCGTACCGGGCAGCGCGCCCGGTACGGCATCGTCCCGATGGACTTCCCGGACTTCCACGTGAACGTGCTGCAGATGCTCATCGACCAGAACTTCGCCTGAGCCCGGCGGCCGGACGGCGAGGCGGCCGTCGGCCCGCCTCGGAATCAGGAAGTCGCGCTCGGCGTCGGGACCTCGGTTCCCGGGACCTCGGTCGCCGGGTTCGAGACCGTCGGGTTCGGGGCCGTCGAGGACGGGGCCTTCGGAGACGGGACGGCCATGGCGGC
Organism: Kitasatospora sp. NPDC101157; assembly: GCF_044768255.1. Classification (NCBI taxonomy): domain Bacteria; kingdom Bacillati; phylum Actinomycetota; class Actinomycetes; order Kitasatosporales; family Streptomycetaceae; genus Kitasatospora; species Kitasatospora sp. NPDC101157. The sequence continues at coordinate 50,455 of NZ_JBIWPL010000014.1, read as the reverse complement.
GGCCCGGGCGGCGGGGTCGGTGACCAGCGGAATGCAGCCGTCCCCGTCCGGCTGGTGACCGCACACCCGCAGGGTGGTGCCGGCCGGTCCGGCGTCGACCATGCCCGAGTAGTTGTCGTAGCCCCAGTGGATCAGGGCGGTCTCCTGCCAGCCGGTGTTGGTGGTGATGGTGACGGTGTCCCCGGGGGCGCCGTCGGTGATCCCGGCCCAGGCGGCGCGGCAGCGCGGGCTGTAGTGGAGGTACAGGACGACCTGGCCGACGTTGCCGGTCAGCAGGGTGCGGTCGTCGGCCTCGCACCCCATCAGCTGGGGATCCTTCCCGGCACAGCCGACGCCCTGGCAGAGCGGGCCGGTACCGGCCTGGCCACTCGCCGTGGGGAGCCCGGCCGCGGCGGCGTCGGTGTCGCCGTTCAGGCCGTGCAGGTACAGGCTCGCCACCAGGACGAGCGCGACGGCGACGACGGCGGCGACCAGGGCCGCCGGGCGGCGCCACCCGGCGGCACGGGCGAGGACGGCGGACAGGTCCGTCAACCGTCCGACCTCCGAGCCGGGTGCGCCGGAGAGCTCCTGGACCGGCTCCTCGACCGGCCGCACGGGAACGGCGACGGGAACGGCGACCGGGACGGCTGGTACGGGCACGGCGGAAACAGGCACGGCGGGTACCGGCCCCGGCGCGGTCGTGGATCCCTCGGACGCGTCCCGCGCCGCCTCGGCCTGCCGCAGCAGCGAGGTCAGCAGCTCGCCGTCGCAGTCCAGGGCGGTGATCATCCCGGCCAGCGCCTGAGAGGTGATCAGACGCTTGCCGTTCAGCCAGCGTTCCCAGGAGGCCTTGCTGAGGTACGTCCGCTTCCCGAGTTCGGCGAGCGAGATCCGGTGCGCGTCCTTGACCGCGCGCAGCTCCTCGGCCAGCCGCCGGGCCGGCTCCGAAAGGCCGTCAGGAAGCGGTTTCCAGGACTGACTCATCGTGGGGATGCACCTCTGGCGGGTCGGCGGCAGACATGGACCGGTCATCGTTAGCATGATCAGTTTAATCGCGCGCCGCCTTCGACCCCTGCGGAATCCGCCCCTCCGTCTCAACCGTCTCCCTTCCCGTGTCCCAAGCCCCAGGTCAGGGGCCCTGGAACGGGACCGCTCGTCTCAGAACATTCGGAGACGGTCGAAGATCGGCGCACGATCGCGCAGAGTTGGCCGCGCCGGGTAGCCCCGAGGCCAACACCGGTTCTGCTCCGGGTAAAGACCTCGGCGAGTCGGAACGGACGAGGCGCCCGGTGCAACCACCGAGTACTGCGCACCACAACGGTCATCTCAGAGGAAGTTCGGGGAAATACCTCATGGGCCGCCACACGTCCGAGATCACAACACCGTCGCCCGCCGACCAGCTCGCCAGCGAGCTGCAGTCACTGAAGTCCGGGGCCGGGCTCACCTACGCCCGGCTCAGCGAACGCACCCACTACGCGAAGTCCTCGTGGGAGCGCTGGGTCAACGGGAAGCAGTTCCCCCCGCGTGACGCGGTGCAGAGCATCGCGTCCGTCTGCGGGGGCGACGCCGAACGCCTGCTGGAGCTCTGGCGTCTCGCGGACAGCCGCCGGATCGCCTTCGTCCCGGTGGGTGCCCCGGCACCCGCCACAACGGCCCCCGTGGCCGGCGCGGCCGACAGGAGCCCGGCCGGGGACGCGGACGCCGCGTGCCCGCACCGCCGGGAGGCCACCCTGCTGCGACGGGTGGCCCTGGTCTCCCTGGCGCTCGGCGCGGGCGGGATGCTGGCCGCCGCCGGCCGGCGTCCGTTCCGGCGCGAGGTCTGACCGGCCCGGGCGCCGGGAGGGCAGATACGCGACGCGGCACCGCGCCCCTGGGAAGGGCGCGGTGCCGCGGCACGTTCGGGGCCTTCAGGGGGGCGTTCGCGGCTACGCGACGCCGTCCTGCCACCACCAGAAGCCCGAACCGTAGTTGGAGTGCTCGATCCGGCTGTCCACGTGCTGCCAGGAGACGGTGTAGGTCTCCAGGCCGGAGAAGCCGCAGGTCTCGGCGATCCGGTAGACGGAGAGCGTCGACAGGCCCGAGACGGCGATGTCGGCGGCCACCCCGTAGGTGTGCATGGAGTTCCCCGCACCGCCCACCGAGGAGTTGTACGCGGTGCTGCGGAAGCCGGAGTTGACGGTGATCGCGCGGTCGCCCGCCTTCTTGCGCAGCGCCTCCAGCTTGTACATGGTGCGCCGGACGTTCTCCTGCACCTCACCGGAGCCGACGTTGCCGCCGCCGAAGCCCGAGCCGTCGTGGCTGGTGAACTCCGACCAGTTGAAGTGGGCGGTGGAACCGTCCGACTTCTCCAGTGAGTTGAGCACGCCGAAGGTCTGCGGGCCGGCCACGCCGTCAGCGCTCAGCCCGTACGCGGCCTGGAACCGGCGCACCGCGGCGGCGGTGCCGGGCCCGAAGGAGCCGTCCACGGCCACGTAGGTCTGCGAGGCGGAGTCCGCCGCCCAGCCCGCGACGCGGATCTGGAGCTCGGCCACAGCCGGACCGGACGAGCCCTGGCCGAGGGTGCCGGACCAGCCGTAGGCGGCCGCCGGACGGGCGAACCCGATGTTGGCGGCCGCGGCGAGTCCGGCCGCTGCCACGGCGCCGGTGCCGTAGCGCAGGAGTGAGCGGCGGTCGAGGGAAGAGCTGTTCACTGCGTGCTCCTTCGAGGAGTCGGCACGGGGGGACGTCGATCAGGGACGAAAGGGGTGAACAGGGTGAACAGGGACGAACAGGACCGGGTCAGCGGGCCCGTCAGTACCAGTTGTGGGCCTGCCAGAAGCTCCAGGCCGAGCACGGGTCACCGTAGCGGCCCTTGATGTAGTCCAGGCCCCACTGGATCTGGGTGGCCGGGTTGGTCTGCCAGTCGGACCCGGCGCCGGCCATCTTGTCGCCCGGCAGCGACTGCGGGATGCCGTAGGCGCCGGAGGACGGGTTGGTGGCGTAGACCTTCCAGCCGCTCTCGTGGATGTAGATCTGGTCCAGGCAGCCGAACTGGCCGCTCACGCTCCAGCCGTGGCTGGGGAACTTCCACTGGGCGGTGATCTGCACGGTGCGGGCGACGCCCATCGCGTTCATGGTGGCCGGGCCGGCGATGCCGTCGGCGCTCAGGTTGTGCGCGCGCTGCCAGTCGGTGACGGAGCCGGCCGTGCCGGACCCGTAGGCGCCGTCCGCGCCCGCGCCGGCGACGCGCTGGACCTCGGCGACCTTGTTGTGCAGGGCCAGCTCGGTGCGGGCGCCGTACACGCCGTCCTCGTCGAGGCCGTTGTCGTGCTGGAAGCTGCGGACGGCGGCGGTGGTCTGCGGGCCGTAGTTGCCGTCGACGCCGCTGCTCGCCAGGTAGCCGATGCCGACCAGGTTGCGCTGGACCCAGGTGGTGCTGTCCAGTGCCTGGGCCTGTGCCGGCAGCAGGGCCAGCGCGACGAAGGCGAGCACGGCCACGGCCAGCCCGCGCAGTGCCGGGGTTGTCTTCACGGTCATCCCATTCCTCAGGTGCCCGTCGGATGATCGGGCGGTGTCGCCCACTCTCGGGGGCCGCTCGGCCGTCCCGCCACGGATCGGCGGCACCGGGGACGTCCCGGTGCGCTCCTGGGACACCGTGGGACGGCCGTGGGACGGCCGTGGGACGTTGTGGGGACGGTGCTCGGCACGTACTGGGGAGGGCATGCGCGGCACCGGTGACACCGGGCGGGCACCGGCAGGCACCGGCGGGCACCGGCGGGCACCCCATGACACCCCCTCAGGCCGGCGGGGACGGCCGGTGGCCGGTCCCGTTCACCGCCGACGGGCCGGCCACCGGTGCACGGGGGCGGTCAGGCCAGCAGCCGGCTCCAGGTCCGGGCGTCCACCACTCCGTCGGCCGGCAGCCCCGCCGAGGACTGGAAGGACGTCACCCCGGCCTGGGTGCCCGGACCGAACGCGCCGTCCACGCTCACCTGGATGCCGTGCGCGACCAGCTGACCCTGCACGCCCTGCACCGCGCTGCCCGAGGCACCACGCGCCAGCGGGGCCACGGCCTGGGACCAGGTCTGGTTGCCCGCGACGCCGTCGGCCGAGGCGTGCACGGTGTTCTGGAAGGCCGTCACGGCGGCCTGGGTGGCGGGCCCGTACGCCCCGTCCACGGTCAGCGACTGGCCGCGCTGCACCAGCAGGTACTGCAGGGTCTTCACGTTCTCGCCCGAGGCGCCGCTGCTGAGCACCGGCCAGACCGGGCCGGTCGGGTCCCCGCCGATCCGCGCCGCGACGTCACGGCGGATCTGCGGAATCAGCGCGTAGAGGCGGTCGCCGGGGCACTCGGTGTTGTTGAAGTCGCGGTGGCCGTAGACCTGGTAGGCGCGCAGCCCGTACTGCCGGCAGATGTAGGTGATCAGGTCGACCAGCGCCGCGTACTGCTGGCTGCGCGGGTCGACGGTGCTGTACGTGCCCTCGTTCTCGATGCCGATCGCCACCGTGTTCTGCCCGGTGCAGTGGGCCGACTCGACGTGCTGGGTGCCGTCGCGCAGGGTGGCCAGGCTGCTGTGGCGGCCCTCCGTGATGTACGCGCCGCGGCTGACGGTGAAGTGCTGGCCGGTGTCGATCCAGTGCTCGCTGTCCATCTGGTAGCTCTGCATCGAGCGGGCCAGCGAGAACGCGGCGGCCTGCGAGTAGTCCGTCACGTTGGGCGTCGCGGTGTGGTGCACGATCACCTTGTCCGGCGCGCCCGCCAGGAAGTTGAGCGGGCTGCTCGCGGGCCGGGCGCCCCAGGCGCCGGTGTCGGCGATCACCGGTCCGGTGGCGGCCCGGGCCACCCCGGCGGTCACGGCGGAGCCGAGCAGGGCGCCGGTGCCGACGGCGAGGGCGCCGGCCAGGAAGGAGCGGCGGCCGGGGCCGACAGGGTGGGCGGGGGTCACGGGGGGAACGTTCATGCGGGACTACCTGGCCCTTCAGGGGTCAGCGGAGCGGAAGGCGGAAAGGCCCCTGCCCCCGGGCCTGCTGACGGCGCGGGGGCAGGGGTGCGCGGGATGCGTACGGGCGTTGCGGGGGGCGCCCGGTCAGGAGCTGGTGGGCAGGGCGGCCTTGCACTTGCCGTCCTGGCTGGAGTCCCCGTAGGCGAGCAGCATGTCCCCGGTGAGCGGGCCCACGATGCCGTCCGCGCTCTTCGTGTAGCTGATCAGGCTGTTCTGGAACCAGCGGATCGCGTTGTCCGTGTTCGGGCCCCAGTACCCGTCCTCCTTGAGCTGCGGGTACCAGCCGCCGCGGGCCTGGCTGAAGGCGTTGATGTCGTGCTGGACGCACCACACGGCGGTCCAGTTGTTGGTCTGGCCGGGGCCGACGTACTTGGCGTTGGTGTTGGCGCCGGCCGTACCGGCGAAGGCGCCCAGGGCGACGGCGGCGGAGGCCGCCACCACGGCGGCGCGCTTGACCAGGGAATGGAGGGCCACGGTTCTCCTCGGATCTCGGCAGGGGTCCGCGGTGCGGCGGACCGAACGGCTGCCACGCTAGGAGCGCGGCGGTCCCGTCCACCACGCTTCGCCGTCCCTCCCGCGTCCCTCCGCCGTCCCGGGACGGGCCGTCCGCCGCTCCCCCGGGCGTTCAGGCCCGCCGGACCCTGACTCCGCACTCCGTGATCGCGTGCTCCTGGGCGTCCGGGAGTCCGGAGTCCGTCACCAGGTCGTGGACGTCGCTGAGCGGGCAGATGGTGGCGAAGGTGACCCGGCCGACCTTGGTCCGGTCGGCGAGCACCACCGTGTGGGCGCTGCTGCGCAGGAAGGCCCGGTCGGTCTGTGCCTCCATCTCGTCGTGGGTGGTGCAGCCCTGCTGCACGGTCAGGCCGTCCACGCCGATGAACGCGAGGTCGAGGTGGTACTGGTCCAGCATCCGCTCGGCGGCCGGGCCGACCAGTTCGTAGCTGGCCGAGCGGGCGAGTCCGCCGATCACCACCAGCCGGACCTCGGGGCGCACGATCAGCTCGGCGGCGATGTTGACCGCGTTGGTGACCACGGTGACGTTGCCGCGCTCGCCCAGCACCCTGGCCAGCTCGGTGGTGGTGGTGCCGCCGGTCAGGCCCACCACGGCGCCCTCCGGCACCAGTTCGGCGGCGGCCCGGGCGATCCGGCGCTTCTCCTCCTGCTGCTGGTCGCCCCGGTGCCGCAGCGGGATCTCCAGGTTGACCGCGCCCGTCACGGCACCGCCGCGGGTGCGCTGGAGCAGCCCCTGGTCCTGCAGTTCCTGCAGGTCCCGGCGCACGGTCGCGTCCGACACCCCGAGCAGTTCGGAGAGCGTGCGCACGTCCGCGCTCCCCGCCTCGGCGATGTGCGACACGATCCTGGCGGCGCGATCAGCTTTGAGCATGGACGGAGTGTAGTTCAGCCCGCGTCGACGGTCGGTGACTGCGGGTTCTTCCTCGGCCGTTGCCCTCGCCGGCCCCCGGCGGTCCGCGGTTTCCTGCCTACAGATGCTTGAACTCCTGCATTTTTGAACATATACAAGCACGAACGCGCATCGCACTGCTCATCACCGAAGCGGAACCGGACGGAACGAGACGGAACGAGACGGAAGAGGCCATCACCGTGACCGACCGCATCATCCTGTCCGGCGCCCGAGAACGGCGTCGCGATGCTCCCGGACGGCAGCTCCATCGCGGGGTCGACGCTCACCCTCGACCGCGTCTTCCGGAGATCCGTCCAACGCGGCACCCTGACCCTCGACCAGGCCGTCGAGTCGCTCTGCGCCACCCCTGCCCGCCTGCTCGGCCTCGCCGACTCGGTCGGCTCCCTGGAGACCGGCAAGCTCGCCGACCTGGTCGCGGTCGACTCCACCGGCTACGACCCGGTCGCCGTCATGCGCCAGGGCCGCTGGGTCCTGGGCGGCGACAGGTTCCCCACCGTCAGGTCCGCCTGACCACCCCCGCCACCAGCCCCCGCACGGGCCGTCCCCCGCAGCCGGCAACCGAGCCCAGGACCTCAGGGGGCAGCCGCGGAGTGGGGGGCGGTCAGGAGGCTCAGGAGGCGGGTGACTTCACGGCTGACCGCGTTGCGGGCGGCCCCGAGGTAGGTGCGGGGGTCGACCAGGGTGGGGGCGGTGGTCAGGTGTCGGCGGACCGCCTCGGTGAAGGCCTTGTTGAGGTGGGTGGCAATGTTGATCTTGGTCATGCCGTGGGCGACGGCCGCGGCCAGGGTGGTCTCCGGGACGCCGGAGGAGCCGTGCAGCACGAGCGGCACCGTGACGGCCGCTCGCAGGGCGGCGATCAACCCGAGGTCCAGGGCAGCCGTGCGGGTCAGCATGGCGTGCGAGCTGCCGACGGCGACGGCCAGCGCGTCGACGCGGGTGCGTCCGACGAACTCGGCGGCCTGTTCCGGATCCGTCCGGGCCCCGGGGGCGTGCACTCCGTCCTTGCCGCCGACCTCGCCGAGTTCGGCCTCCACCCACACGCCCGCCTCGTGGCACAGCGCGGCCACCTCCGCCGTGGCGCGCAGGTTCTCCTCGTACGGCAGCGCCGAGGCGTCGAACATCACCGAGCCGAACCCCAGCCGGAGCGCCTGCTCCACCAGTGGTCGTTCGCTCGCGTGGTCCAGGTGGACGGCCACCGGAACGGCGGCGGCCGCCGCCACCGCCAGCGTCGCGCTGCCGATCGGCGTCAGGCCGCCGTGGTAGCGGACCGCGTTCTGGCTGATCTGCAGCACCACCGGCGTCCCGGCGGCCTCGGCCCCGGCGACGATGGCCTCGGCGTGTTCCAGCTGGATGACGTTGAACGCCCCGACCCCGCGGCCCTTGCTCAGCGCGGGCGCGACGATCTCTCCGGTTCCGACGAGGGTCACGGTTCTCCTTGGGGCTGGGCCGGCTGAGGGCGGTCCGACCGCTCGACCAGGACCAGGTCGAGCAGCCGGTGGTAGGCGTCGGCGTCGTAGTGCCCGGCCTGCGGGGCGAGCACGGTGGCGGCGGACAGGGCCACGGCCTGCCGCAGCCGCTCGGGCCAGGGCGCCGCACGGACCAGGCCGAGGGCGAGGGCGGCGACCGCCGAGTCGCCCGCGCCGGTCGGGTTGCCGGGCAGCGGCTCGGGCGGGCGGGCCCGCCAGCCGCCTTCGGGGGTGGCGGCGAGCAGGCCGTCCGGGCCGAGCGAGGCCACCACGGCGGCGGCCCCGGCGGCGCGCAGCCGCTCGACGCCCCGGACCGGGTCCTCGGTTCCGGTGGCCGCGGCGAGTTCGTGGGCGTTGGGCTTCACCACGGCCGGGCGCGCGGGCAGCGCCCGCAGCAGCGCCTGCCCCTCGGCGTCCAGCACGGCGGGCACCCCGTGGGAGCGGGCGAGGTCGATCAGCGTCCGGTAGGCGTCGGTGGGCAGTCCGGGCGGCAGGCTGCCGGAGAGCACGACGGCCGAGGCGCCCCCCAGCAGCCGGTGGTAGTGGACCAGGAATCGCCGCCACTCCGCCGTCGTGACCTCCGGTCCGGGCTCCAGGAAGACGGTGGTGTCCTGGTCGTCCGCCACCGCGACGGTGCGGCGGGTCTCCCCCGCCACTTCGACCAGTTCGTCGCGCAGCCCGGCGGCGGCGAGGTCCGCTCGCAGGGCCTGGCCGCTCGGGCCGCCCGCCAGGCCGGTGACGACCGCGGCCTCGCCGAGCGCGGTGAGCACCCGGGCGACGTTGACGCCCTTGCCCCCGGCCTGCTGCCGGACGTTCCGCACCCGGTTCCCGGCGTGCGGGCGGACGACGGCCAGCCGGTAGGTGAGGTCCAGCGCGGGGTTGGGCGTCACGGTGAGGATCACGAGCCGTCCCGGTCGGCGGGCCGGCGGCGGGTCACGGCTGGTCCAGCACGATCGAGCGGGTGAGGTGGCGCGGCCGGTCGGGGTCGAGCCCGCGACGGACGGCGAGGGCCACGGCGAGCCGCTGGACCCGGACCAGTTCGGCCAGCGGGTCGAGCCGGGCGGTGTTCACGGCGGCGCCGGTCGCCCCGGCCTGCTCGGGCAGGCCGTGGGGCGGGGTGTCGAGGAACCACACCAGACTCTCCGGGCCGCTGACGCTGATCGGGCCGTGGCGGTACTCCATGGCCGGGTAGGACTCGGCCCAGGACCCCGAGGCCTCCCGGACCTTGAGCGCGGCCTCGTTCGCCACACCGCTGCTCCAGCCCGTCCCGAGGAAGGTGAACTGCCGTGCCTCCAGGGCGCCTCGGGGCAGCGGCGCGTCGAGCGCGGCGCGGGCCTGCGCGGGCAGGTCCGCCGGGGCGGCGCCCAGGTGGGCGCGGAGCAGGGCGAGCGCGGTGGTGGCGAACCTGGTCTGGACGACGGACTTCTCGTCGGCGAACTCCAGCGCCACCAGGTGGCGCGCGGCGGCGCCGACCGGGGTGCGCGGGTCGGCGGTGACGGCCACGGTCTCGGTCGTGCCGGTCCGGGCGAGGGCGTCGAGCACCTCGGTGGTCGTGCCGGAGCGGGTGAGGGCGACCACCCGGTCGTACCGGCGGTCGGCCGGGAACTCGGAGGCCGCGAAGGCGTCGGTCTCGCCCAGTCCGAGGGATTCGCGCAGCACGGCGTAGGCCTGGGCGATGTAGAGCGAGGTGCCGCAGCCGATGACGGCGGCCCGCTCGCCGGGTTCGGGCAGGTGCCGCGGGGTGAGTTCCAGTGCGCGCTGCCAGCAGTCGGGTTGGCTGGCGATCTCTTCGTCGACGTGGGCCATGAGGTCCTCCTGCGCGAGACTGCACGAACATGCGTGAAGCTGATCGATTTATAGTCCAGCTCGCCAGTACCGCGCAATAGTGCGCATCCCCGATCAGCTTCGAGCAGAGGCACCCAGCGGTGGCTAAGCTCCCCGTACTGTGACTGATGGTCAGAAGAATCGAACAGCCCAGGACTCCGCCGACGTCGTCATCCTCGGGGCCGGACCGGCCGGGCTCACGCTCGGAAACCTCCTCCACGCCGCCGGGATCGACTGCGTCGTCCTCGAACGCGCCGACCTCGCCCACGTCCGGACCAGGGCCCGGGCCGGTTTCCTCGCCGCCAACACCGTCCGGGTGCTGGAGCGCCACGGCCTGGCCGACGGCCTGCACCGGCGCGGCCGGCCGCACGGCACCTGCGAGTTCCGCACAGAGAACGGCGGCTTCCGGCTCGACTACGGCAACCTCGGCCGCGGCGAGCGGCACACCGTCTACCCCCAACAGGACCTGGTCGGCGACCTGTTGACCCACTACCTGGACGCGGGCGGCCGGATCCGCTTCGAGACCGAGGCGCGGACCGTGCAGGAGGCCGCCGGCCCCCGCCCCACCGTCGAGGTCCGGGAGGCCGGCGGCCGCCCCGGCCGGTGGCGGGCCCGGTACGTGGCCGGCTGCGACGGCCGCCACGGCGCCGCCCGGCGCTCCCTGCCGGCGGGCACCCTCCGCCACCACCGCGACCACGGCGTCACCTGGCTCGGCCTCCTCGCCGAGGCGCCCCCGAGCCTGGACGCCGTCGGCTACGCGATGCACCCGGACGGCTTCGCCGGCCACATGGCCCGCACCGCCGACATCACCCGCTACTACCTCCAGTACGAGCGCGGCCTCCCGGGCGACGCCTGGTCCGAGGAGCGGATCTGGGCGGCCCTCGACCGCCGGATGTACACCGCCGTGCACGGGCCGCTGCACCACGGCCGGATCGTCCAGCGCTCCGTCATCGACCTGGAGTCCGACGTGGTCGAACCGCTGCGGCACGGCTCGCTGCTGCTGGCGGGGGACGCCGCCAGCCTGCCCGCCCCCGCCGCCGCGAAGGGCGCCAACCTCGCCGTCCTGGAGGCGGAGTTGCTCGCCGAGGCCCTGATCGACGAAGTCTCCCACGGCGACTCCAGGGCGCTCGACGGGTACTCCCGGCGCTGCCTCGCCCACATATGGCGGGCGCAGGAGTTCGCCCACTGGATGATCCAGCTCCTGCACGCCCCGGCCGGCGCGGGCGAGGAATCGTTCTTCCACGAAGCCATGCGGCGCTCCCGCGTCGAATCCCTGCGCACCTCGCACACCTACCAGAACTGGTTCGCCGAGAACTACGTCGGCATCTGACCGCCCGTGCGCCGGCCCGGCCGCCTCGGTTCGACGTACTCGACGGTCTGCATCATCCCGAGGTCCTCGTGCTGGAGCTGGTGGCAGTGGGCGACGGTGCTGCCGGTGAAGTCCTCGTACCGGACCAGGAAGGTGACGGTGTCGCCGGGCCTGCCGCCGGCCAGGTCGACGGTGTCCTGCCAGACCGGCGGGTCGAGCCGCTCGCCGTTGCGGTGGGTGACCTGCACGTGGTTGGTGTGCAGGTGGAAGGGGTGGCTGAAGGCCGGGTGGGTCTCGTCGGTGCGCACGGTCCACCGCTCGACGCTGTCCAGCTCCAGGGTGTGGTTGACGTAGCCGGGGTCGAACAGGCCGTACGCCTCGTCCCGGGCGAGGTCGCCGTCGGGATCGGCCGCGGGGGTCGGGTTGCTCCCGAGGACGCGGAACGCGTTGGGGAACGACCCGCCGAAGACTCCGGGGTCGACGTGGAAGACCACCTCGCGGTCGGCGTCCGGGTTGGTGATGTCGTCCTCGTCGAGGAAGGGTTTGCCGGCCGGCAGGGTGGTCGGCAGCTCCATCGGCGGTTCGACGGCCGGGCCGGTCACCCTGACCGTCATCAGCGGCGCGGACACCCCGTCGGCCCGCAGTTCGTAGCTGCCGGGGTCGCCGCCACGGACCAGCACGTCGGCGCGGTTGCCCATGGCCAGGCGCAGCCGGTCGGTGGCGACCGTGGCGGGGAAGGTCACGCCGTCCAGGGCGATCTGGTGGAAGGTGAGGTCCCGCTCCCCGTCGGTGAGCCGCAGCGGCAGCGCGGTGAACGCCGTCGCGCAGACCAGCCGCCAGCGCTGCACCTCGCCCGGGCGCAGCGTGAGGGTGGGGTTGACCCGGCCGTTGACGGTCAGTGTCGCCGGGACGGCGGCCAGCGCGTTCCCGGAACTGAACTCGGGGACCTCGCCGTCCTTGAGCCTGAGCTCGTTGACGCAGACGACGAGGTCGGCGGCCGCCGCGATCTCGGGCACCTCGTCGACGTCGCCCTCGACGACGAGGACCCCGGCCATCCCACCGACGAGCTGTACGGAGGTGGCCCCGTGCAGGTGCGGGTGGTACCAGTGGGTGCCGGCCGGGTGGTCGGCGGGGATGTCGACGGTCGTCACGTACCGCGGTTCCGGGGCGCCGGCCTCGACCTCGTCGGCGGTGCGGGGCGCGAACTCGCGGCGCACGTTGTCGGCGTCCCCGGACGGGGAGACGTGCAGGCCGTGGGTGTGCAGGTTGAAGCTGTTGAGGTTGTGCGGCCGGTTGTGGCCGCCGCTGTGGGGCGCGTTCGGCGGCAGGCCGTTGACCTGGGTGAGCCGCAGGGTGTCCCCGGCGCGCACCCGAAGGGTCGGTCCCGGGATCGTCCCGTTGTAGGTGCGGGTGGTGACCGTCCCGTAGCCCGGGACGACGGTGTCCGTGAACCGCACGTCGAGCGTCTCCTCCAGCACCGCCCCCGGCGTGCCGGGCACCGGCCGCCCGGTCCGGACGGCCGGCTGCGGGAAGGGAGCGGGCGCCGCGGCGGCGTACCGCCGGGAGAGGATCCCGTCGGACGCCGCCACGAGGACTGCGGTGGGGATCGCCTTGAGCACTGACCGACGACTGATTCCGACATTTTCGCTCATGGTCGGGCAATCTAGGTCAACTCTCCGGAGCCACCCGGAAAGCACACCGCGCACCCGCCGGACATTGGGCCTTCCGCACCACTCCTGACGCCGCTCCAGGCATCGCTCCAGCCTCCCGGGCTCAGCCCGCCGCCCAGAGCGTCACCGTGGCCTCCACCTGGTAGTCCGCCGGGGCGATGGAGTCGACCTTGATCAACGCGGTACGGCCGCCCGGGCTCTTCAGGCAGACCAGCGACCCGGCCTTCACGTGCACCGAGTCGCCCGCGTGGCCGGCCGCCCAGTCCGCGCAGGCGGCCGCCGAGGGCGGAGCCTGGCCCGTCCAGAGGCCGAAGGTGTCGTGGTCCATCTGGATCTCGTCCCGCAGGACCGCCTCGGTGTCACTGAACCCGGTCGCGTAGATGCCCTGGGGGAACCCGGGGTGGCGCCCCGGCGGGGTCAGGTCGAAGTCGATGCCGCCCTCGAAGGGGATCCCGACCTGACCGGCCCAGACCACGGCGAGCCCGGTCGGCGACGACGCGGGTGGAGCGGGCGCAGCCGTGGAGGCGGTTCCGCCGGCTCCGGCGCCCGCGGAGACAGTCGCCGCGGGCGCGCCCGCCCCGGGCGGCGCCGCGCCCCGCGTCAGGGCCGGTTCGGCGGGCGTGCCGCCGTGCGGCAGGATCGCCGTCCCCAGGACGAGCGCCAGGATCCCGACCCCGACCACCCCGACCCGGGCTCCCCCGCTCTTGGGACCGGGCAGGCTGATCCCCGCCCCGCTCGCGGCCTCCTTCGCGAACGCGACCACGAAGCACAGCAGTCCGAACACCCACAACGTGATGGTTCCTGCCACGGCCCCCGCCCCCATGCTGCCCGTGCCGCCGAGATCGAACGCGCAGATGGTACCGGTTGCCTGCCGCTTCGGCAGGTCGATTCACCGCCGGTCAACCACCGCCGCCCCGGGAAGGCCCTCCCGGAAGTGCGCCGCCGACCGGGTCGGGGGCGGCGGTCAGGGGCCGGGGTGCGGGGGCCGGGCGTCGATCTCGGCCCAGACCGTCTTGCCGTCGACGTGCGGCAGCGCTCCCCAGCGGGTGGCGGCGTTCTGGACGATGAACAGCCCGTGTCCGCCGGGCAGGCCCGGACGGTGCGGGCGGCGGGGCTCGGGCAGCACGGTCGAACGGTCGCTGACCTCGATCCGCAGGCGCGCCTCGGAGGCGTCGAGCACGAGGTCGACGGGGCCTCCGGCGTGCAGCATCGCGTTGGCGACGAGTTCGGCGACCAGCAGCACGATGTCGTCCTCGCCGCCCGGGGCGCCGGTCGGCCACGACCAGTCGGCGACCGCCTGCGCGGTGTACGCGCGGGCGCGGGCCACGGGTTTCGGCAGCCCGGCCAGGTGCAGGCGCCGGCGCTGGCCGCCGGGCGGCAGTGTGGGGCCGGTGCCCGGCCGGTCGCCGTCGAGGGTTGCCCGGCTGGTCGTCATGTGCGGGTTCCCCTTCGGTTCCGGCGCGGTTGTCCGCTTCGTCGTTCCACGTCGTCTGCTCGGTTTCCCGACCACTGCCGAATTATGCGCGTCCTCGCCCGGTCGCGGTACTCACCGGGGCGCGGCGAGCGCGGCGTCCACGCTCGGGTGGAGCGAGAACACGGTATCGGCGCAGGTCAGTTCCAGCAGCCGTCGGACGGTGAGGGAGGGCGCCGCCAGCCGGAAGGTCACGTCCGCCGAGGCGGCCGCCATCCTGGTCTGCAGCAGCAGGTTCAGGCCGGAGGAGTCGCAGAAGTCGACGCCCGCGAGGTCGACGACGAGCAGTGGCGGATGCTGCCCCACCAGGTCGTCGAGGGTGCTGCGGGCCGGCTCCAGGGTCTCGATGTCGAGGTCGCCGGCCAGCGTGCAGACGGCGGCCCGGGTGTCGGTGTGCCAGGTGCGCACGGCCAGGTCGGGCCCGGCCGGGCCGAGCCCCGACGGGGCGGCTCCGGACGGGCTGCCCGTCCCGAAGGGATCGGAGGGTGCGGTGGTCGGCTGCGCGGTCACGGACTCGTTCTCTGCGGGCATCGTCTTCTCGGATGGCATCGTCGTCGTGTTCCCTCCACGGGTGTGCCCCACGAGCCTACGCACGCCACCCGGCGAAAGGCCAGGCCGTGCCGGGCCGCGGGTGGCGTGCGTGACGTCGGGTCTGCTCCTGGTGACCGTGGGTCGACTCAGGTGGCGGTGAGGCCCGCCCGCAGGTTGGTCAGCGTGCGGTTGAGGAGCCGGGAGACGTGCATCTGGGACAGTCCGAGGCGGGCGCCGATCTGGGACTGGGTGAGTTCCTCGCCGAAGCGCATGGACAGGATCAGCCGGTCCCGCTCCGGCAGGGCGGCGACGAGCGGCTTGAGGACGATCAGGTTCTCGATCGTGTCGAACCTCGTGTCCTCCTCGCCGAGGCGCTGGGCGAGCGGGCCGAGGTCCTCCTCGCCCTCGGTCCCGGGCGCGTCCAGGGAGCCCGCGGTGTGGCCGTTGGCGGCGGCGAGGCCCTCGACCACCTCCTCCTCCGGCCGGCCGAGGTGTTCGGCGAGCTCGGCCACCGTCGGCGAGCGGCCCAGGTCCTGGAACAGCACGTCACGGGCCTTGGCCAGGGTGATGCGCAGTTCCTGCAGCCGACGCGGCACGTGCACGGCCCAGGTGGCGTCGCGGAAGTGGCGGCGGATCTCGCCCATGATGGTCGGCAGCGCGAAGGTGACGAACTCCGCGCCGTGATCGGGGTCGAAGCGGTCGATCGCCTTGATCAGGCCGAGCGAGCCGACCTGGATCAGGTCCTCCTCGGGCTCCCGGCGGTTGCCGATCCGGCGGATCGCGTAGCGCACCAGGGACAGGTTGAGCTCGATGAGCGTGGCCCGCACGTACGAGTACTCGGCGGTGCCCTCCTCCAGCGTCGACAGCCGGGCCAGCAGCACCCTGGTCAGCTCGCGGGCGTCACCGGGCGCGACCTCCCTCGGATCCTCGACGCCGGCGAGCTCCGGGAGCTCGGGGTGCCTGGTGGACCCGGGGAGCCCGGGGACGGCGGCGCGGTCGGCGCCGGGCGCGTCGACCGTCGGGGCCTCGTCCGGGGCCGCGGCTGTCACCCGGTGGAGGAGTTCGTCACTGGTCGTGGCCATGTCGGTCCTTTCCCCTCGGCGTACGGTCCGTCCCCGGTTACCCGCCGAACCCGCTCGCATGCCGGTCGGCACTGTGAGGATTGCGTGAACGAACGGCCGGACCGTGGAGCGGCGGGCGCACTCCGTACGGTACCGGTCGCGGTTCGTGCATGCCCGGCGGGGATCGGGGCACCCGGACCTCGTGCAGGACCGGAAGGCCGAGGAGGAGAAGGGGAGAACGGGACGATGGGACGGATCGAGGAATCGGTCGAGGTAGCCGCGCCGCTCGGCGAGGTCTACCGGCACTGGGTGCACTGCGAGGACTTCCCGCAGTTCATGCGCGGCGTGGTCAGCGTGGACGTGTCCGGCCGGGGCAGCAGCAGCTGGGTGGTCGAAACCGCGGGCGGGCGGCGGGAGTTCGAGGCCGTGACCACCGAGGTGGTGGAGGGCGAGCGGGTCGCCTGGGACGGCGGCAACGGCCCGGTGCGGCACAGCGGCGTGGTGACCTTCCACCACGTCGACGACCGGACCACCCGGGTGATGCTCCAGCTGGAGGTCGAGCCGCACGGGCTCTGGGCGCACCTCGCCGAGGCGCTCGGCTTCGTCGACCGCCGGGTCATCGACGACCTGAACGACTTCAAGCACCACGTCGAGCGGAGCAGCGGACCGCCCACGAGCTGAACGGCCGCCCAAGGATCGCGGATCCGTGGGCATGGACCGCGGCATCGGGGGCAGCCGAGCCCGTACGACCCACCCGGACGAACGGAGGCAGTCATGCACGAGCGCCACAACATATGGGAGTTCCGCACCGCCGCCGGGCACACGGCCGGCACCGACCTGGTCGGCTTCCACGTCGAGGCCACCGACGGCGCGATCGGCAAGGTCGACAAGCTGTCGGAGGAGGTCGGCGAGCAGTACCTGGTCGTGGACACCGGGCCGTGGATCTTCGGCCGGCGGGTCCTGCTCCCGGCCGGCACCGTGACCCGCATCGAAATCGGCGAGCAGAAGGTCTACGTCGACCGCTCCAAGGACGAGATCAAGCACAGCCCCGATCTCGACGACGCCGGGTCCGAGCAGGAGAACGACACCCGCGAACGCTTCGGGCCCTACTACGACCGGTTCTACGGCGGCCGGATCCTCTGACCGGGCAGCCGGAGGACCCGCCGGGAGAACCGGACCGCGCCGCAGCACCACAGCACCACAGGCACCGCAGCACGGCAGAGCGACCGGCACCACAGACCGGCACCACAGACGAACGGGCGGGAACGGCCTCGGCCGTCCCCGCCCGACGAATCCCGGGACAAAGGGGAACCCTTCCATGGAATGTCTCACCACCCGGCTCACCATGCGGCTGATGACCGGCGACGAACGCAGCCGGGACCTGACCGTCGACTGGTCCTACCGGGCCACCGAGCCCCACGCGGTGGAGCTGGACTTCACGTCCTACCAGGCGGAGGCGGTGTGGTCGCTCTCGCGCGACCTGCTCATCGCCGGCCTGAACGAGCCCTCCGGCGAGGGGGACGTCCACGTCACGCCCTACGACGACACCCACCTGCTGATCGCGCTCGCCGGACGGGAGGGCGTCGCTCTGCTCGCCGTGCCCGCCGGAGCGGTCGCGGGGTTCCTGGCCGACACCCTCAAGCTCGTCCCGCCCGGGCAGGAACACACCCGGATCGACTGGGACCGGGGTCTGGAGGACCTGCTGGCCGCCTGATCCGCGTGCCCCGCCTGATCCCGCACCCCGCCGGAACGCACCGCATCCCAACGAGAGGAACCCTCGCCATGACGACCGCCCCAGCCCAGCCCGGCCTGCCGTCTCCCGCGCCGGAGCCCGAGACGCCCCCGAGGCCGGCGCCCGGCCCGCCCCTGCTGCCCGACCCCCCGCCGCCGCCCGGCTCGCCCGTCCCTCCGCCGGAGCCCCGGCCGGCGCCCGGCCCGGTCCCCGAACCGGCCACCCCGCTCCCGGGCCGGCCGCACCCGGTGGAACCGCCGGACTGAACGGCCGGAACGACCCGCCCGAACGACCGGGCCGGCCGACCGCATCGGCTGAACGGCCCGGCCGACGAGCCCTGGTGTACCGCCTCCCCCGGCGGTCCGCGAACCCGAAAGGAGCGCAGAGCATGTGGTGGAGCCTGCTCCGCCTCGCCGTCGCCGGCCTCGCCACCGCCCTGTTCACCTACGGCCTGGACCGGGCCGTCCAGGTGCTGGCACGGCGGCTGGCGGCCCCCTGGGGTGCGGGTGGCGTCCCGGAGGTGCTGCGCAGGTGCCGTCGCCCGGTCCTGGCACTGACCGGGTGCCTCCTGCTCTCCGCCGCCCAGCCGTGGATCAACGCCCCGTCCGAGGTCCGCGACGGACTGCGGCACCTGGCCGTGATCCTCGCGATCACCGCGGGCGGGTGGCTGTGCGCCCGCCTGGTCGCGGTCCTGGTGGACGGCGCGGCCCGGCTCGCCGTGTACCGCCGCGAGCCGGCCTGGGCGGGACGTGCCCGGACCCAGGCCAGTCTGCTCGGCCGCATCTGCCAGGCGGTCGTCGCGGTCGTCACCCTCGGTGCCGTCCTGATGACCTTCCCTGCGGTGCGCGGCATCGGTACGAGTTTGCTGGCCTCCGCCGGGCTGGCCGGCGTGGTGGCGGGGGTCGCGGCACAGAGCACGCTCGCCAACGTGTTCGCCGGGGTGCAGATGGCCTTCGGCGACCTGGCCCGGATCGGCGACGTCGTGGTGGTGGCCGGCGAGTGGGGGACGGTCGAGGAGATCACCCTGACGGCCGTGGTGATCGAGACCTGGGACCAGCGCCGGCTGGTGATGCCGATGTCGTACTTCGTCGGCCGCCCGTTCGAGAACTGGTCCCGCCGCTCCAGCCGGATCACCGGCACCGCACTGCTCCACCTCGACCACCACGCCCCGGTCGGGCTGCTGCGGCAGGAGTTCGACGACTACCTGGCGAAGAGCGAGCTGTGGGACGGCCAGGGCAGCGCCCTCCAGGTGGTCGACACCACCCCGACCACCATCGTGGTCCGGGTGCTGGCCACGGCGGCGAACGGCAGCGACGCCTTCGAGCTGCGCTGCCGGCTGCGCGAGCACCTGATCGGCTACCTGCGCGACGAGCACCCGTACGCCTTGCCGCGAATCCCGGTGGCGGAGGCTCCGGTGCGGCGTCCGGACCGCCCGGAGACCCCGCGTGCCTACCGCACCCCGCACAGCTCCCAC
Source organism: Kitasatospora sp. NPDC101157 (assembly GCF_044768255.1). Lineage (NCBI taxonomy): Bacteria > Bacillati > Actinomycetota > Actinomycetes > Kitasatosporales > Streptomycetaceae > Kitasatospora > Kitasatospora sp. NPDC101157. The sequence goes on along the minus strand of NZ_JBIWPL010000014.1, from coordinate 31,533 downwards.
GGCCCCCATGACGCGAGGCCGCCGTCCCAGAGCCGCCGGGGGCAGGACGCGAGGCACGGGGACGCGAGGTAGGGCACGCGAGGTAAGGCACGCGAGCAGGCACCCCAGGGCAGGCCACCCGGGGCGGGGCACCAGCGGCAGGGCGCCCCGAGGTAGGCTGAGCCGATCGGATGATCTTCGGGAGAACCATGCCTGCCGCAGCCCAGCCCCGCGTCCTGCTCGTCACCGACCTGGCCTACCAGGCCCGGGGCCGCCGGTACTGCGACGAGGACATCGCGCTCTCCGCCCGGCTGCGCGAGGACTTCGACGTGGCCCTGTGCCACCCGCTGGACGCCGCCGCCCTGCTGGACTCCTTCGACGTGGTCCTGATCCGCAACAGCGGCCCGGTGCTCAACTACCGTGCCGCGTACGAGGACTTCCGCGACCGGGCGCTGGAAAGCGGCGCCCGGGTCCACACCCAGCTGACCGGGCGCGCCGACATGGCCGGCAAGCAGTACCTGCTCGACCTCACCGCCGCCGGGTACCCCGTCATCCCCACCGTCGACCGGGCCGAGGACCTCTCCCGGCTGCCCGTCGTCCCCGAGTACGTGGTCAAGCCGAAGCTCGGCGCCGACTCGATCGGCCTGCGGATCGTCGCCCGTGAGCAGCTCGGCACCGTGCCGTACGCCGAGGACGTCCTGGTCCAGCCGCTGATCCGGTTCGCCTACGAGGTCTCGTTCTACTTCGTGGACGACGCCTTCCAGTACGCCCTGCACGCCCCCGACCCGGAGCAGCGCTGGCGCCTCGAACCGTACGAGCCGACCGCCGCCGACCTGGAGTTCGCCCGGCGCTTCATCGCCTGGAACACCGTCGAGCACGGCATCCAGCGGGTCGACGCCTGCCGCACCCCCGAGGGCGAACTGCTCCTGGTCGAGCTGGAGGACCTCAATCCCTACCTCTCCCTCGACCTCGTCGACGAGGCCACCCGGGACCGCTTCGTCGCCGCCCTCAAGGCCTCGCTGCACGCCCTCGCTACCCGGCCCTGACCCGCCGGGCCGCCTCGGTCAGCACCGCGCCCAGCGGCAGCGCGACCCGGGCCTCGGCCAGCTCGTCCCCGCGGGTCACCCCCTGGTTGACGATCACCACGGGGGTGCCCGCGCGGGCCGCGTGACGAACGAAGCGCAGCCCCGACATGACCGTGAGCGAGGAGCCGAGCACCACCAACGCCTGGGCCGCGTCCACGAGTTCGAAGCAGCGCTGGACCCTGGGCCGGGGCACGCTCTCGCCGAAGAACACCACGTCCGGCTTGAGCACTCCGCCGCACACCGTGCACGGGGCGACCCGGAACCCGTCCACCAGCTCCTGCGGCAGCTCGGCGTCACCGTCCGGATTGGCCCGCGCCCGGCCGTCCCGGAGACCGCCGTTCAACTCCTCCAGCCGCCGGTCCAGCTCCGCGCGCGAACCGGTCCGCCGACATCCCAGGCACACCACCCGGTGCAGCCCGCCGTGCAGTTCCACCGCCCCACGCGTCCCGGCCGCCCGGTGCAGGCCGTCCACGTTCTGGGTGATCACCGCCGAGATGTGCCCGGACCGCCGCAGCTGTTCCACGGCCCGGTGCCCGGCGTTCGGCTCCGCCCCCGCGATCGTCCGCCACCCCACGTGGCTGCGCGCCCAGTACCGCCGCCGCGCCGCCTCGCTCCCCACGAACTCCTGGTACGTCATCGGCACCCCGCGCCGTCGGCTGCCGGTCTCCCCCCGGTAGTCCGGGATCCCCGACTCGGTCGACAACCCGGCCCCGCTGAGCACCACCACACCCCGCCCGGCCAACCGGTGCACCAGCACCTCCAGGCCGGCCTCATCGACCGCCGTACCGCCGAGCCCGGCCACGGACACACCCATGCCGCCCAGCCTAGGACCAGCGGCCGGACCCACGCGACGGCGCGGGCCGAGCGGGTACCGGCCGGAGCGTCCGGGGGCCGTCCCCCGTTCAGCGCGCGATGAGCCGGAGGGCGTCGACGGCGAGACGGGCGGTGGTGCCGATGGCGGCGTCGGCGGCGGGGAGCGCCATGGTGGTGGCGGCGGCGCGGGTGAAGACGGCCAGGGCGTAGCGGCCGCCGTCGGGGTACTCGACCACGCCGACCTCGTGGCGCAGGGTGGGCAGGGTGCCGGTCTTGCCGTGGAGGCGGACGTCGTCGAAGGGGAAGCCGGAGGCCAGCCGGTGCGGCCAGACCTGGAGGCCGAGCAGGCGGCGCAGCGCGGCGCCGGGTTCGCCCGGGCACGCGTCGCCGTGCCAGAGGGCGGCGAGCAGGGCGGTCATCTCACGGGCGGTGCTGCGGTTGGTGAAGGCCGGGTCGAGGACCCTGAGCCGGGCGACGACGGCGGGATCGACCGGGGAGTCCTGGCCGGTGTCCTCGGCGAGGGCGGCGACCAGCTCGCGGAGGGGGTGGACGGCGACGGTGCGGGTCAGGCCCAGCTCGGCCATGGTGCGGTTGACGGCGTCCAGGCCGATCTCGTCCCAGAGCACGTCGGCGGCGGCGTTGTCGCTGACCGCGACGGTCAGGTAGGCGAGGTCGCGCAGCGAGAGCCGGGCGGCGTCGAGCATGACCGACAGGCCGGTGCTTCCCGGGGTGCGGCCGGTGGCGGGGAGGTCCACCTGCCGGGTCAGGTCGATCCGTCCGGCGGCGGCCTCCCGGTACAGCGTGACCAGGAGGCAGAGCTTGTGGACGCTGGCGGTGCTGACCGGGGTGTCGGCGCCGAGCGCGAGTTCGGCGCCGGTGTCGAGGTCGCGGGCGTGCAGCAGGCCGGTGACCCCGGCTTCGGCGAAGGCGGCGGCGATGCGGGCGCGCGCGGCGCGGGTGCCGGCGGGGTCGCGGCGGGCGGCGTCGTCCCTCGGGCGCTCTCCGCCGGCGCGGTCGGCGCTCGTGCGGTCGGCGCTCGTGCGGTCGGCGCTCGTGCGGTCGGCGCTCGTGCGGTCGGCGATCGTCCGGTCGGCGCTCTTGCGGTCGCTGGTCACAGCGGGAACTCCATTGCGGGCCGGGGGAAGAGCGGGCGGTTGGGCGGCTGGGGCAGCAGGCCGCCGGATTCGGTCAGCGCCCGGTGGGCGGCCTCGGCGAACAGGCGGACGGCGGGCCCGTCGCGCCCGGCCGGCCAGGCGGTGGAGGTGCGCCAGGTCAGTGGCGTGCCGGTGAGCGGACGCCAGACCGTACCGGGCGGCGCCACGGTGCGCGGCCCCAGGGCGACGGCGCTGCCGGTGAGCACCAGTGCGCCCGCGACGTCCGGGCCGGGCGGGTCCACGACCGCCTCCGGGGTGCAGCCGTGCCGGGCCAGGGTGGTGAGCATCTCGTCGTACAGCGCCGGGGCGGTGGCGCGGGGGAAGAGCACCAGACGCCGCCCGGTCAGCTCCGCCACGGCCAGCTCCGGGTGGTCGGCGTGCGGGCCGTCGGCGGCCAGCAGCACGCCCAGCGGCTGGTGCAGCACCGGGCCGAATGCCAGGCCCGCGGCCGGGCAGGGGTGGCGGACGACGGCGACGTCCACCGTGTGCTGGGCGAGTTCGCGCACCGCCGCCTCGACCGGCAGTTCCCGCAGGTCGAGCCGGGTGCCCGGGGAGGCGCTCTCGAAGCCGGTGAGCAGCGCGGCCAGGGCCGCCGGCCCGAGGTCGGGCGGTACGGCCGCGCGCAGGGTGCCCGCCCGGCCGGTGCGCAGGTCGGCCGCGACGGCGAGCAGGCGGGCGGAGCTCTCCAGCACCTCCTCCGCCTCGTCGAGCAGCAGCCGGCCCGCCGGGGTGAGCACCACCCCGCGCGGACCGCGGTCGAACAGGGTGACGCCGAGTTCGCGTTCCAGGCGCTGGATCCGCTGGGAGAGCGAGGGCTGAGCGATCCGCAGCCGTTCGGCGGCGCGCCCGACATGCCGTTCCTCGGCGACGACACGGAAGTGGCGAAGATGCCCCAGCAGGTCCATGAGCAGCCATCATAGGCAGTTTCCTATGGACCTCTTCACCATCATGGTCTTGGACTGGAGTTCTGACGGCCTGTTTAGGTGAGGCCACGGCCCGATCACCCGGCCTTCCCGTACGCCTATCCGGAGACCACCGATGACGTCGTCGTTCCGCCTCCCCCGTACCGTGCTGCCCGCCGTCGCCCTGCTCGCGGCGGCTCCGACCGTCGGCTGCGGCCATGGCACCTCCGGCGGCACCGGCGCGCCGGTGCCGGTCGCGACCACCGCCACCACGACCACCGCCACCACGACCTCCGCCGGCCCGACCGACGCCGCCTTCAAGGACCTCGAACAGCGCTTCGGCGCCCGCCTCGGCGTGTACGCGGTGGACACCGGCAGCGGCCGGGAGGTCACCCACCGCCCCGACGAGCGCTTCGCCTTCGCCTCGACGATCAAGTCGCTGCTCACCGGGGCGCTGCTGCGCACGGCGAGCGACCAGGAGCTGGACAAGGTGGTCAGCTACCGCCAGGAGTCCGTGCTGACCTGGGCACCGATCACCTCCCAGCACGTGGCCACCGGCATGAGGGTGCGCGACCTGGCCGCCGCCGCCATCGAGTACAGCGACAACACGGCCGCCAACCTCCTCCTCACCGAGCTCGGCGGTCCGGAGGCCCTCCAGCGGACCCTGCGCGAGCTCGGCGACCCGACCACCAACGTCAACCGCAACGAGCCCACCCTCAACGAGGCGACCCCGGGCGACCCCCGCGACACCAGCACGCCCCGCGCGTTCGCCGCCGACCTGCGCCGCTACACCCTCGGCGACGTCCTGACGGAGGACCGGCGCCGACTGCTCACCGACTGGCTGGTCGGCAACACCACCGGCGCCGAGTTCATCCGCGCGGGTGTGCCCGCCGACTGGAAGATCGGCGACAAGACCGGCACCGGAGACTACGGCACCCGCAACGACGTCGCCGTCGCATGGCCGTCCGGCGGGCGCAGCCCGATCGTCCTCGTCGTGCTGTCCGACCGCGGCAAGGCCGGCGCCACCTCCGACGACGCCCTGATCGCCGAGGCCACCAAGGCCGTCGTCACCGCCCTCGGCTGACTGTCCACGGCCGACCGCCAATTGCTGCCCTACCGGTCGGCCGCCGCCGCGCCGGAAACCCCGGCCGCGCCGGGCAGCTGCCGCTGACCCCGAACGAACCGTCCCGAAAGGCTGTCGACGATGACCCTGACCCCCCGTCCGAACCCCCCTCTGGTCTCCCCTGTGAACCCCCGTCGGCACGCGCCCGCCGCCGAGCGCCTGTCGCGCCGCCGTCTGCTCACCGCCTCCGCGACCCTCGCCGGCGCCACCGCCGTGACGGGAGCCGCCCCCGGGCGGGCCGCCACGACGGCCGGCGTCCGCTCCTCCGACCGCCGACGGCACCGCCCCGGCCCGCCCGGCTCGGCCGGGGTACGGCTGCGCTGGCTGGGCAACAACGGCTGGGAGATCACCTTCGGTGATCCCGGCCGGCCCACCACGATCCTGATCGACCCCTGGATCACCCGCTTCCGCACCGGGACGTACACCCCGAAGGGCGCCGACCCCGCCACCCCGCTCAGCGTCGACACCGCCCTCATCGACGACCTCCGGCTGCGCGCCGACCAGATCCTGGTGACCCACGGCCACTACGACCACCTGCCCGACGTCCCCTACCTCGCCGCCCGCACCGGCGCGACCGTCCTCGGCACCGAGACCCACGCCAACCTGCTGACCGCGCTGGGCGCGCCCGAGGACCAGCTGTCGGTGGTGCACGGCGGCGAGTACCTGCAGTTCGACGGCTACACCATTCAGGTCATCAACTCGCTGCACTCGATGACCGGCCCCCGCTCCAGGGTGCCCTTCCCCGGCACCCGCCCCGGCTCGCCGCCGCCCCGCCCGCGCGTCATCTCGGACCTCGTCGAAGGCGGCACCCTCGCCTACCTGATCACCGTCGGTGACGGGCTGGGCATCCTCGACAGCGGCGGCGCCAACTACGACGCCCGCCACCTCGCCGGCCTCGCCCCGGACGTCCTCCTCCTCCAGCCCGGCGGGGCGTCCGTCCCCGGCTACGTCCCCCGCCTCCTCGACGTCCTCGACCATCCGTCGTACGTCGTTCCCACCCACTGGGACGACTTCGATCACCCCCTCGCCGAACCCGCCCGCGACTGGGGCGGCCTCGCCGAGCTCGAAGCAGCCGTCCACCGGGCCGACCCGGGCGCCCGCTTCCTGCGCCTCGACCACCTGGAGAGCTACACCTTCTGACCGGTGGACGGCTCCGGCCCAGGGGGCCTGACCGGAGTCGGGGGAACCACACCGTCCTGCCTCGCCGTGCGCCGCTGCGGACCGTCCTCGGTGCGGGCACCCCACCGTCCTCGGTGCGGGCACCCCACCGTCCTCGGGGCGGGCACCCTGCTCACCCTGCCCATCTCCACCCGACACCACGCGTCGGAAGAAGTTGACATGTCGGGAGTCTCCGACGCATCGTGGAGCCATGGCGGACGTCGATGTCTTCAGCGCGCTGGCCAACCCCGTGCGGCGGAAACTGTTGGAGAGCCTGCGGGCCGGGCCACGGGCGGCCGGGGAACTGGCCGGGGAGTTCGAGCTCAGCCGGCCGGCCGTGTCCGAGCACCTGGCGGTGCTCCGGAACGCCCGGCTGGTGCGGGAGGAACCGCGCGGGCGACATCGGTACTACCACCTGGAGCCAACCCCTCTGGCCGAGGTCGAGGAGTGGCTCCACCCCTTTGAGCACTACTGGCGGGCGCGGATGCGTTCGCTGCGCGAGCTCCTGGACGAGGAGAGGTCATGACCGAGAAGGCCGCGATCCACTGCGACGAGTTCCTGCCGTACCCGCCGGCGCGGGTCTGGGAGGCGCTGACCGATCCTGAGCTGCACGCGCGGTGGTGGGCCGCCGGGGACGTGAAGGCGGTGGTGGGACACCGGTTCACCCTGGACATGGGGCCGTGGGGGCAGCAGCCCTGCGAGGTGGTCGAGGTGGAGGTGGAACGGCTGCTGCGCTACAGCTTCGCGGCCGGGACACTGGACACCACCGTCACCTGGCGGCTGGTGCCCGAGGGGCACGGCACCCGACTGCTGCTGGAGCACACGGGCTTCGACCTGGACACCCCGATGGGTCGGCAGGCCCACCATGGGATGGGACAGGGCTGGCCGTCGGTGCTGCGCAGGATCGCCCCGGCGCTCGCGGAGTGAGCAGCGGGCAGAGCGGAGTGCGGCGCAGAGCCGAGTGGGCAGCGGGCGGAGCCGAGTGAGCAGCGGGGAGGAGCGTCAGGCGCGGCCGAGGACGCGCTGGACGGTGATCTCGATGACCACCCGGTCCGGGTTCTCCCGCGGGGTGCGGTAGCGCTCGGCGTAGCGGCGCTCGGCGTCCGCGACCTGTGCGGGCTCGTCGCGCAGGACGGCGGTGCCCTCCAGCGTGGACCAGCGGGCCCGGTCGACCTGGCAGACCGCGACCGGCAGGCCTTCGGGCCCGGCCGCCGCGACGTTGCGGGCCTTGCGGCTGGTGCGGCTGGTGATGACCCGGGCCGTGCCGGTCGCCGGGTCGAAGGTGACGCCGACCGGCACCACGTGCGGCGTCCCGTCCGGGCGGCTGGTGGTCAGGGTGGAGATGTGCCGCTCGCGCCAGAAGGCGAGGAAGGCGTCGTCGAGGTCGCGCGGGTCGTGGGCCATGATCGCGATGGTACGGCCCCCGGGGAGTGATCAACTCCCCGGGGGCCGTACCGGTTCGGGGCGTCAGTGGCCGCGGGCGATCCACTCCGGCAGGGCCGGGGCCTCGGCACCGATCGTGGTCGGGTCGCCGTGGCCGGTGCGCACCACCGTGTCGGCCGGGAGGGACAGCAGTCGCTCCCGGATCGAGTCGATGATGGTCGGGAAGTGCGAGAACGAGCGGCCGGTGGCACCCGGGCCGCCCTGGAACAGGGTGTCGCCGGTGAACACCGTGCCCAGCCCGGGCGCGTAGAGGCAGACCGCGCCGGGCGCGTGGCCGGGGGTGTGCAGCACGGTCAGCTCGGTGCCGGCCACCGCGATCCGCTGGCCGTCGGCGAGTTCGCCGTCCGGGAGCCGCTCGGGGTGGGTGAGCTTCCACAGCGGGAGGTCGTCCGGGTGCAGCAGGATCGGAGCTCCGGTGCGCGCGGCCAGCTCCGGGGCGGCGTCCACGTGGTCGTTGTGGGCGTGGGTGGAGACGATCGCCAGCAGCCGGCGGCCGCCGAGCGCGGCCTCGATGGCGTCGGCGTCGTGCGCGGCGTCGATCACCACCGCCTCCTCGTCGTCACCGACGATCCAGACGTTGTTCTCCACCTCCCAGCTGCCGCCGTCGAGTTCGAAGGTCCCGGCGGTGACCAGCCGGTCGATCCGGGCGGCCATCAGAACACCACCACCGAGCGGAGCACGTCGCCGTGGTGCATGCGCTCGAAGGCCTGCTCCACCGCGTCGAGTTCGATGGTCTCGGTGACGAAGGCGCCGAGGTCCAGGCGACCCTGGAGGTACAGGTCGATCAGCATCGGGAAGTCCCGGGAGGGCAGGCAGTCGCCGTACCAGGAGGACTTGAGCGCGCCGCCGCGGCCGAAGACGTCCAGCAGCGGGAGTTCGAGCGTCATCTCGGGGGTCGGCACGCCGACCAGGACGACAGTACCGGCGAGGTCCCGGGCGTAGAAGGCCTGCTTGTACGTCTCGGGGCGGCCGACGGCCTCCACCACGACGTCCGCGCCGTTGCCGCCGGTCAGCTCGCGGATGGCCTCGACCGGGTCGGTGGTGCGGGAGTTGACGGTGTGGGTCGCGCCGAGCCTGCGGGCCGTCTCCAGCTTGCGGTCGTCGATGTCCACCGCGATGATCCTCGACGCGCCGGCCAGCCGGGAGCCCATCACGGCCGCACCGCCGACGCCGCCGCAGCCGATCACGGCGACGGTGTCGCCACGGCCCACGTTGCCGGTGTTGATCGCGGCGCCGAGGCCGGCCATCACGCCGCAGCCGAGCAGGCCGGCGACGGCCGGCTCGGCGGCCGGGTCGACCTTGGTGCACTGGCCGGCCGCGACCAGGGTCTTCTCGGCGAAGGCGCCGATGCCCAGCGCCGGGGACAGCTCGGTGCCGTCCAGGAGGGTCATCTTCTGCTCGGCGTTGTGGGTGTTGAAGCAGTACTGCGGTCGGCCGCGCCTGCAGGCGCGGCACTGGCCGCACACCGCGCGCCAGTTGAGGACGACGAAGTCGCCGGGCTCGACCTCGGTCACGCCCTCGCCGACCGACTCCACGACGCCTGCGGCCTCGTGGCCGAGCAGGAACGGGAACTCGTCGTTGATGCCGCCCTCGCGGTAGTGGAGGTCCGTGTGGCAGACGCCGCAGGCCTGGATCCGGACGACCGCCTCGCCCGGCCCCGGGTCCGGCACCACGATCGTGGTCACCTCCACGGGCGCGCCCTTGGCACGCGCGATGACTGCCTTGACCTGCTGGGCCATCCGATTCCACCTCCGTCGTGCCGATGCGGCTCTGCACCGGCGTGACCTGCGACAAACGACTGCAGAAGGACTGCAGAAGGACTGTAGGGGCACTGTAGGAGCCCCGCTGAAAGACTGCCCACGAAGGGTAGCGCCCGCCCGGTCGGCCGCCGACGCGGCGCCCGCCCCCGCGCGGCCCGGCGGCGAGGGGCGCGCGGGTGGCGCTGAGCGCCCGTCAGCGTGCTACGAACTGCCCGGAAAGCACCGCCGTTGGCTGGAAGTGCCGCAGACGGGTGCCCCGGCGTCCACGTACGGTCGTAGCTGAGACGGTCCACGCGACCACGCTCAGCACATCCGTCCCACCTGACGGCACGCCACCGCGCGCCGCGCGTGCCGGGCGCGCACCGACCGTACGCCCCCGCACGTTTCGCGCCATCCGGCGCCGCACAGCGCCATCCGGCGCACGGCCCGCGCCCCCGCGCGGGCAGTTCCCCCGGCCTCACCGCACCGCCCCGGCACCACCCGCACCGCCGGCCCTGAGTCGAGCCGCCACCGGCCGAACCGCCCGTCCCCGCACCACACCCCGGATCCACCCCCCGTCGGGCCGCCCAGCGGCCCCTGCCCTGGAGTCTGGAGTACGGATGTCCACCGAGAACAGTGCGACCGGTGCCGGCACCGGCACCGCCCCGCTCCCCCCGATGCACTGCCTGCGCCACCTGGACCCCGGCCCGCCCCGGCTCGCCGCGCTGCCCACCGGCACCCCGGTCTGGCTGGTGAGCCGGCACGCCGACGTCCGCCAGGTGCTGACCGACCCGCGGCTGGGCCGCGCCCCGCTGTACGCGTCGGACGCCCCGCCGCTCATGGTCACGCCGAACATCCTGGACGACCCGCAGAGCATGCTGAACATCGACGGCACCGAGCACCAGCGGCTGCGCCGCACCGTGCAACGGGCGTTCACCCCGCGCGCGATCGCCCGCTGGAAGCCCTGGGTGGCCTCGGTGGTCGAGTCGCTGATCGACGAGCTGATCGACCGGGGCTCCCCCGCCGACATCGTCGGCGCCTACACCCGGCCGCTGCCGGTCGCGGTGATCAGCCGTCTGATGGGCCTGGACAACCTCGACAGCAAGCGGCTCGCGCACTGGAGCGACCACGCGCTCTCCACCACCGCCTACAGCGCCGAGGCGATCGCCACCGCGATGACCGAGTTCGCCGCCTTCGGCGCCGAGGTGATCGCCGAGCGCCGAGCCGCGCCGGGCGAGGACCTGGTCAGCAGCCTGCTCGCGGCCGCCACCGAGGACGGCTCGATCACCGAGGGCCAGCTGATCGCGCTGGTCATCGGCCTGGTGGTGGCCGGGCACGAGACCACGATGACCAGCCTCGGCAACGCCCTGGTCTACCTGCTCCAGGACGGCCACGAGGCCTGGCGGCGGCTCGCCTCCGACGAGGCCAGCGCGGCCGCCGCGACCGAGCAGATCCTGCGGGCCGTCCCGCTCGGCGACGCCGCGGAGCACATGCCCGGGCTGCTGCGCCGCACGGTGGAGGACGTCGAGATCGGCGGGGTGGTCATCCCGGCCGGCAGCGTCGTCGCCGCCGACACCGGCTCCGCCAACCAGGACCCGGAGGTCTTCACCGGGGACCTGCGCACCGAGCTGTTCTCCCCCCTGGCCGCGCCGATGCTCACCTTCGGCGCCGGACCGCACCACTGCCTGGGAGCCTGGCTGGCCCGGATGGAGCTGGAACTCGCCCTGCACCGGCTCGCCCGCCGGCTGCCCTCGCTGCGGATGGCCGACCCGGTCGAGGACATCGACTGGCGGCGCGGGCTGCTCACCCGCAGTCCCAACGCGCTGCGGGTCACCTGGTGACGGGCTCCGCCGAGACGGAGCAGGTGGTGGTCCGGGTCGACCGGGACCGCTGCATCGGCTCCGGGATGTGCGCCCTGAGCGCCCCCGAGTCGCTGGCCCTGGACGCCGACGGACGGGCCCGGCCGGTGGCCGGGTACGCCGACGCGGGCGCGGAGCTGACGGACGGGCTGGCCGAGGCGGTGGAGTACTGCCCGGTCGAGGCGCTGGCCCTCCACTCGGCGCGCGGAGGCCACCGGATCGCCCCGCCGGACTGACCGCCCCGGTGCCGCCTGCCGCACCCCGCGCCAGGCGGCACCGGGCATCGCCGACCCGTCGGATGACCGCCCCACCGCCCGTATTGCCCGTCTGCCCGTATTGCCCGACTGCCCGACTGCCCGACTGCCCGACTGCCCGATCGATGAGCCCGGCTAATCGACCGATGAGCCATTCGATCTTGTTCGACCGTCCGCCCGCTGATGAGCTGACCGCATGACGAACGCGGAAGCCCTCGCACCTCCGACCGCCCCGCCCACCGGCCACCGCTGGTCGCCCCTCCTCGCCGTCGCCCTGGCCACCTTCACCGTGGTGTCCTCCGAGATGATGCCGGTCGGCCTGCTCACCCCCATGTCCCACAGCCTCGGCGTCTCCGACGGCACCACCGGCCTCTCCCTCACCATCACCGGCCTGATCGCCGCCGTTCTCTCCCCCTTCACCCCCGTGCTCGTCGGGCTGCGCGACCGCAGGGCCGTACTGATCGCCTTCGTGCTGCTGCTCGGGCTGGCGAACGCGATCAGCGCGCTCGCACCGGACTTCCTCCTGCTGGCCCTCGGCCGCGTCCTGCTCGGCGCCGCGATGGGCATCGTCTGGGGGCTCGCCGCGAGCCTCGGCCCGCGCCTGGCCGACGGACCGCGCACGGCGCTCGCCATGACGCTGATCTTCTCCGGTGTCTCGATCGCCTCCGTGCTCGGCGTCCCGCTCGGCACCTACCTCGCCGCGCTGCTCGACTGGCGCGCCGCGTTCTGGGCGCTCGCCCTGCTCGGCGTCCTCTCCGCCGCCGTGCTCGCCGTCACCCTGCCTTCCCTGCCCGTCACCGAGCGCGGCCGACTGAGCGGCCTCACCGATGCCCTGCGCAACCGGGGCGTCGCCGCCGGTACCGGCATCACCGCGTTCGTCGTGCTCGGCCACTTCGCCGGCTACACCTACGTCCGCCCGGTGCTGGAAGCCGACGCGGGCCTGAGCAGCGGCGTCATCGCCACCTGCCTGCTGGTGTACGGGCTGGCCGGCGTCGCCGGGAACTTCATCCTCGGCCCGCTGTCCGGCACCCACCCGAAGCTCGCCGTCGCCCTCGCCCTCTCCGGCGTCGCCCTGGCCGCCGCCGTGCTGCCCTCCGCCACCGGCGGCGTCGTCACCGTGCTGCTCGCCCTGGTCGTCTGGGGCGCCTCGTACGGCGGGGTCTCGGTCGCCACCCAGACCTGGGTCCGCACCGCCGACCCGAACCGGATCGAGGCCTCGGCGGCCCTGTGGGCGGGCGTGTTCAACGCGAGCATCGCACTCGGCTCGCTGGCCGGCGGGCTGGTCGTGGACCACGCCGGGGACCGCGCCGTCCTGTTCACCGCCGCCGCGCTGGCCGCCGCCGGACTGCTGCTCACCGCCGTCACCCGCCCGGTCCGCACCCGGCTCGGCTGACCTCGGCCACCAGCAGTTCCACGAACCGGCCGGCCAACCGGTGCGGCCGGTCCCCCCTCTGCACCAGCTGCAGGGCGGTCGGCTCCAGCTCCGGCACCGGCAGGTAGCGGATGTCCGGCCGCGGCACGTACCGCGCGCCGGCCCGGCACAGCAACAGCCCGTGGCGGGTGCTGGCCACCATCGACAGCCCCTCCTGCACGGTGGCGGCGCCCGCCGGATACGTCAGCTCCCGCCCGCTCGGCGCGCGCCGCGGGGCGTTGGCCAGCCGCCAGTACTCGGGCGCCGCGCCGCGCGGCTCGATCAGCGGCAGCGCGGCGAGCTCCTCGACCGGGACGCTCTCCGCCGACGCCAGCCGGTGCCCGGCGGCCACCGCGACGACGACGGGCTGCCGGGAGAACTCCAGCAGCACCTCCAACCCCGGCTCCCGGCACGGGGCGAGCGCGATCGCCAGATCGATCCCACCCCGGCCGAGGTGCGAGAACGGATCCCCCCAGGGCAGCTCCACCAGCTGCGCGACGCCCTCCGGCAACCGCCCGATCGCGCGCGCCACCGGCTCGTACACCGCGCACTGGAAGCCGATCCGCAACGGCCGGCCGGTGACCGCGGCCCGCGCCCGGGCGTCCTCGTACCCCGCGCGCAGCTGGGCGAAGGCGGGCACCACCTGCTCGGCCAGTCCCCGGCCCAGCTCGGTCAACTCGACCCGGCGGCTGGTGCGTTCGAACACCGGCGCGCCGACCCGGCCCTCCAGCCGCTTGATCAGCTGGGAGACCCGGCCCTGCGAGAGCCCGAGCAGCTCCGCGGTCCGTCCGAAGTGCAACTGGTGCACCAGGACGGAGAAGCACTCCAGCTCCTGCAACGGCAGCTCGGACAACACCGGCCACGGCCCCGGCTTCGGCGGCGTACGTTCCACCCGGGCAGCTTATGCCGTGGACACCGGCCCTCCTCCCTCAGCTCTGCAGCAGACGGTTGAAGAAGGTGCGGTACTGCTGGAGGGCGACCCGCAGCTCCTCGGTCTCGACCTCGTCGCCCCGGTTCCACTGGCCTTCGAGACTGCTGCGGCGGTCGGCGAAGGACGCGGCCAGTCGCTGCATGAGGTCGGCGACGAGGGCGTCCGCGGTGTGGACGGCCTCGCGGGGATCGTCGACGAAGTCCGTCTGCACCTGCTGCCAGCGCTCGCGCAGCTCCTGGGTCTCCGCCTCCGGGAGCAGCGGCTCGCGGTCGGAGCTGCGGCCCTCGTCCGACCGGTCCGGCATCTCGCCCTCCTCGGCCCGGGTCGTGCGGGCACCTGCCTCGTCGGGGCCGCCACCGGCGCCGGTGGTGCCGGTCGTGCCAGGGGCCTCGGTCGTGCCGGCCGTGTCCGTCGTGCCGGTTGTGCCGGCGCTGCCGGGGGCCTCGGTCGTGCCGGCCGTCCCCGCGATGTCGGCGGTGCTGGTCGTACCTGTCGTGTCGGTCGTGTCGGTCGTGTCGGTCGTGTCGGTCGTGTCTGTCGTACCGGCGTCGCCGGTGGCCTCGCCCGGGAAGACGGCCCGCTGCCCTTCCTCCCGGGGCTCGGTTTCCTCCTGCTCGGCCCCGGTCCGCTGTTCCTCCTCGATGGCGGCGGCCTTCTCGCTGGTCATCCGCCCCTTGTGGTCGAAGTGCATGTGTGACATCTCGGTCATCTCCTTTCGGCCCCGCGGTCCCGGCCCGGGGGCTCGTCACCGTTCAGGAGCTCCGCGAACAGCGCGCGGTAGTGCACCATCGCGCCCCGGAGTTCCTCTGTGGTGGCGTCGTCCCGTCGGGCCGAGGCGTTGGTCGCGTGGGCCGCACGGTAGTGCTCCAGCGTCCGTCCGTGCTCGACGGACAGGTCCCGGAGCTGCTGTTCGTAGCCCTCGGTGGGATAGCCGCGGTCGTGCATCAGCAGGGTGACCAGCCGGTCGGCGTGCTGGACGGCTTCGCCCGGCTGGTCGACGAACTCCTGCTGGACCCGCTTCCAGTCCTCGGCGTACCGCTGTCTCGCGTCCGGTGGCAGCGGCGTGATCTGCAGCTGGTCGTGGCGCTGTTCCCGCTCCCGCAGGTCCCGCTCGGCGGCCCGCTGGCTGCCGGTACGGCGGACGGCCTGCTCGTACTCCGGGCCGAACCGCTGTTGCAGCCGGCGGCGGCGGTTCACGTACCACAGCACCACGGCGGCCAGGATCAGTACGACCACCACGGGGACGATGATCGCGATGAGGGTCCCGGTTGACATCAGGTCCTCCCTCGTCCTTCGGTGCCCAGCCGCTGCCCACATTCAGCAGGTCGAAACGTCCGCCGCCAGAACGGCGCGCAGTTCGGCGGCCGGGTCGCCCTCGTGGTACGGACGCTCGCTGGGCTCGATGTGGTCCAGGAACTCCTGGTACCGCAGGGCGTAGGACAGGTGGTACAGCGGCTCGGCGAGTTCGAGGGCGCGGCACGGGTCCGAGCCGGGGGCGTGCTCGCGCCAGGCTGTCGTCCAGACCACGGCGGCGTGCTGCCAGGCCTCCGGGGTCAGGTAGGCGCGGGGGCGCAGACCGTCCAGGGCCGGGTGGCCGAGGCAGGCGTCGGCGTAGTCGACCGCGACCGGGCGGCCGTCGTTGGTGCGCCAGTTCCCGGGGTGGAAGTCTCCGTGCAGCAGCGTCTCAGGGAGCCCGCAGGCGGCCAGTTCGTCCAGCAGCGCGGGCAGCCGGGCGGCGAAGTCCGACAGCCGCCGCTGTTCCCCGGCCGTCAGGTCGGTTTCGGCGGGGAGCCGGTCCAGCAGCGCCGTGAACTGGGCGTGCAGCGCGGTGGGGGTGCGGTCGCGCAGGCCGGCGAGCGCGCTCGGGCGGCCGGCCAGGGCCGCCTGGGCGGCGACGAAACGCGGGAGGACGTCGGCGACGGTCCCGGCGGACGGGCTCCAGCAGTCCTCGCCGGGGATGTGGTCGAGCAGCAGCCGGCCGTGGGCCGGGTCGGCGGCGAGGACGGCCGGGACGAGCGAGGGGTCGGCGGCGCCGAGCAGCGCGATCACCTCCCCCTCGCGCGCGTTGAACCGCGGGCTGGTGGTCTTCAGCCAGGCGTCGGTGCCGGTGGCGGTGGGGAGGCGGAAGAGGGCGGACAGGTTCCAGGTCCGGATCTGCCGCGCGGCCCCGGCCGGTCGTCCCACGGCGGCGAGTCGGGTCCGCGCCCAGGCCAGCGCCTCGCGCAGGCCCTCGGGCGTGGCCCAGGCGGCGCGTCGGGCGGCGGGCGCCAGCAGGGCGGCCGTCCCGCCGTCCAGCGGGCGGGGTGCGAGGGCGGTCGGCCGCCGGAGCGCCTCGGCGTGGTAGCGCACCCGGCCGCCGTGGCCCGGGTCCGCGCTGTGCCCGTCGACCAGTCTGGTCACCAGCACCGGCACTCCGGCCAGTTCCGTCGCCCGCGCGACGACGCCGTCCACCGAGGACCACCATCCGAGGTCCGCCTCGAACGGACCCAACTGCCCGTAGTACTCGTCCTCATGGGTGAGATCGACCGTCACGGTCCGGCTGTTCGCTCGCTGCATCCGGGCAGCTTCGCCGACCGGCCCGTGGGACGCGAACGAATTTCCGGCCGCGCCGCGGCATCCGTCCGACGTGGCGTCAGAGTTCGTCTAGCGGTTCGTCCAGCACGCCCTCGCGCGCGATGATGTAGCCGAGGTGCCCGCGGCTGCGGCTGCCGAGGAGCTCGCTGGCCTTCTGGATGTGGCTGGAGACGGTGCGGGTGCTCATGCCCAGGCGGGAGGCGATGGCCTCGTCGGTGAAGCCGTTGACCATCAGCCGCAGCACGTTGCGGCGGGTGCGGTCGGTGAGCAGCCGGGGGCGGTGGTGGCCCTCCAGGTAGGTGACCGGCTCGGCGCGTTCCCACATCAACTCGTAGATCTTGAGCAGGTACTCGACCAGCGGTGGGAACTGGATGAGCACCGCGGCGGCCTCGCGCTTGGCGCCGGCCGGGATGAAGGCGGTGGAGCGGTCGCAGATGATGACCCGGTCGAAGACCTCGTTGAGGGTGCGCACCTGGGCGCCGCGGGCGGTGACCTGCTCGATGTAGGCGAGCGTCGGGCCGTGCGAGCGCACCGTGTGCTGGTAGAGGGTGCGTTGGCGCACTCCGCGTTCGGCGAGGGCGAGGTCGCGCGGGAGGGCGTCGGCGAGCTGGTCGGCGCCGCGGCCGCCGCCGGGCTGGGCGGTGCGCAGTTCCTCGGTGCAGGCGGCGACGGCCTTCTCCAGCGCGGGGCTGATCTCCTCGCCGGCCAGCAGGCGGATCGGGAGCTGGGCCTGTCTCATCACGTCCCGGTAGGCCTGCTCGGCGGCGGTGAAGGCGGTGCGCAGTTCGGCCAGTTGCTCCTGGTGGGCCAGTACGGCCAGTTCGAGCGGCCGGGCCAGGCCGGTGACCGCCAGGTCGGGCGGGACGGGAGCGAGCCGCTGCCCGGCGCCGGGCAGGGTGCGCAGCAGGCCCATGCTGAGCAGGCACTCGGGGGCCTGTCCGGCGGCGCCGCCCTCGGCGAGGGCGGTCCGGTAGTACTCGATACCCCGGTCACAGAGTTGGGGTGTCCCCTTTTCCGTGCAGGTGTCCTGGGATACGCACATCTGGGCATCCTTCCGGCTTCGGCATTGCGCTTTCACGAATGCCCGCACCGGCTACAGCCAGGCATCCGAAAGGGCAGGATGGTGCCTGCCTGCTGTTCGGACGCATCCCCCCCGGGCCACGACAGCCGCGAGTGTACGCCCTGAAGGCGCGGAAATCAGCGGTTCACGGCGAAACCGGGCATGCCCGGAAACGGCGTCCGACGGTGGTGACGGCGAGGACGACCGTACCCGGCTCCGGTGACGGGCGGATGGCCGCCGCATTGCACGCGTCGACCCGTCAGGGCGGCCGGAGCGAACAGCCGGTGGACCGGCCGGCCGACGGACGGAGGACACCCCTTGTTGCGAGTTGATCCCGATCCGCAGCCCCCAACCGTGGACCTGGCCGAGCTGGTGGACCAGCGGCTGGTGCGGCAGCTCGCGGAGGCCGCCGCCGCGCAGGTCGGTTCCGGCGCGGTGCAACTACTGGGCGAGGGCGGGCTGTTGCAGGCACTCGCCAAGCAGTTGATCGAGCGCGCCCTGGAGCTCGAACTCCAGGAGCACCTGCGCGGGGCCGGCACCAACAGCCCGGCCGGCGCCAACGGCCGTACGGTCGCCGGGCGTCCCGGTGGCCCCAACGGCCCGAACGGGGCGCGGGCCAGGCGGCTGCTCACCGAGATCGGACCGGTGGACGTGCGGGTGCCGCGCGACCGTGACGGCAGCTTCGCGCCCCGCACGGTACGGCCGCGGGCCCGCCGGCTGCCGGGCCTGGACCGGCTGGTGGTCTCGCTCACCGCGCGCGGACTCAGCTCGGGCGAGCTGGTGGCGCACCTGGCCGAGGTGTACGGCGTGGAACTCAGCCGGGAGACCGTCTCGGTGATCACCGACCAGGTGCTCGACGAGCTCGCCGACCGGCGCGGGCGCCCGCTGGACCCGGTCTACCCGGTGGTCTTCCTCGACTCGGTGCGCAGCGGCCGCTCGGGCGGCCCGCTGGTGCACCTGGCGGTGGGGATCTCCGCCGACGGTCTGCGCGAGGTGCTGGGCCTGTGGCCGGCCTCGGACGGGGAGCACTGGCCGGAGGTGCTGGCCGGGTTGGCCGAGCGCGGGGTGCGCGAGGTCTGGGTGCTGGTGGGTGACGCGGGGGCCGGGCTGGTCGAGGCGGCGGCCTCGGCGTGGCCGCGCACGGTGGTGCACACCTCGGTGGCCCACCTGCTGCACGCCGCGCTGCGGCACGCGCCGGGCGAGGACTGGAGCGGGCTGGCCCGGACCCTGCGCGAGATCTGCACGGCGCCGACCGAGGCGGCGGCGCTGGAGCGGCTGGGCCGGGCCGAGCGGGAGTGGGGCCCGGGTCACCGGGAGGTGTTCCGGGTGTGGCGGGCGGCCTGGCCGCTGCTGGCGCCCGGGTTCCGGTTCGGCCCCGAGGCGCGGCGGGTGCTCGCGGGCGGGGGCGCGCTGGAGCGGCTGCACGCCCGGTTGCGCCGGATCGAGCAGGCGGCGGGGCGGGTGCGGGACGAGCGGGCGGCGCTCAAGCGGGTCTACCTGGCCACGCTGGCCCTGGAGTCGCCGGCCGGGGCGGGTCGGCCGTGGGCGGGGGACTGGCCGACCGTGCGGGAGGAGCTGCGGCGGGGCTCCCGGCACTGACCCGGTTCCGGGCGGTGGCCAGGGCCTGCGCATGCCTCGCCTCCCACCACTGATCTGACAGAACCAGGTGTTCTTTGCATCAGATCTGCCCGTTTTTGACACAGTCTGTTCACGCTTCCGGTTCCCGCATTGCGTGATCCCGATAACGGCCAGAGCTTCCACGCCAGTTTGAGCCTCGGCAGGATTCGTTCACAGCGAGGAGCGCACACACCGCCCGCCGCAGGAAGAGGAATTCGCCATGACGGATCTTGCCGCTCGCATTCACAAGATGCTCGGGATTCTGGCCGTTCTGCTGGTTGCCGTGGTCGGCCTCCAGAGCCACCCCGGACCGTACCAGTCCGCCGCTGCCGCCGGGCCCTCGGCCATGCACGGGGACGACTCCGGCTGGGGGCCGTGAACACGTCAAAAATGAGCCGGTAACGGTGAATCGACATGGTCCGTTCACCGCGCTCCGACGTAATTCCCCCCTCCTCGTAATTCTCCGAACAGAGAGGAAACCGACGATGGCGAACCCCTTCGAGGACCCCGAGGCCGAGTACCTCGTCCTGGTCAACGACGAGGGCCAGCACTCGCTGTGGCCGGTCTTCAGCCCGGTGCCCGACGGCTGGCAGCGGGTCTTCGGCGCCGCCGCCCGCCAGGACTGCGTCGACTACGTCGAGCAGCACTGGCAGGACCTGCGGCCGAAGAGCCTGGTCGCCCACCTGTCCGGCCACTGACCGCGGCGCCGGGCCGGCGCCGCCCCACCAGCACCACCCCACCGCACGCTCCGCCGGCCGCCCGGACACCCCGGGCCGACCGGGCCGACCGCCCCGCGGGTCAAGCCGCAACGAGGGAGAGACGCACATGTCCGGGGACCAGCAGACGCACAGAGCCGATCCGCGGCCGGTATCGGCCGAGGTGCTGTGTCGACTGTTCGCGGAGGTGCTCGGCCGGGAATCGGTCGACCCCGCGGCGGGCTTCTTCGAGCTGGGCGGTGACCGGCCCGCCGCGGTGCGGCTGCTGGCCCGGGTGCGGGCCGAGCTCGGCTTCCGCGTGCCGCTGCCGCTCCTGCTGGACGCCCCCACCCCGTCCGCGCTGGCCACCCGGCTGGCCGACCGGGCCCCGGCCCGCCCCGACCCGCGCCCCACCCTCACCGACCTGGTCGACGCCCAGGTCTCCCGCACCCCGCAGGCCCCCGCGCTGTACGCGGACGACACCACCCTCACCTACGCCGAGCTGGACGCCCGCGCCAACCGGCTGGCCCGGGTGCTCACGGACCGCGGCCTGGGCACCGAGGACGTCGTCGCCCTCGCCCTGCCCAAGTCCCCCGAGGCCGTCGCCGCGATCCTCGCCGTGGCCAAGACCGGCGCGGCCTGGCTCCCCGCCGACCCGGCCTACCCGGCCGAGCGGCTGCGCCACATGCTCACCGACTCCCGCGCCGCCCTGGTGCTCACCACCGCCGCCACCGCAAAGCGGCTGCCCGACACCGGCGCCCCCCGGCTGCTGCTGGACTCCCCCGAACACCTCGCCGCGCTCGCCGGCCGGCCGGGCACGCCCTTCACCGCCGAGGAGCGGGTGCGGCCGCTGAGCGCCGGGAACACCGCGTACGTCATCTACACCTCCGGCTCCACCGGGGTGCCCAAGGGCGTGGCCGTCACCCACACCGGCCTGCCCAGCATGATCGGCACCCAGGTCGCCGCCACCGGGGTCGGCCCCGGCAGCCGGGTGCTCCAGGCCGCCTCGCTCAGCTTCGACGTCTCCGTCTCCGACCTCGCGGTGGCCCTGACCACCGGCGCCGCGCTCGTCCTCCCCCACGAGCAGAGCCAGCTGGTGGGCGACGCGCTGGCCGCCCTGATCGACCGGTACGGCGTCACCCACGCCGACGTCGCCACCGCGATGGCCGCCACCCTGCCGGACACCCCACTGCCCACCCTGCGCACCCTGATCGGCGGCGGCGAGGCCATCCCGCGCGAGCTGGCCGCCCGGCTCGGCCGCGACCGGCTGATGCTCAACAGCTACGGGCCGACCGAGACCACCGTCATCGTCACCATGAGCCGGCCGCTCACCGGCACGGAGCAGCCCCCGATCGGCCACCCCTGCCAGGACGTACGCGTCCACGTGCTGGACGAACGGCTGCGCCCGGTCGGGCCGGGCGCCGTGGGCGAGCTGTACGTCTCCGGCCCGCACCTGGCCCGCGGCTACCTGGGCCGCCCCGGCCTGACCGCCGACCGCTTCGTCGCCTGCCCGTTCGGTGAACCCGGGGAACGGATGTACCGCACCGGCGACCTCGGCAGCTACCGGCCCGACGGCCAGCTGGACTTCCTCGGCCGGGCCGACGACCAGGTGAAGATCCGCGGCTTCCGGGTGGAGCTCGGCGAGATCGAGCAGACCCTCTCCGCCCACCCCGGGGTGCGCCAGGCCGTGGTGCTGGTGCGCGAGGACCGCCCGGGCGAGCGCCGGCTGGTCGGCTACACCGTCGGCGCCGCCGACCCGGCCGAACTGCGCGCCCACTGCACCGAACGGCTGCCCGACCACATGGTGCCCACCGTCGTGGTGCTCGACCGGCTGCCGCTCACGCCCAACGGCAAGGTCGACAAGCGCGCCCTGCCGGCTCCGGTGTTCGGCGCCGGCGAGGAGAGCGGCCGGCCCCCCGCCGGGGAGCTGGAGCACACCCTCGCCCGGCTCTTCGCCGAGGTGCTGGGGATCCCCCGGGTCGGCGTCACCGAGTCCTTCTTCGAGCTCGGCGGCGACTCCATCGTGGCCATCCAGCTGGTCTCCCGGGCCCGGCACGCCGGGCTGCAACTCACCCCGCGCGCGGTCTTCGACGCCCCGAGCGTCGAGGCCCTGGCCCGGCTCGCCCGCCCGCTGGAGGGCCCGGTCGCGGTCGAGCCCGAGGGGGCCGGCCTGGGCGAGGTGCCGCCGACACCCATCGTGCACTGGCTGTCCGAGCAGCGCGGCGCCGTCGAGAGCTTCTACCAGTCCACCCTGCTCACCCTCCCCGCCGGGACGGCGACCACCGACCTGGTCGCCGCCCTGCAGGCCCTGCTGGACCATCACGACGCCCTCCGGGCCCGTACCTCCCCGCTCGCCGAGCGCCCCTGGACCCTGCACGTCCCCGCCCCCGGCTCCGTACCCGCCGAGTCCGTGCTGCGCACCGCGGCCGGCCCGGCCACCGCGCGGGCGCTGCGCGCCGAGACCGGGGCCGCCCGCGACCGACTCTCCCCCGAGGACGGCCGGATGCTCCAGGCCGTCCGCTTCGACGCCGGTCCGGAACTGCCCGCCCAGCTGCTGCTGGTGATCCACCACCTGGTGGTCGACGGCGTCACCTGGCGCATCGTCGAGGAGGACCTGCTCGCCGCGCTCGCCGCCGTCCGCGAGGGCCGGGAGCCGGCGCTGCCGCCGGTGCCCACCTCCTTCCGCCGCTGGGCCCAGCGGCTCACCGCCGAGGCCCGCACCGACCGCCGGGCCGCCGAACTCCCCTTCTGGCAGGCCACCCTGGCCACCCCGGACCCACTGCTCGGCACCCGCCCTCTCGACCCCGCCCGGGACACCTACGCCACCGAGGGCACCCTGCGCCTGGTGCTGCCCGCCGGCACCACCCAGGCGCTGCTCACCCGGGTCACCGCCGCCTACCACGCCCAGGTCAACGACGTCCTGCTCACCGCGCTGGCCCTCGCCCTCGGCCACTGGCGCGGCGCGGACCCGGCCGGGCCGGACGGCGCGGTGCTGCTCAGCCTGGAGGGGCACGGCCGCGAGGAGGTCGTCGACGGAGTCGACCTGCACCGCACCGCCGGCTGGTTCACCTCCGTGTACCCCGTACGGCTCGCCCCCGGGGCACTGCCCTGGTCCGAGGTCACCGCCGCCGGCCCCGAACTCGGCCGCGCCCTCGGGCGGGTGAAGGAGCAGCTGCGCGCCGTACCGGACAACGGCATCGGCTACGGGCTGCTGCGCCACCTCAACCCGGCCACCGCCGAACTTCTCGCCGGGTACGCCGAGCCGCAGGTCGAGTTCAACTACCTGGGCCGCTTCCAGCCCGAGGGCGTCACCGCCGAGGACGTGCTCGCCGGCGCCGAGGCGATGACCGAAGGCGCCGCCCCGGGCCTGGCGCTCGGCCGGGTCCTCGGCCTCGACGCCACCACCGTCGACACCCCGCAGGGCCCGCTGCTGGTCGCCCAGTGGTCCTGGGCCGGTGAACTGCTCACCGAGCAGCGGGTCCGCACCCTCGCCGAGGCCTGGTTCACCGCGCTGGGCGCCCTCGCCGAACACGCCGAACGGCCGGACGCCGGCGGGCACACCCCCTCCGACTTCCCGCTGGTCGCCCTCGGCCAGGAGGAGCTCGACCGGCTCGCCGAACTCCACGCCCCCGCCGCCCTGGTGGACGTCTGGCCCACCTCCCCGCTCCAGCAGGGCATGGCCTTCCACGCCGCGTACGACACCGACGGCGCCGACGTCTACACCTCCGTCTGCACCTTCGACCTGACCGGCCCCGTCGACGCCGAACGGCTGCGCGCCGCCGCCGAGGCGCTGCTGCTGCGCCAGCCCAACCTCAAGGCCGGCTTCCACCAGCGCCCCGACGGGCCGCCCGTCCAGGCCGTCCCGGACCGGGTCGAACTGCCCTTCACCGTCCTCGACCTGACCGCCCACGCCGACCCGGCGGCCGAGGCCGACCGGATCGCCGCCGCCGAGTACGGCCGCCGCTTCGACCTCGCCCGGCCGCCGCTGCTGCGCTACACCCTGCTCACCCTGGCCCCCGGCCGCCACCGGCTGATCGCCGCCGCCCACCACATCCTGCTGGACGGCTGGTCCACCCCGCTGTTCGCCGAGGAGCTGTGGGCCCTGTACTTCCGGCAGCCGCTGCCCCCCGCCGCCCCCTACCGCGAGTACCTGCGCTGGATCATCCGGCGCGACGGCGCCGCCGCCCGCACCGCCTGGGCCGAGGCCCTCGCCGGAGTGGACGAGCCCACCCTGCTCGCCGCGGGCCGCACCCCCGCCACCCCGCGGCTGCCGCTGCGCCAGCACACCGGTCTCACCCCAGAGGCCACCGAGGCGCTCGGCCGCACCGCCCGCCGCTACGGCGTCACCCTCAACACCCTTGTCCAGGCCGCCTGGGGTGTGCTGCTGGCCCGGCTCACCGGGCGGGAGGACGTGCTCTTCGGCACCACCGTCTCCGGCCGGCCGCACGACCTGCCGGGTGTCGAGCGGATGATGGGCCTGCTGATCAACACCGTGCCGGTGCGGGTCACCCTCGACCCGGCCGAGAGCTGGGGGCAGCTGCTGCTGCGCCTGCAGCACGAGCAGTCCGCGCTGCTCGACCACCAGCACCTCAGCCTCACCGAGATCCAGCAACTCGCCGGACTGGGAAGCCTGTTCGACACCGTCACGGTCTACGGAAACTACCCGGACCCGTCCGCCCTGGACGAGGCCGACCCGAGCGGCGCCACCCACGTCACCCTGGTCGAGGACGTCGACAGCGCCCACTACCCGCTGCTGCTCGCCCTCACCCCCGGCGACGGCCTCCAGCTGCGCCTGGACCACCAGCCGGACGCCTTCACCCCCGTCGAGGCACGCGCCCTGCTGGACCGCTTCCTCGCCCTGCTCGACCGGATCGTCGCCGACCCGGCCGAACTCGTCGCCGCCGTCGACGTGCTGACCGGGAAGGAGCGCGAGCAGCTGCTGTCCGACTGGCACGGGCCCGTCGCCGAGCTGCCGCCGGGGGCGGTGCCGGAGCTGTTCGAGGCCCGCGCCGCCGCGACGCCGGAGGCGGTCGCACTGGTCGCCGACGGCGAGGAGCTGACGTACGCCGAACTCAACGCCCGGGCCAACGGCTTGGCGCTACGACTGGTCCGGGCGGGGGCGGGCGTCGAGACACCGGTGGCGGTGCTGCTGGAGCGCTCCGCCGCCCTGGTGGTCGCCCTGCTGGCGGTGCTCAAGGCCGGTGGCACGTACGTGCCACTGGACGACGCCCAGCCCGAGGAGCGTCTGCGGGCCGTCCTCGCCGACGCGGGCGCCACCATCGCCGTCACCGACCGCGCCCACCCCGCCCTGGCCGGCCTCACCACGCTCGCGGTCGGCGACGAGACCGCCGAAAACCTCGAACTGTCCATCGCTGCGGACCAATTGGCGTACGTGATGCACACCTCCGGCTCGACCGGCAGGCCGAAGGGCATCGGCGTCACCCACCGCTCCGTCGTCGACCTCACGCTCGGCGGGGCGTTCAGCCACGACGGCCACGCGCGCGTGGCCGTGCACTCGCCGACCGCCTTCGACGCCTCCACCTACGAGTTCTGGACCCCGCTGCTCTCCGGCGGCCGCCTGGTGATCGCCCCGCCCGGGCGACTCGGCATCGCCGAGCTGGCGGACGTGCTCGGCCGGCAGCAGGTCTCCGGCGCCTTCGTCACGGTCGGACTCTTCAACCTGCTGGCCGCCGAAGCCCCGCAGTCCCTCGCCGGAATGCGAGAGGTCTGGACCGGCGGGGACATCGCCTCGCCCGCCGCCATGCGCCGGGTCCTGGAGACCTGCCCGGGCCTGCGGCTGGTGCACGTCTACGGACCCACGGAGACCACGACCTTCGCCACCCGCCGATCGATGACCTCCCCCGACGAGGTCCCCCCGGCCGTGGTGCCGATCGGCCGCCCGCTGCCCAACACCCGGGCGTACGTGCTGGACTCCGGGCTGCGCCCGGTGCCGGTGGGCGTCCCCGGTGAGCTGTACCTCGCGGGCGACGGACTGGCCCGGGGCTACGTCGGCCGGCCGTCCCTGACCGCAGAGCGCTTCGTCGCCTGCCCCTTCGGCGAGCCCGGCGCCCGGATGTACCGCACCGGCGACATCGCCCGCTGGACCACCACGGGCGAACTGGAGTTCGTCGGCCGAGCGGACAACCAGGTCAAGGTCCGCGGCTTCCGGATCGAACTCGGCGAGGTCGAGGCCGCGTTCACCGCCCACCCGGCCGTCGGCCAGGCGGCCGCCGTGGTCCGCGAGGACCGGCCGGGAGACAAGCGCCTCGTTGCCTACGCCACCGGCGGGGCGGCCGCCGAGGAGCTGCGGGCCTTCGTCGCCGAGCGCCTGCCGGCCTACATGCTCCCCGCCGCCGTCGTCGTCCTGGACGCCCTGCCCGTCACCCCCAACGGCAAGGTCGACCGCCGCGCCCTGCCCGCCCCCGACTACCGCGGCACCGAGGGCCGCGCACCGCGCACCGCGACCGAACGGGAACTGTGCCGACTCTTCGGCGACGCCCTCGGGCTGCCCGAGGTGAGCATCGACGACGACTTCTTCGACCTCGGCGGGCACTCCCTCCTCGCCACCAAACTGGTCAGCCGCATCCGCGCCACCCTCGGCGCGGAGCTGCCGATCCGCACCCTCTTCGACCACCCCACCGTCGCCGCCCTGGCCACCGCGCTGCCCGTCTCCGGACCGGCCCGCCCGGCCCTGCGGCCCGCCGACCGGCCCGCACTCGTCCCGCTCTCCCCCGCGCAGCAACGCCTCTGGTTCATCGAACAGTTCGAGGGACCGAGCGCGCTCTACAACACGCCCGTCGCGGTCCGGCTGACCGGCGCGGTCGACCTCCCCGCCCTTGAGCTGGCGGTAGGGGACGTCGTGGCCCGGCACGAGGTTCTGCGCACCCTCGTCCCCACCACCGACGGCCAGCCCCACCAGCTGGTCACCGAGGCTCCCCGACTTCCCGTACGGGCCGTGCCGGTGGCCACCGAGGAGGAGCTGCGCACCGCCCTGGCCGGGGCCGGCGGCCAGGTCTTCGACCTCGCGACCGAACTCCCGGTCCGCTGCACGCTGTTCTCCCTGCCGCACGACGAACACGTGCTGCTGGTCCTGATGCACCACATCGCCGGCGACGGCTGGTCCGTCGCCCCGCTCTTCCGCGACCTGGCCGCCGCCTACCGGGCCCGCACGGCCGGCGCCGCACCGGACTGGCGGCCACTGCCCGTCCAGTACGCCGACTACGCCCTCTGGCAGCGCGAACTCCTCGGCACCCAGGAGCAGCCCACCGCCCTGCTGACCGGGCAGCTCGCCCACTGGCAGCAGGCCCTGGCCGACGCCCCGGAGGAGCTGGCGCTCCCCTACGACCGTCCGCGCCCGGCCCGGCCGAGCCACCGGGGCGGGCTGGCGGAAGCCACCATCGACGCCGAACTCCACTCCGTGCTGACCGAGTTGGCCGGAGCGCAGCACGCCAGCCTGTTCATGGTCCTGCAGGCCGCGGTCGCCACCCTCTACACCCGTCTCGGCGCCGGCACCGACCTTCCGCTCGGCACCCCCGTCGCCGGACGCGGCGACGTCGCCCTGGACGACCTGGTCGGCTTCTTCGTCAACACCCTGCTGCTACGCACCGACACCGACGGCAACCCGACCTTCCGCGAGCTGCTGGAGCGCGTCCGCCGCACCGACCTGGACGCCTTCGACCACCAGGACATCCCCTTCGAGCGCATCGTCGAGCAGCTCAACCCGACCCGCATCCCCGGCCGCCACCCGCTCTTCCAGACCCTGGTCGCCCTGGAGAGCCGCGTCGCGGTGCCCACCGCCTTCGGCGACCTGGCCTGCGCCGAGCACCCCTTCGAACTCGACGTGGCCAAGTTCGACCTGTCCTTCCGCTTCACCGAGCAGGGGCCCACCCGGCGGACGTTCGCGGGCCCGGCACGATCCGCCGGACAGGCCCCCAGCCCCCGGGCCGGCCTCACGGTCGCCGTCGAGTACGCGACGGACCTGTTCGACGCCACCACCGCGACCGCTCTCGCCGAGCGGCTGCTGCGGGTGCTGCGCGCCGTCGCGGCCGACCCCGACGCGCCGATCGGCGGCATCGACATCCTGAGCGCGGCGGAGCGCGAGCAACTGCTCACCGGCTGGAACGACACCGCCGTACCCGTCCCGGACGCCACCCTGCCGGAGCTGTTCGAGGCCCGGGTCGCCGCCGCTCCCGATGCCGTCGCCCTGGTCTCCGGTGCGGAACATCTGAGCTACGCCGAACTGGACTCCCGGGCCGAGCACCTGGCCGCCCACCTGGCCGAGGCCGGGGTCGGCGCCGAGACCCCGGTGGTCCTGCTGATGGACCGCTCCGCCGAGCTGGTGACGGCGATCCTCGCGGTCACCAAGGCCGGCGGCACCTACGTCCCGCTGGACGACCGGCACCCGGCCGAGCGGCTGCGGCAGATCACCGCCGAGACCGGCGCGGCGCTCGTCCTGGTCGACCCCGCCCACCAGGACCATCCGCTGGCCACCGACGCCCCCTGCCCCGTCCTGGCAGTCACCGAGGACCGGTTCGACGGCCCGCGCCGCCGGCGCACCCGCCGGGCCACGCCGCACCCGGAGCAGCTCGCCTACGTGATGTTCACCTCCGGCTCCACCGGCAAGCCCAAGGGCATCGCCATCACCCACCGGGACGTGGTGCAGCTCGCCTCGGACCCGTGCTGGCGGCACCCCGACGGGCTGCGGGTCCTCTTCCACGCCCCGCACGCCTTCGACGCCTCGACGTACGAGCTGTGGGCGCCGCTGCTCTCCGGCGGCCAGGTGGTCGTCGCGCCGCGGGGCGACCTGGACGCCGCCGCCATCGGCGGGCTGGTCCGGGCCCACCGGCTCACCCATGTGCACGTCACCGCGGGACTGTTCCGTGTGATCGCGGAGGAGGAGCCGGGCGTCTTCGACGGTGTGCGCGAGGTGCTGACGGGCGGGGACGTGGTCTCCGCGCCCGCCGTCCGCCGGGTGCTGGCGGCCGTCCCGGGGATCGGGGTGCGGGTGCTCTACGGCCCGACCGAGATCACCCTCTGCGCCACCCAACTGCCGCTCCCCTCGGCCGGGTCGGTGCCGGACCTGGTGCCGATCGGCCGCCCCATGGCCAACACCCGGACGTACGTGCTGGACGACACCCTCCGGCCCGTCCCGGCCGGGGTGCCCGGCGAGCTGTACATCGCCGGCGCGGGCCTCGCCCGGGGCTACGTCGGGCGCCCGGACCTCACCGCCGAGCGCTTCGTCGCCTGCCCCTACGGCGAGCCCGGGAGCCGCATGTACCGCACCGGCGACATCGTGCGCTGGAGCACCGACGGCGTCCTGGAGTTCCTCGGCCGCGCCGACGACCAGGTCAAGATCCGCGGCTTCCGCATCGAACTCGCCGAGGTCGAGGCCGCGTTCACCGCCCACCCCGGCGTCGGCCAGGCCCTCGCCCTGGTCCGCGAGGACCAGCCCGGCGACAAGCGCCTCGTCGTCTACGTCACCGGCGGGGCCACCCCCGGCGAACTGCGCTCCTTCGTCACCGACCGCCTGCCCGCCTACATGCTCCCCGCCGCCGTCGTCGTCCTCGACGCCCTGCCGGTGACCGGGAACGGCAAGGTCGACCGCCGCGCCCTCCCCGCCCCCGACCACACCCGCGCACCGGAGGGCCGAGCCCCCAGGACGGCCCGGGAGCAGAGCCTGTGCGAACTGTTCGCCCAGGTGCTCGGCCTGGCCACGGTCAGCATCGACGACGGCTTCTTCGACCTGGGCGGCCACTCGCTGCTCGCCACCAAGCTGGTCAGCCGCATCCGCTCCGCCCTCGGCGTCGAGATGTCGATCCGCACCCTCTTCGACCACCCCACGGTCGGCGAGCTGGCCGGCGCACTGCCCGCGGCCCGCAAGGCCCGGCCCGCCCTCAGGCCGATGCGCCGGCCCGGCAGCCCGTCCTAGGTCGCGCGCGCCACCGGCCGTCCCCGGTGGCCCGACCGCCACGTCCCCGCTCAGCACGTCACCCGCCGGAGGCAGACCTTGATCCCGTTGTCGTTCGCGCAGCAGCGGCTGTGGTTCATCGAACAGCTCGAAGGCCCGAGCGCGCTCTACAACACCCCGTTCGCCGTCCGGCTGACCGGCGAGATCGACGCCGCCGTCCTCACCCTGGCCCTGCGTGACGTGCTCGCCCGGCACGAGGTGCTGCGCACCACCTTCCCGGCCACCGACGGCCGGCCGCGGCAGGCGATCGCCGAGCCGGACGGCCCCGCCGTCGCGTCCTTCGAGGTGGCCACCGTGGCGGTGGCCGACGAGAGCGAGCTGACCGCGGGGGTGGACCGGGCGGTGCGGCACGTCTTCGACCTCGCGGCCGAACTGCCCGTCCGCTGCACCCTGTTCTCGCTCCCGGCCGAGGAGCACGTGCTGCTGGTGCTGATGCACCACATCGCCAGTGACGCCTGGTCCGTCCCGCCGCTCTTCCGCGACCTGGACACCGCCTACCGGGCCCGCCGGGCCGGTGCCGAGCCGCAGTGGGAGCCGCTGCCCGTCCAGTACGCCGACTACACCCTCTGGCAGCAGGAGGTGCTCGGCACCGAGGACGACCCGGAGAGCGTGCTCGCCACCCAACTCTCCTACTGGCAGGGCGTCCTGGCCGAGGCGCCCGAGGAGCTGGCGCTCCCGTACGACCGGCCGCGCCCGAACGCGCCCAGCCGTCGCGGCGGCGCCGCCGACCTCACCCTGGACGCCGAACTGCACGCGGCGCTCGTGGAGTTGGCGGCAGCGGAGCGCGTCAGCCTGTTCATGGTGCTGCAGGCCGCGGTGGCCGCGCTGTACACCCGGCTCGGTGCGGGCACCGACCTCCCACTGGGCACGGCCGTGGCCGGACGCACCGACGAGGGCCTCGACGACCTGGTCGGCTTCTTCGTCAACACCCTCGTCCTGCGCACCGACACCTCCGGCGACCCGAGCTTCCGCCGGCTGCTGGAGCGCGTCCGACAGCTCGACCTGGACGCCTTCGACCATCAGGACATCCCCTTCGAGCGCATCGTCGAGCAGCTCAACCCGGCCCGCACCCCGGCCCGCCACCCGCTGTTCCAGACCATGCTGACGCTGGACAGCGACGAGGACCTCCCCTCCGACTTCGCCGGACTCGCCTGCCGGGAGCACCTCCTCGACCAGCGGCTGGCCAAGTTCGACCTGTCCTTCGCCTTCGTCGAGCAGCACGACGCCGACGGGGTCGCCAACGGCCTGGGCGGAGCCGTGGAGTACGCGGCCGACCTGTTCGACCACGCCACCGCCGCCACGCTGGGCGAGCGCCTGGTCCGGGTGCTGCGGGCGGCGGCCGCCGACCCCGACGCGCCGATCGGCACGATCGACGTCCTGAGCGCGGCGGAGCGCGAGCAGCTGCTGACCGGCTGGCACGGGCCCGTCGCCGAGCTGCCGCCGGGGGCGGTGCCCGAGCTGTTCGAGGCGCAGGCCGCCGCGACGCCGGAGGCGGTCGCGCTGGTCTTCGGCGGCGAGGAGCTGACGTACGCCGAACTCAACGCCCGGGCCAACGGCTTGGCCGTACAGCTACTGGAGTCGGGGGTCGGCACCGAGACACCCGTCGCCCTGCTGCTGGAGCGTTCGGCGGCCCTGGTGGTGGCGATCCTGGCGGTGCTCAAGGCCGGCGGCACCTACGTGCCGCTGGACGACGCCCAGCCCGAGGAACGGCTGCGGGCCGTGCTCGCCGACGCGGGCGCCACCATCGCCGTCACCGACCGCGACCACCC
>NZ_JBIWPL010000013.1:159707-236271 GCF_044768255.1 Kitasatospora sp. NPDC101157 | reverse complement strand
CACGGACACCAGCACCGCATCCGGCACCGCATCCGGCACCTCCGCCAGCGAGACGGGCGAGGCCGGCGAGGCCGTCTCCGCGCCGAGCGCCATCACCGACACCGGCCCGCCCGTACGGGACGGCGCCGGCACCCACTCCAGCCGCAGCAACGACCCGCCCGCCCCGGCACCCTGCACCACCACCGGAGGCTCACCCAGCGTCAGCGACTCCACCGACAGCACCGGCTCCCCGGACGCGTCCGCCACGGCGAGCGACAACGTCTCCGCACCCGTCCGCACCAACCGGGCCCGCACCACCGACGCCCCCGAGGCATGCAACGACACCCCCGACCACCCCACCGGCACCAGCCCACGGCCATCCGCCCGCACCACCGCCGCCAGCAACGCCGGATGCAGACCGAAGCCCGCCACCCCGGTCGAAAGCACCGCCTCGACGAAGGTCTCCTCGCCCCGCCGCCAGACGCCCTCGCCCTGCGGTGCCGCGCCGGCCGGCGGCCAGACCGTGGCGTCGAAGTCGGCGGTGCGCGCTCCGGTGGTCAGCAGCCCGGTGGCGTGTTCGGTCCACGGCTCGTCCAGGGGGCCGTCGGGACGCGAGAAGAACGTCACCGCCCGGGCGCCGCTCCCGTCCGGGGCGCCCGCACGGATCTGGACCATCGTGCCGTCGCCGGTGCCCAGGGGCAGCGGGCTGGTGACGGTCAGCCGCTCGACCCGGTCGCAGCCGACGTGGTCGCCGACCCGGAGTGCCAGCTCCAGGAACCCGGCAGCAGGGAGGACGTCCGCGTCACCGTCCCAGGCCACCGTGCCGGGCGAGAGCCGTCCGGTGAACACCACACTGTCCGTGCCGGCCAGCGGCACCGCCGCGCCGAGCAGCGGGTGGTCCGCCGCCAGCAGTCCGGCGGCGACGACGTCCCCGGTGAGGCTGCCCGGGGCGGGCCAGTAACGCTCGTGCTGGAAGGGGTAGGTGGGCAGGTCGACGGGCCGGGCGCCGGTGCCGTCGAACAGCCGCGCCCAGTCCACCGGCACACCGGTGACGTGCAGCCGGGCCAGGCCGGTGACCATTGCGGCCTCCTCCGGCCGGTCCCGGCGCAGCAGCGGGACGGCCGGGGAGGCGGCCTCCTCGGCGAGGGCCGACAGGACGCCGTCCGGGCCGAGTTCCAGGAAGGCGGTCGCCCCGGCCGAGCGCAGGGCGCCCAGGCCGTCGGCGAAGCGGACGGTCTCCCGGACGTGGCGCACCCAGTAGTCCGCGTCGGTCGTGCCGCTGACCAGCTCACCCGTCAGGTTGGAGACCAGCGGGATCGAGGGCTCGCTGTACGTCAGCCCGTTGAGGACGGTACGGAACTCGTCCAGCATCGGGTCCATCAGCGGGGAGTGGAAGGCATGGGACACCCGCAGGCGGCTGGTCCTCCGGTCCGCGAAGTGCGCCTCGACCGCCGCGACCGCGTCCTCCGCGCCCGAAACGACCACCGAGGACGGGCCGTTCACCGCCGCTATCGACACCTCGGCGTTCAGCAGCGGCCGGACCTCCTCCTCGGTGACCTGCACGGCCAGCATCGCGCCACCGGAGGGCAGCGCCTGCATCAACCGGCCACGAGCGGTGACCAGCGCACACGCGTCCGCCAGCGAGAACACCCCCGCCACATGCGCCGCAGCGACCTCACCGATCGAATGCCCGGCCACGAACTCCGGGCGTACGCCGAGTGACTCGACCAGCCGGAACAGCGCCACCTCCACCGCGAACAACCCCGCCTGGGCGAAATCCGTCCGGTTCAACCGATCCTGGTCCGTCCCCCACACCACCTCCCGCAGCGGCAGGTCCAGCTCCGCACACACCGCGTCGAAAGCCTGCGCGAACACCGGGAACCGGGCATACAACTCCCGCCCCATCCCCAACCGCTGCGACCCCTGACCCGAGAACAGGAACGCCGTCGAGCGCTCGCTCGCGGCACCCCGCGCGACCTCCACACCGTCCACCAGCACCACCCGGTGCCCGAACCGCGACCGCCCCGCCAACGACAGACCCACGTCCACGGGCGAGCCGCCCACCGTGGCCAGCCGGGCGAGCTGGGCGCCCAGAGCGGCCTCGGACTTCGCCGACACCACCCACGGCACCACCACCGGCCCGGCGACCACGGCCGCAGGCTCCTCCACGGCCTCCTCCGGCGCCTGCTCCACGATCACGTGCGCGTTCGTCCCGCTGATCCCGAACGAGGACACTCCCGCCCGCCGGGGCCGCTCCCCGCCCGGCCACTCCCGCGCCTCCGTCAGCAGCCGTACGTCGCCCGCCGACCAGTCCACCCGCGCGGACGGCCGCTCCACGTGCAGGGTCTTCGGCAGCACCCCGTGCCGCATCGCCATCACCGTCTTGATCACGCCCGCGACCCCGGCCGCCGCCTGGGCGTGGCCCAGGTTCGACTTGACCGAGCCGAGCCAGAGCGGCCGGCCGGCCTCCCGTCCTCGCCCGTAGGTGGCCAGCAGGGCCTGGGCCTCGATCGGGTCGCCGAGCGGCGTCCCCGTCCCGTGCCCCTCGACCGCGTCCACCTCGGCGGCGGACAGCCCGGCGTTGGCCAGCGCCTGGCGGATCACCCGCTGCTGGGACGGCCCGTTGGGCGCGGTGAACCCGTTGGAGGCACCGTCCTGGTTGACCGCCGAGCCCCGGACCACGGCCAGCACCCGGTGCCCGTGGCGCCGGGCGTCCGAGAGCCGCTCCAGCACCAGCACGCCCGCGCCCTCCGACCAGCCGGTGCCGTCCGCCCCGTCCGCGAAGGCCTTGCACCGCCCGTCCGGGGCCAGCCCGCCCTGCCGGCTGAACTCCAGCAGTGCTCCCGGGGTCGACATCACGTTGACGCCGCCCGCCACCGCCAGCGTGCACTCGCCCGCCCGCAGCGCCTGGACCGCCCAGTGCAGGGCGACCAGCGAGGAGGAGCAGGCGGTGTCCACGGTCACGGACGGGCCCTCCAGCCCGAGCGTGTAGGAGAGCCGGCCGGACAGTGCGGAGGCGGCGATGCCGGTGCCGATGTCGCCGGTGACGTCGGCCGGCGAGCGCACCAGCAGGTACGCGTAGTCCTGGCCGTTGGTGCCCAGGAACACCCCGGTGCGGCTGCCGCGCAGGGCCGTCGGGTCGAGGCCGGCCCGCTCGAAGGCCTCCCAGGAGGTCTCCAGCAGCAGCCGCTGCTGGGGGTCGGTGGTGACGGCCTCGCGCGGGGAGATCCCGAAGAAGTCCGCGTCGAAGCCGGACACCGCGTCGAGGAAGCCGCCACGCCGGGAGACGCTGGTGCCGCGCTCGTCGACGCCGGCGTCGCGCAGTGCGCCGAGGTCCCAGCCGCGGTCCGCCGGGTAGTCCCCGGTCGCGTCGGCGCCGCTCGCCACCAGGTCCCAGAGGTCCTCGGGCGAACCGATCCCGCCGGGGTAGCGGCAGCCCATGCCGATCACGGCGACGGGTTCGGTGGCCGCGGCCAGCAGTCGGCGGTTCTGCTGCCGCAGCCGTTCGGATTCCTTCAGCGAGGACCGGAGAGCGGCGACTACCTTGTCGTGGGGCGTGGTCATGGGAACTCCGTCAGTCCTGGGCGTGATCGGGGTCGTTGCGCAGGGCGGCCTGCACCAGGTCGTCCAGGTCCATCGCGTCGATGGCGTCGTCGTCCTCGGCGTTCTCGGCGGCCTCGCCGTCCGCGGCGCCGCCGGCGAGCTTCAGCAACTCGTCCAGCACCCCGCTGCGCCGGAGCCGGTCCAGCGGGACGGACTCGACGAGGGCCCGCAGGCGGTCCCGCTCGGGTTCGGCGTCCGTGCGGTCCTGGCCGGGTCCGGTGAGCAGCAGGCCGAGCAGGTGCTCGGCGAGCTCGCTCGGGCTCGGGTGGTCGAAGACCAGCGTCGGGGAGAGGTCGAGGCCGGTGGCGGCGCCGAGCCGGTTGCGCAGTTCGACGGCGCCGAGGGAGTCGAAGCCGAGGTCCCGGAAGGCCTTGTCCGGGCCGACCGCCTCGATGCCGGGCAGTCCGAGCACCTCGGCGGCCCGGCCGCGGACCAGTCCGAGCACGGTGGCGGCGCGGCGCGCCGGGGGCAGTGCGGCGAGTTCGGCGCGCAGTTCGCGGCCGTTCCCGGTGTCGCCGCCGGGGCCCTGGGGCTCGGCGTAGCCGGGCAGCTGGGCGAGCAGACGGCTCGGCCGGACGGCGGTGAAGGCGCGCACGAAGCGCTCCGGGTCGACGTCGGCCACCAGGGTGGTCGGGGCGTCGTCCAGGACGGCCCGGCGCAGTGCGCTGACCGCGGCGGCCGGGTCGAGCGGCCGGATGCCGGTGCGGCGGGCGGCCTCGGCGGCCCGGGTGTCGGCGGCCATGCCGCCGCCGGCCCAGGCGCCCCAGGCGATCGAGGTGGCCGCCCGCCCGTGGGCGCGGCGGCGCTCGGCGAGGGCGTCGAGGAGGGCGTTGGCGGCCGCGTAGTTGCCCTGGCCCGGGTTGCCGACGGCGGCCGAGGCGGAGGAGAACAGGGCGAAGACGGCCAGGTCCTGGTCGGCGGTCAGTTCGTCGAGCAGCAGGGCCGAGGCGGCCTTGGCCCGGTGGACGGCGGTGAAGCGGTCCGGGTCGAGGCCGTCGATCACGCCGTCGTCGAGGACGCCGGCGGCGTGGACGACGGCGCTGAGCGGCTGGTCGGCGGGCACCGCGGCCAGGACGGCGGCGAGCGCCTCCCGGTCTGCCACGTCGCAGGCCGTGATGGTGACGGTGGCGCCGGCGGCGGTGAGGTCCTCGCGGAGTCCGGCCGCGCCGGGCGCGTCGGGGCCCCGGCGGCTGAGCAGGAGCAGGTGCCGGGCCCCGGCGGCGGCGAGGCCGCGGGCGACCTCGCCGCCGAGCGCGCCGGTGCCGCCGGTGATCAGTACGGTGCCGTTGGGCTCCCAGAGGCCCTGGTCGTCGCCGGATCCGCCGGGGGTGGCGGCCAGTCGGCGGGCGAACAGGCCGGTGCGGCGGACGGCGAGCTGGTCCTCCCCGGCCGGGTCCGCCAGGACGGCGGCCAGCAGGGCCGCGGCGTCCCGGTCGACGGTTCCCGGCAGGTCGATCAGCCCTCCCCAGCGCTGCGGGAGTTCGAGGGCGGCGACCCGGCCGAGGCCCCAGACGGCGGCCTGCGGCAGGCCGGTGACGCGGTCGCCGGGGGCGGCCGCGACGGCCTCCCGGGTGAGGCACCAGAGCGGGGCGCCGATCCGGGCGTCGCCGAGGGCCTGGAGGAGGGTGGCGGTCCGGGCCGGTCCGGCGGGGGCGCCGTCCGCGGTGCTCTCGTCGAGCGCCAGGAGGGACAGCACTCCGCCGAATCCGCCATCCGCGTCCGGGAGTTCGGCGAGCTCCTCGGCGAGGCGGGCGCGGTCGAGGCCGGCCGCGACGGTCAGCCGGACGGTGTCCGGGCCGAGCGCGCCGAGCACGGTCTCCACCCAGGCGTCGTCGCCGTGGCCGGCCGGCAGCACGGCCAGCCAGGTGCCGGCCGGGGCGCCGGAGCGGGCCCGGTCGAGCGGCTGCCAGACGATCCGCCGGCGGAGGGCGTCCACGGCGGCCTGCTCCTCGCGCCGGTCGTGCCAGTCGCGCAGCGCGGGCAGGACCTTGGCGAGGGCGTCGCCGTCGACGTCGAGGGTGTCGGCCAGCGCGTCGAGGGACCCGGTGCGCAGCGCCGTCCAGAACTCCCCGCCGGCGGTGGCCGGGGCCGGGGCCGGGGTGGGCTCGGGCCAGTAGCGCTGCCGCTGGAACGGGTAGGTGGGCAGGTCGACCCGGCGGGCGCCGGTGCCCTCGAAGACGGCGGGCCAGTGCGGTGCCAGCCCGTCGGCGTGCAGCCGGGCGACGGCGGTCAGCAGGGTGGTCCGTTCGTCGCGGCCGTGCCGCAGGGCCGTCGCGGTGACCACCGGGCGGGCGGGGTCGGCCTGGACGGCCCCGTCGGCCTGGACGAGGGCGGACAGCACGCCGTCCGGCCCGAGTTCCAGGTGGCGGCGCACGCCGCGGGCGGCCAGGGTGGCCAGGCCGTCGGCGAAGCGGACGGCCTCCCGGACGTGCCGGACCCAGTAGTGCGCCCCGGTCTCCCCGGTGACGATCTCACCGGTCAGGTTGGAGACGAGCGGGATGCGCGGGGCGGTGTAGGCGATGCCCCGGGCGGTCCGCTCGAAGTCGTCGAGCATCGCGTCCATGTGTACGGAGTGAAACGCATGGCTCACCCGCAAACGCCTAGTCCTGCGTCCGTCGGCCGCCAGGCCGGCGGCGATGCGCTCGACGGCGTCGGCGTCGCCGGAGAGGACGACGGCGCGCGGGCCGTTGACGGCGGCGACCGACACGCCGTCCGTCAGCAACGGCAGCACCTCCTCCTCCGCCGCCTCGACCGACACCATCGCTCCCCCACCGGGCAGCGCCGACATCAACCGCGCCCGGGCCGCCACCAGCGTGCACGCGTCCTCCAGCGAGAACACCCCGGCCACGTGCGCGGCCGCCAGCTCCCCCACCGAATGACCCACCACGAAGTCCGGCCGCACACCCCACGACTCCACCAGCCGGAACAACGCCACCTCCAGCGCGAACAACGCCGGCTGCGCGAACCCCGTGTCATCCAGCAGCCCCGCCTCCACCGACCCCTCCGCCGCGAACAACACCTCACGCAGGGGGCCGGGGAGCCGGCCCTCGAAGCCGGCCAGCACGGCGTCCAGCGCCTCGGCGAACACCGGCTCGGAGGCGTACAACCCGCTTCCGGCGCCGGGGCGTTGCGACCCCTGGCCGGGGAACAGGAAGGCGGTCCTCGCACTCCGGGCCGAGCCCTGGACGGCCTCGCCGCCGGGGCTCCCGTCGGCGAGGGCGCGCAGGCCCCGGACGAGTTCCTCCCGGTCGGCGGCGAGCAGCACGGCCCGGTGGTCGAGCAGGGTGCGGGTGGTGGCCAGCGAGTGGCCGAGGTCCCGGACGGTCAGGCCGGGGTGGCCGGCGAGCCGGTCGAGCAGACGGGCGGCCTGGGCGCGCAGCGCCTCCGGGGTGGCGGCGGAGAGCGGGACGGGCAGGGTCCGGTCGTCCGGCCGGTCCCCGGCCGGTCCGGCCGCCGGCGGCAGCTCCTCGGCGGGCTGTTCGAGGATCACGTGGGCGTTGGTGCCGCTGGCGCCGAACGCCGAGACCCCGGCCCGGCGCGGGCGGCCGCTCTCGGGCCAGTCGCGGGCCTCGGTGAGCAGCTCGGCGGCGCCGGCGGTCCAGTCGACGTGGGCGGACGGCGTGTCCAGGTGGAGGGTGCGCGGCAGCAGGCCGTGCCGCATGGCCAGCACCATCTTGATCACCCCGCCCACTCCGGAGGCGGCCTGGGTGTGGCCCAGGTTGGACTTCAGCGCGCCGATCAGGACCGGCCGCTCGCGGTCCTGGCCGTAGGTGGCCAGCAGCGCCTGGGCCTCGATCGGGTCACCCAGCCGGGTGCCGGTGCCGTGCGCCTCGACGGCGTCCACCTCACCGGGTGTCAGGCCGGCGCCGGCCAGCGCGCGCCGGATGACGCGCTGCTGGGACGGCCCGTTGGGCGCGGTGATGCCGTTGGACGCGCCGTCCTGGTTGACGGCGGAGCCGCGCAGCACGGCCAGGACCCGGTGGCCGAGGCGTTCGGCGTCGGAGCGCCGTTCGACCACCAGGACGCCGACGCCCTCGGACCAGCCGGTGCCGTCGGCCCCGTCGGAGAAGGCCCGGCAGCGCCCGTCCGGGGACAGCGCGCCCATCTCGCCGAACTCGACGAAGCCGACCGGGCTGGACATCACCGTCACGCCGCCGGCCAGGGCGAGCGAGCACTCGCCGGCGCGCAGCGCCTGGGCGGCGAGGTGCAGGGCGACCAGCGAGGAGGAGCACGCGGTGTCCACGCTCACCGACGGCCCCTCCAGGCCGAGGGTGTAGGAGAGCCGGCCGGAGAGCAGGCTCGCGGACTGGGCGGTCTCGACGTGCCCGAGCTGGCCGATGGCGGGCCGGTAGTCGCCGCTGCCGCCGCCGACGAACACGCCGGTGTCGCCGCCGCGCAGGCCGGCCGGGTCGATCCCGGCGCGCTCCAGCGCCTCCCAGGCGGTCTCCAGCAGCAGGCGCTGCTGCGGGTCGACGACCAGCGCCTCGCGCGGCGAGACGCCGAAGAAGGCCGCGTCGAACTCGGCGGCGTCGTACAGGAATCCGCCGTGCCCGGTGACGCTGCGGCCGCGGCCGTCGCGGTCGCCGTGGGCGAGCCGGTCGAGGTCCCAGCCGCGGTCGGTCGGGAACGGTCCGATGGCGTCCGTGCCGTCGAGCAGCAGCTGCCAGAGGTCCTCGGGCGACCGGACGCCGCCGGGGTAGCGGCAGCCCATGCCGACGATCACGATCGGGTCGTCGGTGTCGACGGCCGCGACCGGGCGTTCGGCCTCCCCCGCCTCGTCGAGGAGTTCGGCCCGCAGGTGGGCGGCCAGGGCCGCCGGGGACGGGTAGTCGAACACCAGGGTGGCGGGCAGCTTCAGGCCGGTCGCGGTGGCGAGCCGGTTGCGCAGGTCGACGGCGGTCAGCGAGTCGAAGCCGAGGTCCTTGAAGGGGTGCCCGGCGGGGACGTCCTCGGCGTCGGCGTGGCCGAGCACGGCGGCGGCCTCGGCCCGGACGAGTGCGAGCAGGGCCTCGGTGCGCTCGGCGGCGGACCGGTCGCGCAGGTCGGCGCGCAGTGCCTCGGCCCGGGCGGATCCACCGCCCGGCTGCTGCGGCTCCGCGGTGCGCCGGGCCTCGGGCAGTTCGGCGAACAGCCGGGTGGTCCGGGTCCCGCCGAAGGCGGGGGCGAACCGTTCCCAGCTGACCTCGGCGACGGTGACGGCGGCCGGGCCGTCGGCGGCCGCCGCCAGGGCGGTCAGCGCGCGTTCGGGCGCGAGTGGCGGCAGCCCGTTGGCGCGCAGGTGAGCGGCGAGGGAGTCGGGGGTGCTGCCGGTCCAGGCACCCCAGGCGACGGCGAGTGCGGCCCGTCCGGCGGCCCGGCGGGACTGGGCGGCGGCCTCCAGGAGGGCGCCGGCGGCGGCCTCGTCGGCCCGGCCCTTGACGCCCCAGGTGCCGGCGATGGAGCCGAACAGCAGGAAGGCGTCGAGCGGCCGGTCGCCGAGCGCGGTGTCGAGTGCGGCGAGTTCGGCGAGCAGTCCGGCGAGCTGCTCGTCGGGTGTGCCCGGCGCGGCGGTGCGGCCGGTGTGCAGGACGGCGGTGAGCTCGGGCCGGTCGAGCGCGCGGGCCAGGGCGGCGGGGTCGCCGGGCGCACCGGTGACGACGCTCAGTCCGGTGCCGTGCTCGGCGAGTCCGGCCCCGAGCCGCTCGACGGCGGACGAGCCGTCGGCCGTGTCCTCGGCGGTGAGCAGCACCACCTGCTGGGCTCCCGTACGGGCGAGCCAGCGGGCCGTGGGCGCCGCGTGGCCGTCCGGGTCGCCGATCAGCAGGACGGTGCCGCGCGGGGTCCAGGGGCGCGCGTCGGGGTCCGTGGTGGCGCGGACCAGTCGCCGGGCGAAGGCGCCGGAGGGGCGCAGGGCGAGCTGGTCCTCCCCGTCGGGAGCGGCCAGCAGGGCGCGCAGCCGGGCCGCGGTGCGGGTGTCGGGCGCCTCGGCGAGGTCGACCAGGCCGCCCCAGCGCTGCGGGTGCTCCAGCGCGGTGACCCGGCCGATGCCCCAGGCGCCGGCCTGGGCGGCGTGGTCCGGGGCCTCGGTGTCGCCGACGGCGACGGCTCCCCGGGTGAGGCACCACAGCGGCGCCTCGATGCCGGCCTCGCCGAGCGCGGCGAGCAGTTCGTCGGGCCGGGCGAGCCCGGTGGGCAGCGCGTCCTCGGCGGCGAGCAGGGTGATCACGCCGGTGACCGCCGCGGCGTACGGCGCGAGCCGTTCGACCAGCGCGGGGCGATCGTCCCGGCCGGTCTCCAGCCGGAGCACGTCCGGGCCGAGGGCGGTGAGCACCGCCGTGGTCCACGGGTCGTCGGCCCGGCCGGCCGGCAGGACGGCCAGCCAGCCCTCGGGCAGGGCGTCCGGTCCGGCGGGGACGGCGTACGGCCGCCAGGCGGCGCGGTAGCGCAGCCGGTCGGCGTCGGTCCGGGCGCTCTGCCGGCGGCGCCAGGTGGACAGGGCGGGCAGCAGTTCGGCGAGCGAGCTGTCGTCCGCCAGTCCGAGGGCGGTGCCGAGCGCGGCGGTGTCGGCGCGTTCGACGGCGGACCAGAAGGCGGCGTCCGCCGGGTCGCCACCGGCCGCGGCGGGTTCGGGGGCGCGCTCGGGCCAGTACCGCTCGCGCTGGAACGGGTAGGTGGGCAGGTCGACGCGGGCCGCGCCGGTGCCGGCGAGCAGTGCGGTCCAGTCGACCGGCACGCCCGCGACGTGCAGCCGGGCGAGCGCGGTGACCAGGGTGTGCTCCTCCGGCCGGTCCCGACGGCAGCTCGGTTCCACCACGCAGTCGTGCTCGCCGGTGGAGCGCTGGGCGAGCGCGCTGAGC
This sequence comes from Kitasatospora sp. NPDC101157, assembly GCF_044768255.1. Lineage (NCBI taxonomy): Bacteria > Bacillati > Actinomycetota > Actinomycetes > Kitasatosporales > Streptomycetaceae > Kitasatospora > Kitasatospora sp. NPDC101157. The sequence goes on along the minus strand of NZ_JBIWPL010000013.1, from coordinate 225,853 downwards.
ACGCCGTCCGGGCCCAGTTCCAGCAGGGCGCCGGCACCGGCGCCGAGCAGGGCGCGGACGCCGTCGGCGAAGCGGACGGTCTCCCGGACGTGGCGCACCCAGTAGTCCGCGTCGGTCGTGCCGGTGACCGGCTCGCCGGTCAGGTTGGAGACCAGCGGGATCGAGGGCTCGCTGTACGTCAGCCCGCCGAGGACGGTGCGGAACTCCTCCAGCATCGGGTCCATCAGCGGCGAGTGGAAGGCGTGGGACACCCGCAGGCGGCTGGTCCTCCGATCGGCGAAGTGCTCGCCGAGCGCCGCGACCGCTTCCTCCGTACCCGAAACGACCACCGAGGTGGGCCCGTTCACGGCCGCCAGCGCGACGGAGTCGCCGAGCAGCGGTCGGACCTCCTCCTCCGTCGCCTCGATCGCGAGCATCGCGCCACCCTCCGGAAGCGCCTGCATCAACCGGCCACGAGCGGCGACCAGCGCACACGCGTCCGCGAGTGACAACACCCCCGCCACATGCGCCGCGGCCACCTCACCGATCGAGTGACCCGCCACGAACTCCGGCCGCACGCCCAACGACTCGACCAGCCGGAACAGCGCCACCTCCACCGCGAACAACCCCGCCTGAGCGAAATCCGTCCGGTTCAGCAGCTCCGCGTCCGCACCCCACACCACCTCGCGCAGCGGCAGGTCCAGGTGCTGGTCCAGCCGGGCGCAGACCGCGTCGAAGGCCTCCGCGAACACCGGGAACCGGGCGTACAGCTCCTGCCCCATGCCGAGCCGCTGCGACCCCTGCCCGGAGAACAGGAATGCCACCACCCGGTCGGTGGCGAGGCCGCGCGCGATCTCGACGCCGTCCAGCAGCACCGCCCGGTGGGTGAGGGAGGCCCGCCCCGCGGCCAGCGAGTGGGCCACGTCGAGCGCGGACGCCCCCTCGACCGCGCCGAGCCGGGTCAGCGAGGCGTCCAGCGCGGCCTCGGACCTGGCGGACACCACCCAGGGCGCGGCACCGGCCCGCACCGGGGCGCCGGCGGCCGGTTCGGCTCCGGGAGCCGCTTCGGCCCGGGGGGCCTGTTCGAGCAGCACGTGCGCATTGGTGCCGCTGACCCCGAAGGCCGAGACGCCGGCCCGGCGCGGGCGGCCGGTCTCCGGCCACTCCCTGGCCTCGGCCAGCAGCTCGACGGCGCCGGCCGTCCAGTCGATGTGCCGCGAGGGCGTGTCGACGTGCAGGGTGCGCGGCAGGACGCCGGCCCGCAGGGCCAGCACCGTCTTGATCACCCCGGCCGCACCGGCCGCCGCCTGGGTGTGGCCCAGGTTGGACTTCACCGACCCGACCAGCAGCGGGAGTTCACGCTCCCGCCCGTACGCGCCCTGCAGGGCGTGCGCCTCGATCGGGTCGCCGAGGGCGGTGCCGGTGCCGTGCGCCTCGACGGCGTCCACCTCACCGGGGGTCAGACCGGCGTCGGCCAGCGCCGCGCGGATCACCCGCTGCTGGGCCCGGCCGTTCGGGGCGGTCAGCCCGTTGGAGGCGCCGTCCTGGTTGACGGCACTGCCGCGCAGGACCGCCAGCACCGGGCGTCCGTTACGGAGGGCGTCGGAGAGCCGCTCCAGCACGAGGACGCCCGCGCCCTCGGACCACGCGGTGCCGTCGGCGGCGTCGGCGAAGGCCTTGCAGCGGCCGTCGGCCGCCAGGCCGCCCTGCGCGGTGAACTCGACGAAGGCGTCCGGGCTGGACATCACCGAGGCGCCGCCGGCCAGGGCCAGCGAGCACTCGCCGGCGCGCAGCGCGCGGGCGGCCAGGTGGAGCGCCACCAGGGCGGAGGAGCAGGCGGTGTCCACGGTGACGGCCGGGCCCTCCAGCCCGAGGGTGTAGGACAGCCGGCCGGAGAGCACGCTCGCGGTGTTCCCGGTGGCGGCGTGGCCGCGCACGTCGGCGGTGCCGCGGCGCAGTACGGTCAGGTAGTCCTGGCCGTTGGTGCCGACGAACACGCCGGTGTCGCTGCCGCGCAGCCGGTCGGGGGCGATGCCGGAGCGCTCCAGCGCCTCCCAGGAGGTCTCCAGCAGGAGCCGCTGCTGCGGGTCCATCGCCAGGGCCTCGCGCGGCGAGATGCCGAAGAAGCGCGCGTCGAAGCGGCCGACGTCGTCGAGGAAGCCGCCGTGCAGGGTGGCCGAGCCGCCCTGTCCGAGGGCGTCGAGGTCCCAGCCGCGGTCGGTGGGGAACGGGCGGACGGCGTCGGCGCCGTCGGCCAGCAGCCGCCACAGGTCCTCGGGGGTCTCGATGCCGCCGGGGAAGCGGCAGGCCATGCCGGTGATCACCACCGGGTCCTCGGCGACCGGGCGCGGGGCCGCGGTCCGGGCCGCCTCCGGCAGGCTGCCGAGGAGTTCGGCGAGCAGGTGGGCGGCGAGGTCCGCCGGGGTCGGGTGGTCGTAGACCAGGGTCGCGGCCAGGGTGAGCCCGGTGGCGGCGGTGAGCGTGTTGCGCAGTTCGACGGTGGTCAGCGAGTCCATGCCGAGGTCGGTGAAGGCCTGGTCGGCGCCGATCCCGTCGCCGCCGGTGTGGCCGAGGACGGCGGCGACCCGGCTGCGGACGAAGTCCAGCAGGAAGCGTCGGCGGGCCTGCTCGGGCAGCTCGGCGACGCGCTGCCGCAGCCCGGACTCCGGGGCGGCGTCGGCGCGGCGCCCGGCCGGCCCGGCCAGGTCGGCGATCAGCGGGAACGGGCGCTGGGCGGTGAACACGGCGGCGAAGCGCTGCCAGTCGATGTCGGCGACGGTGAGCGCGGTGTCCTGGTGGTCGAGGGCGTGGCCGAGGGCGGCCAGGGCGCGCCCGGGCGCCATCGGCGCGTACCCGCCCCGGCGGACCCGCTGTTCGACCCCGCTGCCGGCCCCGGCCATGCCCTCGCCGGCCCACGGGCCCCAGGCGATCGCGGTGGCCGGACGGCCGTCGGCCCGCCGCTGTTCGGCGAGGGCGTCGAGGTTGGCGTTGGCGGCGGCGTAGTTGGCCTGGCCCGCGGCACCGAGGGTGCCGGCGGTGGAGGTGAACAGGACGAAGGCGTCGAGGTCGGCCTCACGGGTGAGGTCGTCCAGGTGCCGGGCCGCGTCGGCCTTGGGCCGGAGCACCTCGGCGAAGCGGTCGGCGTCCAGGGTGTCGAGGGTGCCGTCGGCCACCACGCCGGCGGTGTGGAACACCGCGCTGAGCGGCCGGTCGGCCGGTACGGCGGCGAGGACGGCCGCGAGGGCGTCGCGGTCGGCGACGTCGCAGGCGACCAGGGTGGCCTCCGTCCCGAGGGCGGCGAGGTCGGCGCGCAGCCGGTCGGCGCCCGGGGCGTCGGCGCCGCTCCGGCTGAGCAGCAGCAGGTGTCCGGCGCCCCGTTCGGCCAGGTGGCGGGCGAGATGGCCGCCGAGGCCGCCGGTGCCGCCGGTGATCAGCACGGTGCCGCGGGGCGCGTACGGCCGGGTGGCCGGCCGGTCGCCGACCGGGTGCCGCACCAGCCGGCGGGCGAAGGTGCCGGAGGCGCGGACGGCGAGCTGGTCCTCGCCGTCGGTGCGGGTGAGCGCGGCGGCCAGTCGGCGCAGCACGGTGTCGTCCGGCTGCGCGGTGCCGTCCCGCTGCCCGGACTGCTCCGGCGGCTCCGGCAGGCCTGGCACGTCCGGCAGGTCGACCAAGCCGCCCCAGCGGGTGGGCAGTTCGAGGGCGGCGGAGCGTCCGAGGCCCCAGACGGCGGCCTGCCGGGGGTCGGCGGGCCGGTCGGAGCGGCCGGTGGAGACGGCGCCGCGGGTGAGGCACCACAGCGGGGCCGTCAGGTCGGCGTCGCCGAGGGCCTGGACGGCGGTCGCGGTGGCGGCGAGCGGGTCCCCGCCGAGGGCGAGCAGGGAGAGCACGCCGGTGAACCCGTCGCTCTCCCGGGCGGCTGCGCGCAGGAGTTCGGCGAGCGCGGCCCGGTCGGCACCGGCCGGGGTGATCAGCGGTACGGGCTGGTCGACGATCCGCTCCAGCCACGGCACTGGCTCGGTGGCGAGGACCAGCCAGCGGCCGGCCGCCGGGCCGGTGCCGGTGCTGACGGCGGTGTCGAGCGGGGTCCAGGAGGCGCGGTAGCGCCAGGCGTCGACGGCCGCGTGCTCGCGCCGGCCCCGGCGCCAGCCGGCCAGCGCGGCGACGGTGTCCCGGTCGAGGTCCAGTCCGGCGTCGAGGGCGCTGAGGTCGCCCTGGTCGACGGCCGCCCAGAACGCGGCGTCCACCGGATCGGTGCCGGTCGGCGCGGGCCGGCCGGCCTCGGGCCAGTAGCGCTGCCGCTGGAAGGGGTAGGTGGGCAGGTCGGTGCGGCGGGCGCCGGTTCCCTCGAAGACGGCGGACCAGTGCGGCCGGGTGCCGTGGACGAAGAGCGTGGCCAGCGCGGTACCGAGGGTGGGGACTTCGGGCCGGCCGCGGCGCAGCGCGGCGACGCCGGGGAGCGCGCCGTCGTCGCCGAGGGTGTCCCGGGCCGCGGCGGTGAGGGTGCCGTCCGGACCGAGTTCGAGCAGCAGTCCGGCGCCGCGCCCGGCGAGGGCGCGGACGGCGTCGGCGAACCGGACGGTTCCGCGCACCTGCCGGACCCAGTAGTCGGGGGCGCCGAGGTCCTCGGCGCCGGCGGGCGCTCCGGTCACGGTGGAGATCAGCGGGATCGCCGGGGCGTGCCGGGTGAGGGCCGCCGCGACCCGGGCGTAGGCGGCGAGCATCGGCTCCATGTGCGGAGAGTGGAAGGCGTGCGAGACCCGCAGCCGCCTGGTCCGCCGGTCACCGAACTCGGCGGCGATCCGCAGGACTTCGCTCTCGTCGCCGGAGAGGACGACGGCGCGCGGGCCGTTGACGGCGGCGACCGACACGCCGTCCGTCAGCAACGGCAGCACCTCCTCCTCCGCCGCCTCGACCGACACCATCGCTCCTCCACCGGGCAGCGCCGACATCAACCGCGCCCGGGCCGCCACCAGCGTGCACGCGTCCTCCAGCGAAAACACCCCGGCCACGTGCGCGGCCGCCAGCTCCCCCACCGAATGACCCACCACGAAGTCCGGCCGCACCCCCCACGACTCCACCAGCCGGAACAACGCCACCTCCAGCGCGAACAACGCCGGCTGCGCGAACCCCGTGTCATCCAGCAGCCCCGCCTCCACCGACCCCTCCGCCGCGAACAACACCTCACGCAGGGGGAGTCCACGGTCGGGGCCGGCACCGTCCGGGTCCGGTCCCACCAGGTCGAAACGGGCCAGCACCGCGTCCAGCGCCTCGGCGTAGACCGGGTACCGCCGGTACAGCTCACGGCCCATGCCGGCGTACTGGCTGCCCTGGCCGGTGAACAGGAAGGCCAGGCCGCCGCCGACCGGCCGGCCGGTGACCAGGGCCGCGTCGGGCAGCCCGTCGCGCAGGGCGGTGAGGGCGCGGCGCAGGTCCGCCGGGTCACCGGTGCTGACGGCGGCCCGCCGGTCGAGCGCGGCCCGGGTGGTGGCGAGCGAGAACGCCAGGTCGGCGAGCGGCGGTTCGGGCTGCCGGTCCAGGACGGCGAGCAGTCGGGCGGCCTGGCCGCGCAGCGCCTCGTCGGTGCGGGCCGAGAGCACGACGGGCAGGGTCAGGCCCTCCTGCGGCGCGGCGGCCGGCGGCGTGCCGGGGCCCTGTTCCAGGACCACGTGCGCGTTGGTGCCGCTGAGGCCGAAGGAGGAGACGCCGGCCCGGCGGGGGCGGCCGGTGTCCGGCCAGTCACGGGCCTCGGTGAGCAGCTCGACGGCGCCGTCGTTCCACTCGACGTGGCTGGACGGCCGGTCGATGTGCAGGCTGGCCGGCACCCGGCCGTGCCGCATGGCGAGCACGGTCTTGATCACCCCGGCGACGCCGGAGGCCATCTGGGTGTGGCCCAGGTTGGACTTCACCGAGCCGAGCAGCAGCGGGAGTTCGCGGTCCTGCCCGTAGGTGGCCAGCAGCGCCTGGGCCTCGATCGGGTCGCCGAGGGCGGTACCGGTGCCGTGCCCCTCCACCACGTCGACCTCGCCCGCGGTCAGCCCGGCGTCGGCGAGGGCGGCGCGGATGACGCGCTGCTGGGACGGCCCGTTGGGGGCGGTGAGGCCGTTGGAGGCGCCGTCCTGGTTGACCGCCGAGCCGCGGATCACGGCGAGCACCGGGTGGCCGTTGCGCTCGGCGTCGGAGAGCCGCTCGACCAGGACGAGGCCGACGCCCTCGGCGAGGCTCATGCCGTCGGCGGCCTCGGCGTAGGCCTTGCAGCGGCCGTCGGCGGCCATCGCGCGCTGGCGGCTGAAGCCCACGAAGGCGTTGGGGGTGGCCATCACGCTGACGCCGCCGGCCAGCGCGAGGCTGCTCTCCCCGTTGCGCAGCGACTGGCAGGCCAGGTGGAGGGCGACCAGCGAGGAGGAGCAGGCGGTGTCGAGGGTGACGGCCGGGCCCTCGAAACCGAAGGTGTAGGAGATCCGGCCGGACAGCACGCTCGGGATGGTGCCGGTGACCAGGTGGCCCTCGGCGCCGTCCTGGACGGAGTCGCCGGGGGTGTAGTCCTGGTAGCTGGCGCCGATGAAGGTGCCGGTGCGGCTGCCGCGCAGCGCGGCCGGGTCGAGCCCGGCCCGCTCGACCGCCTCCCAGGCGCTCTCCAGCAGCAGACGCTGCTGCGGGTCCATCGCGATCGCCTCGCGCGGGGAGATGCCGAAGAAGGCGGCGTCGAAGTCGGCGACCCCGCGCAGGAACCCGCCGCGCACCGAGTAGGTGCGGCCGGGCGCGTCCGGGTCCGGGTCGTAGAGCCCCTCGGTGTCCCAGCCGCGGTCGGCGGGGAACTCGGTGATGGCGTCGCCGCCGCCGGCGACCAGCTGCCAGAGGTCCTCGGGGGAGGCGACGCCGCCGGGGTAGCGGCAGCTCATGCCGATGATGGCGATCGGCTCGTCCCTGGTGGCCGGGCCGGTGTCGGGCACGGCTGCGGCGGCGTCCGTCCCGGCGATCCGCTCGCGCAGGTGGCGGACCAGGGCGCGCGGGTCGGGGTGGTCGAAGACCAGTGTGCTGGGCAGGGTCAGTCCGGTGGCGGCGGCCAGCCGGTTGCGCAGGTCGACGGCGGTCAGCGAGTCGAAGCCGACGTCGCGGAAGGCCCGCTGCTCGGACAGCACCTCGGGCGAGGCGTGGCCGAGCGTGGTGGCCGCCTCGGCGCGGACCAGGTCCAGCAGCCGTCGCTCCTGCTCGGCGGCCGGCAGGGCGCGCAGCCGGGCGGCGAACTCGCCGTCTCCGGTGGCCTGCCGGCCGGCCTCGGTGAGCCGGCGCACCTCGGGGACGTCCTCGAACAGCGCGGTGGGGCGGCCGGAGGTGAAGACCGGGTGGTACCGCTCCCAGTCGACGTCGGCGATGGCCAGCACCCGCTCGTCCCCGTCGAGGGCCTGGCGCAGCCCGTCCAGGGCGAGGGCCGGGTCCATGAAGACGAGTCCGCTGCGGCGGATCTGGCCGGGGTCGACCCGGCCGAGCTTGAGGTCGTCGGCCCAGATGCCCCAGGAGACGGCGGTCGCCCGGCCGCCGCGGGCGCGGCGGTGCTCGGCGAGCGCGTTGAGGTAGGCGTTGCCGGCGACGTAGGCGGCGTGCCGGCCGCTGCCCCACATCCCGGCCGTGGAGGAGTACAGGACGAAGGCGTCGAGCTGGTCGTCGGGCAGGAGTTCGTCCAGGTGCCGGGCTCCGGTGGCCTTGGCGTGCAGGACCTTGGCGAAGGCCTCGGGGGTGGTCTCCTCGATGGTCAGCAGTTCGATGACGGCGGCGGTGTGCACCACGGTGCGCACGGGACGGCCGTCGGCGGCCAGGGCGTCGAGCATCCGGGCGACGGCGTCCCGGTCGGTGAGGTCGCAGGCGACCGTCGTGGCCTCGCAGCCGAGGGCGGCGAGTTCGGCGAGCAGCTCGGCGGCGCCGGGGGCGTCCGGGCCGCGGCGGCTGGTCAGCACGATCCGCTCGGCGCCGTCGGCGGCGAGCCGGCGGGCCAGGTGCGGGGCCAGGGTGCCGGTGCCGCCGGTGATCAGGACGGTGCCGCGCGGCGCGGGGGCCGCCGGGCGGGCGGTCGCCGGTTCGGCCCGGACGATCCGGCGGGCGTACGCGCCCGACGGGCGGATCGCCACCTGGTCCTCGCCGGAGCCGGCGAGGGCATTGGCCAGCACGGCGGCCAGCCGTTCGCCGCCGCGTTCGTCGAGCCGTTCGGGCAGGTCGATCACGCCGCCCCAGCGCTGGGGGTGTTCCAGCGCGGCGGTCCAGCCGAGGCCGTGGACCTGCGCCTGCACCGGGTGGGCGAGCCGGTCGCCGCGAACGGCGGCGACGGCGTCCCGGGTGAGGCACCACAGCGGGGCGTCGCGTCCGGTGTCGCCGAGGGCCTGGATCAGCGCGAGGGTGAGCGCGAGGCCCTCGGGCAGCGCCGGGTGGCGCTCGGCGGGCCGTTCGGCGGTGGCGAGCAGGGAGACGATCCCGGTGAGTTCGGTGCCGTCCAGGGCGGCGAGCCGCTGGGCGAGCCGCTGCCGGTCGGTGCACTCGCCGTCCAGGACGAGGTGCTCGATCCGGGCGCCGTGGGCGGCCAGCGCCTCGACGACGTCCTGTCCGGCCACCGGCGCGGTGTCCGGCCCGCTGCCGGGGACGGTGTCCGGCGCGGTGCTGACCAGCAGCCAGGTGCCGTCCAGCCGGGCGGTGGTGGCGGTGGCGGCGGTGGCGTTGCCGAGCGGCTTCCAGGCCGCCCGGTAGCGCCAGGTGCCGACGGTGGAGCGGTCCCGGCGGCGCCGGTGCCAGTCGGAGAGCGCGGGCAGCACCGGGGCGAGCGCGCCGCTGTCGATGCGCAGCCGGGCGGCCAGCGACTCGACGTCGGCCTCCTCGACGGCGCTCCAGAACTCGCCGTCCTCGGGCTCCCCTCCGGGCCGCGGGGCGACGGCCCACAGGTGCTCGTGCTGGAAGGCGTAGGTGGGCAGCGGGACCGGCCGGGCCCCGGCCAGCAGGCCGGACCAGTCGACCCGGGCGCCGCGGACGAATGCCTCGGCGAGCGAGCCGAGGAACCGGGCCGTGCCGCCCTTGTCCCGCCGCAGGGTGCCGACGGCGGCGGCCCGGCCGGCGCAGTCCTCGGCGGTGGCCTCGATGGCCATGGTGAGCACCGTGTGCGGGCTGACCTCGATGAACAACTCGTGCCCCTGGGCGATCAGTTCACGGATCGCGGGGTCGAAGCGCACCGGCTGCCGCAGGTTGCGGTACCAGTAGTCGGCGTCCAGGACGGTGGTGTCCGGCCGCTCGCCGGTGACGGTGGAGTGGAACGGCACCTCCGCGGCGCGCGGGCGGATCGGGGCGAGGGCCGCCACCAGTTCCCCGGCGAGCAGTTCGACCTGGGCGGAGTGCGAGGCGTAGTCGACGCTGATCCGCCGGGCGCGTATCCCCTCGGCCTCGAACTCGGCCATCAGCGAGTCGAGTTGTCCGGCCGGTCCGGACACCACGACGGTCCGCGGGCCGTTCACGGCGGCGATGCCCAGCCCGTCGCCGTGCCGGCGCATCCGCTCCTCGGCCTCGGCGGCCGGCAGCGGCACCGAGACCATCCCGCCGGAGCCGGCCAGGACGCGGCCGATCAGCCGGCTGCGCAGGGCGACCACCCGGGCGCCGTCCTCCAGGGAGAGCGCCCCGGCGACCACGGCGGCGGCGACCTCGCCCTGGGAGTGCCCGATCACCGCGTCGGGGTGCACCCCGTGGGCGCGCCACAGCGCGGCCAGCGCCACCATCACCGCGAAGGTGGCCGGCTGAACCACGTCCACCCGGTCCAGGCCGGGCGCGCCCTCGGCCTGCCGCAGCACGTCGAGCAGCGACCAGTCGACGTGCGCCGACAGCGCGGCCGCGCACTCGGCCAGCCGTTCGGCGAACACCGGTGACTCGTCGAGCAGTTCGGCGGCCATGCCGGCCCACTGGGAGCCCTGGCCGGGGAAGACGAAGACCGTCCGGCCGGTGCCCTCGGCGAGGCCGTGCACGGTGTTCGGCGCGGAGGCACCGGCGGCGAACGCGGCCAGGCCGGCGCGCAGTTCGGCCGGGTCGGCGCCGAGCACCACGGCGCGGTGCTCGAACAGCGTACGGGTGGTCAGCAGCGCGTGCCCGACGTCGCGCGGGCACGGGCCCGGTTCGGCCCCCAGGTGCTCGGCCAGCCGGGCAGCCTGGGCGCGCAGCGCGGCGGGCGTACGGGCGGAGATCACCCATGGGACGGGGCCACCGGCCGGGGCGTCCGGGCCCTGCGGGAGCGCCGGGGCCGGGGCGTCCGGGGCCGGGACGGCCGCCGGGGCTTCCTCCAGGAGGACGTGGGCGTTGGTGCCGCTGATGCCGAAGGAGGAGACCGCGCAGCGGCGGGTCCGTTCGCCGGCCGGCCAGGCCACCGGTTCCTGGAGCAGGGCGACGGTGCCCGGGGTCCAGTCGATGTGCGAGGAGGGCTGGTCGGCGTGCAGGGTGCGCGGCAGCAGTCCGTGCCGCAGCGCCTGGACCATCTTGATCACCCCGGCCACGCCGGCCGCCGACTGGGTGTGCCCGAGATTGGACTTCACCGAGCCGAGCAGCAGGGGGCGCTGCGGGTCGCGGTCGCGCCCGTAGGCGGCCTGGAGCGCCTGGGCCTCGATCGGGTCGCCGAGGGCGGTGCCGGTGCCGTGCGCCTCGACGGCGTCGACGTCGGCCGCGGTGAGCCCGGCGTTGTCGAGGGCCTGGCGGATGACGCGTCGCTGGGAGGGCCCGTTGGGGGCGGTGAGGCCGTTGGAGGCGCCGTCCTGGTTGATCGCCGAGCCGCGGATCACGGCGAGCACCGGGTGGCCGTTGCGCTCGGCGTCGGAGAGCCGCTCCAGCACCAGGACACCCACGCCCTCGGCGAGGGTCATCCCGTCGGCGGCCTCGGAGAAGGCCTTGCAGCGGCCGTCTGCGGCCAGCGCGCGCTGACGGCTGAAGGCGATGAAGGCGTTCGGATTGGTCATCACGGTGGCACCGCCGGCCAGCGCAAGGCTGCTCTCGCCGCCGCGCAGCGACTGGCAGGCGAGGTGCAGGGCGACCAGCGAGGAGGAGCAGGCGGTGTCGACGGTGACGGCCGGGCCCTCCAGGCCGAGCAGGTAGGCGAGCCGGCCGGAGAGCACGCTCGGGCTGGTGCCGGTGACGGCGTGCCCGGCCGAGCTGTCGTCCATGCCGAGCCCGTACTCCTGGTACGTGGATCCGATGAACGTGCCGGTGGCGCTGCCGTGCACCGAGGTCGGGTCGATGCCCGCGGACTCGAAGGCCTCCCAGGTGGTCTCCAGCAGCAGGCGCTGCTGGGGGTCCATCGCGAGGGCCTCGCGCGGGGAGATGCCGAAGAAGGCGGCGTCGAACTCGCCGGCCTGGTGCAGGAAGCCGCCGCGGGTGGAGTAGGTGCGGCCGTTGGCGTCCGGGTCCGGGTCGTAGAGTCCGTCGTCCCAGCCGCGGTTGTCCGGGAACTCGGAGGTGGCGTCCAGTCCCTCGGCGACCAGCCGCCACAGCTCCTCGGGACTGGCGGCGCCGCCGGGGAAGCGGCAGCCCATGCCGACGATGGCGATCGGCTCGGCGGGGTCGGCGACGGTGGTCCGGCGGTCCGCCGTCTCCGCCTCCACGCCGAGCAGTTCCTCGCCGAGGAACGCCGCCAGGGCGAGCGGGTTGGGGTGGTCGAAGGCCAGCGTGCTGGGCAGCGACAGCCCCGTCAGGGCGGCCAGCCGCTTGCGCAGCTCGACGGCGGTCAGCGAGTCGAAGCCGGCGTCCCGGAAGGCCCGCTTCTCCGGCACCCCGTCGGCGGAGCCGTGGCCGAGGACCACGGCCGCCTCGCGGCGCACCAGGTCCACCAGCAGCCGCTTCCGCTCCGGGCCGGCCAGCCCGCGCAGCCGGCGGGCCAGGTCGGTGGCGGCGCCGGTGTCGGCGGCGGCGGTCCGGGCCAGTGCCCGGACCTCGGGGATCCCGTCGAACAGCGCGCTGGGCCGGGCGGCGGTGAAGACCGGGGCGTACCGCTCCCAGTCGACGTCCGCGACGGTCACCGCGGCGTCCTCGTGGACGATCGCGCGGCGCAGCTCGGTGAGCGCGCTCTCCACGGCGAGGAGGCGCAGCCCCTGGCGGCGCAGGCCGTCGGAGACCGCCTCGTGGGCGGCCATCCCGGCGCCCGCCCACGGGCCCCAGGCGATCGAGGTGGCGGTCAGGCCGCGCGCCCGGCGGTTCTCGGCGAGCGCGTCCAGGTAGGCGTTGGCGGCGGCATAGGCGCTCTGACCGGCGCTGCCCCAGACCCCCGCGACGGAGGAGAACAGGACGAAGAAGTCCAGGTCGTGGTCGGCGAGCAGGGCGTCGAGGTGGGCGGCGCCGTGCAGCTTGGCGGCGGTGAGGCGGTGCAGTTCCTCGGCCGGGGTGTCGGCCAGCGGGGCGGCCTGGCCGAGGCCGGCGGCGTGCACCACGCCGGTCAGCGGGTGCTCGGCCGGGACGGCGGCCAGGGCCGCGGCGAGCGCGTCCCGGTCGGCCGCGTCGCAGGCCAGCACGGTGGCGGTGGCGCCCAGCTCGGCCAGTTCCGCGACCAGTTCGGCGACCCCGGGCGCCTGCGGGCCGCGGCGGCCGGTCAGCAGCAGGTGCCGGGCACCGGCCCGGGCCAGCCAGCGGGCCGTCTCGGCGCCGAGGGCGCCGGTGCCGCCGGTGACCAGCACCGTGCCGTCGGCGGTGAACTCCTCGGCCCGGGGCAGCTCGTCGACGGGGTGGCGCACCAGGCGGCGGCCGTACACGGCGGTGCCGCGCAGCGCGACCTGGTCCTCGCCGCTCCGGCGGCCACCGCCTGCCAGGACGCCGACCAGGGCCTGCACGGTCGGCGCGTCCAGCACCGGCGGCAGGTCGACCAGGCCGCCCGGTGCCTGCGGCCGCTCCAGGGCGGCCACCCGGCCGAAGCCCCAGGAGGCGGCCTGGACGGGGTTGGTGAGCGGGTCGGCCGGTCCGGTGGAGACCGCGCCGCGGGTGACGGTCCACAGCGGGACGGCCGAGCGGAGGTCGCCCAGGGCCTGGGCGAGCACGGCGCCCAGCGCGAGGCCCGCCGGCAGGCCGGGCCCGGGGGTGGGCCGGTCGGCCAGCGGGAGCAGCGACAGGATTCCGGCCGGTTCGCCGTACCCGTCGATCCGGCGGGCGAGTTCGGCCCGGTCGTGGCAGGCCTCGTCGAGCACCAGCCGTTCCAGCCGGGCCCCGTGGCCGCGCAGCGCGGCGAGCAGCTCGGCGTCGTCCACGCCCTCGGCGGTGACCACCAGCCAGCTGCCGTCGAGCACCGGCGCGGCGGTGGGCCGGACGGGCTGCCAGCGCACCCGGTAGCGGGCGGCGTCCAGCAGGGTCTTCTCGTGCCGGGTGCGGCGCCAGTCGGCGAGGGCCGGGAGCAGGGCGTACAGGCCGGCGTGCTGTTCGTCGCGCAGGCCCAGCAGCCCGGCGAGTTCGGCGGCGCTGCCGCGCTCGACGGCTCCCCACAGGGCGGCGTCGGCCGGGTCGGCGGCCGGGGCGGCCGTGCCGGGCTCGGCCTCGGGCCAGTAGCGCTCGTGCTGGAAGGCGTAGGTGGGCAGTTCGACGGGCCGGGCGCCGGTGCCGGCGTACAGGGCGGCCCAGTCCGGGGCGTGGCCGCGCACGTGCAGGGTGGCCAGGGCCCCGGCGGTGGAGCGTTCCTCGGGGCGGCCGGCCCGCAGCAGCGGGACGGCCGTCACGGCGGTGTCGCCGGCCAGGACGTCCTCGGCCGGCGCGGACAGCACGCTGTCGGGGCCGAGCTCCAGGAAGGTGACGGCGCCGGCCGCGCGGGCGGTGCGCACCGCGTCGGCGAAGCGCACGGCCTGCCGGACGTGCTCGACCCAGTAGTCCGGGGAGCGCAGTTCGGCCTCGGTGGCGGCTCGGCCGGTCGTGTCGGAGACGAACGGGATGCGCGGCGGGTGGAACTCCAGGGCGGCGACGGCCTCGCGGAACTCCGCCAGCATCGGCTCCATCAGCGGCGAGTGGAAGGCGTGCGAGACGGCCAGCCGCTTGGTCCGGCGGCCCTCGGCGGCGAACTCGCCGGCGATCCGCAGGACTTCGTCGGCCAGGCCGGAGAGCACCACGGCCCGGGGGCCGTTGACGGCCGCGAGGGCGACGCCCGGCACCAGGCGGGGCAGCACCTCCTCCTCGGCGGCCTCGACCGAGACCATGGCGCCGCCCTCGGGCAGCGGCTCCATCAGCCGGGCCCGGGCGGCGACCAGCGCGCAGGCGTCGGCCAGGGTGAGGACGCCGGCGCAGTGCGCCGCGGCGACGGCGCCGATCGAGTGGCCGAGCAGCAGGTCGGGCCGCACGCCCAGGGAGTCGAGCAGGCGGAACAGCGCGACCTCGACCGCGAAGACGGCGGGCTGGGCCCAGCCGGTCCGGTTCAGCAGCTGCTCGTCGTCGCCGTACAGGACCTCGCGCAGCGGGCGCTCCAGCCGGGGGCCGAACTCGGCCAGCACCTCCTCCAGGGCCCGGGCGAACACCGGGAAGCGCTCGGCGAGTTCGCGCCCGGCGCCGAGGCGCTGGGCGCCCTGGCCGGCGAACAGCAGGGCGAGCCGCCCGCCGCCGCTCTCGCCCGCGACCAGCCCGGCGGCCGGCTCACCGGCCGCCAACGCGGCCAGGGCGGCGAGCAGTTCGTCCCGGTCGGCGCCGGCGGCCACCGCGCGGTGGCCGAACGCGGAGCGGGTGGTGGCGAGCGCGAGCCCGACGTCGGCCGGGCGCAGCTCGGGGCGGGCGGTGACGAAGGACCGCAGCCGGGCGGCCTGGTCCCGCAGCGCGGCGGCGCTGCGCCCGGCCAGCGGCCAGAGCAGGACGGGCTCCGCGACGCTCGGGGCGGGCGGCGCGGTGACGGCGGCGGGGGCCTGTTCCAGGATGACGTGGGCGTTGGTGCCGCTGAAGCCGAAGGAGGAGACGCCGGCCCGGCGCGGACGCCCGGTCTCCGGCCAGAAGGTCTCCTCGGTGAGCAGTTCGACCGCGCCCTCCTCCCAGTCCACGTGGGAGGACGGCTCGGCGGCGTGCAGGGTGCGCGGGACCAGGCCGTGCCGCATGGCGAGCACGGTCTTGATCACCCCGGCGACGCCGGCGGCGGCCTGGGTGTGGCCCAGGTTGGACTTCACCGAGCCGAGCAGCAGCGGGAGTTCGCGGTCCTGGCCGTAGGTGGCCAGCAGCGCCTGGGCCTCGATCGGGTCGCCGAGCGGGGTGCCGGTGCCGTGCGCCTCGACCACGTCGACCTCGCCCGCGGTCAGCCCGGCGTTGGCGAGGGCGGCGCGGATGACGCGCTGCTGGGACGGCCCGTTGGGGGCGGTGAGGCCGTTGGAGGCGCCGTCCTGGTTGACCGCCGAGCCGCGCACCACCGCGAGCACCGGGTGGCCGTTGCGCCGGGCGTCGGAGAGCCGCTCCAGCACCAGCACGCCGACGCCCTCGGACCAGCCGACTCCGTCGGCCCGGTCGGAGAAGGCCTTGCAGCGCCCGTCCGGGGCCAGGCCGCGCTGGCGGGAGAACTCGATCAGCGAGGTCGGGGTGGACATCACCGTGACGCCACCGGCCAGCGCGAGGGTGCACTCGCCGGTCCGCAGCGCCTGCATCGCCCAGTGCATGGCGACCAGCGAGGAGGAGCACGCGGTGTCCACGGTGACCGCCGGACCCTCCAGGCCCAGGGTGTAGGAGACCCGCCCGGAGGCGATGCTCGGCGAGGTGCCGCTGCCCTGGTGGCCCTCGAACCGGCCGCCGGCCAGCAGCGCGGAGTAGTCGTTGTACATCACGCCAGCGAAGACGCCGGTGCGGCTGCCGCGCAGCGTGACCGGGTCGATCCCGGACCGCTCCACCGCCTCCCAGCAGGCCTCCAGCAGCAGTCGCTGCTGGGCGTCGGTGGCCAGCGCCTCGCGCGGGCTCATGCCGAAGAAGGCCGGGTCGAAGTCGGCGGCCTCGTGCAGGAAGCCGCCGACCCGGGTGTAGCTGGTGCCCAGGTGGTCCGGGTCCGGGTGGTAGAGCGCGTCCAGGTCCCAGCCGCGGTCGGTGGGCAGCCCGGAGACGGCGTCGGTGCCCTCGTGGAGCAGCCGCCACAGGTCCTCGGGCGAGGCGACGCCGCCGGGGTAGCGGCAGCTCATGCCGACGATGACGATCGGATCGGCGGCGTCGGCGGCGCGTACCGGTGCCGGGGCCGCCGGGGCCTGGGAGCCGGTCAGTCCGTCCAGCACGTGCTCGGCCAGGGCGGCCACGGTCGGGTGGTCGAAGACGACGGTGGCGCGGATCCGCAGGCCGGTCGCGACACCGAGCCGGTTGCGCAGTTCGACGGCGGTGAGCGAGTCGAAGCCGAGGTCCTGGAACGGACGCTGCGGGTCGACCTCGGCCGGGTCGGCGTGCCGCAGCACGGCGGCGACCTCGGCGCGGACCAGTTCGACGGCGGCCTCGGTGCGGGCCCGGGCGTCCAGCCCGGCGAGCCGGCGGGCGAGCGTCCCGGCCGCCTCGGTGGCGGCCGCGGCGGCGCGCCGGGCGGGCGTGCGGATCAGTCCGCGCAGCAGCGGGGGCACCTCCCGGCCGGCCCTCAGCACCGGCAGGTCCAGCCGGACGGGCAGCAGCACGGCCTGCGGCCGGGTGAGCGCGGCGTCGAACAGGGCGAGGCCGTCGGCGACGGACAGCGCCGGGGTGCCGGCCGCGGCCAGCCGGTCGAGGTCGGCGGCGGTGAGGCCGCCGGTCATCCCTCCGGCGGGCGCCCACGGCCCCCAGCCGAGCGACTGGGCGGGCAGTCCGGCGGCGCGGCGGTGGTGCACCAGTGCGTCGGCGAAGGCGTTGGCGGCCGCGTAGTTGCCCTGGCCGGGCGAGCCGGCCGTGCCGGAGAAGGAGGAGAACACCGTGAAGGCGGCCAGGTCGAGGCCGCCGGTGGCCCGGTGCAGGTGCCACAGGGCGTCGGCCTTGGGCCGCAGGACGGCGGCGAGCCGCTCGGGCGTCAGCGCGGTGACCACCCCGTCGTCGAGCACGCCGGCGGCGTGCACGACCGCGGTCAGCGGGTGCTCGGCCGGAACGCCGGCCAGCAGCCGGTCCACGGCCGCCCGGTCGGTCAGGTCACAGGCCTCGACGGTGACCTCGGCGCCCGACCCGGTGAGGGCGGCGGCCAGTTCGGCGGCGCCCTCGGCCCGCGCGCCACGCCGGCTGACCAGCAGCAGGTGTCGGACGCCGCGCTCGGCCACCAGGTGTCGGGCCAGGACGGCGCCGAGCCCGCCGGTGCCGCCGGTGATCAGCACGGTCCCGGCCGGGTCCCACCCGGCCCCGGCCGGCTCCTGGGCCGCCCCGGAACGTTCCCCGAGCGCACCGGCGACGGCGCCCGCCCGGGCCAGCCGGGCCGCGAGCACGCCGCCGGCCCGGACCGCCAGCTGCGGTTCGTCCCCGGCGAGGGCCGCCTCGGGCAGCGGACCGCCGGCCGGATCGAGGTCGACCAGGCCGAACCGGCCCGGGTGCTCGGCCTGCGCGGAGCGCACCAGGCCCCAGACGGCGGCCGCGGCCGGGTCGGTGACCTCCTCGGCCGCCCCGGTGCTGACGGCGCCGCGGGTCACGAAGACCAGCCGGGCGTCCCCCGTCGTCTCGTCCGCCAGCCACGCCTGGAGCCTGGCCAGGGCCCGGACGGTCAGTTCGTGGGCCGCGCCGACCGGATCGGCCGGGTCGCCCGCGAGCGGCACCAGCACCACCCCGGCCGGCCCGTCCCCGGCGGGCGGAAGCGTCCCGAGGCCGAGCGGGTCCGGCCCGTCGACCGCCACCGCGGCCGGCACCGGCGCCCCGCCGCCGCGCGGACGGGCCCAGCACAGCTCGAACAGCGCCTCCGCCGAAGGGCCCGGGCCCGCGCCGGCACCGCTCGGCAGCGCCCGCAGCACCAGAGCGCCGACTGAGGCGACCGGGCCGCCCGCGGCGTCGGCGACCGCGACGGCGACGGTGTCCTCTCCGGCCGCCGAGAGCCGCACCCGGACGGTCGAGGCCCCGGCGGCGTACAGGCTGACGTCCTGCCAGCAGAACGGCACCCCGCCCGGCACCAGGAAGCCCGCGGCGTGCAGTGCCGCGTCCAGCAGTGCCGGGTGGATGCCGAACCCGCCGGCCTCGCCGCGCACCGCCTCCGGCAGCGCGACCTCCGCGAACACCTCCTCGTCCCGGCGCCAGGCGGCGGTCAGCCCGCGGAAGGCGGGCCCGTAGCCGAAGCCCGCGCCTTCCAGCCGCCGGTCCAGGCCGTCCGGGCCGGTCAGGTCCAGCGGCTCCGCACCGGCCGGCGGCCAGGCGCCGGAGTCCCCGGCCGGACGGGGGTGCTCGTCCACGGCCAGCAGGCCGTCGGCGTGCTGGGTCCAGGGGGCGTCCTCGTCCCCCTCGGGACGGGCGTAGATCCCGATGCCGCGCCGCCCGGTGGCGTCCGGCCGGCCGACCCACACCTGGACCTGCACGCCGCCCTCCTCGGGCAGCGGCAGCGGAGCGGTGAGGGTGAGTTCCTCGACCCGGTCGCAGCCGGTCTCGTCGCCCGCCCGCACCGCGAGTTCCAGGAACGCGGTGCCGGGCAGCAGCACGGTGCCGGCCACGGCGTGGTCGGCCAGCCACGGGTGGGTGCGCAGCGACAGCCGGCCGGTCAGCAGCAGGCCGTCGGTGTTGGCCAGCGACACGGCGGCGGCCAGCAGCGGGTGGTTGGCCGAGCCGAGCCCGGCCGCCCGGACGTCGCCGGTGCGGGCGAGCGCGCTCTTCGGCCAGTACCGGCGGTGCTGGAAGGCGTAGGTGGGCAGGTCGACGTGGCGGGCGGTGCCGGTCCCGGCGAAGTAGGCGTCCCAGCGGACCGGCACGCCCCGGACGTGCAGTCCGGCGAGCGCCTCGGTCAGCGCCTCGGTCTCGTCCCGGCCGGGGCGCAGCGCGGCGAGGGCGCCGGCGCCGTCGGCGGCCGACTCGTCGAGGCAGGTCTGGGCGAGCGCCGCCAGAGTGCCGTCCGGCCCGAGTTCGAGGAACGTTGCGGTGCCGTGGGCCGCGAGCCGGTCGACGGCGTCGGCGAAGCGGACGGTCCCGCGGGCCTGGTCGACCCAGTAGCCGGCGGAGGTGAGCTGTTCGACGGTGGCGGGCGCACCGGTGAGCGTGGAGACGACCGGGATGACCGGCGCCTGCGGCGAGAGCCCGGCGACGACGGTGCGGAACTCGTCGAGCATCGGGTCCATCAGCGGCGAGTGGAAGGCGTGCGAGACCCGCAGCCGGCGGACCTTGCGGCCGAGTGCCGCGAAGTGCGCGGCGACGGCCTCGGCGGGCGCGCTCGCGCCGGCGACGACCACGGCCCGCGGGCCGTTGACGGCGGCCAGTGCCACGTCCTCGCCGAGCAGCGGCCGAACCTCGTCCTCGCCGGCCTGGAGCGCGATCATCGCGCCGCCCTCCGGCAGCGCCTCCATCAGGCGGGCCCGGGCGGAGACCAGGGCGGCGGCGTCGGCGAGCGAGAAGACCCCCGCGACGTGGGCGGCGGCGATCTCGCCGACCGAGTGGCCGGCCACGAAGTCCGGGGTGACGCCCCAGGACTCCAGCAGCCGGAACAGCGCGACTTCGATCGCGAACAGCGCGGGCTGGGCCTGTCCGGTGCGGTTGAGCAGGTCCTCGTCGGCGCCGAGGATCACCTCGCGCAGCGACGGGCCCGGCCGGTCGCCGAGCGCGGCCAGCGCCTGGTCCAGCGCGGCGGCGAACACCGGGAAGCGGGCGGCCAGATCGCGGCCCATGCCGAGACGCTGGGCGCCCTGCCCGGCGAACAGGAAGGCGAGCTTGCCGCGGCCCTGGACGGTGCCCCGGACCAGCCGTCCGTCGCCGGTGCCGGCGGCGAGCGCGGCGAGGGCGACGGCCGCCCCGGCCCGGTCGGGCGCGGTGACCACCGCGCGGTGCTCCAGGGCGGCCCGGGTGGTGGCGAGGGCGCGGGCCAGCTCGGCGTCGGAGCCGGCCGGGCCGGACTCCAGGAAGTCCCGCAGCCGCTCCGCCTGGGCGCGCAGCGCCTCCGCGGTCCGGCCCGAGACCAGCCAGGGCAGCGCCCCGGAGCCGGCCTCGGCCGCGACCGCGACCTCGACCTGGCCCTGGCCCTGCTCCTGGCCCTCCGACGCGTCCGGGGCCCGGACCTCCGGGGCCTCCTCGATGATGACGTGGGCGTTGGTGCCGCTGAGGCCGAAGGAGGAGACCCCGGCGCGGCGCGGTTCGCCGCCCCGCGGCCAGGGGGTCGCCTCGGTGAGCAGCCGGACCGCCCCGGACTCCCAGTCGACGTGCGAGGACGGCGTGTCCACGTGCAGCGTGCGGGGCAGCAGGCCGTGCCGCATCGCCAGCACCGTCTTGATCACCCCGGCCATGCCGGCCGCCGCCTGGGTGTGGCTGAGGTTGGACTTCACCGAGCCGAGCAGCAGCGGCGCCTCCCGGTTCGCCCCGTAGGTGGCGAGCAGCGCCTGCGCCTCCACCGGGTCGCCGAGCACGGTGCCGGTGCCGTGCGCCTCGACCACGCCGACCTGGTCGGCCGAGAGCCGGGCGTTGCGCAGCGCCTGCTCGATCACCCGTTGCTGGGAGGGGCCGTTGGGGGCGGTCAGGCCGTTGGAGGCGCCGTCCTGGTTGACGGCCGAGCCGCGCAGCACGGCCAGTACGCGGTGGCCGTTGCGCCGGGCCACCGACAGCCGCTCCAGCACCAGCACGCCGACACCCTCGGACCAGCCGGTGCCGTCGGCGGAGTCCGCGAAGGACCGGCAGTGGCCGTCGGCGGCCAGCCCGCCCTGGCGGGCGAACTCGACGAAGGTGGTGGGGGTGGACATCACCGTGACGCCCGCGGCGAGCGCCAGGCCGCACTCCCCCGCCCGCAGCGACTGGGCGGCCAGGTGCAGGGCGACCAGCGAGGAGGAGCAGGCGGTGTCCACGGTGACCGCGGGGCCGACCGCGCCGAAGACGTACGAGAGCCGGCCGGAGATCACGCTGGTGGCGTTGCCGGTCAGCACGAAGCCCTGGACGTCGTCGTCCGGGCCGGTGCGGTAGTCCTGCGGCATGGCGCCGACGAAGACGCCGGTCCGGGTGCCGCGGATCCCGGTGGGGTCGATGCCGGCCCGCTCGAACGCCTCCCAGGCGGTCTCCAGCAGGACGCGCTGCTGCGGGTCCATGGACAGCGCCTCGCGGGGCGAGATGCCGAAGAAGCCGGGGTCGAAGTCGGCGGCGCCGCGCAGGAAGCCGCCCCGGACGTCGGTCGGACCGTCGGCCGGGTCGAGCTCCCAGCCGCGGTCGGCCGGCAGGCCGGTGATGCCGTCCCGGCCGTCGACCAGCATCGCCCAGAGGTCCTCGGGGCTCGCCACCCCGCCGGGGAAGCGGCAGCCCATGCCGACGATGGCGATCGGTTCCCGGGCGGCGGCCTCCAGTTCGTCCACCCGCTGCCGGGAGCGCTGGAGATCCGCGCTGGCCCGCTTGAGGTAGTCCCGGAGCTTCTGTTCCTTGTCCATCATCGACGCAACCCATCTGGAGGACCGGCGAACGGCAGGGGGTCCGCTGTGGACGGCCCGCGTGCTCCGCACGCGCGGCGCTCGCATTCCCGCACTTCGGCGATCAGTCTCGATCGGCCCGGCGCGGGAAATCCCTAGGGTCTGTCGTCGGAGCCCGTCGGGCCCCGTCGGGCCGCAGGGCGGCCGGGTGCCGCCCGGGTGGTCGGCGAACGGGGCCCGGACTCTAGGGAATTGCCGGGCGTTCCGGCTGGATCGTCGGATGCGCGAGCCCTGGGCGCGGTCCGTCGGGCGCGCCGCGGGCCACCCACGTCGACGAGGATGACCGCCATGCCCGAATCCGTCCCGCACGGGGACCAGCCGAGACCGCCGCGGGCCACCGAGGGCATCGCGGACGAGACGGCGGAGCAGCTCAGCGCACTCGACGAGCAGCTGATCGCCCAGCTGGTGCACCGGATCCGGCTGGCCCGCGGCCACCAACTGAGCCGCCGCGCCGCCGGGTTGCCGACCACCAGCCTGGCCCAGGAGAACGCCATGCTGCTCCGCTACGCCGCCCGGCTCGGCGACCAGGGCGCCGGGATCGCGCTGGCGATCCTGGAGCTCTCCCGCCCGCCGGCCTCCCCCGCACCGGCCCCGGAACGCCCGTAGGGCGGTGGGGGCCCGGTTCCGTCCGGTCCCCGCCGCCCTCCGCCGGTACCCGCCGTCACCAGCGCGCGCCGGACAGCACCTCGCCGTAGTCGCGGGCCAGCCGGGCCTGTTCGAGGTCGGACTCGACCATCATCCGCATCAGTTCGGTGAAGTCCACCGTCGGTTCCCAGCCCAGGACGCGGCGTGCGTTCTGGGCGTCGGCGCAGAGCGTCTCCACCTCCGCGGGCCGCACCAGCGCGGGGTCGACCTCGACGTGCTCCTCCCAGTCCAGGCCCACGCACTCGAAGGCGATCCGGGCCGCGTCGCGGACCGAGTGCATCCGGCCCGTGCCGATGACGTAGTCGCCCGGGTCGTCCTGCTGGAGCATCAGGTGCATGGCCCGCACGTAGTCCCCGGCGAAGCCCCAGTCGCGGACGGCGTCGAGGTTGCCGAGCAGCAGCCGGTCCTGCAGGCCGAGCTTGATCTGGGCGACCGCGAGCGAGATCTTCCTGGTCACGAACTCGGCACCGCGGCGCGGCGACTCGTGGTTGAACAGGATCCCGGAGACGCCGTACATCCCGTAGGACTCGCGGTAGTTGCGGGTGATGTAGTGCCCGTAGGTCTTCACCACGCCGTACGGGCTGCGCGGGTGGAACCGGGTGGACTCGTGCTGCGGGGTCTCCGCGACCATGCCGAACATCTCGGAGCTGGAGGCCTGGTAGAACCGGATCTGCCCGGTCCCGTCGCCGGCCGCGGCCGGCTTGTTGATGCCGCTGACCATCCGGATCGCCTCCAGCACCCGCAGCACGCCGGTGCCGTTGACCTCGGTGACCAGCTCCGGCTGGCGCCAGGACATCGGGACGAAGGAGATCGCCCCCAGGTTGTACACCTCGTCCGGCTGGATCGTGTCGACCGCGGAGACCAGACTGCCCTGGTCCATCAGGTCGCCGTCGACGAACCGCAGCTCCGGGATCAGCCGGCTGACCCGGTCCTTCCGGGGGTTCGCCTGCCCCCGGCTCAGGCCCCACACCTGGTACCCCAGGGAGATCAGGTGCTCGGCCAGGTACGACCCGTCCTGGCCGGTCACCCCGGTGATCAGTGCTCGCTTGGACATCCGTTCCCCTTCAGCCACTGCTCGCGGTCCGCTCTCGGCAACAGCCAGCGAACCACCCGCCGGGCTAAGGAATTTGCGAGACTTCGGGGCGCGGGGCCGTGCTGGGCCGTGCTGGGCCGTGCGGCAGGCGCCCGAAACGGCAGCGGCTCCGCGCCGTCGCGGCCGGCTGACCGGACCTGAGGGAACCGGGCCGCCCCGGCCGGTGGCCCCGCGGAGCGGGGACGGCGAAGACCGGCGGGGCCGCGGGAGGGGTTCGTACCGGGTGCCGATCGGCGGTCAGGTGACCGCGGGCGGTTCCTGGCCGTGCTGGGAGCGGCGGAGTTGTTCGTTGAGGCGCAGGGCTTCTTCGAGTTGGTCTTCGAGGATGATGATGCGGCAGGCGGCCTCGATGGGGGTGCCCTGGTCGACGAGGTCGCGGGCGCGCATGGCGATGCGCAGCTGGTAGCGGGAGTAGCGGCGGTGGCCGCCGTCGGAGCGCAGGGGGGTGATGAGGCGGTGTTCGCCGAGGGCTCGCAGGAAGCCGGGGGTGGTGCCGGTCATCTCGGCGGCGCGACCCATGGTGTAGGCGGGGTAGTCGTCGTCGTCGAGTTTGTCGGGTGTGCCGGGGCTGGTCGTTGTAGTCACTGCACCTCTCTGGTTCTCGGGGAGAACGCGTCGAGGGGCCCCGGCGCCGTGTCGGCTCCGGGGCCCCGAAGGGGAACAACACCATCTACCGGCCTGAGCCGGTCCTTCAACTTCCGCACTGCCCCACGAGAGGGGTGTACGGGGATCGCGTATGCGTGACCGGAAACCACCGTCCTTGCGTTGGGGTCTGCGGTGTCCGCCCGGGCGAGTGTTCACGGGCCGGGCGATCCTGATGGCGCTTGCGCCCTCCGTTCATCCTCTGTTACTGAACTGTCATTTTTCGTACCGCTGGTACCGCACTCACTGAACTGCGTACTACTGGCATCGCTGACGGCAGCCCCTGATACCTGCGGGCCGCCCGGTCCGGCAGCCAGTCCCGTCGCCGTCCTGCACCTGCCTGGCTTCGGAACTCCGCTGCCGGACCGAACCGCAAACTTCTGTCCAACAACCCCGGCCAGTTCGTGTCTGGCCGGTATCGCCGACTGCTGTCTACGACAGAAACGTTAGACCCGCCCGCGAGCAATGTCTACTCCGGCGCGCATAGATTTTGCGGCGCCCGCGGGTGAGGTAGTCTCCCGCTGCGCGGCGGCGGCACCCCCCGGGCCGCCGCCGCGCCCCCCAGAGGGAGCGAGCGGCGACACCGCGCAGGCAGGCGGCAGCCGGGACACCTTGGGCGGACGGCGTGGCTAGGGCCGGTACCGGTCGGCGAGGTCGCCGTAGCCGCCCGCCGTCCAGACCGTTCTGCGGAAGTCCGGGAGTGTGAGCGCCGCGGTGCCCTGCCCTGCGGCGGGCGGGAAGTGCGCGGTGGCGCAGCGGGCGCAGTACCAGGCCTGGTTCCAGAGCCGTTCGGCCCGCGGACGCCCGGCGAGCCGGCGCCGTCTGGCGAGGAACAGCACGGTCGCTCCTGTCAGCAGCGCGATCACGGCGCCGATGAACAGGTAGGACACCAGGAGGACGGTCGGAGTGCCGTTCAGGTCGGCGAGCGGGGCGGCCGTGTGCGCGTGGGGGGAGGGCGGAGGGGCTTTCGGGAAGCCGGGGAGGTCGTCGGGGAACTCCGGCTGCTTGGTCACCCAGGCCGGGGGTGAGAGGTCGGGGCCGGAGTCGGCGGCCCTGTTGCGCTCCTGCATCCCCGCGGTGAAGGTGCCGACCGCCCCGGCGAGCGCCGGGACGCTCAGGATCACCAGGGCCTTGAACGTCGTGCTGGTGGCGGGCGGTGCGGGCGCCAGGGCCCGGCCGAGGGCGGACACCTCTTCCTGGGTACGGGTGCGGGTGTGCCCGTCACGGTCGGTGGAGCGCACGGTGACGTTGCGCCGTTCGGCCATGTGGACCGCCGGCACGGCGCGGACCTGGTCGGTCAGGGCGCAGCCCGGGCAGGGCGGCATCGAGCCGCGTGGCGGTTCGGGCAGGGCATCGTTCATCGGCATGTCCGGAAATCCCCCCGGTTGTACGGCGATCGGGCGACCGTTCGTATCCGGGTGGACGCGGCTGTGCCCTCGGCGGTTGCGGTTCGCTGTGAGGGCCGGGGCGCTTGCCCGCCCCCGCCGGAACGGGGTGGTCGACGCTCACCGGTTTCGAATGGGCGTCCGGGAGCGGCGACTTTTCGGGAGCGGCGAATTCCGGGAGCGGAGCTCCGCCGGCGCGGGACGGGCGCCGGGACGGCTCAGCGCAGTCCGAGGCAGGACAGCCAGGCCCGCGGGGCGCCGTGGCCCGCGGTGAGCAGGGCACACAGCGGGCCGGCCGCTCCGCCGAGCAGTCCCATCCCCTCCGCGCCGAGGGTCTCCACCTCGGGCAGGCGCGCCCGCAGGTGTGCGAGCAGACGGGTCCTCAGCGCGGCCGCGGCGGGCAGGCCGGCGTGCTGGGCGAAGGCGTCGGCCACCGCCAGGACGCCGGAGGCCCCGTGGCACAGGGCCAGCAAGTCGCTCGGGCGGTCGCCGAAGAGGTGGAACCGCTCGTCGTACCGCTCGGCGAGCGTGCTGAACGCCGCTGAGGCCCAGGCGGCCGTCTCGCGGTCGCCCGCCGCGTCGGCGGCGTCCCACAGCGCCCAGGACACTCCGGGCGTGCCGTAGCACCAGGCCTGCCGGGCGCGCGGTCCGGCGGGCGGCGGGCCGTCGTCGAGCCCGGCGCCGTCCCAGGTGCGGACGGAGCGGGCGTCGTCGAAGGACTGTCGCACCAGCCACCGGGTCGCGCGGCGCAGGGCGGGCGTCAGCCCGGGCCGCGGTCCGAGGTGGCGCACTGCCGCGGTGAGGGCGGCGACGACTCCCGCGACGCCGTGGCCCATGCCGGTGTTGATCCGCCCGTCGAGCCAGCCCAGGTGCGGATGACCGGCGTACTGCCCCGTTCGCAGCCGGGGCAGCTCGTCGGCGTCGCACAGCCGGATCAGGTGGTCGGTGAAGGGGCCGAGTTCGGCCGGTGTGGGGCGGGTTCCCGTGCTCAGGGCGAGCAGGACGCCGGAGGGACCGACGATGAGGTCGTAGTCCGGGAAGGCGACCCGCTCGCAGCGCCGGCCGAGGGACGGAGCGGTGTGGACCAGGCGGTCGCGGAGCCGGTCGGCGACCGGCTGCAGTTCCGGGTGGACCCGGGCTCCCAGGCGCAGGCCCGCCAGTGTCCCGGCGAGCCCGCCGTCGTACAGCCCGCAGTGGGCCGGCCCGCGGCCGGCGCTGCGGGTCCACACCGTCACGGCCCGGGCCGCGGACCGTTCGGCCTCGGGCCCTCCGGTGGCGTGCAGCAGGGACGCCAGGACGGGGACGCCCGGATCGGAGGGGAGTTCGGCGCCCGCCAGACCCTCGCGGGGCCGCGACGACCAGGCGTCCAGGAGCCGGATGGCGAGTCGGGTGACGGCGGTGCCGGTGCTCTCGGCGTTCGCGGTGTGCTGCGGCACGGGGACTCCTCGGGGACGACGGGTCGGCGCTCCGCCCTCGCGGCCGGTGCGGGCCGGGCGGAGCGCCGGTGACGGCGGCCGTCAGGGCCGCCGCCCGGGCGGCCGTCCGAGGTCGGTCACCCCTCGGACGGCCCCAGGGGCGATCAGCAGTAGACGCCCGTGCAGAGCGCCACGGTGTCGCAGATCAGGACGGTGCAGAGGCCGCTGCAGCCCCCGCTGCTGGCCTCCGGCGTCGGCAGGGTGGTCTCGGTGATGCGCGCGTCCAGGTCGCCGATCAGGGCGTCGAGGTCGGTGAGCGTGGTGGTGTCGGGCATGGTTGCCTCCTTCAGGAGCGGTGATGGGTGTTGACCGCCCCGGTGGCCCGCCCGCGGGGGTCGGGCGCACCGGGGACGTCGGGTTCGCCGCGCAGTGCGGCGGCAGCGGGCTCCGCGAGTTCCTCGGCGCCCCGGTCGAACGGAAGTCGTAGCAGCAGTTGGGCGGCGACGGCGGCGCCTCCGTGCAGGGGATCGCGCAGTGGCAGGTCGCCCGGAGCGGGGAGCATCTCCTCGACCAGCAGCTCCGCGTCGGGGTGGCGCGCGCTGATCCGCTCCAGCAGGGGGATCGCGGTCAGCGCCGCGAAGTCCACGGGCACCGGCTTGGGCTGGGGCACGGCCCGTACGAACGCGAACCGCGGCAGCCCGGCGCGGCGTTCGAGGTCGGCGAGGGCGCGTGCCTTGACCAGGTCACCGTCGCCGGGCCGCCACGGCAGGGCCGCCGGGACGCGCCAGACCGCGGGGCTGATGACCAGGGCGCCGCCGCCGACGGTCACCCGGGGCAGTCGGCTCGCGCCGGGGAACGCCCCGGCCAGGCCGTCCAGGCGGATCACGCGCGCGCCCGCCGGGTGGCCCGCGGCCAGCAGCAGCCGGAGCAGGACGTCGTACGGGGGCAGTGGTGTGCGGGTGGCGTGGTGGACGGGCAGCAGGCGGTACCCGTCGGCCTCGGCGATGATCCGCGGTCCGGCCCGCCGGAGGGTGATGCGGTTCAGCGGCAGGTAGCGGGCCGTCAGGCCGTCCGCGCCGTGGTAGGGCAGGGGGTCGGGATCCCCCGTCCACCATCCGGTTATGACCGGCCGTCGTACGGCGTTGGCGGCCCGTTCGGCGAGCGGCGGAACCAGCAGTTCGACGAAGCGCGCCCCGGACAGCCGCTCCACGGAGGCGAGGAAGGCCCGGTAGCTCCGGAGGTTGTCGTAGCCGCCGTGCAGGGTGCCCAGTGCGTCGGCGAACCGGGCGTCCAGCACACCGGCCGGTGAGGCGGTCTCCAGGGCCGCGACCGGACCGGGCCCCGGCAGCGGACGCAGCAGGCAGTCCAGGGGCCAGGGCGGCAGGACCGTCGCGGCCGGGGGAGCCCCGAGTGCGTCCAGCAGATCGTCGTCCAGGTCCACCGTCCCGGCGTCGGCCCGGGCGGACAGGTGGGCCAGCAGTGCGGCGTAACCGGAACCGGAGGTCTCGGCGGGGTGCCAGCCCGTGTACCGGCGCAGGGGCTGCGGGGGCGGGGAGTCGCCGTCGGGCAGGCAGCGCGCGAGGATGTCGCCGAGCGGGCACGGCCGTTCGGTGAGCTCCGCGAGCTCTGCCGGCTCCGGCGGGAGCCGGTGGGGGTCCGGCCCCGCGAGCCGGTCGGTCTCCCGCAGCCACGCCACGCGGGCGGCGGTGCCGAGGGCCCGCTCCACCCGGCGGACGGCCGCTCCGGACACGGCCGAGGCGGTGGTGCGGTAGGAATCGGTGAACCACGGCCGGGAGGCCCCGGCGGAGGAGGTCCCGCTTTCGGCGGGGACGGAGGCGGAGCCGGTGGTGCGGTGCGCCGGCGCCGGGGCGGATATGCCGCACCCGGCGCCCGGCACCGGCACCGGTACCAGCTGCGGAAGGGTGCCGCGTTCACGGACGTCCTCGGCGGGGAACCAGCCCGTGGCACGGCGGCGCGGGGCCTGACAGGCCTGGAGCACGCCGAGCCCGAGCAGGTGCGCGAGGAAGCCGCGCAGCACCTCCGGTCCGCGAACCGCCGTCCCGGTCGCCGCCGTTCCCAGCAGAGCGGCTTCGAGGTCGCACAACGTCCTGGGGCCGCCGCCCAGGTGGGCCAGGACCTGCTCCAGCGGGAGGACCCGCCGCAGAACGACCTGGCGCATCCGGCTGGGTTCGCTCGGGTCGACCGCCCAGCAGCGCAGCACCCCGGTGCCCGGTGCGCCGCTCCCGGGCTGAAGGAAGTGCAGCGGAGACAGGGCCAGTAGCGTGGCCGGGCCGGCGGTCCGCAGGTCCAGGCCGCCGAGCCGGGCCCGCACCGCATGGACGTTCTCCACGGCCTCGGCCGCCACCTCGCCGAGGGCCGCGCCCGGAGGGATGAGCCGCGGCAGGGCGCCGTCGGCCCCGCCACCGTCCTCGCCCGCCGGGGCGACCGGCACCAGGGTGACCTGGCCGACCCAGCCGCGCGGGGTGGTCTTGGCCGCGGCCCGGCCGAGGGCCCGCCACACGTACGCCGCACGCTTGCGCAGCCGCTTCCCGCCCCAGGACTCC
This sequence comes from Kitasatospora sp. NPDC101157, assembly GCF_044768255.1. NCBI lineage: Bacteria > Bacillati > Actinomycetota > Actinomycetes > Kitasatosporales > Streptomycetaceae > Kitasatospora > Kitasatospora sp. NPDC101157. Next base: position 196,642 of record NZ_JBIWPL010000013.1, on the reverse strand, counting down.
CCCGCGGCCAGCCGCCCGTACACGTCCGCGGCGGCTCCCGGATCCGTCTCGTCCAGGAAGGCCCGCATGACCGGGGACGCGCACAGCAGGGACCAGCCCAGCGCGCCCACGCGCTCGCGCTCGTCCGCCACCGCCTCCTCCAGCCGCCGCAGGGCGGCGAAGGAGGACTCGGCGTCGGCGGCCAGCCGGGCGGCGTCCGTGACGAGGCCGCGGGCGGCGGGCAGCCGCTCCAGCAGCCGGCGGTCGGCCGGGCCCGGCGCGGCGCCGGAGTGCAGCCGGCGGCGCAGGGCCAGCACGGCGCGGCGGTCGGCGGGCGTGAGACCGGGGTGCGGCACGACCACGTCGCCCAACCGCGCTGCCAGCTCCCGGGCGTGCTCCGCCCGCTGCTCGTCCTGCCGGGCATGGTCGGCGAACTGCGCGAACAGCTCCGGGTTGCCCGCCGCCGTCCATGCCTCCAGGGGCATGCCGGCCACGCGGAGCAGCGCCGTGCCGGCGGGTCCCGCGGCCTCGTCCACGTCCACGTCCACGTCCACGTTCACGTTCACGGGCATGTTCACGGCCATGTGTCAGAACCTCCCGTCACCGGCGAGAGCGTCGGTCAGCAGGCCTTGCCGGGCCAGGGAGAGCCGCCCCCGGTTCCAGTGGAAGACGACGTAGTGGGCAGCGGCGCGACGTGGGCCTAGCACCGCCTCACCGGATTCGAAGTAGCCGGTGCGCCAGGCCTCGGCGGCCCGGCGCAGGGCGTTCCCGTGCGCCTCGACCGCCGCCCGCCGCTGCGGCGGAAGCGGGGCGAGCAGGTCCGGGCCCCGGCTGCGCCAGACCGCCAGGATGCCCGCGGCGGCTCGCCGGGCGTCCTCGTCCGGGTCGGTGCCCAGCCCGCGCCCGATGTCGTCCCGCAGCACCTGCCAGACCCCGCGGTGCTCCCAGCCGACGATGCCGAGGCCGTCGAGGAGTTCACCGAGCAGGTACAGGGAGAACCGCCAGTCCGGGACCGCCTCCAGCCGACCTTCGGCGACGGTGTCGTGGTGATCGAGCCAGGCCAGGGAATCCACCGTGAACAGGTCGTGGACGTGCCGCATCGATCGCAGACCGCCGAAGAGATAGGTCTCCGGTTCGTACCTTCCGCACAACGGCGGACCCGACCGTCCGTCCACGCCGCGGAAGCGCCGCACGAGTTCCTCGCGCAGTGCCTCGGAATCCGACCGGGCCGCCTCGAACCGGACCCGCAGTCCCGGCGGTTTGTGCATGAAGAAGAAGGAGCGGGCCGAGCCGGCGGCGATCAGATCGCGGGCCGTGTCCGCGACGGCGCGGTACGTCCGGCACCAAGTGGCCGGGCCCGGCGCGAGGTTGATCTGGACCCAGCCGTCCTCCGGCCTGTCCTCGCGCAGTGCGGACAGGCCGGCGCTCAGGAAGGTGCGGCGCGCGGCTTCGTATTCGGGGCTCGCGGAATCGACGGGTACCGTGCCTCGCGGAACCGCGCGAACGTCCTGGAGGCAGTCGGCCAGCAATCGTTCGACGTCCAACATCGCGCCCCACCTCCTCGTGATTTCCGCTGCTCCCCTTGGTTTTCCAGGATTCGGCCGGATTGAAAAACGGAAGACAAATACTCATACGATCAAAAGGGTCACGCCCCAAGCGCGCAGGGGACCGTTCGCGCCGAATGCGCTACGGGCGGGCCTGCTTCACAACGGGGCGACACGATGCGCCGGCCGCACCGGGTTCACGGCTCGCCCTGATCGTCGAGCCGTCAGATCATGCCGCCTCGACGCGCGGCTCACCATCGCCGCCGCCGTCCCGCACCAGGTCCTCTGCCCACGTACAACCGTCGACGCCACCACGGATACGGACTTCCGCTCCGGTCCAGCCAACGGCTCGGATCAGGGTCGGGAAGTGTCCTGCGGCGGAACTCCGCATCGAGCCCGGCAAGAAGCCGCCGGAGTTCGACGCGCGCCGGGAGCGGGAGCCTGCCCGTGATGCGCTCCGCACGTCGCGCACATCGCGCACGTCGCGCCTACCCCAGTGAGGCACTCACCGTACGCAGCTCGTCCAGCGCCGCCAGGACGTACCCGGCGAGTTCGTCCTTGCCGTCACGGTCGCTCTCGGACCATTCGGCGAACCCGCGCTTGAAGGCGAGGACACCCAGCTCGCCGGCCAGGGCCGCGGCCGGTTCGGACAGGCCGCGGGCGACCAGGGCGGTCGCCATCGCGGCCGCGAGGCTGACGGTCTTGAGGGCGTCACGCTCCTGGAGTTCGACGCTGGCGGCGACGGCGGCCTTCAGGCGCGGGGCGAGCTCGCGATTCATGGGACCCATCGCGCTCGACGCGCGCTCAAGACCGGCGGCGACCGCCTTGAGGGGGCTGGCGTCCTCGGGCGCCTCGGCGATCCCCTCGGTGAGCAGCCGGCTCAGCGTCTCCTGTCCGGCCACCAGCAGCTCTCGCTTGTCGGGGAAGTACCGGAAGAAGGTGCTCTTGGTGACCCCTGCGCGTTCGGCGATCTGCGCGACCGTCGTGGCGTCGTACCCCTGCTCGGTGAACAGGTCCACTGCGGCCACCACGAGGCGTTCGCGTGCGCCTGGTTCCCATCGAGCCATGGCTTCATCATACGTGATGGGACTCTTGTCCCATCATCCTGTTAGAGTGATGGGACAAGAGTCCCATCACTTGAGGGAGAGCCTCATGCACGTCTTCGTCACGGGTGGCACCGGTCTGATCGGTTCCGCCGTCGTCGCCGAACTGCTCGGCAACGGCCACACCGTCCTCGCGCTCGCCCGCTCCGACGCCTCCGCGCGGGCCGTCGAGGCGGCCGGGGCCGAGCCTCTCCGGGGAGCTCTCGCCGATCTGGACGTCCTCCGCTCCGGCGCCGCTCAGGCCGACGGGGTGATCCACCTGGCATTCGCCAACAATTTCAGCAGCCCCGACGCCGTCGCCGAGGCGGTCGCGGAGGAGAGTGCCGCCCTCGCGACCCTCGGCGAGGAACTCGTCGGCAGCGACCGGCCCTTGGTCACCTGCTCGGGCACGCCCCATGTGCCGGGCCGTGCCTCCACCGAGGCCGACCCGCTGCCGACCGACGGGCCGGTCGGTGGTCGCGGCCGCGCCGTCACGGCGGTCCTGGGCCTGGCCTCGCGCGGGGTCCGGAGCACGGCCGTGCGCCTGCCGCGCACGGTCCACAACCGGGGCACGGGCGGGTTCGCCGGCTTGCTGACCGACATCGCACGCCGGACGGGGGTGTCCGGCTACCCGGGCGACGGCACCCAGCGCTGGCCGGCCGTGCACGCGCTCGACGCGGCAGTCCTCTTCCGGCTCGCGCTGGAGCAGGCGGAAGCCGGCACCTCCTGGCACGCCGTGGGCGACGAGGGGGACCAGGTGCGGGACATCGCCGCGGTCATCGGCCGACGGCTGGCCCTGCCGGTCGAGTCGGTGCCGCCGCTGACGTACGGCCCTCTCGGCCCGATCTTCGCGGCCGACCAGCCCGCGTCCAGCGCCCGCACCCGGCAGGCCCTCGGCTGGGAGCCGAAGCACCTGAGCCTCCTGGAGGACCTGGAGAACATCCGGCCCTGAGCGACGACCGGAAAGCCGGCCCACGCCGCTCGCGCCGACAACGGCACGCCCTCCCCCACCCGGCACCGCCGCTGCCCGGCCGTTCACGTCCACGACCGACAGGTCCACACCCAGGAGGAGGCCCCCACCATGGTGGCAGTCGTCTTCGGCGCTCGCGGTAACGTCGCTCGTCACGTGGCCGACGGCCTGATGGCCGCCGGCGAGCGGGTAAGAGCGGTCAGCAGGAACCCGGCCTCGGGCGCAACGCCCGGGTGGGAAGCCCGTGCTGGCCGACCCCAACACACGTGACTGCCAGTTCCGCTGAGCTTACCGTCACGTCAGCGCATGCAAGAGGCCCCGCACGGTCGGAGAGACCGCGCGGGGCATCGTCGTACGTGGGGCCTACCGGGCAGGGCCCCAGCTTCCGGAATCAGTCCCATTCGATCCGCTGGCCCTCTGGGCTGACGATCATCCGCAGCCGCCCGCCCGTGGGCTCACCCGCAACACGCCACCGGGTGATCAGCTCGGCCACCGCGTCCCAGAGCCGGACCGGGCCGCCCTGCCGGACCAGCCACTGGCCCCCGTCCTCGAACACCACGGCCCATGACCCGCCGTCCACGTCCACCAACACGTGCTCGGTGCGTCCGTTCCGAGCCATGGCGAAGTACTGCGCGGTGGGCGCCGCGAACTGCGCCACGAACCGGGCCGCCCACTGGTCGAGCACGTCAGCGCCGACACCCGCCGGGCGGGCCTCGCCCTGGTCGAGCGCGGGCAGCATGCCGAGCGGCGGGGGCATGTGCGGGCGGGCGAGCATGAACGACACACCGCCGCCGAGCACCGGACCGGTGGCCGTCCCGTCCTCGGCCACCGTGAGCCGTACCAGCTCGGAAGCGTTCATCCAGCCGCCCACGGTCACCAGGATTTCGCCGCCCGGACGGGTCTGCGCGATCCAGTCGGCCGGAACGGTCCGGACCCCACACGTGGCGATGATCCGGTCATACGGCGCCCCCTTGGCGTACCCGGCGAGTCCGTCACCGGTCACCAGCTCGGGCCAGTAGCCGAGTCCGCCGAGCGCCACAGATGCCCGAGCCGACACGTCCGCGTCCACCTCCACCGACGTCACATGGTCGTCGCCAAGGACGTGCGTCAGCAGAGCAGTTGAGTAGCCCGTGCCGGTGCCGACCTCCAACACGGACATGCCGGGCTGCACCCGCAGATCTTCGAGCATCCGGACCACCAGGCCGGGCAGAGTCGATGACGACGTGGGCACCTGCGCCAACCGGCCCTCGACCTGCCGGGGCACCACACAGCCGGCGAGCTGCGTCACCAACGTGTCGTCCTCGTACACGCGGCCGATCAGCTCGGGCGACTTCTCCAGCAACACGGGCCGGTACCACCCGTCACCGTCGTACTCGAACCAGCCGTCATGCAGGAACGCTTCACGCGGGACAGCCAGCACCGCCGCTTCCCACTCGGCGCTCAGGATCACCCCCGCTTCCTTGAGCTGTGCGGCCAGCACCGCCCGCAGCCCTTCGGACTCGCTCACTCGGTAACTCCGTTCTCCAGAAGATCGGCGATTGCGGACGTGATCGGCAGGCCCGTCGCGTGCTCCAGCCACGCCCATTGACCGTTCGGGTTGCACTCCAGGAACCACCATTCACCTTCGGGCGTCGCGGCGAAGTCGAATGCCCCGAAACGAAGACCGGACTCACCGAGGAATCGCAGCAGGGCGGCCCGCACCGGCTCAGCGCAGTCCACGGGTTCGTACGTCAGGTTCCGATACTCGCTGCGCCAGTCGAGCACCCCGGGAGGGCGGTGATCAGCGCACAGCGCACCTGGCGAGCGGGAACGCAAGACGGCCCCTGCCCCAGCCACCCGATGAGGGAGGAAGAGGCGGGGGCGTTCGCGGAAGGTGGGACCGGTCAGTCCCAGATATCGGAGTCGTCTGCTGAATCCGGCGGCGCAATGGCCACTCGCGCACTTGACGAGAGGCCCTATTCCCTGATGTAGCGGGAAAGTTCGGAGCAGTACTGTGCTGCGATGGTGGCGCAGGTCTTGCGCTCGGCGATCTTCGGCGGCAGGGTGTCCAGGATGCCTGCTCCGGATCCGGGGCCGACGCTGACACCGACAGCGGCGGCCGGGACGAGCATGCAGCGGGTTCCAGGGGCTTGGGGGAAACGGGATGCTGACCGGAATCGTGATCGACGCGCTGGATCCCGCGCGTATGGACCGCTTCTGGGCGGACGCGACACGGGGCCGGACGGACGGCCTCCGACTGCGGTTCACCCCGGCCGCGGAACCGAAGACGGCCCACAAGAACCGGCTCCACCTCGATCTGGCCGGCGGCCCCGACTGGGAGGCCGAGGTGGCGCGCCTGCTCACGCTCGGTGCGACGCGGGTCGACATCGGCCAGGGGGACGTCCCGTGGGACGTGCTGGCCGATCCGGAGGGCAACGAGTTCTGTGTGCTGCGTCCCGGCCACCCCGGCGTGCTCGGCGACTGCGGCCTCGTGGCGATCTGCCTCGACGTCACGCAGGAGCACCGCGACGCGCAGAAGGCCTTCTGGCAGTCCCGCGCCGACTGGCAGGCGGCCGAGGAGCACGACTGGGGCGTCCGGCTGCGCCGGACGCCCACCAGTACGGTCTCGCTGGTGATGGGGCCGCCCGCAGCGCCGAAGGAGGCACGGAACAGAGTGCGGCTGGAGGTCACCCAACGCGGCCGGGAGCCCGGCGAGTTCCTCGACCCGGGCGGGAACGAGTTCCACGTGGCAGGGTGATCCTCGCCTCGGGCTCCCCCGAGGGCACCGAAGTTCGTCCATGCTCTCGCCCAGCGGGACCATGGCTTGCCGGGACCGATCGCTCGGAGAGCCGGTCCGCCGGATGCGGGAGCCGGCCACCGGCCCGCGGCGATCGACGCGCCCCGCCCCTGCGGCCCGGCGCCGATCTCGAACGCCCTGGACCGCTTCAGCACCGGCGTCACCGGCATCGACGACCGCCACCCGCCGCCCGCCGGCCGTCCCGGGAACTCGTCACTTCACCGCGGGTGCTCGCCCCCCGTCCCGGGCGGTCAGGCGTCCGGCTGGGTGACCGTGAGCCCCCAGTGGACGTCCGGCGCCGACGTGGCCACCGCGACGTGGAAGGAACGGCCCTGTTCGGCCGTCACCACGGCGGAGCCCGTGCCGACGGCCTCGGCCGGGCAGGCCACGGTGAAGTCCACCGGTGTGGTGTCGCCGTACACCGCGGTGAAGGAGACCCGCGCCTCACCCGGGCCGCCGCCCGCCCGGCAGCCGAGGGTGACCGTGACGGGCGGTCCGGCCGGGAAGGCGCCACCGGTGACGGCCCCGCCGTCGCCTGTCCAGTCGGGGATCCAGAGCAGCCCCTCCGGCCCCGGGTACGGCAGGACCTCTCCCGTCCCGGGTGTCCCGACCTGCTCGGCAGTCGCGGGAGCTGCAGCTCCCGCGACCGTCGCCACCGCCGCTACCGCCGCCGCCCAGGCGAAGCTCGTACGCCGCATGGTTGTCCCCTCCTCGGTGCCGGGCCCGGCGGCCCGACGTACCCGTACGATCCCATCCGGCACTGACAACACGACGGCTCCCCGTCACAACACCCCGGCGAGCCGGACCACCTCCGACGGCAGCCGGCACAAGGACCAGGACCAGGACCAGGACCAGGACCAGGACCAGGACGACCGGTACCGGCGCCGCCGGCCCGGGACGCGCCGACGGGTGCCACCGGGCAAGTGCACTGGGAGAGGCCGGAATTCGTCGCAGGCTCCCGCCGGGCCTGGCATGATCCCGTGGGCGCCCGGACTCGTACCGGGTGCGAAAGGGGAAGGGCGGGTAAGGCAGGGAGGCGGGTGAGGCAGGGAGGCGGGTGAGGCGGGGTACGGCGCCACGGGAAGGTATCTGCCGGTGGGGGGCGCCGATGGACGCACGGACGGTACGGACGCGGAGTGGCGACGATGACGACGCCTGAGGACTCGGTGCCGATCCGGGACGCGCCACCGGAGGAACGGTCGGAGGAACCGACCCACGCCCTCAGGAGACGGCTCAGAGGCGTCGCCCGGATCCTGCTCGGGCTGCTGGCCCTCGCCCTCACCGTTCGCGGGTTCGTCATCTTCGCCGAGGTCTTCGAGGAGCAGCACGGGCAGCGCACCGCTCCGCTCTGCGGCACCGCGGAGGCGAAGCCCGGTGCGCTCTGCACGGCCCGGGAGAGCGGCAGGGTGACGAAGCAGTGGACCGAACCGCACGACACCTCGACCGTGTTCAAGCTGACCGTCGCCCGCGAGAAGGCGCCGGCCGGCAGCTACACGGTGGACGCCGCGTTCTACCGCGAAGTCCAGCCGGGCACCGTGCTGGACCTGAAGGTCCTGCGGGGAAAGGTGTTCGAACTCGGCTACCAGGGCCGCAGCCAGCAGCTCCACGACGGGCTCTGGCCGCCGCTCATCGCGCAGGGCGTGCTGATCGGCGCCGGTTTGGTGCTGCTGTTCACCGCCCCGTTCCCGAACGACGCCGCGGCCATGAGGGGCGACTTCCTGTCCGGCGGACTGGGGGCCGCGGTCATGACCGTCTGCGCCACCTTCTTCCTGATCCTCATCCTGTGGCCACCGAACGTCACCCTGGCCATCGGCGTCGCGCTCTGGCTGATCGCGGCCGGTACGGGCTACGACCACATTCGCCTCACGTCCCCCGCCCGGCGGCGCCGTCGGACCTCCGGACCACGCTCCCCGTCATGACTGTCATGACTGTCGTACCGCACGTTCTCCCCGGGGCGAGGAACTGCTCCCGGCCGAGGACCTCGCGCACGAGCCGGCCGTCCGGCTCGTCCACCCGCTGCCGGTGGCGGGGCACGAAGCGGAGGATCCGGAGGCGTACGGCGTGGCCCAGGAGCCGTCAACCTCGCGCACCGCGGGGGCGATCCGGACGCCGAATGGCCTCCGGGACCGCCCGCGGCGGATCGCGGATCGCGCGGGCCGGGGCGCGTTCCGCGTCAGGCCAGGTCGATGGCGAAGCCGCTGCGGGGGCGGGCGATCACCCTGTCGAGCGCGATGGTGAGGTCCTGGTCGGGGACCGTGTAGTCGAGCCGTGCCAGCCGTGGGGCGAGGGATTCCAGCAGCCCCACCACGACGCCCTCACCCGGGCAGCGGTGGCCGGTGGCCGCGTCGCCGCCGCCCTGCGGGATCAGCTTCCGCGGGTCGGCGGGCGCATCGAGGAAGCGCTGGGGGCGGAAGCGGTAGGGGTCCTCCCACAGCGCCGGGTCGTGCAGGTGCCCGTAGAGGCCGAGCAGGACGAGCGTGCCGGCCGGGAGGGGCTCGCCGGCGAAGGTCAGGTCGGCGGCCGCCTTGCCGCCCACGAAGGGGGCGAACGGGTAGAAGCGGCGCACCTCCTGGGTGAAGGCCGTGGCGAAGGCGGCGTCGTCCTCGGCGAGCCGCCGGCGGTTGTCGGGCCAGCGGTGCATGGCGTGGGCCGCGAACGCCGCGAACCAGCAGACCGCGACGGTCGGGCGCAGGACGTTCAGCAACTCCACCGCCGCGACCCTCGGCGTCAGCAGCTCGCCGTCCGCGTCGCGGTGCCGTGCCACGACCTGGACGGCACTGTCCGCCGGTACGGACGCGGAACCGTCCCGGACGGCCTCGACCAGGGCGGCGAGTGACCGCTCGCGGCGGCGACGGGCCAGCCGGGCCCGCCAGTGGCGCGGGCCCACGGTGGCGAAGCCGTCCACCATGGCCACCAGGTCGCGGGCCAGGGGCGCCACCTCGTCGTCGTGGAGGGTGAGGCCGGCCCAGCGGGCGACGCCTGCGGTGAGCACCTCGGCCACCGCGTCGAGCACGACGACCCGTCCGCGTTCGCGCCAGACCGGCACCGCGGCGTCCCACGCCGCGTCCACGCTACCGACCAGCCGCTCCAGCCGGTCCGGGTCGGCGAGCAGGCCGAGGAACATCGCCTTGCGCAGCTGGTGGGCGGCCCCGTCGAGGCCGTGGACGGCGCCGTGGCCGAACAGGGTGGAGCGCACCGGCTCCGGCAGCGCGCCGGCGCGGCGGATGTGGCGCTCGTCGTAGAAGAAACGCACCGCTTCGGGGCCGTGCAGGGCCACGGCCGGGCGGCCGAGCAGCCGGGTGCGCAGCACCGGTCCGGGACGGCGGCGCCTCCGGTTCGGCAGCCAGGCGTAGCCGCTCAGCAGCAGCGGCAGGGTGTTGTCGGCCCGGGGGCAAGATCGTCGGTCCATGGGCCTCGGCTGCCCGGGACGGTGCGGGGCAAAACCGGGTGTCGCCCGGATGCGCCGGGCGCGGGTCGGGGCGTCCCGTCCCGCCACCCGACCCCTGGGCCGCTCAGCGGGCGGTCGGGGCGGGCGTTCCGGCCCGGTCCACGATTCCCTCGACGATCCGCATCAGACGCTCGCCCGTCCGGTCGATGCTGCCGTTCTGCGTACTGACCTGGGCGCCTTCGAGGACGAAGGTGATCTCGGCCGCGGTCTGTTCGGGGTCGGGCAGCCCGGCCCGCGCGCACATGTCGACCAGCCGGCGGGTCTGGCGCTCCTTGTGCTGTTCGATCACCTGCCGCGCGGGGTGGGCGCGGTCGGGCAGCTCGGCGATGGAGTTGATGAAGGGGCAGCCCCGGTGCGAGACGGCCGGCAGCCCCTCGGCGATGAAGCGGGCCAGGCCGAGGATCTGTTCCCCGGGCCGGCCGGGATGCTCGGCCTCGACCCGGTCGAACGCCGCCTGGTAGTCGGCGGCGACGATCCGCAGCCACTCGGCGACCAGTTCGTCCTTGGTCTCGAAGTGACGGTAGATCGCCGTCTTGGTGGTCTCGGCCTTGTCGGCGATCGCCTGGACGCCCACGCGCCGGATGCCCTCGGTCCGGAAGAGTTCCTCCGCGGCGTCGAGGATGCGCTCACGGGGCGGCAGCTTCGCCACCCGGCTCGGTCGTCTGGCGGGCGATGTCACGGCGGGCGATGTCATGGCGGTGGGGGCCTCCGGTCGCTCGCGGGTCTTCCGCTTCCCGCTCTTCCTGTTTCTCTGAACCTTCCTGCTACGGTACCAGTCCGTTCCACGCGATACCGATCGGTATCGCCTAGGACTGATCGGTATCATTCTCGATGCAAGGAGTGACCCAGTGGACGTCAAGGACTACGTGGGCTTCGACGCGGTCGGGCTCGCCGAACTGATCGCCCGGGGCCAGGTGACCCCCGCCGAGGTGGAGGCGGCCGCGCGGGAGGCCGCACGGGCCGTCGACCCGCAGGTCAACGCCGTCGTGGAGACCTGGCCGGCCGACGACCGGCCCCGCCCCGGCAGCGCGCCGCTGGCCGGGGTCCCCTTCCTGGTCAAGGACCTCGGAATCACCATGGCCGGCCGGCGCACGGAGCTCGGCAGCCGCCTCGCGGCCGGGAACGTCGCCACCGCCGACTCCACCCTGATGTCGCGCTTCCGCCGCGCCGGCCTGGTGACGTTCGGACGCACCGCGACCCCGGAGATGGCCTACAGCACCACGACGGAACCCGTGCTGTACGGCCCGACCCGCAACCCGTGGGACCTCACGCGCAGCGCCGGCGGCTCCAGCGGCGGCGCGGGCGCGGCCGTCGCCTCCGGGATCGTGCCGCTCGCGCACGCCACCGACGCCGCGGGCTCGATCCGCGTCCCCGCCGCCTACAACGGCCTGTTCGGACTGAAACCGACCCGTGGCCGCATACCCGTCGGCCCCGACGTCGACGAGATCTTCAACGGCCTGGCCGTGCAGGGCGGCGTCAGCCGCACCGTGCGCGACAGCGCACTCCTGCTCGACCTGGTCAGCGGCCCGGCGGCGGGTGACCCCTACGTCGCCCCGGAGCCACCCCGGCCGTACGCGCAGGAGGTCACCCGGGACCCGGGCTCCCTGCGGATCGGTGTCCTCGCCCAGCCGTGGGGCGGGCACCGCACCACGGCGCCCGTGGCCGAGGCGCTGGCCCGCACCGTGCGCCTGCTGGAGTCCCTCGGCCACGAGGTCGAGGAGGCCGGAGCCGAACTCGGCGTCGACTGGGAGGAGTTCGTCCTGGCCAACGCCCGCCAGTGGACGGCGAACCTCACCGCGTGGATCGACGAGCTGGCCGCCGCCTCCGGCCGGCCGGTCGACTTCTCGACCCTCGAACCGCCGATCCTCGCCAGCTACCACTACGGGCGGCGGGTCACCGGCACCGAGTTCGTGACCGCCCTGGCCGTCCGCAACCGGGTCTCCCGGAGCCTGGCGCGGTCCTTCGACGCGTACGACGTGCTGCTCACCCCGACCGTGCCGGACCTCCCCGTACCCCTGGGCACTCACGGCCGGGGGGCGGAGACGCTGGACGGCCTCGGCTGGCTCCGCCGGCTCCTCGACCTCTCGCCCTTCACCGCGGCGTTCAACGTGGCGGGCACGCCCGCCATGTCGGTGCCGGTGACGGCCGACCCCGGCACGGGGCTCCCGGTCGGCATGCAGTTCGCCGCCGGCCACGGGCGCGAGGGCCGCCTCTTCCGCCTCGCCGGGCAGCTCGAACGGGCCGCCCCGTGGTCGGACCGCACCCCCACGGTGTGGGCGGGAAACCATCCGGCCCGCTGAGGCCGGCCCGCGGGGCCGAGCGCCCCGCCCCGGACCGCCCGACGACTCCGACGGGGCCGCCGGGACGGGCACCGGGTTCGACGATGATCGCCAACGCTGGCTACCCTTCCGGGGATGTGGACAGCCTTTGCCGTATTCGCGGGTCTTCTCGGTTCGATCAACCTCGTGCAGGTCTTCACCGGGCGTCAGTTGGTCCGGCCGTCGGCCAGCCGACGCTCCGCGCTTGAGATCCGCCGGCAGTCGGCCGCCGCAGCCGTCATGATGCTCGGCGCGTGCCTCGTCGGGCTGGGTATGTTCTGGGGTGCTCTGTTCACGGTGATCGGCTGCGTGGCGCTCCAGTTCGTCCGGACGCGCGCACCGAAGCACTGAAAGCGGCAGCGGCGGCTGTGGGCGCGAGGCCCCGGGGCGGCGGCCGGGCACGGACGTGTCCGGCCGCCGCATCCGGCATGTCCCGCACTCCCACTACCAGTGCTACCGTGCAGCAGTACTCGGTAGCACGCAGTACCGCCAGCGCTGAGGAGCGAGCACCTGCGATGGACGACCTGACGGAGATGTTGAAGGGCACGCTCGAAGGGTGCGTGCTCGAAATCATCGGCAGCGAGGAGACCTACGGGTACGCCATCACCCGTCGGCTGAACGAACTCGGCTTCACCGACGTCGTCGAGGGGACGGTGTACACCATCCTGCTGCGGCTGGAGCGGAACGAACTCGTCCAGGTCACCCGACGGCCGTCCGGGGTCGGCCCGCCGCGCAAGTTCTACGCGCTGAACGACGCGGGACGCGAGCAGCTCGCGAGGTTCTGGGCGAAGTGGCAGTACGTCTCGTCCCGCATCGACAGGCTCAGGGCGGGCGCGAGCTGAGGTCCTGGGCGGACGGAAGCGGACGGTAGCGGACGGGAAGTGACGCCCGCCGACTGCAGCTGCGCGGTCGCTGACCGCCGGTGGTGCGGGCCCGGATCCGGAGCCCCGGGCCCCGAACGGCCTCCGGGTCAACGCCCGGCGCCGGCCTCCGCACCGCCCGGAACCGGAACCGCGGCCGGCAGCGTGACACCGGCGAGCACCGCGGCGAGGAGCAGGCAGACCGCCGCCCACCACGGCGGGACGCCGGGGTTGGCGTACAGCGCCGAGGTGCCGATGCCCTGCCCCACGAACTGCGCCGCAAGGAGGGCGCCCGACACCGCACCGGCCCGCCGGGAGACGGCGGTCCCGGCCGCGAAGGAGAACAGCGGCAGGAAGGCCAGGCCGGTGCCCAGCCCCGCGACGGCCGTACCGACCGGCAGGACCGTGCCCGACTGCCCGCTCCCCAGGGCGACGATGCCCACGCCCATCCCGAGCACGGTGGTCAGCAGGCCCGCCACGGCCAGGGCGCGGGGCGAGGTCCCGCGGCGCCGCAGCCGGGGGCCGACCAGGGCGGCGCCGACGGCGGCCGCGGCGGCCATCAGCAGCATCGGCAGGCAGGCCCGCGGGCCCGAGTAGCCGGACGCCCGGTACACCATGCCGGTCAGCATCGGCAGCAGGCAGAGCAGGCCGACACCCGTGAGGGCCGCGACCAGCAGGCCGCCCGGGCGGCCACGGCCCCTGACCGCGTCCGACGGCAGGAGCGGGTCCTTCGCCGCCGCCTGCTGCCACCGGAAGAGCACGGACAGCACGAGGCCGGCGGCGGACAGGGAGACCATCCAGGGGCCCAGCCAGGGCCGGCCGAGTCCCGCGAGCAGGACGGCGGGACCGAGGCCTCCGAGCAGCGTGCCGAGCGGGTCGAAACGGACACGGGTGCGGCCCCGGGGGTCCCGCGGCAGGACCGGGATGCCGAGCAGGGCGGCCAGCCCGGCGGCCGCGGCGACCAGCAGGAGTACGTCCGTGCCCGCCAACTGGGCGATGAGCAGCCCCGCCACCGAACCGCCGACACCGGTCCAGGCGTACACCCCGAGGGTTCGGCTCCGTTCCTGTGGTCCGGTGGAACCGTCGGCCGTGACGGCGAGCGACGCGGCCAGGACGAGCGCACCGAAGCCCCCTTGCAGGGCGGGGACCAGGATCCGCGGGGCGGAGCCCATGCCGCTCGCGTAGCCGAGCAGGCAGGCCGCCGGAAGTCCCACCAGCCCGACCGCCAGGGTGCGCCTGCGCCCCGCGATGTCCGCGAGGTGGCCGCCGGGCAGGAGCAGCGCGGCGAACGCCACGGCGAAGGCGGAGAACCCCGGACTCCGGTAGAAGAAGTGGCGGGAGGGGGCGGGCGTGGCGAACCAGATCCCGTACACCGCCCCGAGCATCACCGCCAACTGCGCCGCCGCGACGACCGCCCGGCCGCCGCGGCGGCGCGGCGACGGATCGGGGGTGGCGCCCGGGGCGGAAGCGGGAGTACCGGCGTGGACGTCGTGGGCGGGGACCGTCGGCGTGTAGGCGGCCGCTCCGGCAGGCACTTCGGCCGGAGACGGCCTCGACGGAACCGGGGGCGGGGGCGGAACCCGAACCGGGGGCGGGGGTGCCGGGGCGGGCGTGTCGGTCCGGGCTTCGGGGGCGTCGCTCCGCGGGGCCGGGACGTAGTCCAGCAACTGGGCGGCGTGGCGGCCGAGCTGGGCAAGGATCTCACCGGGCAGCCACACGCCGCCCTCGTCCCCGCCGGTGCGGGCCGAGATCTGCGCCGGGGTGGGCCGCCGGGTCGGGTCCTTGTCCAGGCAGGCGCGCACGAGCGCGTCCAGGGAGGCCGGGACGCCGGTCAGGTCGGGTTCCTCCTCGGCGATCCGGAAGAGGTGGGCGTTCAGGCTGACGTCGGCGGCGCCGAAGAGGAGGCGCCCGGTGGCGGCGTGGACGAGGACGGCGCCGAGGCAGAAGACGTCACTGGCGGGGGTGAGTTCGAGGCCCCGGACCTGCTCGGGGGACATGAAGCCGGGTGAGCCGATCAACACGCCGGTGCGGGTGAGCAGGCTGTCGCCCCCGAGGCCGTCCATGGCCCGGACGATGCCGAAGTCGATGAGCCGCGGCCCGTCCACGGTCACCAGCACGTTGGACGGCTTGAGGTCCCGGTGGATCAGGCCCGCGCCGTGGACGGCCTGCAGGGCGAGGGCCAGCCGGTTGGCGAGGACCCGGACCGAGTGTTCGGGCAGCGGGCCGAAGTCCTCGGCGACGACCGCGGCCAGGCTCGGCCCCGGGACGTACTGGGTGGCCACCCAGGGCACGTCGGCCCCGGTGTCGGCGTCCAGGACGTCCGCGGTCCAGCTCCCGCCCACCCGCCGGGCCGCCGCCACCTCGCGGGCGAACCGCCTGCGGAACTCGCCCTGAGCGGCGTACTCGGCCTGGACGACCTTGACCGCGACCGTGCGGCCGGCCTCGGAGCGGCCGAGGTAGACCAGCCCCATGCCTCCGGCGCCCAGCCGGGCGATGAGGCGGTAGGGGCCGATCTGGTGGGGATCTCCGGCGGTCAACTGGTCCACGCCAGGAATGTAGCGGAGGCGGTCGGCGCGGGTGCGGGAACAGCGGGCTCCGGCCGGCCGGGCCCGGCCGCGCGGACGGGCACCTGCGCGTCACTGTTCACTCCCCCGATGGGGAGGTGACCGGAGGTGACAGCTAGTAACGTTACTGAGGCCCTTGCGGCGCTCGCACTGCGGCGTGCCGGGGTTGCCACTGGACCCGTTCCGAGCACTGAGATCCGGACAGGAGAGCAGCAGGTGAGCACGGCGCACGCCGGCCCGGGTGACTACAGCCAGGTGCCGAATCCGGAGCAGGCACTGAAGTACGCGATTCAGCACATCGCGGGTGACCGCGTGGAGATCGTCGAGGGAGTCATCACCCCCGTGTCACCTTCCTGGGCCCACGAGACCGCCGTGGACCTGATCCGTGAACAGATCGGGCCCCGCATGCGTGAACTGGGCCTGCGCGCCGGCTCCGGAAACCTCGACCTGCCCGGTACGGAGAACTACTACGTCCCCGACCTTGCCGTGGTACCCGCCGAACTCGCGAAGACAGAAGGAGCGCTCCTTCCCGACCAGACCGTGCTCGTCGTCGAGGTGACCTCGCCGTCGAACGGCGACACCGACCGCACCTCCAAGCGTCGGCGCTACTCCCAGTTCGGCGCCCCCGTGTACCTCCTGGTCGACCGGCAGGAACGCACCTGCACCCTCTTCTCCCAGCCGGGCCGGCTCGGCTACACCCTGGTCGAGGGCCCCCACCCCTTCGGTACGCCGCTGCGGCTCCCGCCGCCGTTGAACACCGAACTCGACACAGCGGGATTCTGAGGGCCGCCCGGCCCACTTCGGCCCACCCGCCCCAACAGGCGCACCGGGCGCACCGGGCGCACCGGGCGCGACGCCGGCGGGCACGGGGAGGAACGCCCCGGTGCGGCGGGCGCGCCGCCGCACCGGGGGCGGCCGGGCTCAGCAGCTGGGCACTCCGGGCAGCCAGGCCGGGCCCTTGATGTAGATGTTGGTCATCCAGGAGCCGTCGGTCAGCCGGGACCAGGCGTCGTTGGTGTAGCCGTCGGCGGTCACCGTCTGGGCGTGGGCCTGGCAGACCACGTTGACGGTGGTGGGCTGCGGGAAGTAGTCGACCACGCCGGCGTTCACATTGGCCTCGGAGTGGGTGCGCACTGCGGTGCCCCAGGTCTGGAAGGCCTTGCTGCCGCCGCTCGGCGGCGGTGTGGAGGTGCCGCCGCAGTCCGGGATGCCGGGCAGCGACGCCGGGCCCTTGATGTAGATGTTGGTCATCCAGGAGCCGTCGGTGAGCCGGGACCAGATGTCGTTGGTGTAGCCCTCCGCGGTGACCAGCTCGGCGTGCTCCTGGCACATCACCGACACCTGGTCGGGGCCCGGGAAGGTGTCCACGACGGACGAGCCGACGCTGGGCGAGGAGTGGGTGCGCACTCCGGTGCCCCAGGTCTCGAAGGTGGTACCGCCGTTGGCGGGCGGGGGCGGCACCGTACCGGAGCCGTCGATCCGGACGGCGCCCGCGTAGTCGCCGCCGGTGCGCACCGGCGTGACCCGGATGTGGGTGCCCGACTCGTACGCCTCGACCATCTGTCCGGCGCCTATGTAGACGGCGACGTGGTGGATGTGGCCGCTGCCCCAGAACATCAGGTCGCCGGGGAGGAGCGGCGCCGAGCCCTGGGCCGCGGAGAACCGGGCCGACGCATGGGAGGTGTGGAACTGGTCGTCGGCCGTGCCGTTGAGCAGGTCGCGGCCGGTCGCCTGGGCGTAGGCGAAGCGGGACAGCCCGGAGCAGTCGAAGCCCTTGCGCTCGTTGTCGTGGAGGCTCGCGGGGTCGACGCCGTCGTAGTAGCCGTAGCTGGCGCCGGGAGTGGCGCCGTGGCCGCCGCCCCAGCTGTACCAGACGCCGAGCTGGCTGCAGGCGGCCCGGACGGCGGCCTCGGCCGTGGCCGAGGCGCCCGGGGCGAGGACGTCGCAGGCGGCCTGGACGGACGCGGGGGCGGCCGGCGCGGCGGACGCGGCGGACGCGGTCAGGGGCAGGGCGGCGGAGAGGGCGAAGGCGGCGACGACGGCCAGCGAGCGGCCGGCGGTGTGGCGCGTCCTGATGGTTGTGTTCACGGTGCACGTCCTCGGTCGGCGGTGTGTCACCGCGGGGACCGTGCGCGGGAGGTGGCGGTATGCCCCGCTCCCAGTGATGTGCGTCACAGCTCCGGGCAGGAGAAGCGGTCATACCCGCTCCGGCCGTCCGCCGTCCCCCGGATGGCCCGCCGTGCGCGGCGCGGGCCCGTTTCAGCCGGCCCGTGTCAGCGGGCCCGTGTCAGCGGGCCCGTGTCAGCCGACGCCATGTCAGTCAGCCGTGTCAGTCAGCCTGTGTCAGGAGAGTGCTGTGTCCCGCTTCCCGTCCTTCCGCCGTTCCGCCGCCGTTCCCGCCGCCGTGGTCGTCGCCGCCACGGCCGGCCTGCTGGCCGCCGCCCCGGTGGCGGAAGCCCGGTCGGCCGCCGCCCCGGCCGGCCGCTACTACCACACCTGGGCCACCGACGTGAACGTCCGCGTCAGCGACGCCGATCCGAACACCTGCGGGCGCCACCCCTCCGTCGCCAACTGCCCCGACGTGCGCGAACGCCTCCAGCCGGGCTCGCAGTTCTACGTCTACTGCCAGGGCCCCGGGCAGGTCGTGGGAGGCAACCCGTACTGGCTGATGATCAACACCGACCGGTCGACGGGGTGGCTGGCGAGCTACTACGTCGCCTACCCGGACAACCGGCTTCCCGACGTTCCGGACTGCCCCGGCATGAGCGGCGCGAGCGGTGCGAGCGGTGCGAGCGGTGCGAGCGGTGCGAGCGGTGCGACGGACGCGAGCAGCGCGACGGACGCGAGCAGCGCGCCCGCGCTCGGCCCGTACAGCGTCACCGCCTACGAGACCGTCAACATCCGCACCGGTCCGAACACGTCCTCCCGGGCCTTCGACCAGATCCTGGCCGGGGAGACCCGTACGGACGCCCTCTGCTGGACCCACGGCGAGACCGTCCGGGACCACGGCTACACCAACGACGTGTGGATCGGCTTCACCGAGGGTTGGGCCAGCGCGGTCTACCTGAAGGGGAACCAGTACGCGGGGCTGCCGGCCGGCGCGAGGTGCTGAGACGGCGCGGTGTGGTGAGGGCGGGGCCCGGCGCCCCTCCCCCCACCCCGTCGCACCCGGTCAGCGGGCCCGGAGATCGGCCAGCGCGGCCCGCATCTTGGCGAGGCCGCGCATCCGGTTGCGCTGGACCGTCCCCCGGTGCGCGCCCAGCCGTTCCCCTGCCGCGTCGTGGCTGAGCCCCTCCAGGTCCACCAGGATCACGGCGGCCGCCTCCTTCGGCGACAGCAGGGTGAGCAGCGCCAGCGCCGCGCACCTGGTCTCGCAGCGCTCGATTCCGCCGTCCCAGCCCGGTTCCGGCAGCCGGCCGGTGGCCGTCTCCCGGCGGGAGGGCCGCTGCCAGGAGTCCCGCAGCAGGTTGAGCGCGGTAGCCGAGGCGTAGGCGTACGGGTGCTGCTGGACGGTGAGGGTGCGTCGCCTGGCCCGGTGGGAGAGGCGCAGGTAGGTGTCCTGGAGCAGGTCGTCCGCGTCGTGCGGATTGCCGGTCAGGGCCAGCAGCCGCCGGCGCAGCCGGGGCATGACCTCGGTGAAGACGGCGTCGAACTCGGTGGAGTCCATGACGTCGAGCGGACGGTCGAGGACGGTGTCACAGGGCTTGGCGATGCTCATCGGACGGTTCCCCCAGGTGCACGCGGTGTCGCTGGTCGGTTGGGCGCGGCTGCTGCGGTGGCCGGTCGGGGGGCAGGGGCGCCGGCCGGTCGTGCGGACGTGTTCGGAGCGGACGGACTCGGAGCGGACGGACTCGGAGCAGACGTGTTCGGGCGGACGGATGAGAAGTGGGCGGATGGGAAGCGGGCGGACTGGACGGGGGCGGACCCGCTCAGGCCGGTGCTGCGGAGGTCGCCGTCCCGAGCGGCGGCTCCACGGGACCGTAGCGGGCGGACCGCCGCCCGGTCACCAGTGCCCAGTACCGGTCCCCGTAGGACCAGTGCCACCACTCCGTCGGGTAGTTGACCACGCGACCACCGCGGACGCCCGGTTGTACGTGTGGGCGACCAATGTGAACGTCCGGGCCTGCGCGGGGACGTCCGCGTCCTGCCCGCCGATCGAGGGCGCGCAGATCGGCCGACGGTGGGTGACGGCCTTCTGCCAGCGACAGAGCACCGAGGTGGTGGACGGCCCGTACCGCAACGACTGGTGGGTGCAGGTGGACGCGGGCGGCCCGGTCGGGTGGATCAGCGCGGTGTACGTGCGCGGTGGCGACAACGACCAGCCGGTGCCCGGCCTGTCCCTCGAATCCGACTGCCACTGATCCCGGAGGACGGCGGCGCGGACGCTCATACGAGCGCCCCGCCGGCGCCGTCCCCCGGCTGACGCGTCCACTTCCGCCCATCGACACGACACCGAGAGGGGCACCGCTGTGTCCTGGAAGTCCACGAACCGAAGGTTCTCCGTGCGCGCGCTGTGCGCCACCCTGCTCGGCCTGACGGCCGTGCTGGGGGTGACGGCGGCTCCCGCGCAGGCCGCCGTCACGACGTCGTCCGTCCACGTCTGGGCCAGCCAGGTGCGGGTGCGCGAGTGCGCGAACACCAGCTGCGGACTGGCCACGCAGGAGCGGCTCACCAACGTCAACGTGCAGGCGTTCTGCCAGCGCTGGGACGGCTACGTCTCCGACGGCTCCTACTACAACCACTACTGGCTGGAGATCGTCACGCCGGGGGGCTGGCTGGGCTGGGTGAGCGCCGTGTACGTCAGCGGCGGCTCCAACGACGGCCCGGTGCCCGGCGTACCGGTCGAGACCAACTCCAGCCCCGTGTACTGCGAGTACCCGTAACCCGAGGGGTGCCCGGTCCGGCGGCCGGAGGTCCTCGGCCGCCGGCCGGCACCGCCCGGCCGGCGTCGTCGCCCCGGCTGTCGTCGCCCGGCCGGCACCGCCCCGCCGACGTCGCCCCATCCGGCGGGCGCGCGTGCGCCCGTCCCGCACCGTGGGACGCACGCCCGGGGTCCGGACGCGAGACAGCCGCTGTGGTGGCGGAACCGTCCTTCATCCGCCGCTCGCCGTGCCGGAAGGACGCCTGACCGCCCCGGAGCAGCGCCGGAACCGTCGTACCCGGGTATCACACGGGACTTGACACCCCGGTATGACGGAATCCGGCCCTTCCCGCCCGTACCGTCGCCCCTGCTGGGCACGAGACGGAAGCGAACGAGGAGGAACGGCGATGAACGGGCGAGGACGGGCAGTGGCGGCGCTGCTGCTGGCGGCGACGGCGGCCCTGGGCGTGGTCGGCGCACCGGGCGCGGTGGCGGCGCCGGAGCGGGGCACCGGGCAGCAGGCCAGAGCCTGGCTGCCGCAGCCCACCGGGCCGTACCCGGTCGGCACGACGTCCCTGCAGCTCACGGACGACCGCCGGGACGACCCGTGGCAGCCCGGGCGGCACCGCAAGCTGATGATCAGCTTCTGGTACCCGACCACCCGGGCCGCCACCGACGACGACCGTGCGCCGTACATGCTCCCCGCCGCCGCCGAGCACTTCGGCAGCGCCGGCAGCGTCGGCCAGCGCGAGCACGGCTTCGAGCCGGGCCGCACCGACTGGGCGGGCATCCGCACCCACGCCCGCGCCGACGCGCCCGCCCTCCCCGGCGGCAGGCGGCCCGTCGTGCTGTACTCGGCCGGCTTCGGCGACCCGGCCACCTGGGGCACCGGCCTGGTGGAGGACCTCGCCTCGCGCGGCTACACCGTGGTGACGGTCGACCACACCTACGACGCCTCCGAGGTCGCCTTCCCCGACGGGGACCTCGCGACCTCCGTCCTCCCCGCGCTGATGGAGCAGCCCGGCGTCGACATGGGCGCCCTTCTGCGCAAGGTCCTGCAGACCCGGGTCGACGACACCCGCTTCGTCCTAAACCGGCTCGCCGGGCTGCGCCGCGTTCCGGGCCTGCCGACCGGCCTCGCCGCCTCCCTCGACCTCGACCGGATCGGCATGGTCGGCCATTCCGGCGGCGGCTCCACCGCCCTCCAGACCATGCACGACGACCCGCGCCTCAAGGCCGGGGTCGACCTCGACGGCCAGCTGCACTTCCCCGGCCCGGACGGGCGGACCGGCGTCTTCCTGCCCAGCGTCGCCCAGGACGGCCTGACCCGGCCGTTCCTGCTCATGGGCACCCAGGAGCCCGACTCGGGCAGCTACCACCAGCAGCCCGGCTGGAACGCCCTGTGGCAGCACAGCACCGGCTGGCACGCCGACGTCACCCTCACCGGCTCCCGCCACGGCTCCTACACCGACGCCCAGTCCCTGCTGCCCCAGCTCGCCCGCCAGGGCGCGATCAGCGGCCCGGACCTGACCGCCGACGTCGGCGACGTCCGCCCGGACCGCGCGGTGCAGGCCACCCGCTCGTACGTCGCGTCGTTCCTCGACCGCTGGCTGCGCGGCCACGACGACCACCTCCTCGACGGCCCGTCGCCGAACTTCCCCGAGATGCTCTACGAGCGGTGACACGTCACCGGACGGGCCGCGCCCGGCGGGTCCGGCCCGGCGGGTCCGGCCCGGCGGGTCCGGCCCGGCGGGTCCGGCCCGGCGGGTCCGGCCCGGCGAGCGGGAGCCCCGACGGCATGCCCGCCGCGGGCCGACCCCCGCGGGGAACCCGCACCGGGCCGTGCCGGTCCGCCGCCGGACGGCGCGGGCCCCGTAGGGTCCTCTCCCAGGACGCGAGGCCCGGCCGGTGCGCCCGGAGCGGAGTGGCGGAAGAGCGTCGGGCCGTGCGAAGGACCAACGGGAAGGGCTGGCAGGGTCACATGCAACAGCGCAGTCTGCGGGATCTCCAGGTGTCGGCCATCGGTCTCGGCTGCATGGGGATGTCCGCCTTCTACGGCACGGCCGACCAGGACGAGGGCGTCGCGACCATCCGGCGCGCCCTGGAACTGGGCATCACCTTCCTCGACACGGCGCAGGTCTACGGACCGCTCACCAACGAGTCCCTGGTCGGCGAGGCCGTCCGGGGACACCGGGACGAGTACGTGATCGCCACGAAGTTCAACTACCGGATGGACGGCGCGGTACCGGGCGACATGTCGACGGTGGGCCGTCAGGACGGCTCCGCCGAGCACGTCCGCAGTTCCGTCCACGGTTCGCTCGCGCGGCTCGGCACCGACCGCATCGACCTGTACTACCAGCACCGGGTCGACCCGACCGTGCCCATCGAGGAGACCGTCGGCGCGCTCGGCGAACTGGTCGCGGAGGGCAAGGTGCGCCACATCGGGCTGAGCGAGGCGAGCGCGGAGACCATCCGCCGCGCCCACGCCGTCCACCCGCTCACCGCCGTCCAGAGCGAGTACTCGCTGTGGACCCGGGACGTGGAGGCGGAGGTGCTCCCCACCTGCCGGGAGCTCGGAATCGGCTTCGTGCCGTACTCCCCCCTCGGCCGCGGCTTCCTCGCGGGCCGCTTCAGCTCCCCGGACGAGCTCGACCGGGACGACTTCCGCCGCACCAACCCGCGCTTCACCGAGGCCAACCTGGCCGCCAACCTCCGGCTCGCGGACAAGGTGAAGGAGATCGCCGCGGAGAAGGGCGTCACCCCGGCCCAGCTGGCGATCGCCTGGGTACTGGCCCGCGGCGAGGACCTCGTGCCGATCCCGGGCACCAAGCGCCGCACCTATCTGGAGCAGAACGCGGGCGCGGTCGACATCGAGCTGACCGGCCAGGACCTGGCCCGCATCGACGCCGAGTTGCCCGAGGCGGCCGGCGAGCGCTACGACGAGGAAGGGATGCGGGCGGTGAACCGCTAGCGCCGGTCACCGGACAGGTCCCGGACGTACTGATCGGTGACCGCCCGTCAGGACCGCCTCAGGACGGAAGGTGCGGCGGTAGGTGTCCGGAGGCACGCCGACCGTGCGCTGGAAGTGGCGGCGCAGCGTGGTGGCGGTGCCCATGCCGGTCGCGCCGGCGATCCGCTCGATCCCGTCGTTCGTGGTCTCCAGCAACTCCTGTGCGTGGCGGATGCGCTGGGCGAGCAGCCACTGCAGCGGCGTGGTGCCGGTGACCGCACGGAAGTGCCGGCCCAGGTGGCGTGAGCTCATCCGGGCCTGCCGGGCGAGGTCCTCGACCATCAGGGGCTGGTCGAGACGTTCCAGCACCCACGGGAAGAGCGCGGCGAGCGGGTGGTTCTCCGGGGCGGGCACCGGGGTGGTGACGAACTGGGACTGGCCACCGTCGCGGTGCGGGGGCACCACCAGCCGGCGGGCCACGGTGTTGGCGACCGCGGCGCCGTGGTCGAGCCGGACCAGGTGCAGGCACAGGTCCATGGCGGCGGCCTTGCCGGCGGAGGTGAGCACGCTGCCGTTGTCCACGTAGAGCACGTCCGGATCCACCGTCACCCGCGGGTAGCGGGCCGCCAGCGCGTCGGTGTGGGCCCAGTGGGTGGTGGCCCGCCGGCCGTCCAGCAGCCCGGCGGCGGCCAGCACGAACGCGCCGGTGCAGAGCGAGGCCACCCGCGCGCCCGCCCGGTGGGCCGCGCGCACGGCGTCGACCAGCTCGGCGGGCGGGTCGGCGTCCGCGTCGGCCCAGCCCGGGACGATCACCGTGTCGGCGGCCGCCAGCCGGTCGAGCCCGTGGTCGGGCTCCAGCCGGAACCGTTCGACCCGGACCGGAGCCGGCGCGCAGACGGCCAGGTCGTACCAGGGGCCGGTGACGGCGGCCGGACGCGAACCGAAGACCTCGTGTGCGAGGGAGAGTTCGAAGTGCAGCATGCCGTCGGTGACGGCCAGGGCGACGGAAGCCATGTCCGGAATTGTACGAGCGCTGTCGTTCCGGACACTCACCGCCCGGGCTGCCGCGCCGCCAGGATGGTGGCAACGGCAAACGAGCGGGAAGAGGCGGAGAACGATGGGTCAGACGGTCGCGGTGGTCGGGGCGTACGGGCACACCGGGCGGTTCGTGGTGGCGCACCTGCGGGAGCGGGGCTTCCACCCGGTGCTGGTCGGCCGGGACGCCGGCAGGCTGGCGGCGCTGGCGGCCGAGCACCCCGGGAGCGAGGCGCGGCCGGCGTCGGTCGAGGACCCGGACTCGCTGGACCGCGCGCTGGCCGGCACCGACGCGGTGATCAACTGCGCGGGGCCGTTCGCGGGTACCGTCGCCCCGGTGATCGAGGCGGCACTGCGCGCCGGGATCCCGTACGTGGACGTGGCGGCGGAGATCGAGGCCAACCTGGACACCTTCGACCGGTTCGCCGACCGCGCCCGGGCCGCGGGCACCGTGGTGGTCCCCGCGATGGCCTTCTACGGCGGCCTCGGCGACCTGCTGGCCACCGCCGCGATGGGCGACTGGACGGCGGCCGACGAGGTGCACATCGCCTACGGACTGAGCAGCTGGCACCCCACCCCGGGCACCCGGCTGTCGGGCGCCGTCTCGCGGGAGCGGCGCGGTGACCGGCGGCTGCGCCACACCGGCGGCCGGCTGACGTACCACCAGGACGAACTGCCCGCGCTGGAGTGGACCTTCCCCGAGCCGCTGGGCGCGCGCCCGGTCATCGGCGACTTCGCCATGGCGGACATCGTGACCGTGCCGAGCCACCTGTCCGTCACCGATCTGCACAGTTACATGACCGTGGAGGCGGTCCGGGACCTCGCCGCCCCGCAGACGCCCGCGCCGGTCGCGGCCGACGAGCAGGGCCGTTCCGACCAGACCTTCCTGGTCGACGTGGTGGTGCGCTCCGGCGGCGGGCAGCGCCGGGCGGTGGCCCGGGGCCGGGACATCTACGCCGTCTCGGCGCCCCTGGCGGTGGAGGCGGTGCGCCGCATCCTCGCCGGGCAGAACCGGGCGGTGGGGGTCGTCGCCGCGGGCGAGGCGTTCGACGCGGTCGACTTCCTGCGGGCGCTCTCCGGTCACCTGACCGTGGACCTGACCGGCTGACGACCCGGCCGGCTGACGACCCGCCCGGCTGACGACCCGGCGACTGACGATCCGGCCGGCTGACCACCCAGCTGGCTCCCGACCCGCCCGGCTGCGGCCGGGACCGGTCGGTGACCGCCGGAGTGGCGGCGCTCACCGCCCCCTCCTCGCGGATCACGGCTGTTGCGCTCCGCCACAGGCGGGTCGTGTCGGATGCCGAGTCGATCATCTGGAATGCTGTTCCAGTCCGCCGCCACGGCTTTGAGCGGCGGGCATCCGCAGTACCGGGCGAGCCGCCCGGGAAGCCCACGGAGAGAACGGAACATCATGAAGCCATCTGTGCTTGTCGTGTCCACCGACCCCCAGGGGTCGGCGGTCGTCTGGGCCGAACGGGTCGGGGACAACCTGCCCTTCGACTTCATGGCGGCGCACGACCAGGCCGAGCAGCTGGTCCACCTCAAGAAGACCGGCGCGAAGATCCACGTGATCGCCAACCAGAAGGGCGGCGTCGGCAAGACCACCACCACGGTCAACCTGGCGGCGTGCACCTTCGACGTCCTCGGCGCGAAGGACGAGTACGAGCACATCTTCATCGACACGCCGGGCACCCTGGCCGACGAGGAGATCCTGCGCCGCGCGCTGGAGATAGCCGACGACGTCCTCGTCCCGATGATCACCGAGCCGCTGTGCTTCGACCCCACGGCGCGCACCATCCAGAAGGTCATCGAGCCGATGGGCATCCCGTACCGGGTCGTCGTCAACAACTGGGACCCCCGGGACGGCCGCGCCGACCTGGAGGACACCGAGGCGTACATCGCCGCGCGGGGATGGCCGCGTGCCAAGACCGTCCTGCGCCGGTACAAGATCCACTCCCGGGCGGTGGCCGAGGGAACGGTCGTCACCCAGTACAAGGAGAGCGGCACCGCCTACCGCGCCCGCGAGGACTTCTTCCGGCTGTCCCTCGAACTCGGTTACGGAGGTCGCTGATGGCGGGCCGTCGCGTCTCCTTCGCCTCGATGGCCGCCGACCCGGTCGTCGACGCCCCCGGGGTGGACAGCGCGAGCGACACCCCGGCGCGGTGGATCCGCACCGCCAACTGCCTGCCCAACCCGCGCAACCCGCGCGACGAGCTCGGCGACCTCTCCGACCTGGCGAGCATCAAGGACCGCCAGCTGCAGAGCTGCCTCGCCGTCACCCCGGCCGCCTACCTCCGGCTGTGGCCGGAGGACCGGCAGGCGCTGGGCGCGGGCCCGGACGACGTCGTCGTCGTCAACGGCAACCGCCGACGGGCCGCCGCGCAGCTGTACGGGCGCGAGCAGCTGCTGGTCGTCGTCGACGACTCGGTGGCGGAGTCCAAGGCGACCCTGCTGCGGGCGGCGCTCGACGAGAACATGGCGCGCAAGGACTTCGACCCGATCGAGGAGGCCAACGCGGTCCTGCTCATCGTGGCGCAGTACCCGACCGCCAAGGAGGCCGCCGAGGCGGAGGGCTGGTCCCAGAGCTGGATCTCGCACCGCAAGAACCTGCTGAAGCTCCACCCCGAGCTGCAGCGCCAGGTGCGGGCCAAGGCGCGCGGCGAGGAGGGCGTCTCGATCAACGTCGCACGGCGGCTCGGGTCGGTGAAGGGCATCGAGGAGATGTCCCTGGCCGAGCAGACGGCGGAGCTGGAGCAGCTGCTCCAGGCCGACGCCGACGCCGTGGCGGCCAGGCGGGCGGCGAAGCTGGAGGCCAGGGCGGCGGCGCAGGCCCCCGCCCAGGCTGCGGCTCCGCAGCCGGCTGCACCCGTGGTGACGCCGACTTCGACACCGGCCCCAGCTCCGGCTCCGGCCCCAGCTCCGGCTCCGGCTCCGGCTTCGACGCCTGCTCCGGCTCCGGCTCCGGTGCCTTCGGCCGACCGGTCGGAGCCCGCGCCCCGCGGCCCGCAGCCGACGAGCCCAGAACCGGCTCCGGGCGCCGAGCGATTTTCCGCGGAAAATTCCGAGCCCCTCCCGATGCCGGAGCAGCGCGCCCTCGCCCCGGTGGACGAGGAGCCGACGCCGGCCGCCCCGCAGACGGGCCTCGGCAACGTCGACTGGCACAACGTCGAGGAACTGGCGGACGCCATCTGCCGCACCCTCTCGGCCGACGAGGCCTACCGCCTCGCCGACGCCCTGGCCAACCGGCTGCTGACGACCAGCAGCTGACGGCCGGCAGCTGACGACCGGCTGCTGACGACCGGCCCCGGTGCCCTCATCGCCTCCCCGGCGGTGAGGGCACCGGGCGTTCTCCCGTCACCGCGGCCCGCGGGGCGGCCATGGGCCGGCGAGCAGTCGTTCGGCCTCGGCCACGATCGCTCCGGCGAGCTCCCCCGGTGCGCGGAGCGGCCTCCCGGGGCCGTCGTGGTACTCGATGACCAGGCTGACCAGGGGCCACAGTGCCCGGGGCCTGGCCGGCTTGCCCCAGCCGTCGTACGCGATGACGTCGCCGCCGGTCGCGGGTGCCGTGCTTCCGTTCACGATCAGCCGGAGCCACCGGCGGACCAGCTCCCAGCGGGCCGACTCCCCAGGGAGATCGGTGTCGTCGGTGAGCGGGCCGGCGTCGAGGCCCAGTTCGCCGAGCACCTGGTCGAAGAGCCCGGAGGCCCGGCCGTACTCCTCGCGCGACAGCCCCGCGAGCAGCAGCAGGGACGGCGCCTCGACGCCGAGTGCCATCGCCGTCAGCCCGGCCCGAGCCAGCTGGTCGTCGTGCACCTGGCGGCCGATCCGGCGTTCCAGGGCGAGCATCCGCAGGTGCTCGACCGCCTCCTGCGCGGTGGTGGCGTAGGGGTCGTGCGGCGTGGTGAACGCGGTCTCGGGGCAGCCCTCGACGAGGTGGGACCAGAAGTCGACGGTCGCACGCGCGTGGGAGAGCCCGCTCGGGCCGCCGGTGGTGTTTCTCCGGCCCCTGAAAGCCCGTCCGACCGCACCCGTGGGACCATGACTCGGCATTGCACGAGGCGGGTCCTCGGGATCGCGCCGGACGAAGGGTTTGCACCATGGGGGACATATCGGCCGAGCGGCGCCGCATCCTGCAGTCGCCTCCGCCGGAGCTGGTCGCGGAGGCTGCCGCGAATCCCGGCGGGTCGGTCGCCGCGATCGACCCCGATCTCATCGGCGACCCCAACGGCTACGTTCCGGGCGAAGCCGTCCAGGGCGTGTGGCGGGTCGGCGAGGACGGGAAGCTGACCGGGGAGTTCGTGGAGAACCCGGACTACGGCCCGCCCAAGGACGACTTCACCGAGCTCACGGGGTCCGGACACTGGCTGGGCTGGCTCGCCGAGGAACCTGCGGTCGCCGTGCGCGACTCCATCTCGGGAATCCTGCGTGAGCAGGTGCCGGACGCGGTCCTGGAATGGCTGAAGATCACCGACTCCCCGCGCTACCTCACCGCGGGCCGCCCGCGGCAGGGCGACCCGAGCCACCTGCTCGTCACCCGGGCCGGCCTCGCCGTGGCGTTCGCCCTGTCCGTGACCTCCCCCGGGCGCCGACGGGAGATCCTTCAGGGCGTCTTCTCCTGGGTCGCCGTCGGGCTCGACCAGCCGGACGGCCGCCAGGACCGGGTCTGGTTCGACCTGCGCGCCGACCTGGACTGGGCCGAGGCGGAGCTCCGCAACCGGATCCACCTCGTCGGCCAGGGCCCCGCCTCCGGTCCCACGCCGCTTCCCTGAGGACGGTTCCACCAGCGGGCCCGCTGGTGGAACCGTCAGGGGAGGCCCTGGGCGCGGGTGGCGGCCTGTCCCCGGATCGCCCCCGCGGAGGGCATGACGGCGTACCAGGTGTTCGCGGTGTCGTCGGTGGGCGGTGGCGGCCCAGCAGATCGCCTCCTCGTCGTGGCCGCCGCCGGTGAGCAGCACCGGGGGACGGGTGGTCACGAGGTGGTGCGGACGGGGAAGCCGGTCGGGCGGCCCTGGGCCTTCAGCCAGGTGAGCACCTGACCGAGGGCCTCGACGGTCTGCTGGCGGTCGCCGCCGCCGTCGTGGAAGAGGATGGTCGGGCCGTTGCCGATCTCCTTCTTGACGGTGTCGACGATGGCGGCCGTGCCGGGCCTGGTGAAGTCCTTGGAGTCGACGTTCCAGCCGAGCGGGCGCATGCCGTTGGCGGCGGCGATGCGCCGGCTGTCGGGGGTGAAGGAGCCGCCGGGGGCCCGGTAGTACTGGACCTGGGCGGCGCCGCCCGCGGCCTCCTCGATCATCTTCTTCGCGTCCAGGATCTCCTTCTCCTGGTAGGCGACGGGCTTCTTGTCCATGGTGGTGTCGTGGTCCACGGTGTGGTCGCAGAGCCGGTGGCCGCCCGCGATGACCTGCTTGACCAGCTCGGGGTGGGCCTTGGCCTGCGGTCCGATCATGCAGAACGTGGCCTTCACGCCGTACTGCTTGAGGACGTCGAGGACCTTCGGGGTCCAGACGGGGTCGGGGCCGTCGTCGATGGTGATGTTGACGGCGTTGCCTCCGGCTTCGGAGGCGTGGGATATGCCCTCGGGGACGGCCCCGGCCCCCTGCTGCGCGCCGCCGCCACCGACGCCACCGCTGCCCTGGGCGCCGTCCTGGCCGTTGTGGCCGCCGTCGGCGCTCGCGTCCCGCCCCTGTGCGGCGGTGGAGTGGGGGGCGGCGACCGACGCGGTGACGGTCGGGATCGCCCAGGCGGCCGCCACCGTGACGACGACCGCCGCGGCGACGGCCACCCACGAACGCTTGCGCTCGTTCCCCGTGCGCGCCTTGAACTCCATCAACGACCACTCCCCCCGAACCGCTCCTGCCGTGCTCTCTGAGGTCCATGACGTCGGCGGGGGTGGCGGGGTTCCCCGGTTCCACGCGCGTAGCCGGGCGGTGACGAACCCGGGAAGTTTCGCGTGGGAGCGAGGCTCCGCTTCACGGACCCGCCCCTTTCGAACAGGCCGCTGCTCCCGGCCCGCAGTGCCGGGAGCAGCGGCCTGCGGCCGGCCTCAGTGGCCGGCGCCGCCGCCCTCCGGACCGTCCCCGGCGAGTTCGGCGGCGTAGCGTGCGGCGGCCTCCGCCAGCTTGCGGGTCCTGCGGTCCGGCTGGGTGCCGAGGTGGCCGGCGACGGTCCGGTGGGCGCCTTCGAGGTCCCCGCCCAGCAGTTCGCAGGTGATCACCAGGGTGTTGTCCGGCATTATGCGGCGTCGGGACATCCGCTGCTGGACCTCCTCCATGCCCTCGCTCACCAGCACGTCCCGCAGCTCCTCGGTCAGCGGTGCCAGCCACCGGGCGCGCAGTGCGTACTCTCCGAGACCGGCGAAGGTCGGGCGGAGCGCGGCGAGCAGTTGGGCCGGGTACTCCTCGACGGGTTCGGCGAACTGCGGGTAGTCCTTGGCGAACTCGTCCCAGTCGACGTCGAGTTCGCCGATCTGCTCCGGGAGGACCGGCCACTGCGACCAGCCTTCGTCGGACCGACTGAAGACCTGCCGCAGCAGCTCGTAGGGCACCTCGGCCGTGCGCGAGAGCAGGATCGCGTCGTAGAGGTCCTTTCCCTGCGGGTGGTTGTCCGAGACCAGCCAGAGGATCTTCCACGCGAGGGAGAGCTGGGGCGTGGCACCGAGCAGCGGCGCGGTGACGCCCGGGAGCCGGTAGGGCTCGGGTGGGACGGGCAGGTGCTCGGTGAAGACGAAGTCGAGCTGGACCGTCCCGCCGGGAACGCCCGGCGCCGACCACGGCAGGACGAGCCTGCGCCCGGGAATCCTGCTGTACGTCCAGATCTCGTCGCCGACCGCCTGGTCCGCGTGCAGCCGCACCGCGCCCGAGAGGCGTTCGGCGTCGGCGGCGAGGTCCCGGAGCATGCGGTCGGTGCGCTCGTCCTCCAGCTCCCAGTCCACCGGGCGGACCACGAAGTCCAGGTCGCCGGGCTCGCGCGCCTGCTCGCCGTACCAGGCGCGCAGCAGGACGCTCCCCCGCAGCACCAGGTGCTCGGCCCACCGCGAACCGGCGACGGCGGACAGCACGGTGGTGAGCGCCTCGCGGCGCGCGGCGAGCCAGCGTTCGGCGAGCCGCGGGTCGGTGAAGGCGGGCTCGCTGGGCCGCAGGGCCCGGGCGTACCCGGCGAGGGCGGGGTCGAAGACCGGCTGCTGGGTCACCGCCGCGTCGTCGACCGGCCGGATGCTCCTGGGCAGCTCCCGCTCCTCGCGGACGTCCTCGGACGGCGGCTGCCTGGGCAGCACGACGCCGCGCCACGGCCCGTACCGCAGTTCCTCCCACGCCACGGCGGACGGGGGCCGGCCCTGCCCCTGCTCCTGCTCTTGCCCCTGCTCCTGCCCCTGGGTCATATCGACTCTCCTTCTCCGTAGGGCCGGGCGGTGTGCCCGTGCTGCTCGGCTATCCAGCCCGCGTCCAGGCCTTCATGGCTGTCCACGACGACGAACTCGCGTTCCGCGGAGACCACCTCGTGGCCGTCGGCGGCGAGGTCCCGCAGCAACGCCTCCAGCCGACGGCCCGCGGTGTCCAGGCCGACCAGGCGGCACCGCTGGGTCACGAACCACTCCCGCCGGCCGTCCTCGCGCACCCGGCGCGGGTTGCGCGACAGGTGCGCGTCGTGCCGGACGGCCAGCGCGGTGAGGCGGGCGGTGTCGGGTGCGCCGGCCGGGGCCGGCAGCAGCAGCTTGACGTGGTGCTCGAAGTAGCGGCCGGCCCCGTGCGGCACGGCGTCCTCGTCCGAGGCCGGAACACCCTCCGCCCACGGCGTGGCCTCGATCTTCGCCCGCAGGACGGTGAACCCGGCCCGCCGCAGCCGACCCCCGACCTGGTCGGTCAGGGCGGCGACCTCCGCCAGCGTTCCGTCGGCCCGCAGGGTGAGCATCGGCTGCGAGGGCGACGCGCCGCGCTCCAGCAGGATGTGGGTGAACTTCAGGCCGTGGCCGTCGGCCCACGCGGCCAGCGCCTCGGCGGCACCGGGCCCCACGGTCAGGTGCACCTCGAAGGCACCCCGGACGTCGGGGGGAACGGGCCGCGCGGGCCGGTCGAGTCGGCCGGGACGGTCGTCCTGGCGCTGGTCAGGATGGGTGGCGAGCATGGGAGGCATCCTGCCAAGCGCCTCTGACAACCGCTCACGCCCTGCCGCGCGGAGCCGAACCCACCGGCCCCTCCCCCTACGAACGGACTCCCGGGTCCCGACGGTTTGTTCCCGGTCGAATCCGGTCCGAACGCTCGCCATCGCCGGGCCCCGGTGCGCAGGCTGTTCCACGACCGCGTCAGTACGGACGCGGCGCGATCGGAAGGACGAAACATGACGCGCACGCGCGGCCGCATCGCCGCCCTGCTGGGCGCCGTCGCGGTGGCCGTCGGCACCACCCTGGCCACCCCCGCCGCCGGCTTCGCCGCCACCGCCGCCGCCGGACCGGCCGGAGCCGGCGGCGGCGGGATCACCGGGCGGGCGCCCTGCCGGGACGCACCGGAGTTCGTCTGCGGGACCCTCGCCGTCCCGCTCGACCACGGCGGCCGGACCCCCGGCACCCTCGACCTCGCCGTGGCGATGACCGGCAACGCCCACGCCCCCAAGGGCGACCTGCTGTTCCTCACCGGCGGCCCCGGCCAGCCCGGCGTCCCGACCATCGAGCGGATGGCGAGCAGGCTGGAGCCCGTCCTCAAGGACTACCGCCTGGTGATGTTCGACCAGCGCGGCACCGGCCGGGGCGCGCTCCGGTGCCCGGGCCTCCAGGAGGACATGGGCTCCTCCGACCTCGCCCTGCCGCGCAAGCAGTCGATCGCCGACTGCGCCGCCGCCCTCGGCCCGGACGCTCGCTTCTACAGCACCGCGGACACCGTCGCCGACATCGACCTGCTGCGCCGCGCCCTCGGCGACCACCGGCTGACCCTCGACGGCGTCTCGTACGGCACCTTCGTCGCCGAGCGCTACGCCCTCGCCCACCCGGGGCACGTGGCCCGGCTGGTGCTCGACTCGGTGGCGCCGCCACAGGGCTTCGACCCCCTCGACCTGGCCGCGCTGCCCGCCACCGCCCGGGTCCTGCGGGACGCCTGCCTGGCCACCGGCTGCACCACCGACCCGGCCGAGGACCTGGCCGCCACCGTCCACCGGTACGGCAACGGGGCGCAGATCCTGAGTGCGCTCACCGGCTACGAGTTCATCGACCCGGACTACGGCGCGGTCCCGGAGATCCTTCACGAGGCCGCCGCCGGGCGGCCGGCGAAGCTCCAGGACTTCTTCGACCTCGTCCACCGGGAGGTCGACGCCGCCCCCGCCGAGGAGCTCAGCCAGGGACTGCACTCCGCCACCCTGTGCGCCGACTCGCGCTTCCCGTGGGGCACCACCGACACCCCCGTCGCGGACCGCGCGGCGGCGTTGGAACGCACCCGGCAGCGGCTGACCCCCGAGCAGACCTGGCCGTACGACGCGGCGACGGCGACCGGTATCGGCAGCCTGCTGGTCTGCCTCGACTGGCCGCGCGAGCAGGTGCCGCCGGCGCCGTCGGAGCACCGCAAGCTACCCGACGTGCCGGTGCTGCTGCTCGGCGGCGACCGGGACATCTCCACCCCGTACGAAGTGCTCCAGCAGGTGGCCGGAATGGCGCACGACCCGCAGATCGTGATCGTGCCCGGGGCGGCGCACTCGGTGCAGAACCGGGCCGCGAACCCGGCCGGACGGCAGGCGGTGTACGACTTCCTGCTCAAGTAGGGGGAGCCGTCGCCGGGTTCCCGTCCGTGGGCGGGCCGTCCGCACGCCGGACGGAACGGCCCGCCCGGCGGCTCCCAGCGTGCCGGTGCTCGCCGGCCGGCCGGCGGCCGGGGACACTGAACGCCGTGACCGATGCACGCGAGATCCTCGACTACCAGACCTTCGGCCGGGCGGTGCGCGAACTCGCGCAGACGATCGCCGACGACGGCTACGCGCCCGACCTCGTCCTGAGCATCGCCCGCGGCGGCGTGTTCGTGGCGGGCGGCCTGGCGTACGCGCTGGACTGCAAGAACATCCACCTCGTGAACGTCGAGTTCTACACGGGCGTGGGCACGACCCTCGAAATGCCCGTCATGCTGGCGCCCGTCCCCGCCGCGATCGACTTCACCGACAAGAAGGTCCTGATCGCCGACGACGTCGCCGACACCGGCAAGACGCTGAGGCTGGTGCACGACTTCTGCCTCGAACACGTCGCCGAGGTCCGCTCCGCCGTCATCTACGAGAAGTCGCACTCCCTCGTGAAGTGCGAGTACGTGTGGAAGAGGACCGACGACTGGATCGAGTTCCCGTGGTCGGCGCAGGGCCCGGTGGTCAGGCGCCACGGCCAGATCCTCGATGCCTGACCGGGGTGGCGAGCGGCTCATTGACCTCCGCTCGCCGGCCTGAGGGCCGGGGATTCCCACCACGGCGATCCGGACCGTCTCGGCGGGTTCCCGATTTCTTCGCGCTGCGCCGGGATGCGGCTCCCGGGTCGAGGATGCCACTGCGCGACCCCTGGCATGGCCAGCGGCTGCTGCCTGCGCGTCTCCTCGACCCGGGAGGGAATCACGCGCGACGGGTAACCTGATCACCGCTCAGCCACACCGGGCTCCCGGCGACGACCCGCCGTCGGGGGCCGATGCGCTGTGACGCGGCCCATACGGAACCCCACCCGCCCGGCGGACAGGGGGAGGTATGGAACTGTCACAACGGGCGCGCCTGCGCGCCGGGGACCAGGGCGCGCTCGGCGAGGTCTTCGACGCGCACGCCCAGGCCGTGTATGCATACGCGCTGCGCACCCTGGGGGACTGGGCGGCCGCCGAGGACGCGGTGTCGCTCACCTTCCTGGAGGCCTGGCGCCTGCGCGCCGAACTGCACGAGGGCGACGGCGACCTGCGCCCCTGGGTCTTCGGGATCGCCACCAACGTGCTGCGCAACACCGCGCGGGCCACCCGGCGCCACCGGGCGGCGATGGCGCGCCTGGCCGAGCGCGAGCCCGTACCGGACTTCGCCGACGAACTGGTCTCCCGGATCGACGACGGCGCCCAACTAGCCGCCGTTCAGCGCGCGTTGACGCGTCTGCGCCGTTCCGAGCGCGAGGTGTTCCGGCTCTGCGTGTGGGTGGGGCTCGACTACGCGTCGGCGGCCGAGGCCCTCGGCGTCCCGGTGGGCACCGTGCGCTCGCGCCTGTCCCGGGCGCGGGCCCGGCTGCGCACGCTCGCCGACAAGGAGCTGCACGGGGCGGCGAGACGCCGGGAACCCGTTCCCGGCGTCGGACAGGTACGGGGTGGCGGCTTCGAGACCGCCCGGTCGCTGCAGGAGGAGACCCGATGAACAACTCGCCCGAGCTGCTCCCCGCCGACCGCCGACGGTTCCTGAAGGAGCACCTGATGAGTGAGATCGCCGCCGGGACGAACGGATCGCGGCAGCCAGCGCGATCGC
Source organism: Kitasatospora sp. NPDC101157 (assembly GCF_044768255.1). Lineage (NCBI taxonomy): Bacteria > Bacillati > Actinomycetota > Actinomycetes > Kitasatosporales > Streptomycetaceae > Kitasatospora > Kitasatospora sp. NPDC101157. The sequence continues at coordinate 160,810 of NZ_JBIWPL010000013.1, read as the reverse complement.
AATCGCGATCGCGGCGCAGGATGGTGTGGCTGATCGCCGCCCCGCTGGCGGTCGGCGCGCTGGCAGCCGTCACCGTGGTGGCCGTCCCGGGCCGCGGCCACGGCGGTGCCGCGCCGGCGGCGCCGGTCTCGTCCGCCTCGTCCGCCTCGTCCGCCTCGTCCGCCTCGTCCGCGTCGTCCGCCTCGCCGGCCCCGTCCGCCACCCCGCTGCCCGAGCCGACCGATCCCGCGGGCCTGCTCGCCCGCGCCGCGAAGGCCGTCGCGAGCAGCCCCGACCCCGGGGCCAGGGGCGCCCAGTTCGTCTACCGGCGGGAGCTCCAGGACGGCGCCCGCGAGACCAGGCACGAGCGCAGGTCGTGGTTCGCGGTCGACGGCAGGTCCGACGGCCTGATCCTCGACCCGACGATGGGCAACGGGCGCACCTCCTGGCCCGCCACGCTGTCGACCTCCTCCGGCGCCCCCCGCACGGCGGGCTTCGACTCCCCCACCTACGAATTCGTCGCCTCGCTGCCCACCGATCCGCAGCAGCTGCTGCAACAGCTGCTCTCCTTCGACCGCGCCAAGCGGGTGTCGGGGACGCCGATGACGCCGAAGCTGTACAACCAGTTCGCCTTCGCGGACGTCCAGATGATCTTCCAGAACATCGCGGCGCCGCCGGCCGTCGCCGGACCGCTCATGGAGGCGGCCGCGAAGATCCCGGGCACGTCCGTGGTCGCCGACGAGGTGGACGCGGCCGGCCGGCACGGCGTCGCGGTGGTCGGCACCAACGGCACCATGCGCGTGTCCCTGATCTTCGACAGGACCACCGGCGCCTTCCTCGGCGTGCGCGAGGTGCTCCTCTCCGACCTCCCGCCGGCCGGCCCCGACGGCCTCCCGCCGACGGGCGACCCGTCCCCGGGCGCCGGCGACGGCAAGGGCTTCGAGTACGCCTCGGCCGTCCTCACCTCGGCCGTCGTCGACAAGCTGGAGGCCGAACCCGCCAAGTGACGGGCCGGCCCGGGGGCCGCGGGGGGGGGGGGCCCCCCCGGGGGGGGGCCCCCCCCCCCCCGGCGCAGGGGGCCAGCACGGCGCCCCCCCCCAAAAAAAATCGGGGCGGGTACCACA
>NZ_JBIWPL010000013.1:147342-159697 GCF_044768255.1 Kitasatospora sp. NPDC101157 | reverse complement strand
GCCTCCCGGCGCGCCGTCCCCCCCCGCCCCGGGGGCGCGCCCCCCCGCGGGGTGGGGGGGGCGGTGGTCGGGGTCGTGCGCGCCCCCGCCAGCACCCCCCCCCCGGGCCCGGACAGGTCCGCCGCACGAAACCTGATCGGGCAGCTGTCCAACCGATCGGGTGAAACCGGTGATGGCCGTGTGAAGCGCGATCTTCCGGCCCACCACGGCGTCCGCGACCGCATCCTCCCGCTCCGGAGGACCGTGATCGAACAGGCTCTCGCCGCCTGCGCACTGGGTTCCGGTGCCTCCGTCGCGTTCGTGCGCGACCGACCGGAGGAGGCCCGGCCCGTATCCGGTAGGTAATCGAAAAGTCACCATTCGACCCGGGCTCGCCCGGAGGTAATCCGCTTGAACGGCGCGCTCGAACAGCACCATCATCGGACGCCATCGGCCGTGCGGAAACCGTCAACTCGCCCTGCGTTAAGCCGACTTGTGCTGTCCCGTCGGCTGCTCCGGCACTCCGGCGCTTCCGCGCGGCCACGGAGCACTCTGCGTCTGGAGGATCTGTGGCCTGTCCCCCCGCCCCCGCCGCCCCGGCGACCCACGTCCCACCCGCCCCGCGCACCTTTGCGGCACGCACCTTTGCGGCACGCACCTCTGCCGCACACGAGGGGGCGCACGCATGAGCGCCACCACGACCACGGCACCGGCCGACTCCCCCGACGAGGAACTCCAGTGGCTCGCCGACGGGCGCCGCATCGAGGCGATCGAGGCGATCAGCGTCAGCGCGATGGCCCGCCGCCTGCCCGCGCTCGTCGTCCGCGCCTTCCGCCTCGGCTGGCGCATCGACCGCGGCTCCGTCGCGCTGCTGCTGACCTGCCAGGCGGTGTCCGCGGCGCTCGGTGCGGCGGGCCTGTTCGCGACGACCGGCACGATCTCGGCGCTGTTCGGCCCGGGCCGGCTCGACGACAAGCTCGCCCACGCCGCGCCGTCGATCCTCGTGATCGCGGCCGCGGCCGGCGCCCGCTCCCTGCTGGGCATCACGATCCGGACCGTCACCATCCACCTGTCGCCCCGCATCTCCCGGGAGGCGGAGGCCGCGGTGCTGCGCGCCACCGTGGCGGCCGAGCTGACCGCCTACGACCACGCCGGCTACAACGACGAGCTGGAGGCCGCCGACCGCGGCGCCGAGGTCTGCGTGGACATCGTCGGGGAGGCGCAGAACCTGCTCGCCGCCCTCGCCTCGCTCGTCGGCGCGGCCGGTGTGCTGACCGTGCTCCACCCCGCCCTGCTGCCCCTGCTGGTACTGGCGGCGCTGCCGCAGGGGATCGCGTCGGTGCACGCCGCCCGGGTGCAGTTCCTGGCGAACCGAGCGGCGATCGGCGACCGCCGGATCATGGCGAACCTGCGCTGGTACATCCACCTCAAGCGCAACGCCGACCAGGTCCGCTCCGACACCATGGGCGAGTTCCTGCTCGCCAAGTACGACCAGGTCGGCCGGCGCCTGGACGCCACCTCGCGGCGGGCGGCGAGGCAGAGCGCCCGGGTGTCGGTGCTCGGGGCCGCCGCGTCCGGCCTCGGCACCGCGGTGGTGTGGGGCGCGATGCTGTGGCTGGTCAGCACCGGCCGGATGAGCCTGCCGCGCGGCGGCGCCGCGGTGTTCGCCCTGACCGCGGTCAGCACCAGCCTGCACGGCATCGTCGGCTACGGCGCGGACCTCTTCCGCACCGGCATGTACCTGGACGACTGGTCGAGCTTCCTCGACACCGCCGGCGGCCACCGCCCCCGGCGCGGCACCGATACGCCCGAGCCCCCGCACCGGATCGCCGTCGAGAACCTCGGCTACGCCTACCCCGCCTCCGACCGCAAGGCGCTGGACGGGGTCAGCCTGCACGTCGAACGCGGTGAGATCCTCGCCCTGGTCGGGGAGAACGGATCCGGCAAGACCACCCTCTCCAAGCTCCTGGCGGGGCTCTACCTGCCCGACACCGGATCGGTGCGCTGGGACGGCCGCGACACCCGCGACCTGGACCCGCACGCGCTGTGGCGCCAGGTCGCCGTGGTCCCGCAGGACTACGCGCGCTGGCCGCTGACCTGCCGCGAGAACATCACCCTGGGCCAGCCCACCGCCGAGGGCGACGCGGCCGTGCTGCGCGCCGCCGACGCCTCCGGGGCGGCCGATGTCGTCGCCAAGCTCCGCCGGGGCCTGTCCACCCTGCTGGCGGTGGAGTGGATGGGCGGCGAGGAACTGTCCGGCGGCCAGTGGCAACGCCTGGCCATCGCCCGGGCGTTCCACCGCGAGGCCGGCCTCCTCGTCCTCGACGAGCCCACCGCCGCCCTCGACCCGCGCGCCGAGCACCGCATCTTCCAGAACCTGCGCGCCGTCGCCCGCGAGCGGGCCGTCGTCCTGGTGACCCACCGGCTCACCAACGTGGCCGTCGCCGACCGGATCGTAGTCCTGGAGGACGGCCGGGTCCTCCAGGAAGGCACCTTCGCCGAGCTGGTGGCCGACGAGGGCGGCCGGTTCAGGGAACTGTGGGACCTCCAGAACGAGCGCACCGGCCTCCCCTCCCAGCGGACCGTACCGGTCCGGGAGAACAAGGAGCCCCTCCAGTGATCGACTTCGACGTACTGACCGGGCCGGCCCTCCGCGGGGGTATCGAGCGGATCGGCGTAGGCGTGATCGTCCGCAACGCCTCCGGCCGCATCCTGATGATCCGCCGGGCCGCGCACGACGTCCTGCCCGGCCTGTGGGAGTACCCGGACGGAGGACGGGAGAACGGAGAGCCCGTACCGGCGGCCGCGGCGCGCGAGCTGGCCGAGAAGACCGGGCTCACCGGGCTGTCGCTGGAGTACGCGCGGCACCTGGACCTCGTCGACCAGCACGGCTCGCGGGTACGGCAGTTCGTCTTCACCACCGCCGTCCCGGACGACACCCCGGTCGTCCTCTCACCGGACCACGACGGCCACCAGTGGGCGGCCACCGACCAGTTGCCGCCGACGAGCGACGGCCGGCGCGAGGTGATCGAGTGGCTCACCGACCGCCTGACGAACCCGGGCTGGCGCCCCGTCGGCGGCTACCTGACCACCATCGCCCGCCCCACCGCCTACGGCTGCCTCCTCGTCACCGACCCCGCCGGCCGCGTCCTCGGAATGCGCTCGACCGTCGATCCGGGCGTGTGGAACATGCCCGGCGGCAACGTGGAACACGGCGAGAGCCCCTTCGACGCCGCGCTGCGCGAGGCCCGGGAAGAGCTGGGCCTCGACCTGGCCGCGGAGAACCCGCAGGTGCTCCGGCGACGCCTGGTCGCCGTGATCCACACGCAGGCCGACGCCGACTACCCGGTCCCGGTCGCCGGCTACGTCTTCGACGGCGGCACGCTGACCGCGGAGCAGCAGGCCCGGATCCGGCTCGACCCGGCCGAGCACACCGAGTTCCGGTTCGAGACGGCCCACGACTGGCGCCACCACATGAGCCTCCCCCACTACCAGCGGCTCCGGCAGGTGCTGCGCGCTTACCGCTCCGGTGTCCCGCTCTACCTGGAGCGCCCCGCCCCGGACGGTGACGACTTCGAGGGCGTCCTGGTCTTCGTCACCGACCACGCGGGCCGACTGCTGATGCACCGCCGCGAAGACGGACCGGGTATGCCCTGGCCCGGCCACTGGACTCCGATCGGCGGCTGGCGCGAGGCCGACGAGAGCGCCCGGGACAGCGCGGTGCGCGAGGTCCGCGAGGAGGCCGGCATCGAGATCACCGGGCTGCGACGCCTCCCCGACCCGCACCTCGATCTCGGCCTTCCGCTCACCCGCGTCCTGCACGCCGTCTGGGACGGAGACGAGAGCGACCTGCGGCTCGGTGACGAGGGCCTGGCCGTGCGTCTGGTCCCCTTCGACGAGGTGCTCGGCCTCAAGGTCCCGCCGTACATGCACCACTACCTGCCGCTGCTCGCCGCCGCGGCCGGTCGGGCCGGTCAGCCCGACCGGCCAACGGGGAGTTCCTCGTGACGGACCCGTTGATGCTGGTCGTCGGGGTTCACCTCCTCCTTGCCGACGGCGGCGCGGTGCTCCTCGGCCGGCGCCGCAATACCAGCTACGCCGCCGGCCTGTGGCACCTGCCCGCCGTTCACTAGGCAAGCCATGTGTCGTGATTGAAGTTGTCGGCTTTGCGTTCCACAGCGTATCCGGCTCTACCTTCGAGAAGGGTTGAGATCAGTCTTGAACGTGGACACTTCGAGCGATGCGCCCGTGTTGGGCGATGTGCTGCTCGGCTTCTGGTCGGCTCGGGACCGCTTCCTGGAGGCGGGCTTGGCGACCAACCGCAGCGACCCGATCGGCGGCCTTGCGGAGTCTCTTGCCGCTGCAGCGTTTTGGCCGAGTGCCTCGGTGCGGGCGGCCTACGAGAGGGCACGCGGCGTCCGCACTGGGATCGACCGCTCAGGCGAGTTCGGGCCGGCGCTGGGCTCCATGCCGGTGGCGGGGAACGGTCGTAGGAACTCACTGGCTGTCGACCTTGCGGTGCCCTGGCGGTCCTTGGTGGAGCGGGTGCCGACGTTGGCGTACTTCGCGCGCCAGCGCCAGGGCGAGCGGTGGGCATGGGATGTGGCTTCAGGCGGGGCGTACGGCATCGGATCCGACGGGCCGCCTCAGAACCAATACGCGGGGCTGGCCCGACTGCAGGTCAAGGCCCGTTTCGCACCTGATGCGCCGAGCCACGGCCCGTTGGATGCGGTGCCCTTCGAGCTGGTGCGCGACGGTCCGGTGCCCGCGAATGACCTGTACGTGCTGGTGATGTTCGCCCGGATCGACGAGGAGTACCGCGACCTGAGAGCGCATAACTTCGTCTGGACGGCGGTGATCGTCACGAACGAGTGCCTGCGTGCTCTGGACCACGGTGTCTCCTCGGCAAAGCTCGACTGGAAGGAGATCCACTCCTGGTGGGGTGAGGGGAGATCGTTGCCGGCTGGCGTCCACGACGTGACCGGACTTCTGAGGTCCGTTCCGATTCCGGGCTGGTAGGTGTGTGGGTCCGTCCAGCCGCATCCGGGCGTTCACCAGGGCTCGGGGGCACTCCGGGACGTAAGCGCCAGCCGCCGGGCGACGAGAGGCGGAGGTCGGGCCGTGTCGACCGGACGCGGTCAGACCTGGACCAGGCGGAGCGATCGTGTTCTGTCTGGTTGATCCGGACTGGCCAGTGACCGGGCGCTTCCTCGGCCGCGAAGAAGAACCCCCTGCTGGCGGCTTGGGTTCTCGCGGGCTGGGTAGTCCAGGTGACCGATGTACAGCGCGCTGGCGATGGCCAGCCCGGCCTCCTCCTGGACCTCACGCGCGAGAGCTTCGGCGAGAGATTCGCCGGTCTCGACGCCGCCGCCGGGCGGTTCCCAGCGGCCGGCCCAGGAGTCCGACGCCGCGCGTCGGAGCATCAGGAGCCGGCCGTGGCGGACGATGAGTGCACCCACGCAGAAGGCGTCGTATCCGTCTACGCGGGCCTGGTCGATGAGCTCACGGTGCACGATCAGCGGGTGACGAGTTCCCGTACGGCGTCGCTGACGGCGGGGATCTCGTCGGGTCCGGCCCACTCGTGCGCGTCGTGCTCGGTGAGGGTGACCGGGCCGGTCCGGGTGACGGTGACCTCGAAGGTCAGCTGACGGGTGAGGGCCCCGCTGCCGGAGGTGTAGTCGAAGTGCCCGAGGTACTTCTCGACCGCGGCGATCCGCAGGCCGGTCTCCTCGTCGACCTCCCTCAGCAGGGCCTGCTCGATGCCCTCACCCTTCTCGACCTTGCCCGACGGCAGCTCCCACAGGCCGGCCATGAACTCGCCGGCCGGGCGCCGCAGGAACAGCATGCGGTCGCCGTCGGTGATCACGGCGGCCACGACGAACCGTTCCACCCGGTCCGTCTCCGCGGCGGCGCGGATGGTGTCCTCGAACGTGGGGTCGGCGAAGGGAGAGTTCATAGCAGCTCCTTGTGGTGGTCGCTCACCTTGATGGCCGCGCGGATGTACTGCTCGGCCAGCGGACGATCCTGTTCACGATGCCAGACCGGGAGCTTGATCGTGTGCGCGTGGGTGTGCTCGGCGACCGGGAAGTCCCCTGCCTGGTAGCGGCGGTGGGCGTGCGGGTGGCCGGGGAACAGCATGGCCGGGCTCTGGTACAGCGGCAACTGGTTCATGGGGCAGGTGGAGCCCGGCCGGTCGAACTCGACCGCGCCCTCGGCGACCAGGGCCTGGTGGAACCGCTCGACGCCGAGGCCACCGAGCTCCTGGGGGCGGTAGGTGAGCGTCAACCCGTACCAGGACGGGACCACTCCTTCGGGCATCGGGATGACCTCCAGCCCGGGGATCCGGGCGAACTCCTCGGTCAGGTAGCGGGCGATCTCCGCCCGTCCGGCGAGGTAGCCGTCGAGGCGGCCGAGCTGGTCGTGCGCGATGGCGGCGGCCAGCGGGTGGATGCGGAGCTTGAGGCCGGACCCGGTGACCGCGTACTTCGCGAGCGGGTGCTTGGCCGGGATCTCGGACTTGGCTCGCTTGTTGTAGTGGCCGAACGTCAGGAGCCGGTAGTACGTGTCGTCGTCGTCCGTAAGGACGAACCCGCCCTCGCCGCCGGACAGCGGCTTGGGGCCGTTGAGCGAGAACGCGCCGGCCAGGCCGAAGGTGCCGACCTTCTTGCCGCCGTGGGAGGCGCCGTGGGCGTGGGAGCCGTCCTCCAGCAGGAGGAGGTTGTGCGTCGTGGCGATGGCCTGGATGGCGAGCATCGCGGCCGGCCTGCCCCACAGGTGGGTGACCATGATGGCGCGGGTGCGTGGAGTGATCGCGTCCTCGATCGCGGTGGGGTCGATGTTGCCGTCCGGGCCAGTCTCGACCAGGACCGGCACCGCCCGCAGGTGGAACAGTGGCGAGGCTGTGGCGTGGAACGTCCAGGCGGGGACGATCACCTCGTCCCCGGCCTTGATCCTGGCGGCGTCGTAGGTGGCGTGCAGGGCCGCGGTGCCGGAGCTGAAGGTGACCGCGTGCCGGACGCCGAAGTAGTCCTGGAGGGCGTCCTCCAAGTCGGCGACGACGCCCGAGCGGCCGGGGATGGAGATGGCCGAGCGGAGCTGGGCGATGACCTTGCCCTCGGTGGTGTCGTCCATCGGCGGCCACTCGAAGTGCGTGCCGCCGGCGGTCACCGCGGGCTCGCCGCCCAGCAGGGCGAGGTTGTTCGTCACAGCATCTCCTTGGGGTCGATGTAGCGGCCGGCGGCCTTGGATTCGTAGCAGGACGCGATGAAGGCCATGTGGCCCAGGTGCTGTTCGGGCCCGGCGGTGTTGGGGCGTTCGCCGTCCAGGACCCGGCAGAAGTAGTCGATCTGGGCGGTGGCCGCGTTGGCCGGGGCTTGCGGGCGCGACAGCTCGTCGACGACCTTGCCGTGCACATCGAGGCGCTGGACCTGGCCCTTCGTCAGCAGGACGGAGCCCCGGGTGCCGACCACGTGCAGTTTCTCGGTCTTCGGGGCCATCCAGCGGGACAGGAGCACGGTGCCGTACAGGTCGTTGTCGTAGCCGAGCTGGATGACGGCGGTGTCCTCGGCGTCGTACCCGCCGTCGGGCAGCGCGGCGGTCGAGAAGTCGGCCATGATCCGGTTGGGCATCCCGAAGTACCACAGCAGCAGGTCGACGATGTGGTAGCCCATGTCGATGATGCAGCCGCCGCCGGCCTGGCTGACGTCTCCGCGCCAGCCCGCGCCGGGGTCGTCGGTGTGGAAGGTGTACTGGCCGTCGATGAGGAACGGGGTGCCGATCTGGTCCAGGAGCTGGACCACCGACGCGTGGAGGGGGTTGAAGCGCCGTTGGAGCGTGACCATCAGCTCCACCTGGGCCTGCTGGCAGATCGAGGCGAGCTCGCGCGCCTCCGGCAGGGAGGTGGCGAACGGCTTCTCCTTGAGGACGTGCACGCCTCGGACGGCGCACTCCTCGATCACGGCCCGGCCTGCGTGGTGCGGGACCGCGACGATGACGAAGTCCGGCGCCACGTTGTCCAGCAGGTCGGCGGTCTGGGTGAAGCCCGGGACGTTGTGCGTGGCCTGCTGGGCCCGCAGGGTGTCCGGGTCGTTGTCGCAGACCGCGACCAACTCGGCCCGGTTGGAGGCGAGCAGGCCGGGAAGGTGGTCTTCGAGTGCCTGGTGTCCGAGGCCGATGACCGCCGCTCGTCGTTTCATGGGCTGACTCCTTCCGCTTCGTGAGGGAACTTGTCGATGCATGTCGAGTACAGCGCCAACTCCACTTTCCTGGACAGGCATTGTCTGTAGTCCCGGGGTTGTCCCGCACTCGCGCGCAGTAGGCTGCCTGTCACTGTCGATGATGGAATTGGCCCCGTGGACGACCCGATCCGGCACCCCCTCGCCTACGCCCGTGAACTGCGCGGGTGGTCACAGAGCGACCTCGTCGTGTTCCTCGACCGGGCCGCCCGCAAGCACGGGCTCCGCTCCGGCGCGGACAAGACGGCCGTCAGCCGGTGGGAGAACTGGCGCAAGCAGCCGAACCTGGACTCCCAGATCCTGATCGCGGAAGCCTTCGACGTTCCGATCGCCGACATGGAGCTGTTCGGGTGGCCCGATTGGCTGCCCGGCCGCGAGGTTCCCCTGCCACTGGGATCGGCGTACACCGTCCAAGCACTTCGAGATGCACAGAGAGCCGCCATGGACCGCCGCAGCTTCATGACCTTCAGCGCCGTCTCGCTGGCCGGCCTCGCCGCCCAGTGGGCCGCGATCGAGCCCGATCGCCTGACTTCCGCCCTCGACGGCAGGACGGCCGTGGACCCCGGGCTCGTGGATTGGCTGGAGGAAACCAGCGCGAAGCTGACGACGCTGCCCACCGAACAGCGCCAGCACACGATCAAGCTGATGGACGCTCATCTCGCCACCGTCACCGACCTGATCGAGGGCGGGGGCCACGCCGAGCCCGTCGCCAAGCGGCTGCACCTCCTGGCCGCGTCACTGGCCACCACCTGCGGCTGGTATCGCTTCGACCAGGGCAAGCACTTCGCCGCGGGGAAGCTCTGGGCAGGGGCCTTGCAAGCCGCCAACGCCGCAGGTGACCGAGACTTCGGCGCCGGTGTGCTCTCCGACTTCGCCTACCAGTCGAACTGGATCGGCCAGCCGAACATCTCCGTGGACCAGCTCGGCCACGCGCTGTCCGGTACCAAGCACCCCACCGCCCGGTCGCTGCTGTTCCTCCGGCGGGCCAGGGCCTACGCCGCGCTCGGCGAACGCTCCGCGTGCTACCGCGACCTGTCCGACGCCGAGACCGCACTGTCGACGCGGGCCAGCGACCCCGCGCCAGGCTGGTGCGCGTGGATGAGCCCCGCGGACCTCGCGGTCGACTCCGGCCAGTGCCTGCTCGATCTCGGCCGGGCCGACGAGGCGCACGTCAGGATGGCCGAGGGCCTGTCCCTCCTGCCCAAGGCCCGGGACAAGACGCGTGGCATCTTCCTCACCTACCAGGCCAAGGGCTTCCTGCAGTCCAACGACGTCGAGCAGGCTCTCGCCGTCACCACCGAATCCCTCGATCTGGCCACCCGCATCGGCGCCGAGCGGTGCGTCACCCTGGTCCGCGAACTCGTGCCGGCGTTCAAGCCGTACCGCCAGGTTGACGGCGTCGCCGATCTCATCGAGCGCGTCCGGGCTGCGTGACGGACGCTCGGATCAGAGTCGCGGTGATCAGCGGCCCGGAGAGGATGATCCCAGCCGCCGTCGTCAGGACATTGCCAAGCACCGGGCTGCGAGGCCCGGCCCCATACGGGTCGCGGGGCCGGGCTTCGCGCCGCTGTCAGTGAGAAGGGCTGGATGTGCTCGCAGGGGCGCACGTCTTGGGGGTGGCGTCGTGGTGGTGTCCGGCGAGCCAGAGCCCGGCGAGGAGTCCGGCGATCGCCAGGACCTTGTGCCGGTTCTGCTTCCACCATGACGGTGATCCGGCTGCCATGAAGCGCAGTTGCGTGAACTCAGGATGCTCGCGGGGCGGCGTGTCCTTGAACAAACCCATCTCTGGTGAACCTCCTCTCCTCCTTGGGAGGTTCATGACCATACGGCGCTCTGCGCCTTGATCGCAGACATTTAATCCCGTCTCACCGTCCCCGAAGGGCCGGTTCGGAAGGGTAGCCGGGCCACGCCAGCGGCGGCGCCGAGTTCCGCCGTGGCCTGCTCCAGTTCGAGCGACAGTTCGGCGATGATCCGGCGTACTGTTCCTTTTCCGCCGACTGTCGTATTCGTCGAACCACGCCACGAAGCGGCAGGATCCAGTCGTCTCGGATCCGGGCTGGGAGCGGCGTGGAATCCGTCGCCCAGCTCGACCACACCGATCACCTGGAGAACACCGGCCGGCTGCTGCCATCGATGTCAGCAGCGGGTACTAACGTCCACAGCATGGGCTTCACCAGTGTCTGGGCGATCAGCAGCCACCCCGACTCGTTCATCTCCGAGCTGTCTCCCCGTGTACTGCCCGCGATGGAGGCGGACCGGTCCCAGCCTCTCGCGCAACAACGGTGGTCGCTGTGGCAGCAGGCCCCGTTGCCTGATTACCGTACGTGGTACAGAAGTCCAGAATTCACGGCGGCGGACGGTGCCGCGGTGGAGTCGTTCCGGGAACTCATGGCGCCGGGGCCGCACGTTGACGACCTGAGCTCAGGCCTGGTCGATCCGGACTTCTCCGTGATCGATGACGTGTGGGCGGACCTGCCGGCGGAGGGAATGTTCGTCTCCGTCAATTCCAAGGACTACGCGGTCGCATCCTTCTTCCATGCCATCGGCCCGGCCCGTGCAGCTCTCCTACCGGGTTGGTGCGGCAACTTCCTCCTCACCTCCGCCCAGGTCCGCCGGACCCTGCCATGCGTGGAGCGCGCTCTCACCTTCACCCAGGACGAACGCGCCGCTGCGGACGCCCAGGACTGGCTGTACTACTCGCCCACGGACGAGTGCGTCCTCGACGGCCCCTTGCGCATCTGGCGCGCCGCCGCCGACGACGGGCTCGGCCTGTGCGGGCTGGCCGTACACGTTTCCTGATCCGCTTCCGTACCGACCCGTCCGCTTCGCAGTCGCCGACACCGTCCGTCCAGGCTTCGCCAGTCGGTCGTGCGGCCGGGCCTCTACCGATCGGGGAGCAGCACGTCGCGCAGTCCCTCGGCGAAAACGGGGTGCACGTGCCGGTCGGTGCCGCACGCGGCGGAAGGCGCCGGTGGATCCGCGCAGGTTCCGGCCGTTCGCCCTCAACGCCACTGCGGCGCACTCGCCTCGGCCCTGGACGACCTGGAGCTGATCTGCTGGGCCCGGGGCGGGAGCCGGTCGTCGTACGAGCGGGCCCGCTCCGGCGTCCAGCGGTCGTCGGGCACCGTGGTCACGACGTGCCGAGGCATGGTGGCCTCTGTACCGGTTCGACCGGCGCGGGAGTGCGCTCAAGGGTGTGTGTCGCATCGAGGGTGCGGTCCGCAGCGCGCTGCGGACCGCACCCTCACTCGACTCGCCGGGGGGATCGATCGCGAGGCCGCGCTGCCCGCCTTTGTCCTCGCCGACATCATCGCTACCAGCGTCAGCGACGCGATCCGCTGGACGGCCCTCGCCGAGGGCGACTGGACCGACTACATCACCAGCCGACGGAGCAACAGCCGAGGTGCCCCCAGATACGGTCGGCTACTGCAGTCGGTCGGCTGGGCTGCGCGAACCCGTCCGAATGGTTCTGACGGCAAGGACTGGATTGAGAGGCTCTACGAGTTCCTTGGTAGCGACGGCCACGAGATGCGCCGGGACATCATCGTTCAGCAAAGCGCGCGTACCGCCAGGGCCGTACGGAAGGGCCAGGTGCCCATCGGGCACAGGAATACGACGGCTTCGGAACAAGTGTTCTGCGCCCGTGGTCGAGCACCTTCAACGCGACTGCGTTCAGGTCCGGGGCGACGAAGCCGGACGGATCGTGCGCCGCTGGCTTCACAGCCGGGGCTGCGCCGAGGCCACCTGGGTGGTCAGCGCGCCCGCCCAGGGGGCCGTCGACGTCCTGGAGCGTCTCCTGCCTGCGCAGATCCTCGCCCTTTGGGACCGCCCTCTGATCACCGAGACCGTTGTCAACGGTGACCTCGGCCCCTCGTCATAGCCCCGTCTGACGAGCGAAAGGCCATTGGCCCCTCGCGGTCGTGTGGGGGACCGATGGCGTTCCTGCACAGCGGCAGCCGGTCAGTTGACCGGTCACATTGCGCGCTGGGAGCGACCGGGAATCGGGGACGGACGAGCGCGCGGCGAGCGGGCTGTCGGCATCTTTCGGGGCGTTGGGGGTGTTGGGGGGGCCCCACAACCCCCCCCCCGGGGGGGTGCGCTTGCGCCCCCGGGGGGGGGGGGGGTGGGTGGGGGGGGCGGGG
>NZ_JBIWPL010000013.1:26029-147332 GCF_044768255.1 Kitasatospora sp. NPDC101157 | reverse complement strand
TCCGGGGGGGGTGCTCGGGGGGGGTTTGGGGGGGCGGCCGGCGGGGGGGGGGGGGGGGGGCCTCTATGTGGGGGGGTTTTGGGTGCGCCCCCCCAACACCCCCCCCCCCCCGAGGGGGTCTTCCCTTTGCCCAGCAGGGGTTGCACTGTGGTGGATGCGGATCCGGCGGACGGGGTGGGTGGATTGGGCGATCAGCGTGACACGCGGAATGAGATCAGCCACAGCACCATCCACGGCAACGTGTTCATGGGCGGCATCGTCTCCATGCTGGCGGGCCTGCGCCCGCGCCCTCGCCTGCTGATAGCCGTGGCATGCGCACTGGCACTCCTGGGCGCGGGCACGACGTACCTGGCGCTGCACGGAACGGACGGCAGCGAGCCGGAACTCAGTGCCCGCTACGACCCCGAGCACGGGGACGCCAACACAACCGCAGTCGTCCCGAAGACCGTCACGCCGACGGAGCTCCCCGTCGTCACCGACTGCGGCGCCGCCAGAACGTGGTCGCACGCGCAGGGCGGCACGGACGTGGGTGCCTCGCCGCTCTCGGTCTCGATGGTCGGCGCCGGCCACACCGTGGCGATCGAGCAGGTGCGGGCGACCGTTGTGGGCGAGCCCTCCGACCCGCTGCCCGGCACGGTCGTGGATTGCACCGGTCAGGGGGAAGGCAAGAAGATCGACATGGGCATCGACCTGGACGCCACCAATCCCATCGCGTTGATCGCGGCATCCGGGCCGGTGTCGTTCGCCCCGTACTTCACCGACAAGTACCTCTACCTGGAAAACCAGAAGCCCGAGATCATCAGCCTGACCGTGCTCGCGACCCGGCACAGCTACGACTACGTACTCACGGTCGAGGGCACTCTCGACGGCAAGCACCACACCTGGACGCTGAAGGACGGTGCCCGCCCGTTCCACATCTCCGGCGTACGGATGGAACGCGGCACCGTGCTGAACACCCATGGGAGGGGCTGGGAAACCGACTACCGCAGGGGCGCCGGTGAACGCATTCGCTGCAATCCGTGCTTCGACGAAGACGAGAAGGAGATCCCGGGCACCGCAGTCGCCGCCGCTCCGGTCGGCTTCACCTTCTCGTCCGCGCCCGGAGCCGATCCCACGGAGCCGCCGGCCCCGCCGGTGGAGCGCCCTGCCGCCACCCCGCCGCCGCTGACGACGGACCAGCGCGACGCGGAGTCCGTCGCGATCGCCTGGGCGGTCACCTCCGGCAGCTTCGACGTGTCCCACGGCGACACCGGGCCGGCGGCAGTTCTGAACAGGAGCCGCAGATATCTGACGCCCGAGCTGGCAGCCTCCGGCGGAGGATTGAACGCGTGCGCGGGGGACAGCGCGACCTGGCCGGCCGAGGTGTCCGTACGGCGGGGCTGGTCGGTGGTCATGGATGCGACCGTGAGCCCCCTGCAAGGCCACACCGACCCGCGCGAGCTCACCGGCGACCAAGTCGGACTGGAAGCCGGCATCACTTGTGCCTACGCGGCGGACAACGGCTGGCACCAGACACCCCGGGGCGGCGTCACCGCGCACCTTCAGCTCCACCGCCAGGCTGATGGCAGCTACCTGATCTCCGACATCACCAAGGTGGAGTACGGCGTCCCGGCACTCACCGACCCCACCCTGCAGCCCTGAAGGACCGGCCACAGGCCGTCCGATCCGTCGGACTCCGTTCCCTTCCCGGCAGCAGGCCGGACACCGCAGCCGGCAGGGGTTCGCCCAGCCCCCTCCGAGACGCCGTCAGGCCTGCCGGTTGGACGGGCCGCTCCGCGGAGCCGCCCGTGAAGGTTCCGCGCCTCCTGTCGGGAGCGCGGCCTTCGGCGTTTCGCTTCCGGATGTTGTCCGCGGACAACATCCCCCTGGGCCGGACGCCGTCCCCGTTCGTGTTGTCCGCGGACAACACAGATGTCCGGGGGGCGTCCTGCAGCGGGTTGATCCGGTCGGTAGCGGCCGATGTTGTCCGCGGACAACATCGGCCCGGCACAGGTAGACCGTGGAATCGGATGGAAAGTCTGAATTGCCCCGTGTCATGGGGGCTGACATGAGGCCAGAGGTTAGTAAACTCCCCCCATGACCGCACCCTCCATGCCCGATGACCGCGACAAGGTAGTTACCAAACTCCCTCAACAGTTGCGCCGGGAGCTGAAGATCCGCGCCGCCACCGTCGGCATCCCCATCCAGGACGCTGTCACCCAGGGCATCCAGGCATGGCGGGAGGCCACCCACCCGCTCGACCTGATCGACACCGCCCGCTCCGACTCGTTCTCCACCTACGTGCCCTCAGCGCTCTACAAGGGCTTCCGCGAGGACTGCTCGGGCCGTGGACTTCCGTACAACCAGGGCCTCGCCCAGGCGATTCGGCTGTGGCTGGACGCCAACCCCCTCCCCCACCCCAGCCGCCCGCAGACCGGAGCCCGACGCGTGGCCTTCGGCAACCAGAAGGGCGGCGTCGGCAAGACGGCCATGTCCGCGGGAGTCGGTCAGGCCCTCGCGGAGATGGGCTACCGGGTCTGCCTGGTCGACTTCGACCCCCAGGGCCACCTCACCAAGCAGTTCGGCCACGACCACCTCCCCATCAAGGGCGACAGCCTCGTCAAGAACATGTGCGGCGAACGCCAGGCCGACCTGCGCGACCTGCTCATCGAGATCCCGGGCGAGTCGTTCGGAAATCGCCTGCACCTCCTGCCGGCCTGCACCGACGGCTTCCTCCTCGATGCCAAGCTCGTCTCCTCGCGGGAGATCCGCGTCAAGGAGACCGCACTTGAGAAGGCCCTCACCGCCGTCGAGCGCGAGTTCGACTTCGTGATCGTCGACTGCCCCCCGAGCCTCGGCTATGCGATGGACAACGCGATCTACTACGTGCGCACCCGTGAGGGCGAGCCCGAGGGAAGCTCCGGGATCGTCATCCCGGTGCAGGCCGAGGACTCCTCCGCCGACGCCTACACCCTCCTGCGCGAGCAGATCGACTCCCTCTGCGACGACCTCGACATTCAGGTCCACGACCTGGGATTCGTCGTCAACCTCTATGACGTCCGCAAGGGGTACGTCGTGACCTCCTCTCTCGACGCCTGGAAGAGCCTCGGCCACCCGGAGGTGATCGCTGTCGTGAATGACCTGAAGGACCAGCGCGAGGCCGTGCGGATGAAGACGCCGCTGCTCGTGCACGCACCCGACAGCGACCAGGCCGAGGTCATGCGCGACATCGCGAGGAGGATCGCCCGATGAAGGCAGCCGACCGACTCGGGACCGGAGGCGCGTTCGGAGCCATCAGCCGCACACCCCGCAGCGAGCGGGGGCGAGCCAAGGCCCAGGCGGAAGGGTCGATCCCGGATTACGAGATCCAGCGGATCCCCCTGGCCAGGGTCGCCCTGTGCCCGATGAACCCCCGGCGCTACTACGGCACCGAGGAACAGCGCGAAGCACTCGGGCAGAGCCTGGCGAAGAAGCAGACCACGGCGTGTGTGGCGGTGACCCGCGCCGCCTACCTTGCCCTGTGGCCCAGTCATGTGCGCCTGATCAGTGAGGAAGCCGAGTTCGTCCTCCTCAACGGCGAGCGGCGGTGCCGTTCCGCCGCGCAGGTGGGGCTCGATGTCCTCGACTTCGTGGTCCGTGACGACCTGGCGACCAGCCCGGCCGACTTCATGGACTACCTCATGGCCGAGAACGAGGACCGCGAGGACTTCAACATCATCGAACGGGCCATGGGCCTCGAACAGCTCCTCAAGGCCTGTGACGGCAACGCCGCCGAGGTCGCCCGCCGCCGCGGCCGCGACCGATCCTGGGTGGGCAACCAGATCCTGCTCCTGACCCTCCCCTCTGCGATCCAGGACCGGCTGGCCGGCGGCGAGATGGCCGAGCGCTACGGCCGGCGCCTGGCCCGGGCCTACAAGGAGGACAAGTCGCTGACCACCGACGACCTCCTGGCCCTCGAAGAGCGGCTCAAGGAGGAGGAGCGCGCCAAGCGAATCGCCTCACGAGATGCTCTCAAGATGTTGTCCGCGGACAACACCCCTGCCTCGCTCGCACAGCCCGCTGTTGCTGAGCCGCCGCAGGCCTCCGTGTTGTCCGCGGACAACACGGAGCCGGCGAGCGCGTCGACGGGCAGCGAAGCCCCGGCAGTGGCGGCCGCATCGGAGCGGGAGGTGTTGTCCGCGGACAACACCAGGCAACCCGTGGCACGGCCGGACGGGCGGACTGGCGCACCGGTGCCGGCCAACCAGAAGCCTGCCGCTGGTCCTGTCGACTCTCAGCAGGCCCCGCTGCCGAGGCAGACGCCCGCCCAGGACCCAGTGCCTTCCCTGACCGCGCACCAGCTCGTACGAGCGCTCGGAGAAACCGTCGAAGAGCAAGCCGCGACCCTTCGCGCGGGGCTGGACACTGATGGGTTCCTCGCCCTGGTCGAAGCACTGCACTCGCACGTCTAGGCCTGTTTGATCGCCGTCCCGCACCGCTCTCGATGTTGTCCGCGGACAACATGTCGCCCAGCTGCGCGGCCCGTTCGGAACGATCCTCGGCATCGAGGGCCGTAGAACGCGCCCGGAGAGGCCCGGTGCCCCGCTGACCACCACGGTTCAGCGGGGCACCGGGCCTTCGGCATTCACCGGTCCAGGACGTGCAGGCTCTCCAGCTCGGTGGCGGGGGCCTACGCGCGCAGGGCCACCACTACAAACCAGTAGGGTGTACTAGCGGTACACCCTACTGGTGCGTATCATTCGTTCATGCCACTTCCTCGTTTCGCCCGCCTGCCCGCCGAACGCCGGGAGCACATCCTGCGAGTCGCGCGTCGGCACTTCGCCGAGCACGGCGCCGAAGGCGCCTCCTACAACAAGATCATCGAGGCGGCAGGCGTCTCCAAGACCGCCGCCTACCACTACTTCGACGGCCGGGAGGACCTGCTCACCGCGGTCCTCGACGGAGTCCTCGACCGACTGCTGGACGCCCTCGGACCCTGGGAGCCGGCCCGCGACGAGGAGGACTTCGGCGCCCGGTTCACCGCTGGATCCGCCGCCCTCGCCGCCCACCTGAAGAACCATCCCGAGGACCTGGCCCTCGCCGACGCTGCCATCGGGCGCAGCGACGCAAGCCCGTGGCTCGACTGGTTCGGCGCCCTGGTCACCGACGGCCGTCGGCTCGGGATGATCCGGACCGATGTGGACCACGCACTGATGGTGTCGGCGACCGCCGCCGTCGTCCGGGCCGCGGACGCCTGGGCCGTGGCCCTGATGACGAGCGGATCCCTCCAAGGCCTCCCGGAGGGTGACCCCCCGGACCAGCTGTGGAGCCTCCTGCGCGGACTGTGGGGTGCAGCGGCGACCGCGGCCCCCGGAGAGGAGCCGAACGATGCGCACTGACCTGAGGATCTCCTGGGAGATACCGGCCACCCCGTCCGGCCTCGCCGGCCGGCTGGAACGGTTCATGGGTCCGGGCAAGTCCCGCTCCGAGTCCGCGGTGGAGACCATCGGCCTCCTCGGCTGTGCCTTACTGCTGGCCGCCGGACTGTGGCGCTCGGGAGCCGCGCGCGACTGGTCGACCGGTCAACTCCTCGTGGTCGCCCTGGCCGGGCTCGACCTGATCGGCGGGGTCCTGACCAACGCCACCAACGCCGAGAAGCGTTGGTACCACCGGGCCGACCCCGCGGCGCGGCGCGCCCGGCTGCTGTTCGTCTCGGCGCACCTGATCCACCTCGCCGCGATGGGTCTGTACGTCCTCTCCGGCGACCTCGCCTGGACCTCGGCGAATGCCGCGCTGCTCCTCGGCGGGGCGGTGGCGGTGGAGTTCGTGCCCGTCCACCTCAAACGGCCCGTGGCGATGGCGGTGTTGATGGCAGCCGTCCTGGTCAACCTGTTCTGGCTGCCGGTGCCGGCCACCCTTGCCTGGTTCGCACCACTGTTCTTCCTCAAACTGCTCGTCTGCCACCTCGTGCCCGAGGCGCCGCTGGAGCGGGGTCGGGATGTCTGAGGACCTGGCTGCCGCGGCATCCCGCCGGATCGACACCGACCCCGACCCGGCCGCCTGCGCCGATCTGCTGGCCGCCGCGTTCGCCCGGGAGCCGGCCGTCTCCTGGATCTGCGGCGGCGCGCACCCCGCCCGCGCTCGCTGGTTCCGCGCCACCCTGCGCACCCACGCCGGCCTCGCCGGGGCCCGCCGTACGGCTCTGGTGGACACCGACGGACGGCTCCTGGCGGCAGCCGTCCTGACCCCGCCGGGCGCGACCCCGTCCGCCGGCGCCCGCGCGCTCTGGGCGGCCCGGACCCTGCTGGGCAGCGGGCCGCCCGCCCTCGGCCGGACCCTGCGCTATCTGCACGCCACCGAGGGCGGGGCCCCCGCGGGGGCCTGGACCCTGGAGTTCGTCGGAGTCCGCCCGGACCGCACCGGCCGTGGAGCGGGCCGCACCCTCCTGGACCACGTCCTGACGACGACGCCGGGAGCAGTTCACCTGACCACGGCGGACCCGGCGAACGTCCCCCTGTACCGCCACTTCGGCTTCACCACGCTCGACGAGACCCCGCTGGGGCCGCTGACCGTCACATCGATGGCCCGCGTACCGGGCTAGAGGACTCAGGAAGCCCAACGAGGAGTCCGGCGCCGCCGTGGACGGCGGGGCCGGACTCCTCGTTGGGCTTCCGCAGCGACCCGTCCGCTTCGAGATCGCCGACACCGTCCGCCCAGGCTTCCCCAGTCGGTCGTGCGGCCGTGCCTCTACCGATCGAGGAGCAGCACGTCGCGCAGTCCCTCGGCGAAGACGGGGTACACGTGCCGGTCGGTGCCGGAGCCCGGCATCTCAAGCTTCTTGAGCTGTCCCCCGACGATGTGGGAGACGAGTGGTACGGGCAGGGCGTCGGGCCAGAGGCCGGTCCGCTTGCCCTCGGTGAGCACGCGGCGGAAGGCGCCGGTGGATCCGCGCAGGTTCCGGCCGTTCGCCCTCAACGCCGCTGCGGCGCACTCGCCTCGGCCCTGGACGACCTGGAGCAGGATCTGCTGGGCCCGGGGTGGGAGCCGGTCGAAGTACGAACGGGCCCGCTCCGGCGTCCAGCGGTCGTCGGGCACCGTGGTCACGACGGCGGTCGGCATGGTGGCGAGGGCGAGCAGCTTCTCAAGGGCCTCGGGGGTCGGGTCCTCCACCGTGATCGTGATCTTCATGGCTGACACCTTGGCAGCCCAGGGCACTGAACACAAATAACCACACCAAACGCGTGTCAGATGAACTCAGCGGACGCCGCCCCGGGCCGCACACCAGCGAGGCGAACCCGCTCCGCCGACTTCGACGTCATCGGCTGCGGACGGGCTCAGGCGTCGTGGGCGGTGCGCAGGAGGTGGTCGCGGACCAGTGCGACATGGGGATTGGTGGACGATCCCGGGCGCTGGACCAGGAAGCCGGTGTTGATCGGCGGGTCGTCCGGGTCGTTGAGGAGGGTCAGGGTGCCTGAGGCCAGGTCGGCGGCGCACAGGTAGCGCGGCAGCACGCTGAATCCGGCGCCGCCGACGACGGCGTCCTTGACCGCCCTCAGGTCGGGCACGGTGACGCTCGGGCGGCAGGTCAAGCGCCTGCCGAAGACATGGCGCCAGTAGCGGCGGACGATCGGCAGGTCCTCGGCGTACGAGACGAGCGGCACTCCGTGCAGGGCCGCGGGTCCCTCGGTGGCGAGGGGCGATGCGATCCGTTCGGCCCATGAAGGTGCGGCGACCAGGACGAATTCCTCGTCGGCCAGCGGTACGGAGGCGAGCGCGCGGCCGCGTGGGCGCAGGGTGGCCACCACCAGGTCGTGCCGGCCCGCGCGCAGTCCGTCGAGCAGGTCGTCGGTGAGGCCGAAGGCGATGCGCAGGCGCACCCCCTTGTCGACGAGCGGGGCGAGCGTCGGCATCACGCAGTGGGTGAGGTACTCGGCGGGCCCCGCCAGGTGCACGGGCTCCGCGTCGCTCCCGCCGAAGAGGGCGCCGCCGCTGACCGGGCCGAGGGCGTCCAACGGCTCCATGACCCGCGCGGCCAGCTCGTCGGCGAACGGGGTCGGGGCGACGCCGCGGGACAGCCGCTCGAACAGCTCCCGGCCCAGCTGGCTCTCCAGGGAACGGATCTGCGTCGTCACTGTCGGTTGTGACAGACCCAACACGCGAGCGCCCGCGGTGAAGGCGCCGACGCGGTACACCGCGAGGAAGGTGCGCAGCAGATTCAGATCGAGGAGGCCGCTGCCCTGTGGCGACGGCATTCCCGGCTGGCCATTGGGATCCCTATCTCTCACATGTACGAGCCTATTGGATTCCGATGGGGAAGGGTTCTACCGTCGAGGACATCGCCGCACTGACGAACTGAGTGCGAAGTGTCAGTGCTTCGGAAACGTCAGCGGCGACGTCCCCGTCCCCGTCCCCTATCCGGGATCCGCACGCTCGGAGCACCCCTCATGTCGAAGATCCTCTTCGTCGTCACCGGCGCCGACCACTGGACGCTGGCCGACGGCACCAAGCACCCCACCGGCTTCTGGGCCGAGGAGGCCGTCGCTCCCTACCGGGCCTTCAAGGAGGCCGGTCACGAGATCGTGGTCGCCACGCCCGGCGGTGTCGTTCCCACCGTCGACAAGGGCAGCCTCGCCCCCGAGGTCAACGGCGGGCAGGAGAACGCCGACCGCATCGCCGACGCCCTGGCCGGCTTCAGCGAGCTGCAGTCGCCGATCAAGGTCGAAGACGTCAACCTCGACGACTACGCGGCCGTCTTCTACCCCGGCGGCCACGGCCCCATGGAGGACCTCGCGGTCAACGCCGACTCCGGCCGCCTCCTCACCCTCGCCCTGGAGTCCGGCCGGCCGCTCGGCGTGGTCTGCCACGCCCCGGCCGCGCTGCTGGCGGCCGTCAAGGCCGACGGCACCAACGCCTTCGCCGGCTACGACGTCGCCGCCTTCACCAACGCCGAGGAGACCCAGGCCGGCTTCGCCGACAAGGCGAAGTGGCTGCTCCAGGACCGCCTCACCGAGGCCGGCGTGAACGTCCGGGTCGGTGAGCCGTGGGTGCCGAACGTGGTCGTCGACCGCAACCTGGTCACCGGCCAGAACCCGGCCTCCTCCGCCCCGCTGGCCGTCGAACTGCTCAAGAAGCTGGCCTGACCCCGATGGGCACCGACCGGCTCGACGAGGTCCTCGACGCCACGTACGACTGCCTGACCAGGTACGGCGTGCGGCGCACCACGATGGACGACATCGCCACCACCATGGGCGTGTCCCGGTCCGCGGTCTACCAGTACGTGCGCAGCAAGGACGACGCCTTCCGGCGGCTCGCCGGGCGCCTGCACGAGCAGGCGCTCGTGCGGGCCCGCCGGGCGGCGGCCGACACCGGCCTTCCGTACGCCGCCCGGGTCCGGGGCGTCCTCGCCGCCAAACTCGAACTCGTCCTCGCCCTGTCCGGCGACTCCCCGCACACGGCCGAGCTCCTCGACGACAAGGCCCGCCTCTTCGGCGGGATATGTTCCGACTTCACCGCCGAGCTGCGCCACCTGCTCACCGGACTCTTCGCCGAGGCGGGCACCGTCGAAGGGGTCGAGCCCGCCAGGGCCGCGGACATCTGCATCGCGCTCGTGGTCGGTCTGGAGAACGCGACGGACGCGCACCGCCTGCTGCCCCTGGGATCCGATGCCCTCGTGGCCGGTCTGCTGGGCGTACCCGTCTCCACCGTGGCCGCGGGCAACTGACCTCCCCGCCTCCCGCACACTGCACTACCCCTAGGATCGTCATGTCTTCTTCCAGCCGTGAATGGCGCCTCGTCGCCCGCCCCGTCGGCGAGCCCAAGGACTCGGACGTCGCGTTCGAGACGACCACCGTGCCCGACCCGGGCCCCGGCCAGGTCGTCGTCCGCAACGACTACCTCTCCGTCGACCCCTACATGCGCGGGCGGATGAACGAAGGCGAGTCCTACATCCCGCAGTTCGAGCTGGGCGAGGCCATGACCGGCTCGGCCGTCGGCACCGTCGTCGCCTCGCAGGCCCCCGAGGTCCCGGTCGGCGCGACCGTCACCCATTTCCTCGGCTGGCGCGAGTACGCCCTGCTGGGTGCCGCCGACGTTCAGCTCGTCGACCCGGGCCTCGCCCCCGCCCAGGCCTACCTGGGCGTCCTCGGCACCACCGGCCTGACCGCCTGGGCCAGCCTCAAGGAGGTCGCCCCGGTCAAGGAGGGCGATGTCGTCTTCGTCTCCGGTGCCGCGGGCGCCGTCGGTTCCATCGCCGGGCAGTTCGCCCGCAAGCTCGGCGCCTCGCTCGTCATCGGCTCGGCCGGCGGCCCGGTCAAGGCGAAGCGGCTGACCGAGGACTTCGGCTACGACGTCGGTCTGGACTACCGCGCGGGCGACATCGCCGGGCAACTCGCGGCCGCCGCTCCGAACGGCATCGACGTCTACCTCGACAACGTCGGAGGCGACCACCTCGACGCCGCACTCCGGACCATGAACCTGCGCGGCCGCGTCGCCCTGGTCGGCGCCATCTCGATGTACAACGCCACCGAGCTGCCCGCGGGCCCGCCGCACCTGCCGCTCGCCATCGGCAAGCGCATCAACCTGCGCGGCATGAACGTCAGCGACCACTTCCACCTCGTGCCGGACTTCGCCCGGCAGGTCGGCGGCTGGCTCAAGGACGGCTCGCTCGTCACCGACGAGACCGTCATCGACGGCATCGAGAACGCCTTCGAGGCCTTCCAGGCCATGATGCGCGGCGCCAACACCGGCAAGATGCTCGTCCGCCTCCCCCAGGCCTGACCTCGCCCAGGCCTGACCTCGCCCAGGCCTGAACCCGACCGGCCTGAACCCGACCGGCCTGAACCCGACCAGCACAGAACCCGTCCGGCACACCCCCCGGAGGATCCGCCGTGTTCAGCCGGGTCGGGTCCGCCAACCACAGCACTGACCGGCCGGCCGGCGCCCGCCGACCAGCACCAGGAGTACCACCGCCATGTCTCACACCGAAGCCGTCGTCGCGTCGCTGCGGGCCACGTTCCGCTCCGGCAGGACCAAGCCGCTCGCCTGGCGCCGCGCTCAACTGATCGCCCTGCGCGCCCTGTTCACCGACAACCGCGACGCCATCGCCGACGCCCTGTACGCCGATCTGCGCAAGCCGCGCGCCGAGGCGTACGCCGCCGAGGTCGACTTCCCGATCCGCGAGATCGACCACACCCTCGCCCACCTGGAGGAGTGGCTGGCCCCCGAGCCGCTCGGCGCCCGGTCCCTGGCCGGGCTGCCGGAGGGCACGACCGCCGGAACCCACTACGAACCGCTGGGCACCGTCCTCGTCATCGCCCCCTGGAACTACCCGGTCCAGCTGTCGCTCGTCCCCGTCGCCGGGGCGCTCGCCTCCGGCAACACCGTCCTCCTCAAGCCGAGCGAACTCGCGCCCGCCACCTCGGCGTTGATGGCCCGCCTGGTACCGGAGTACCTCGACCGGGACGCGGTGGCCGTCGTCGAGGGCGCGGTGCCCGAGACCACCGAGCTGCTCGCCCAGCGCTTCGACCACATCTTCTACACGGGCAACGGCACCGTCGGCCGCATCGTCATGCGCGCGGCGGCCGAGCACCTCACGCCCGTCACGCTCGAACTGGGCGGGAAGTCCCCGGTATTCGTCGAGGCCGACATCGACATCGACACGGTCGCGACCCGCCTGGCCGACGCCAAGTTCCGCAACGCCGGCCAGACATGCGTCGCCCCCGACTACGTCCTGACCGACCCGGCCACCGCCCAGCGCCTGGCAGTCGCACTCGGCGAGGCCACCGAGCGCCTGTTCGGCAGCGACCCGCAGACCTCGGACGCGTACGGACGCCTGGTCAACCAGCGCCACTTCGACCGGGTCGCCGCCCTCCTCGACTCCGGCACCCTCGCCGTCGGCGGCGCGACCGACCGCGACGACCTCTACATCGCCCCCACCGTCCTGACCGGAGTGAAGGCCGAGGACCCGGTCATGCGGGAGGAGATCTTCGGTCCCGTCCTGCCGATCGTCGAGGTCGCGGACCTGGACGAGGCCATCGCCTTCATCAACGACCGCGACAAGCCGCTGGCCCTGTACGGCTTCACCGGCAACGAGACCACGCGCGCCCGCCTCGCCGCCGAGACATCCTCCGGAGGCCTCGGATTCGGCCTGCCCATGGCACACCTCCGGGTACCCGACCTGCCCTTCGGCGGCGTCGGTGAGTCCGGCCTCGGCAACTACCACGGCCCCCACTCCATCGCCACGTTCAGCCACCGCCGCGCCCGCCTCGACGTGCCGTTGAACTGACCCCTTCCTCCTCCCGCCGCACCGCCCCGCTCGTGGACCCCCACAGCGGGGCGCCCGCGTTCATCCGACGGTCTCCCGCCCACCTCCCACGCTCCGCACCCCCGGGCACGGAACACCGTCATGCCGCCTCAACGTGCTGCCCCTCGTTCCCGTCTCGTCGAAGGTCGCTTGCCATCTGGCGCTCAGGTGTCCGGACCTGTTCGGCACGGGTTCAGGACCAGGGCGGAACGCCCGTGCCCTCCGCCCACAGGGCGAGTGCCCGCCGGTCCACCGCCCTGATGCCGACCTGGGCACAGAAGGCGGCCGCGGCCTTGGTGAACGAGCTGGTGGTCACCACGGCGGCCAGGTCGCAGCGGTGGACGTCGCGGTAGGTGCCGTTGACCCGCTGGACGTCCTGCGAGCCGACGAAGGTCCGCGGGCCGTACCGCTTGGCCTGGATCAGGATCCGCCGGCCGGTGGGCGTGGTGGCCAGCACGTCCGCCGCCAGGTCCCCGGCTCCGCCGACCACCGAGACCTTCGTGCAGCCGTCCCGTCGGCACAGGTCCGCCAGGGCGTGCTCGAACGCCTTCGGGCTCATCGTCAGGAACGGCCCGATGTGCCGCAGCTGCGCCGCCCGTACGTCCAGTTCCCGCCGCCGCGCCCGTACCCGCGAACGCAGCACGGCCACACCCGCCCCCGCGCCCACCACCAGCAGGCCGACCACCAGCACCAGGTGCTGAACCAGCCAGTGCACCACCACCGACAGCACCGCGAGGCCGACCACCGCGGCGAGCCCCACGAGCAGCATGTTGTCCCCGGCCCGCCGCGCCCAGCGGGCGGCACTGCGCGACCGACGCCGCCGAACAGGCCTGCGCGCCACGGCATTCCCCCTCACACCCCGGTGTCCGTGCGAGCGTAGAAGCCCCCGCCACCCAACCGCCGCCCCACCGCGCCGAGTTGTCCGGAACCCGGCGCCCGACGGCCGGGACTGCGCCGGTGGCCGTTTCCCCGCCTCCGCGCCCGCCTCCGTGCCCGCCTCCGCGTGGGAGGTCACAGCCCGGTGGCCAGCCACACGGTCACGGCGGCGGTGACGACGAGCCCGGTGTTGAGGGCGATCCGGCGGTCACCGCCCGTCAGGTGGACGGCGATCGCGCCGGCCTGCAGGAGTACGAGGCCGACGGCCGCTGCCGGCGCCAGCGGGACGGCGATGCCGGTCAGCGGCGGCAGGACCAGGCCGGTCGCGCCGAGCACCTCGACCGCGCCCAGCGCCCTGACGGCGGGCAGGGGGACGCGGTCGACCCAGGCCATCATCGGCCGGAGCCGATCGCGGCTGCGGATCAGCTTCAGCGTGCCGGCGTAGAGGTAGAAGAGCGCGAGCAGTCCCGCAACGGTCCAGTAGACGATGTTCATGGTTCCCGGGCCTCAGGCGGGGTCGTCGGCGGGCTCGGTCGCGTAGCGGCTCATCGCGTCGAGGTTGGCCCGGGGGGTCAGCGGCCGGCCGCCGTCGAGCGCCTCCTGGAGGTCCCGGAAGTACTGCACGTACAGGTCGGGGGTGAAGGTGCTGAGCATCACGGCGGGTTCGTCGGTCGGGTTGGCGAAGGTGTGCGGGATGCCGGGCGGGACCACCACCAGCGTGCCCGCGGGGGCGTCGTGGTCCTCCTTCCCGACGGTGAACCGCACCGTGCCGGAGAGGACGTAGAAGCCCTCGTCGTGCCGGCCGTGGCGGTGCTGCGGCGGTCCCTGGGTGTGCGGGGCGAGGACGGACTCGGCGATCGCGAGGCGGTGCCCGGTGTGGCTGCCGTCCTCCAGGACGCGCATGCGCGTGGTGCCCAGAACGATCGTCTCGCCCTCGCCGGGGCCCACCACCGACAGGGCGGGACCGGTCTGCGGCTCGCTGCTCCTCATGTCTTCGGTCATGCCCACGAGTCCACCGCCCCGGGCCCACCGGCGTCCAAGACCCGTTCCGCTCCCCCGATACCCCCTGGGTATCGTTGCAGCGTGGAGCTACGCACCTTGCGCTACTTCGTGGCCGTCGCCGAGGAACTCCACTTCGGCCGGGCCGCCACCCGACTGCACATCAGCCAGCCGCCGCTGAGCCGGGCGATCAAGCAGCTGGAGGCCGAGGTCGGGGCCCTGCTGTTCACCCGCTCGCCCACGGGGGTCACGCTCACCGCGGTGGGCTCGGTGCTGCTCGACGAGGCGCGGGGCCTCCTGGAACACGCCGACCGCGTCCGGGTGCGGGTCAACGCGGCGGCCGGGGCCGCGACCCTCACCGTCGGCATCCTGGGCGACGGCACCGACCCGGGTGTGGCCAGGCTGGCCGCCGCCTTCCGCCGGAGCCACCCCGGCGTCGACATCCGCGTCCGCGACACCGACCTGACCGACCCGACCTGCGGGCTGCGCACCGGACTGGTCGACGTCGCGCTGACCCGGGCGCCCTTCGACGGGACCGCCCTGACGGTGAGTGCGCTGCGGGCCGACCCGGTGGGCGTGGTCCTGCGCGCCGACGACCCGCTGGCCCGCCGTGACGGGCTGCGCCTGGCCGAGCTGGACGACCGCCGCTGGTTCCGGTTCCCGCCGGGCACCGACCCCGTCTGGCAGTCGTACTGGAACGGCGGCAGGCCGCGCGAGGGCCCGGTGGTGCGCGCCGTCCAGGAGTGCCTGCAGACCGTGCTGTGGAACGGCACCGTCGGCCTGGCCCCGCTCGGCCACGAACTGCCCGCGGAGCTCGCCCTGGTGCCGCTCGTCGACATGCCGCCGAGCCGGGTGGTGGCGGTGTGGAGGGCGGGCGACACCAACCCGTTGATCCGGTCCTTCGTCAGGACCGCGACGGCCGCCTACCGCCGCTGAGCGGCTCGGCGCACCAGCGGCAGGAAGAGCGTGTCGACGATCTCTTCGAGGACCTGGTCGGGTACGGCGGCGAAGGTCGTCAGGAACTCGTGGCGCAGCAGGTCGAAGGGCAGGGTCTTGAGGCGTTCGGTGAGGTGTTCCGCGCTGATCTCACCGCGGGCGACGGCACGGTCGTAGATGGCGTCGAGGGCCTGCTTGCGGCCGGTCTCGGAGGGGTCGAACAGGTCGCGGGGGCTGGTTCCGGTCTCCTGGTGGTAGCCGGCCAGGTAGACGCTCATGACGGTGACGAGCTGGACGCGGGTGGCGTTGATCTCCCGCATGAGGGTCAGGACGTCCTCGCGCAGGCTGCCGGTGTCGGGGGCGGTCAGGACGCCGCTGCCGGCGCGCAATCCGCCGAGGCCTGACCACCCGTCGGAGGACGGCGCGAACGGACGGTTCGACCTCACCGTCGCCACGGCCCGGAGCAGGAGAACGGACCTGCGACCGGCCCCCGGTCAGTCGCCGACGAACCACAGGTACCGGTGCGGCGCTCGCTCGACGACCCCGCACAACGCCCGGGCCTGCTCGACCCACTCCCCGCCGCACGCGTCCGGCAGCCAGTCGAGTTCCGCCAACAGCAGCGGTAGCTGCCTCCGGTTGAAGACCGCGTCCCCGCACGGCGTCAGGGCGAAGAGCATCGGGAACAGCGTCGGATCCAGCTCGGCGAAGGCGGCCGTCCACTGCACCCCGGCCCCGGCCCGAGCCACCACGCCCCCGCCGTCGTCACGCACCTGCAGATTGATCATCCGCCGAGGTTATCGGCGTCCCGCGCTCGTCAGCGAAGGAAATCGACGGCCACGGGCGCCGCGTCCCCGGCCGTGGTACGGCGGGCCGGCCCGCCGAAGCCCTGGGTGGCCGCGCCGTTCACGCGTGGACGTCCCAGTCGGCGGGCAGGCGGAGCGTCTCCTGCGCCTGCTCGGCGAAGTCCGGGGCGGCGACCTGGGCGACCTAGGCGCCGACGGCCTCGCCGGACAGCCAGCGGAGGTCGACCGGGGTGTCGGCGGGCCAGCGGGCCGTGACGACCATCGTCTGGGAGGAGATCGAGCCGGGGGTCCACGGGCTCCGGGTCGCCCCCCGCTTCGCCATGGGGCACCGGGCCATCCGCTGTGCACCCCGCACGGCAACCTGCTGCGGGACCCGCTGCCGTTCGTCGACGACGGGACCGTACGGCGGATCGCCCGGCTCGGCGGGGTGGACGCGATCTCGGCCGGCCAACCGCACTACTACCACTGCCACGCGGAATGGAGCCGGCGCCTCGGCGACGTTCCGTTCCACGTCGCCGCCGAGGACCGGCCCTGGCTCTTCCGTCCCGCCGCGACGGTGCGGTTCTTCCACGACCGGACCGGCCCGTTCCGCGGAGTGCAGATCTTCCGCTGCGAAGGACCGGCCGTAGGGCGGCGCCCGGTCCCCCGCCGAGCGGTCAGGGTGCCCCGGACAGGACCTCGACCGCGCCGGTGTCCAGCGAGTAGTAGGCGCCGACGACGGCGAGGGAGCCCTTGGCCACCAACGGGGCCAGGTCCTGGTTGGAGCGCAGGTCGGCCGCGGTCAGCGTGACCTGGGCGCGGGACATGGTCTCGACCGGGTCGGCGCCGCCCTCCCGGACCGTCTGGTCGTACGCCGGTCGCAGGGCCTTGGCGATCGCGTCCAGGTTGCCGGGCAGCGGCTTGCCGTCCCGGAAGGACTCGTACGCCGCCTTGACGGCGCCGCAGCGCTGGTGCCCGAGGACCACGATCAGGGGGGTGCCGCTCGTCATGGGCCCGTACTCGACGGAACCGGTGACCACCGGGCCGACCGCCTCGCCGCCCGTGCGCATCACGTACAGGTCGCCGAGGCCGGTGTCGAACAGCAGCTCCGGCGGGACCCGGGAGTCGATGCACGACAGGATCGACCCGAAGGGCTCCTGCTCCTGGGCCACCAGCTGACGCCGGTTCGGGTCGCGGTCGGGGTGCTTGAGGTCACCGCTGACCCAGCGCTTGTTGCCGTCCATCAGCCTCGTGAACGCCGCGGCGGGCGTGGTCGGCCGGGCTTCCGACGAAGCGCTGCCGCCCGTGGGCGAGGCGGGAGAACCGGGCGGGGCGGGCGAGTCCGCCCTCGTCGTCGTACACCCCGCGAGCGCCACCGCGGCGCTCGCCAGCCCGCCGGCGAGCAGCGCTCGACGACTCGGGCGATCGGCTCCCTGCATCGGTTCCATCTCCTCACTGCCACGCGGATCCGTCGTCCGGTGTCCGGACCAGGCCGATTGTTCGGCCTGGTCCGGGCGCCGGAGCGGCAGGCGCAAGCGGGCGCGGGCCACATTGCTGCGGACGGCCCACAGGACCCGCCACCCGCCGGGGTCAGCCCGTCCGGCGGCCCCGGTGGCGGCCCCCAGCGGCAGCTAGGCGGGCATCACACCGTGGATGCGGGAAATGGTGAACACCCGGGCGTCCTCGCGCAGGTGGCACCAGGCGTTCAGGTAGGGGGCGTCCAGTTCGAGCCCGCTGAGGGTGCGGACGGTCGCGTTGCCCGAGGTGGCGACGTACTCGATCGTGACGGCCCGCCGTTCGTCGACGGCGTGGGCCAGCTGGCGGACGTCGGTGAAGGTCAGGTTGCGCGCGTACCCGGCGATGATCTCCTCGGTGTCGCTGGCGTACGGGCGGCCGTCGTACGGGTCGGGCTCCGCGATGTCCTGGGGGGCGTCCCGGAGCCGGGCGGCGAGGGCGCGCAGGTCGACGGGCGTTCCCGCGGTGGCGGCGCGTGTCCCGGTCTGACGCGCGGTCGTCCGACGCGTGCCCGTCTGACGCGCTCGGGAGCCGGCGCGGGAGGTGCGCGGAGACGGGATCGGGTCCGCCGCGCGGTGGTGCAGGGCCCGTTCGATCCGTACGGTCCCGTCGGGCTGCTCGGCGACGGGGGCGTAGCCCGCGGCGCGCAGGGCGGCGAGCGTCTCGTTCGGCGGGGTCCGGCTGATCAGCACCGTGGGCGCCAGTTGCCGCAGGCCGAGGGGGGCGAGTTTGCGGTGGGCGGCCAGTTCGGCGAGGAGGGCGGGCTCCTGGCCGTGGATCACGCAGGCGGCGGAGACGACGCGCACCCGGCCATGGCGGCGCGCGGTGTCCTGGATCAGGTAGGAGAGGGGCTGGGGAAGCCGGTCGACTGCGGCGACGACGGCCAGGTCGGCCGTGAGGGCGTCCGGGGTGAGGCCCGCGTCGAGGGCGCGGCGCACGCTTGCCGGGCTGAACCGCCAGACGGACGCCGCGCCGACGCTTTCCCGGTCCGCGACGGAGTCCAGCAGGGCGGCGAGGTCCGCTGACGGTGTGCCGGAGACCACGGCCGTGAGGTCGCTGCCGAAGCGGGCGGTCCCGGTGGCGGCGGGCAGCAGCCGTCGGCAGGCATCGGCCACCGCCTCGGTGTCCCGGGCGTTCAGGGGGTTCAGGCTGTCCTGGGCGTTCAGGGCGTTCAGGGCGGAACCGATCGGGGACAGGGTCCCGAGGGCGAGCGCGCCGAGCAGTTCCGCCTCCCGGATCAGGGTCGCGAACGGCGTGGCGTCCTGGGCGGGTTCGTCGGCGAGCGGGCGCAGCCACCCGAGCAACGCGCCCAGGTCGGCCGGGTCCGCCGCGCCCTCGCCGGCCGGAAGCCGGGCCGCGGCCGCGAGCAGCCCGTGCCGGGCCTGGACGCAGCCTCCGCAGGGCTCGGTCCCGGCGAGCGCCGGCACGGCCTTGCCGTCCTCGTCGCGGCCGGTGCCCGGGGTCCGCGGAAGCTCCCACCACGCCCGGAGCAGCGCGGTGACGCGGTCGGCCGGTTCCTGGGCTGCCCAGGTGTCGTAGGCGGCGGTCGCCGCGATGCGGTCGCCGTCCCGGGCCAGCAGCCCGGCCGCGCCCGCCGTCTCCAGTACGAGGCGCACCGGGAGCTCCTCGCACTGCGCCGCCCTGCCGATCCGCGACAGTTCGCGGGCGCCGACCCCGCCCGACTTGAGCCGGGTCGGCGGAGCGGCGGCGCAGACCCCGAGGACGGAGGTGGCGTGGGCGTCGAAGGCCATCGCGGCGGCCGCGGCCTCCCGTTCGACCTCCGGGGCGGTCACGGGCACCGACCGCACCCCGGGCGGGGCGGGCGTGAACGGGGCGTGCCAGTCGGGGCCGCGCAGGGCGAGTGCGACCTCCGCGGGCATGCGGGCGGCCCCGTACCGGTGGCGGTCCTGGATCAGCAGCCCGCGCTCCAGCGCCCAGCGGCTGCCGGGCTCGGAGGCGTCCAGCAGTCCCCCGAACACCACGAAGTCCTGCCGCTCCGGAGCCTCGTGCGCCCGCCGCCGGAGCAGTTCCCGGGTGGCCGCCGGCGCCTTGGCCACCAGCGCGGCGACCCGGTCCGGATCGCCGTGGTGGCCGACCAGCGCGGCCAGCCGCTGCTGCTTGTTGTTGGCGGCCGGCTTGACGCCGAGCTTCACCAGCACGCGCGCCAGCTCGTCCGAGGTGATGTGCGCCACGAGTTGGGCCAGTGCCGCGTCCAGCCCCAGGGGCTTGCGCCAGGCCGACCGCAGCGGCCCCGCCAGGTGCAGCAGGCCCTCGCCGTCCGGCCACACCAGCGCACGATCGGCCAACTCCTCCAGCACGGCCGTCAGTCCCCGGCCCCGTTCCCCGTCCCTCGCGTCCAGGAGGCCGGCCAGGTCGTCCCGGGACCGTGACCGGGGCTCCAGGGCGGCGAGGGCCTCCGCCACCTGCAGGCACGGCAGCGTCAGCCGGGGCAGCACCAACGCCACCGACGCCGGACGCTGAAGACGGTCCGCCAGTTCACCCACCGACCGCGGCT
The DNA here is from genome assembly GCF_044768255.1 of Kitasatospora sp. NPDC101157. Taxonomy (NCBI): domain Bacteria; kingdom Bacillati; phylum Actinomycetota; class Actinomycetes; order Kitasatosporales; family Streptomycetaceae; genus Kitasatospora; species Kitasatospora sp. NPDC101157. The sequence continues at coordinate 127,450 of NZ_JBIWPL010000013.1, read as the reverse complement.
CCGGAGCCGCCACCGCGTCCGGGCGCGCCGCCAGGACCCGCTCCAGCGCGGACGTGTCCAGACCGTGCAGCCGTACGGCCAGCGCCGATCCGCTCTTCTCGCCGATGGGGACACCTCACCGTGTTGGGACGAACGGCAACCCGTCCACGAGACCGGCCGGGAACACCAGGATGGCCCATTGCGAGGGGTGGCCGCGACCACCGGGGACACAGCCGAGCCGGCGGTGCTACGGCACCCCGCTTCGCTCACTTCCTGCGCTCGCCCTGGCCGCCGGCAGTCTGCGCGAACGACGGAACCGGGTGATCTGCCCCCCGTCAACTACGATGATCATTTTTGCTTGGGCCGGCCGACCGGGGGAAGCGGGCCGACACCCACCACCGCCCGCGGCCGCGCACACGAAGCCGAACGGTGCACCGAACACCGCGCACCGAACGACGAACCGAACGACGAACCGAACGGCGAAAGGCGGACGCACATGACCGCACACACCAGCAGCACCACTGAGCAGCCCTCAGCGGATCCCGACGGCCGTCCGCTGTCGCGGCGGCGCCTGCTGCGGATCGGGGCGGGCGTCGCGGGCGGCGGCGCCCTGCTCGGGGCCGCTGCCGGGGGCGGAGTGCTCGCCGGGTGGCTGCCCGGTGGGGTGACGCTGAAGAAGGCGCTGGGCATGACCGGGACGGACGGCACGGTGCCGGACGTGGTCCCGGGGCCCGTGCGCGTCGAGAAGGTGCGTTCGGCGGCGCGGGGCCGGGAGGTCACGATGGTGACCATGCTCCCGCCCGGTGCCGCGGCGAGCACGAACCTTCCGGTCTGCGTCCTGCTGCACGGCCGCGGCAACGACGCGCAGGGCATGGTGGCGCTCGGGGTGCCTCAGTTCCTGGCGGCCGCGGTCGGGAGCGGCGTGCCGCCGTTCGCCGTCGTCGCGGTGGACGGCGGCGACGCCACGTACTGGCACCGGCAGACCCCCGGCGACGACGACCCGCAGGCGATGCTCCGCGAGGAGCTCCCCGGCTGGCTGCACACCCGCCAACTGCCCACGCCGCGCGCCGTGACGGGTATCTCCATGGGCGGCTCGGGCGCCCTGCAGTACGCCGTCGGACGCACCCTGGCCGGCCGCAACCTCGACGCCGTGGCGCTGCTCAGCCCGGCCGTCTTCCGCGCCTGGGCGGACGCCCGCACCACCGGCGGGTACGCCGACGAGGCGGACTGGCAGGCCCACGAGCCGACGCTCCGCCTGGACCAGCTGCAGACCGGCGCCCTGGGCGTGTGGTGCGGCCAGGAGGACCCGTTCTGCCCCGCTGCCCGCCAGGTCGCGCGGCAGGCGCGAGCGCGGGTTGGGCGGTTCCCCGACGGGGAGCACACGGACGGCTTCTGGCGGCGGGTGATGCCCGACGCGATGTCGCTCCTCGGCCACGCGCTCGCCACCGCCGCCTGAGCGGAATGCCGTCAGCGGTACCAGGTGCGGATGACGGCCGCGGCCTCCCGGACGTCGGCGTGGCCCGCGCGGATGCGGGTGGCGAGGTCGACGGCCTGGTGGGGGTCGGCGGTGACGATGACGCCGGAGGCGCTGAGGTACGAGGCGGCGACCACGGCGGCGAAGTGCTCGTTGGCGGACTCCAGGGCGGGGACACGGATCAGCTGGTGCATCAGCGCGGCGGCGCGCTGGTTCACGGCCTCGTAGACCGGGACGCCCATGACCTCGTCGGCGTGCCGGGCGACGGCAGCGGCGAGGGTTCCGTAGTCGGTCACGTCCGGGTCGCCGGGTACGAACTGGTGGGCGATGTCGAGCAGCCAGGCCCGGTCGATCCGCAGGATCACGCGACGTCCGCGGTGGCGTCGCGGGCCGGGACCGGGACCGGGACCGAGGTCCGGGCCGGAAACCAGGCCGGGTAAGGGTGGGAGTCCGGCTCCAGAACCGTCCTCCGGGCCTGCGCGGCGTTCTCCGTCCGCGCGGTCAGCTCCGTCATGTGCGCGAGCGTAGCGGTGTGTAGCGAGTGCTACCAAAGCGCCGTGGATTCCGGCTCGTTCGGCGGGGCCCTCCGTGGCCCTCCGGGGCCCGCCAGAGCCCCGGAGGGCAATCGGACCACGCCGTCGATGCGGGCGACCCGAGGACCCTCTTCCCCGCCCCGGGGAACGCCTTCGCCGCCCCGGGGCGGTCGTACTCCGGGGCACCACGCGACCGCCGTCGTGTCACAGCGGTCTGGGAGGCTCTGGCTCATGATCGATCTTCCCCGTACCGGCATCAGTCCGGTGTTCGCCCCGGTGAGCGAGTCCTGGAGCGTCATCGACGCCTGGTTGGCCGAGTTCGCGCCCGTCAGCCTGGCCGACCTGCGCCCGCCCGCGACGCCCGAGGCCATCGCACGGGCAGAGGAACAGCTCGGCCTCGCGCTCCCCGCCGACCTGCGCGAGTCGCTGCTCTGCCACGACGGGGACGATTCGTACCTCACCGTCCTGCCCTGCGGGCCGCTGTACTCGACGGACCGGATCGTCGAGATCCGCGACATGCGGATGAGCATCTGGGACGCCGATGACCCGGACCAGCAGGAATCCCCGTGGTGGGGGACTCTGTGGATTCCGTTCGCGGGCAGCGACGGTGACGAGCACTTCGTGGACGCGGGTCCCGGCACCTGGCACAACCACCTCGGCCGGGCCTCCCACGACGAGGCCGCCCACTTCACCGGCTGGCCGAGCCTCGCCGCATGGCTGCACCACATCGCCCAGGCGATGCTGCACCACGACGACCGTGGCTGGGTCGGGCCGGCCTACCGGCCGATGCTCCCGGGCGACGGGACGGTCGACTGGTAGGGCCGGCCGCCGCAAGGCCGTCAGGCCGTGGTGGACCGGCGGGCCCACGGTCGCTCCGGCCGTCGGTTCCGACGGGCTCCTGTCGCGGCGATCCGGCGGCGGAGCGACCGGCAGGAAGGAGGCCTGGCCGGGATCGGCCCGGGGCAGGGCTGCGGAGGTGGCCTCATGTCCGGGCCAGAGTCGCTTGGGTCGCTTCGGTAGCTGGTCTGCCGGGTCGGATCCCTGTTCTTCCAGGCGCGGACGGCTTCCTGTCCGGCGGACAGCGACCGAGCGGTCCGAGCTACCGGAGCTACCGAAGCGACCCAAGCGACTGAAGCGACCCAGCGCCGGAGGAACTCCTGCGGGACCGCGAGCCGCAGGCGTCTTCCTCGGTCGGCGGGCCCGGAGCTACCGAAGCGACCCAAGCGACCGAACCAGCGGCTCGCACCCGGCCCTGACACGCGCGACACGCCGAGGCCCAGGCCCCCAGAGACTCAGTCGCTTTCGGTCGCTGGGCTTCAGTCGCTGGACAAAACCCCAGGTCAGAGCCTATGGACCTACCCCAACAGCGACCCAAGCGACTCAAGGTCGGGTATATGAAGACATTCCCGTGTGCGTGTGCGCGTTATAGACCCGGGCTTCAGTCGCTTCAGTCGCTGTTTGCTGGGAAAATCGGCTCCGACCTGGGGAAACGTCGGTGGACCGAAAACAGCGACCGAAGCGACTCGGTCGCTGCCGTGGCGTTCGGTCGCTCAGTTTCCCCGCAAGTACCGGCAGTCCGGGACCGTATGTGCTCGCTCGGCTAGTCTGTGTGAGCTATCTTCTGGACTTCGGTCGCTTCAGTCGCTGATCCGGCGCCCTCCAGTGCTCTGACCTGGCTTTTTGCCGTCAGCGACTGAACGAGCGACCCAAATCCGGGCAGCTACTCAGCTACCGAAGAAGCTGAGTGGGAGCTGCAGCAGCTACCGAACCAAGGGGAAGGGACCAGCGTGACGGCGCCGAAGGCCGTGGGGAGCGACCGAACGGAGCGTCAGCCGGACGCGCTGGCGGTCGCGCGCTGGTGCGCAGCCCAGGGATGGCCCGTCCATCCGCTGGCGCCCGGGCGCAAGACCCCGCCGGCGAACTGCCAGCCCTGCCAGGACTCCCCCCACTCCCCCGCCGACTGCCCGTGTCCCCGGGTCGGTCGCTGGTGCCACGGTTTCCACGCCGCCACCACCGACCAGGACGTCATCGGCGCCTGGTGGCGGGTCAACCCCGGCTTCGGCACCGGAGTCGCCTGCGGCCCGGCCGGCCTGGTGGTCATCGACGTGGACAGCCACCCGGCCGACGTCCCCGCCCGGGACCGGATCCTGCCCGGGATCCCGATCCACGACCGGGTCGACCTCGACGGCCTGGAGAACGGGTACCACACGCTCGCCCTGCTGGCCGCCCTGCGCAAGGCCCCCGACCCCTGCGCAGACACCGGAACCCTGCGCGTGCGCACCCCCTCCGGTGGTCTGCACATCTGGTACCGCGACGACGCCCACCACCGCTTCACCTGTTCCACCGGCTCCTCCACCGGCCGGGCCCTCGCCTGGCAGGTCGACGTCCGCGCCCACGGCGGCTACATCGTCGCGCCCAGCACCGTCACCACCAGCGGCACCTACACGCCGCTGCCCGGTGCCACCGTCCCGGCCCCGCTCCCCCGGTGGCTCGCCGAGGAACTCATCCGTACCGGCCACCTCAAGGACCGCCCCCAGCAGTCCGGCAGCCCGCTGCCGGCCGTCCCCGACCGGGCCCGCCAGGCCGTGATCGCGGCGGGTGGCGGTCGGCGCGGCGCCGAGAAGGTCCTCGACACCGTCCTCCAGGACGTCACCGACTGCGCCACCACCCCCGAGGGAGCCGGGTTCACCGGCAAGCTCAACCGCGCCGCCTACACCGTCGGCGGCCTCGTCTCCGCCGGACACCTCACCCACGCCGCCGCCGAGCGGCTGCTGACCGACGCCGCCCGCACCGCCCGCCCCTCCCAGGACCGGCAGAGCTCAGCCGTCATCCGCTCAGGCCTCGCCGCCGGGGCCCGGCAGCCCCTGCACGTCGGGAGGGCGCGAGGATGAGCGACAGCCCCCGCAAGAGGACGGTCTTCGACCCCGTGGCCGCTGCCCAGCAGATCCTGGAGTACCCGCCCGTCCCCGGGCCCGCGCAGGCTCCCTGGCACGGCACAGCCGTCCAGGAGAGCCTCCTCGACGCGCCCGTCGCGCCCGGCCCTGCCGCTGCCCCCGGTCCTGGTCCCGGCGTTGCTCCTGGTCCCGGCGTTGCCCCCGGCGTGGCTTCGCACGGGCCGGTCCAGCCGTTCCACGGCTCCCAGGAACCGCAGACCGCTCAGGTCCGGGCGGGCTCCAAGGCCGGCCCGCAGGCGAGCCAGCACGGCCTGCTGCCCGACTCCCTCTCCGACCGCGGCAACGCCAAGCTCTTCGTCCACCTCTACGGACGCGACTACCGCCACGTCCCCGGCATCGGCTGGTACCGCTGGGCCGCCCACCGCTGGCAGCTCGACGAGGACGACACCGTCCTGTGGGCCGCCGGTGAGATGGCCGAGAGCATCGCCACCCACGACGCCCGCGGCCTCTACACCAACACCGACCTGCGCCGGCACCGTCGCCGCGCCCTGTCCACCTCGGGCATGAACGCCATGCTCGCCCAGGCCAAGTCCGCCCCCGGCATGGTCCTCAACGCGGCTCTGCTGGACGCCGACGCCTACGCCCTGTGCACCCCCGGCGGCGTCGTCGACCTGCGCACCGGCGCCATCGTCCCGCCCGACCCCAAGGTCCACCACCACTCACGCTCCACCACGCTCGCTCCCGCCCGGATGCCCACCCCGCGCTGGGACCGCTTCCTCACCGACACCTTCGGCGACGACAAGGAAGGCCGCCAGACCCGCGACTTCCTCCACCTGCTGCTCGGCTACTCGATCAGCGGCGACGTCGGCGCCCAGGTCATGCCCTTCCTCTACGGCCAGGGAAAGAACGGCAAGTCCGTCCTCCTGGACGTCATGATCCAGCTGCTCGGCGACTACGCGGACGCGGCCCCGCCCGGCTTCCTGATGGCCAAGACCTTCGACGGCCACCCCACGGACCTCGCCGAACTCCACGGCCGGCGCATCATCGTCTGCTCCGAGCTCAAGCCCGGCGACCGCTTCGACGAGGCCCGGGTCAAGCTCCTCACCGGCGGCGACAAGATCAAGGCCCGCCGGATGCGCCAGGACTTCTTCTCCTTCGAGCCCACCCACAAGCTCTGGCTGCTCGGCAACCACCGCCCCGAGGTCGGCACCGGCGGCTTCGCCTTCTGGCGCCGCATGCGCCTGATCCCCTTCGAACGGGTCGTCCCCGAGGAACGCAAGATCGACAACCTGGCCCACGTCCTCGTCGCCGAGGAGGGCCCCGGTATCCTCGCCTGGCTCATCGACGGCGCGCGCCGCTACTTCGCAGGTGAGAAGGACCTGGCCGGGCCCCAGGCCGTCCAGACCGCCACCACGGCGTACGCCGAGACCGAGGACCACGTCGGCCGCTTCCTCAAGGAGGCCTGCGTCACCGGGGAGGGCATGCGTGCCGAACAGTCCCAGCTCTTCGGCGCCTACACCCGTTGGTGCGGCTTCGAAGGAGCCAATCCCGTATCCGGCCGCGCGTTCGCCGCACGAGTCCGAGAGACACTGGGTATGACCTCTCCCAAGGAGATGGTCCTGTCCAACAGCCGCAAGTACTACCCGGGCATCGGCCTGATCACCGACGACACAGAGGAGCAGAACGCGTGAGCGCGCTGATCGACCCGGCCGAGCTCGCCCACGAAACCGACCTCGTCTGGCTTGAGGACACCACCGACCTCGACTACGTGCGCCAGTCGCTCGACCGTCTCACCACCCGACGCGGCCGTCCCGCCTACCACCGCGACGGCCGTATGGTCGGCTACGCGATCCTCGGCCCCGACGCCAAGTCCTCCCGCGCCTCCGGCACCTTCCGCCGCCGCGTCTTCTGGCTGCTGCCGCACGACCGCGACCAGGACCCGGACGGCCTCTACACCACCGGCGCCCCCTCCGAGGCCGTGGACCCGCGCACCGTCGCCCCGGGCGTCAAGGGCTACAAGACCGAGCGCTCGGAGGGCGGGCCGGCCTCACCGGCCATGCTCGAACTGGGGATAACGCTGCCGAAGGCCTGAGGGCCCCGGAACCGTGCGGGGGGCGACCAGGACTCCCTGGGCGCCCCCCGCACAGGTGCCTTGCCGTCGGCGGGCGGGCGCGGCTACTTCTGGAGCGCCGGTCGGCCGGACAGGAGGCTCTCCAGGAACTGGCCGCCGCTGCGCTCGGGGAGGGGAACGCTCCGGCGCTCCGAGGGCTCGGGGCGGGTCCGCAGGACCTGGGTCCGCGCTTCGGTTCCTTCCTCCGCCCGCCTCTCGGGTTGCTTCTCGGGCTGCTTCTCGGGTTGTGCCTCAGCCTGGGCCCGTGCCTCGGCCCGGCCGGAGACCATGACACCGAGGGCATCGGCGATACGGGTCATCGACTGGGGCTGCCCGGGCTGGTCCTCGACCCTCACTGCTGCCGCCGGGCCCGGCGTCGTACCCACCGCCGTACCCGTCGCCGCAGCCGCACCGCGCAGCCGACTGACCTCCGCCTCCAGCGTCTCCAGCCGCGCCCGCAGGTCGTCCAGCTCGCTCTTCTTCCCCATGCTCCAGGACCCTCCCCGGCCGTTCACGGCCCTCTGACGTGCTGTTCCAGCCTATCCGGGCCCCTCCCCTGTCCTCACGGCCGTCCGGTACCTCCGAGCCGTACGGCCGTCAGCCCCTCCGAACGCCCGGCAGTCGCGTTCCTCACCTGTGGCAGAGTCATTCGCATGTCGTGTCCCTTCTGCCGGATCATCCGCGAGGACACCGCCCACGGGGTGGCCCGCGGGCCGTCCGCCTGCGCGTTCGCCCCCCCTCGACCCGCTCGCTCCAGGGCACACCCTGGTGGTGCCGACGGCTCACCACGCCGACGTCTTCGACACCCCCACCGACGTGCTGGCCGAGACCGTCGACCTGGTTCAGTGCGTGGCAGGCGCCATGCGCTCCGCGTTGCGCGCAACCGGCGTGAACATCCTCAACGCGAGCGGTCCGGCATCGGAGCAGTCGGTGCGTCACCTGCACTTCCACGTCGTTCCGCGGTGGCCGGACGACGGCATCTCCACCTGGCCGACCGGGCGGTCGCACCACCGGATCGCCGACGACCCGGCGACACGGCTCGCGGCCGCGCTGACGGCTGAGAAGTACCACGGCAGTTGAGCCGGCGCCCCCATCCCCCTTCTCCGCAGGGGGTGGGAGCGCGTCGGCGTGTCCGCTGCCCGGTCAGCCGTGGAAGGGATCCTCAAGGACGGGGACGCAGGGCGACAGCATCGGCTCCGCGTGCTCACTGACCTCGCCCCGGACCATCCGGAGGACGTAGACCTCGTTCTCGTGAGCCGGGTCCGACCTGGTGCGGCTTCTCCCTACGTGGCAGCGGCTGCCAGCCCGCCACGGTCGAGCAGCTCGTGGAGCCGTGCGACGGGCAGCGACGGGTTGGCCGAGGCGCCCTCGGCCAACTCCGGGTCCTCCAGGAGGGACGACACCAGTTCCAGCGGGAGCAGCGGATTGGCGGCCGCCGCCCGGCGGACCCCGGGGCCGGGGTCGGACAGCAGCCGCACCGGCGGCTCGGCGAGGCCGCGGTCGGCGGCGGCCAGGGCGCGGACCTCCGGGTCGGCGTGGTCGAGGAGGTGCGCCAGCCCGGTGCGCGGAAGCCGGGCCAGCGTCAGCAGGTACGGGCGGTGGCGTGGTAGCGCGATGAAGGCGTCCAGGACGAGCGCCGGCGGCGCCAGCGGATGGTTGAGCGCCAGCACGTGCCGTACCTCCGGATCGGGGTCGGCGGACAGACGCCGCACCCACTCCCCCGGCAGCCACGCGCACGTCGCGGCGACCCGGCGCAGCCGGGGCTCCTCGGACGCCGCGCACGCCTCGTACCAACTCGTCTCCGGCTCCAGGAACATCTCGCCGACCTGGCCGACGCACTCGGCCGTGTGCCCGAGTGCCCGGTCGAGCGCGGCACGCTGAGGCCAGGTGCGCGGGAGCGGTTGCAGCCGGGCCCGGGTCCGTACGGCCTCGTCCGGATCCTCGGCGAGCACCGCCAGCAACGTCTGATCCAGGTCGGCCCGGGCGGCCACCCGCTCACGAACCTCCGGATCGGAGTCGCGCGCGAGTCGGGCGACGATGTCGGCGGGCGTGTGCTGGTTGGAGGCGAGTGCCCACAGGTTGCGCCCCTGAGCAAGGCACCGCTCGGCCACCGACCGGGAGACGGCGTAGTTGACGAGCAGCACGGCCCGGTGGTGGCAATCGGGTTCCGGCAGGTCCGCTTCCATCGCCGCCGGATCCAGGATCCGGCGGTGCTCGCGCGCCGCCTCCGACACCGCCGGGTCCGGGTCGGCCAGAAGCGCCTCGCGCTGTGCGGGGGTGAGCCACAGCCACAGGCTCGTGGCCTGGGCCCGCAGCTCCGGGTTCGGGTGCCGGAGCATCCCGCGGCGGAACGACTGCGGGATCTGCCCGGACGACGCCAGCTCCTGCTTGATCTCGTCGGCGGTGAGCCGCTGCTCCGACCAGTCGTCGTTGCGGGCCGTCAGCAACGTCTCCAGGACGTCGTCGGGGAGAGGCTCGGCCACCTCCAGACGCGGACGAGGGCCGGCGGCCAGGCCCGCGCGGACGAGCGAATCCGGGTCGCCGACCAGCCGCCCGCGCTGGGCGGGAGCGGCGTACCGGTTGCGGGTGAAGGCACGGCGAACCGCCCTCTCGGGGTGGACGAGCACCGCTTCGACGACCTCTTCGGGCAGCGCCCTCTCCCCGCAGAGGACCGGCCAGGCCGCACGCGCCTGCGGGGAGAGAAGGCGCAGCAGGACCTCGGACGGAGCGGCCGGATTGGCGGCGACGCCGCGCAGCCAGAGATCGGGGAAAGGCGAGGAGGACATCGGGACATCGTCGCAGTGATCAAGAAGCGGCCACGAGTCGGGGCGTCGGTCCGCCGGATTTTCCGCGGAAAATTCCGGAGCCCGGTGGGGGCCGCTGGCTGCCGCGGGCTCCACCGGGCTCCCACCGGGCTCCGACCGAAATCCAGTGGTCCCGCGGACTTCGTTCGGGGTTCGATGACCCTGTTGCCGATCACCCCGACCCACAGCGGAGACCGACCTGATGACGGACCAGCCCCCTGGCGCGACGACGGCGAAGCGCCACGTCTACCTCGATCCGGACGGATGCGGCGGCGGCTGGATGTTCGTCATCGTGGCGGCTCCCACCGGCGTCGTCTACCGGAACCAGTGCGGCGGCTACGCCTGCGCCCAGTACGAGCAGGAGGGCTACCTCGTCCCGCTCTACGGAACGGATCTGGACGAGGACATGAAGGAGATCTTCGTAGGGGAGCTCAAGGGGTGGGGCATGCGTGGCGAGGAGTGGTCGGCCAAAGTGCTCGACCGGCTGCGGGCCGCCGTCGGCTCCCTGGGGATGTACGGCTCCGGCCGCAGCGACGATCTCTGCCCGCCCTCGCTGATCTTCGACGAGTCCCGGCTCTCGGAAGCGGCCGAGGCCTGGATCCCGGTCATCACGCCTGACGGTCCCGGCGTACTGGTCTGGGAGAACTCGGACTAGCCAGCTAACCAAGGAGCTGTCCGGCCGATCACTGGTCGGTGCGCACGGTCCACGGCGGTTGTCCGCGCGATCCCATAGCCTGCGCCCATGACCACCGAGGAGTACGGATCCGGGACCACCGGTCCGGCCCTGCGGCGCGGGGCGTGCGGTACAACTGACCACTCCCCCACGGCCTCGGCGGGCCCGTCCGTGTAGAGCCTTCGATTTTCCGCGGAAAATTGGGCGGTGGTCCTGGCTGTCTGTGCCGGTTCCTACGATCGCCTGGTGGCGGAGAAGGGGATCAGCCGGGCTGGCGAAGGGCTGCCGGGGAGGGAGCGCGCCGGGCGAGGTGGGGGAGTGGCGCGAGGCAACTGATCAGCCTTGTGGATGGCGACAACAGCTTCCGGGTGCGCGTCTTGGGGCGCAGGTCGCCAGGCGTGCTGCATCTCCATGACCTGCTCGACGCGGAGGCCCTCGTCGCAAGTAGCTTCGTCAGCGGTGGCTGGCCACGGCCCTGTCGCCGTCCGATCTGGAGAGCTTGGCTCGTGCGCTGGACCGCCTTGCTACAGGTCAGGTCATCTGTTGGAAGGACGACGACCACACGGGCGGCGCCGGGGCCGGCCGAGATCTCATCGGGCGACGTCCGGTGAGGGGCGTCAGGACCCGTTGTCCCAGGTAGCGGCTACGGTTCGCCCATGAGTGTTCCCGATGTCATCCCGATCCGACATGAGCCTGATTACCGCACGAGCACCATCGGGCAGTGGCAGGGCGGCCAGTTCTTCGCATCGGTCACTGCGGCCTTCCCCGAGGGCTGGAGCGGCGACGACTGGCAGTCCCAGAAGCGTTGGTGCGCTGTGCTCCATCGGTTCGACGAGGCCGGCAACCATCTGGACTCGCGCATCCAGTTCACCGGCACCACAGCGGACGGCGAAGAGGCGGCGATCACCGCCGCCCGCCAGCTGCTGGTCGGGTGGCTGGAAGCTCTTCCGGAGCGGAACCACCAGGACATCGCGATCGCACCCTTCGTCGTCCGGTTCGAGGGGGCCCTGTTCGGCCTGGTCCTGGAGCAAGACGAGGACGAGGAAGACGAGGAGGAGGACGATGGCGTGTGGGCCGAGCTCTACCCCGACGGGCTAGGTTTCCACGCTCCTTGGAACGGCTGCTACGACACCTGAGGCCGAGGAGCGAGAAGCCGCGGGCCGCTCCGGACTACTGCTCGGCGTCGGGCCAGCCGGCGGGCCATTACGCCGATCACCGCCCGCGGATCAACGTCTCCGCGTCGGCCGGGCTGGTCTCATGGTCCCGTGCGAAGCGGCGGTGGGCGCTGAGCCACGAGAAGGTCCGCTCGATCGCCCACCGCTTGGGCTGGATTTGAAAGCCACGCCGGTCTGGATCTTTGCGCACGATGTCCAGCTCGCGGCCGAGAATCGAAGCAGTCCAGTCGACCACACGGCCGACGAACCCTGAATGTTCGCTGCGACGACGTGTATGGCAGGGAGCAGGCCAAGGGTGTCGCTGACGATGAACCGCTTGCGCCGCCCCTCCACCTTCTTGCCCGCATGGTTGCAGCCGGGACGGTGCCGGCCGAGCGACCGGACCGGGAGTCGATCAGCCCCGCGGTCGGTTCGGCCTCGCGGCCGTCGGCCCCTTAGAGCCTCCGAATTTTCCGCGGAAAATTGGGCGATGGTCTCAACTGTCCGAGCCGGTTCCCACGATCGCCCGGTGACGGAGAAGGAGAACAATCGCGGCTGCCGAAGGGTTGCCGGGGAGAGAGCGCGCCGGGCGACGTGGGGGAGCGGTGTGAGCAGATCGCAGAGGCGTAGTCACCAAGCCGCCCGAGGTGACGACCGCCATCGACGACGACCGGGCCACTCGGAGATCCGGGACTGGAACCTGGGAGACGTCGACGGGTACGACCCACGGCCGCTGTCCCCCGAGGAGTTCTCGGGGATTGGCTGATGGATTCACGAGACCCTTGCCCGGGACGGGCCGGAGACACTCGTCGACGGGACCACCCAGCTTTTCGGTGACCCCGAATGCCCACACTCCGCCGGCGTGCTCAACGTCGCGGGCGAGTACACGTCTGCCATCCGTCGGGGCTCGTAGCGGTTGCCGGTTCCGACGTGGGCGTCAGCGGTGACCGTTCCTTTGGCCGGCCGATTTTCCGCGGAAAATTTCTGACCAGGACCGGCTGCATCCCTCGGGGTCGTCCGTCGGCAGGCACGGATTTTCCGCGGAAAATTTCGCGGCTCCGCGACGACCGGTGGACGGCTCGGCAGCGGAGGTGAGTTCGGCCGCTGGCGGCCGGATCCTCGTGCGTGCGCAGCCGCCGTCCCCGCCGGGCACACGAGCTCTCCAACGCACGAGTTCAGGACCTGACCCCCGCAGGCGCGGGGGAGGAGGCGCGCTGGTGCTGGCACCAGCCGGTACCGGCCGGCATCAGCCGCTCGGTCGGCCGGGGCCGCGCTGCGGCGGGCGTGGTCCGGCGATCGGTACGGCGGTGGCCCGTGCGATCGTCGTCTTCTCCGGGGGAGAAGTGCCCTGGAACTGGAGACGGGGCCGGGCCGAGGAGGTGGATCTGGTTGCGGAGCTCCGCCTCGGCCCAGTCCAGGTCGGTGCGCAGGTCGAATCGGACCCGGGCCTTGCCGGATTGTCAGTGGCATAGGGGATGCTCGGTGGTGGTCGTTGCCATCAACTCAGGGGGCTTCAGTGTCGATCCGCATTGCCAGCCGCCGCCGCGCGATGGCCTCGCTGGCCGAGGCCTTCCCCGGTGCCGAGATCATCGACGTGACGTCCAAGGCAGCGGAGCCCTGGGTGCGGTTCAGCCCGTTCTATCCGCACGGCGGTATCCCGGTCCCGTTCTCCGAGGGAGTGACCAGCCAGTCCGTGGAGGGCATCTGGCAGGCCCTCAAGGTTTTCCGGGATTCCGACGTCGACCCCGCGAAGCTCGGAGTCACCACGATGAAGGGCCTGAAGCGGACGGTCCGCCGGTACGGTCCCGTCCGAGGCCACCGAACCGGTCTGGAGGGCGACCGGCTGCTGTCCTACGAAATCGCTCGGCGCCGGATCTACCTGCCGGCCTACCGGTGGGTCCTTGAGCACCGGGTCGCCGACCTGGTCGAGCAGCTCAGGACCAAGGACGATGTCGTGCTCCTGGACTACACCACCAACGGGAACGTCACCGATCCCACCAGCCCGCTGTCCCACGCCGCGCTCATCCAACTTCACATAGAAGGGCGCTGGCCCACCAAAGACCACCGCGAGGCTCCGGGCAGCCTCAGGCGTCGGACCTCATGACCGCTCCGAGGTCGAGACAACAGAGCTCCACCGATTTTCCGCGGAAAATTTCCCGACCCGGGTTCGTGCGCCGGATCCGCCGCCTGGGCACCAGAAGGTTGCGGCCGGATCCCCTACGGCCCGCACGACACTCCCTTGAGGCGGCGCCATGGATGAGTACGCAGTCCCGATCCTCCCGAGCCGGGACCTGGACGAGACACAGGAGTTCTACGGCCGCCTCGGCTTCGAGCCCCGCGGGCGCTGGGACGGGCCGGACGGCTACCTGATCGTCGTCCGCGGCACCGTGGAACTCCACTTCCGTCACGACCCCGCGGTGGACCCCCTGGCCACCGCCGGCAGCTGCTACCTCCAGGTGCGGGACGCGGACGCACTGCACCGCGACTGGGCCCGGATGGGCATCCCCACGGACCCTGCTACCGGTAGCCGCCTGACACCGGTGGTCGACACCGCCTACCGAATGCGGGAGTTCGCACTGGTCGACCGCAGCGGCAACCTCCTGCGGATCGGCAGCCCGCAGCGCTCGTAGGCAGGGGCCCGACAGGTCATTCGTGGCTCCGATTTTCGGGTCTGGCCCAGGTTGTGTGACCGGTGATGCTGGGTGACGGATTCTGGGTGTTGGCGGGGCCTGGAGATCGTCCGGAACTGACCGGTCGAGCCACCCTGGCGGCTGACAGTCGGCGGCTGTGTCGCAATCGTGGTCGTGGTTCGGTGAGTTGCTGTTCCCGTCGCTGCCCCAGGTGGAGGTCGTCGGTGTCGAAGCGTCCGGTTCGGTGGTACGGATCGCTGCCCGCGCGGCGGCTCCGGATGCGTCCTGCCCCGACTGCGGGGCGTGGTCGGAGCGGGTTCACGGCTCCTACCTGCGCTATCCGTCGGATCTGCCCAGCTGCGGGCGGCCCGTGACGGTCGTCCTGCGGGTGCGCCGCTTCGCCTGCCATGCCCTGGTGTGCCGGCGGCGAACGTTCGTCGAACAGGTCGACGGGCTGACACGTCGCCACGGGCAGGTCACCGAGCGGCAGCGTTCGTCGGTCGCCGGACTGGGTCTGGCGCCGGCCGGACGGGCCGGTGCGCGGATGGCCGAGCTGCTGGGCATCCGGGCGAGCCGGAGCACGCTGCTGCGGCGGGTGACGGAGCTGCCTGATCCGGCCGTCGGGGCCCCAGTGGCGGTCGGCGTCGACGACTTCGCACTGCGCAAGGGCCACACCTACGGGGACAGTGATCACGAACGCGATCACCCACGAGGTCCTGGACCTGCTGCCCGAGCGCGACGCGGCCACGCTCGCCCTGTGGCTCGCCGGACACCCGCAGATCGAGGTGATCGCCCGGGAGCGCCAGCGCCTACGCGGAGGCGGCCGACCGCGCGGCGCCGCAGGCCCGGCAAGTGGCAGACCGCTATCACCTGTGGGCGAACCGGTCCATGCGGTGAAGCGCGTCGTCACCGACCACCGCGCCTGCCTGCGCGGTCCCGAATCCGAGCCGGAGCCCGGACCCCAGTGGGAGACCCCGTTGCCCGCCGAGGCCGGAAACGCCGCTGGGGCCCGGCCGGTGGACCCGGCCGGGCGTCTCGCCGAACGGCGGCGCGCCAACCACGCCCACGCCCACGAGCTCCTGGCCGGGGGCATGAGCCAACGCGCCGTCGCGAAGCACCTGGGCTGGAGCCGCAACACTGTGCGCCGTTTACGCGGAGGCCGAGCAGTGGCAGGACCTGATGAAGGGTCCGCAGGCCCCGCGCGCCGTCAGGCTCGACCCCTACAAGCCCTACATGCAGCGGCGCTGGGAGGAGACGGGCGGCAGGATCAGCGGCATGGCGCTGCTCGGCGAGATCACCGCCCGGGGCTACCGCGGCGGATACACCCAGCTCGCCACATGGAAGCAACGCGAACTGCTCCCGGACGGCCCGCCGCCACCGGGCCCGCCCACGGTCCCGAGGTCGCCGACTGGCTCACCCGCCACCCCGAGGGCCTCACCGCCGACGATGCCGTCCGGCGCAAGACCCTCCTGGTCCACTGCCCCGGACTGGAGGCCATCGCCCACCTGGTCACCACGTTCGCCGGGATGCTCATCCTCCTCGACGGGGACCGTCTGCCCCAGTGGATCGCGGAGGCCAAAGCGGCCGGCCTGCCCGGGATCAGCACCTTCGCGAACGGCCTGAACAGCGACTACGCCGCCGTCCACGCCGGACTGACCACGCAGTGGAACTCCGGCCACGTCGAGGGCGCCGTGAACAGGATCAAGACGCTGAAACGCCAGATGTTCGGCCGCGCAGGCTTCCAGCTCCTTTGCAAGCGCGTCTCTTGGCGTGAAGGAGCCTCGCTGCACCGCGAATGGCAGGCCCAGTAACGATCACGGCTCACGGAGTGTCGGCGCACAGCGTCAAGTGACGCAGCGTCGTGTACGCGAGATATCCGTGCCATGTGTCCACCATCGGAACCTGGCGGGCGAAGTGCACGTAAGACGTTCTTCCGTCCAGCACCCCCGTCAGCACTTCGCCATTCTCGCCTCCGGCTCGCTGTGCGGCACGGGTGCAGGCCATCAGGGCGGCGCCGACCGCCGGGTGGGACGGGCCGTGGGATTCGGCAGGCCAGTTGGTGGGCCGTACCACCTCCGGTCCCAGCCAGGCGGCCAGAATGTCCGCCACAACGCTCCACAGCTTGAACGGGCGCAGTAGATGCGGGGTCTGGGATATTCCATCCGGTCTGGCACCGTTCAGTCCCAGGAGTTCAACGAGAGGGCGATCGAAGAGGGCCCGGGCGTCCCGGTCGAGGTAATCGGTGCCGCTGGTCACGTGGACCAGGTTGAAGACCGGATTCAGGGCCCCGAAATCGCCGCGCAAAGTGCCCGGTCGCGCCCGGTGGGGAAGGACATCCCCTGTGATCCCCGCGAGCTCGGCTGCAGCCGACCCTTTGTCCGAGGACCGGCTCCCCTCCCGCTCCAGGAGCAGGGCGTGCGCTGGCCCCAAGCCGTAAAACACCTCGCTCAGCTGCCGATCGATCCGGCCTCCAACCTGGGTGTCCGCGTCGAGGATGAGCTGGTGCTCCGGGCTCAGGATCAGCTCCCGGAACCCGCGCAGCTTGTAGCCCCGGTCGCGTGTCCAGAGGGAGATGAGCCGAGTGAGGTGCTGGGCCACTCCGTCTGGCTTGACTACGAGAACGGCGAAGCGATCCGGTTCGAGCAAGGAGGACTCCTGTGCGAGCACGATCTCACGGGGCGCTCCGACTGTACCTGGAGCCCAGGCCAAACCATTTCGCTACTCTGCATGGCCATTTCACGGAAGTTGAGCCAGACCCCGATTTTCCGCGGAAAATTCCAGCCCCCGGAGTCGGGTAGCTCCGGCCCCGGGGGAGTAGCTGAACTCCCTCACCGTCTCAGGGCATCTGGTCCGACAGA
Source organism: Kitasatospora sp. NPDC101157 (assembly GCF_044768255.1). Taxonomy (NCBI): domain Bacteria; kingdom Bacillati; phylum Actinomycetota; class Actinomycetes; order Kitasatosporales; family Streptomycetaceae; genus Kitasatospora; species Kitasatospora sp. NPDC101157. The sequence continues at coordinate 110,341 of NZ_JBIWPL010000013.1, read as the reverse complement.
ACCGCCTGGCTCCCGGCCTGGCGACGGTCGGACCATTCTTGACCACTCGTGCTCGAACCAGCGATCCTGCCAAGGCCACCGGTCGAGCCGATGCGGATGCCGATGCGGATGCGGGTTCTGCCCGGTGCCGATGTTCGATGCCCGAGCTGTGGCGAGTGCCCTCGGCATCGGACGTGAGGCACCGGCTTTCCGAGGGCGCGAGGAGACGGGCTTCGAGAACGGCAACGGCTGGACCGGGGGACAGGCCCTCCGTTCTCTCGAATCAAGGAATCGGAGGACTTCGCGCGCATCGCGCTTCGAGCCCTGAACACAAATGACGTCAGTAAACCTGCAGTAGACCAGGCCCGGGGCGATGGCCCGCTCACGGGAGTCAGCGACGCGCGGTCAGGAGTCTCGGGGCGACTTCGCGCTGCCGCCCGACCATAAGGTCCGCCGCGACCCGCGACCCGCGACCCACCGACCCAGAGGCGAGGAACGCACGGAAATGACGAACGTCGAATCCGGTCTCGAACCGGCCGTCACTGCCGCACGGCCGATCAGCGTATGGCGGCAGCGCAACTTCCAGGCCATGTGGTCCGTGTACACGGTCAGTCAGTTCGGCACCCAGATCACGTTCTTCGTCATCCCCGTGCTCGCCCTGACGACCCTCTCCGCGTCGACCGGCCAGCTCGGTCTCATCGCTGCGATGGAGACCTTGCCGTTTCTCCTGGTCGGCTTACAGGCGGGCGCACTGCTCGACCGCTGGGACCGTAAGCGCGTGATGATCACGGCCGACATCGGCCGGGCCGTGGCCATCGCCGTCCTGCCCGTCGGCCACCTCGCCGGGCTGCTGAACGTGCCCCTGCTCTGCGCGGTCGGGTTCGTCGTCGGACTGTTCACGGTCTTCTTCGACATCGCGGATCAGGCGTTCCTGCCGAGCGTCGTCGCTCGGGAACAGACCCCGGAGGGCAACAGCAGGCTGGAATTCTCCCGCTCGACGGCGGAACTGGCCGGCCCCAGCCTCGGCGGCCTCCTGCTGCAACTGGTCACGGCACCCCTGATCGCCGTGGTCGACTCCGTGAGCTACCTGGTGTCCGCACTGCTGCTCAACCTCATCCGGACACCCCGGGCGCAGGCAGCTCAGCCACGAACGGGCACCAGGATGCGCACCCAGATCGCTGAGGGGCTGCGGTTCGTCTTCGCCACCGGACCCTGCGGTCTCTGGCCCTGGCGACGGGCATCAGCAACCTCGTGGGGCTGGGCGGCGCGCTGGGGGCCGTACTGACCGCGTACGCCCTGCGGGATCTCAAGCTCTCCCCGGGAGAACTCGGGCTCGCCCTGACCGTTGGCAACTGTGGCGCGCTGCTCGGCGCCACGGTCAGCAGCCGCCTCATCAGGACCGCCGGGCTCGGCCCGGTCCTGATCGCGGCCAAGTCCATGTCGGGGACCGCCGTGATCATCCTGGCGACGGCGGACCCGGCCCGCGCCGTACCCACCCTGATCGCCACCACCGGGATCATGGCGTGCGGCATCACCGTCTACAACATCGGCCAGGTGAGCCTGCGGCAGGCCATCACACCGACCGGAATGCAGGCCCGGATGAACGCCTCCGTCCGCTTCGCCATCTGGGGGACCCTCCCGATCGGCGCCCTGGCCGGCGGCTACCTCGGCTCGGCCCTCGGCACCCGCCCCACTCTGTGGCTGATCGCCGCAATCGGACTCCTCTCCTGCCTGCCACTGGTACTGACCAAGGACGTCCGAACGCTGCGGGAGTTTCCGGCGCAGGCTGCCGAGTGACAGGAACCGGGCGCCGTCACCCGCGCCGGCCGAGGCGACCACGGTGAGGCACTGCCCGTACGAGGGGAAACCCCCGGACCCGGACGGGTCCTTCGACGAGTTCCGTGACCAACTGAACCAATTTCCGAGGAGTGGTGGGAAGTGCGCGTTGTCCTCCTGCAGCCACCGGCGTGGAGAGCGGGACCCCCGGCCGGCACACTCGCCGAGGCCCTGGCGGTGCCGCGCATCGTCTTCGGCGATCTCATCCGCGCCCACCTCGCCCAGGGCACCGAGCTGGGAATCCGATGCGCGGAGGCCATCCGCTCCGGCGGGCCGTTTCCGGACCTGCTCGCCACCGCCGTCGCCCGCGACCACCTGCGCCGTGCGGCTCCGGCCGCCTTCCTCCTCGTCGGCCACCCGCTCAACACCGCCCAGGCCCTCGCACTGGACGAGGTGCTCCTCGAACTCGGCACTCCGCTCGACGCCGCGTTGTTCCTGCGCCTTTCCGCGGGGGAGACGGAGTGCCGCATTCGCCGCCAGGCAGCCTGCAGCCCCTGGGGCGGCGGCCCGGTCCTGTACCGACGCGAGGACGATTCGGAGGAACGAGTCCGGGGGCGGCTCAGGGCGTACGAGGCGATGGTGCAACCCGTCATCCGGCACTACGCCGCTCAAGGCCTCCTCGCCACGGTCGACGCGGCCGGCACGCACGACGACATAGCCGGGCGCGCCCTGGGTGCGCTCGGACGTGACTGACCCGGCTTGGGCGCGCCTACCGGCGCGCCAATCCGCCGCCGTCCGCCGCCGTCCCGGAAGAGGGTCGTGCCGCCTTCGACCCGGTGTGGGATCGTACGGCGATCCGGTCGAAGGACGGTTCAGGCCCGCCTGCCGATGCCGTGACAGCAGGTCAGGTGGACCAGAAGGGGTCGTCGTACTGGGGGACGTCGTCGGGGTTGCCGTTGGGCATGGTCGGAACCGGGGTGGGGGTTCCGAAGGCGCCGCGGACCACGGGGACGGGGGCGACGTGCGCCGCGATGTCGATGGTCCCGGAGGAGTGGACGGTGATGCCGACGCCCGCGCCGTCCGGAGCGGTGGCGACGCTGGTGGGCGGGGTGGAGGTGGTCCGGGTGACGGTGTACCCCTTGGCTCTCCAACCGCGTTCGACCATGTCCAGCAGGGTGTCGTACTTGGCCGGCGCGATCCTGGTCGTGATGTGGCGTCGGCGGTTGGCCTCCGCGTAGCCGAGGGAGTGCTCGTCGAGACCCTTGGCGAACTGCTCGACCGCGTCGGGGTTGTCGTCCCAGTACCGCAGGGCCGGCCGGACGTCGGCCAGCGACTCGTCGAGCAGCACGTCCATCCGCCGGAGGGCCTGCTCGGGCGGTACGAGCTGCTCGGTTGCCCGGGCGTCGGACGTTCCTGTGCCGGACGTGCCAGTGCCGGATGAGCAGGCGGTCAGGGACAGCGCCAGGGCGGCGACCGCGATGCCCAGTCCGCGAATGCCCGCCGGCGAACTGCTCATCGGCTCTCCTGCTTCATCATGTTGTCGTACCCGCCCGCCATGATCTGGCCGATGTTGTTGATCGACTCCGCTCCGCCCACAAGCCGGAAAAGCTAGCAGACCTCGACAGGGTGATCGATCCCCGGTGGTGTGCCGAACAGCCCCGACGGATGCCTCCCAAGCCCCGGTCACCCCGACAGTCCACTGCGCCCATGCGACCACCCGTGCGCCGAAGGGCGGATCAACGACGGCTACCTCGCGACCGACAGCCCCGAGGGCCTCGCCGACGGATCCCTCCTCGCCCCGCACGAGCAGCAGGAGGCCGTCACCGACTTCCAGCGGGCCTACTTCCGGCTCCCGCCACCGTTCGGGACCGCCGAACCCGGGGACGGCCCGACCGGCATCGGTCTGCCGGGAGCCCGGCACGGTCTCTTGGATCCTTCCGTGAGATCGTGGTGCTCGTGATCGAGACCTGGGTGATCAGTGACGACATCCCTGCCCCTGTGTCGTCCGAGGTGGTGCGGGAAACTCTCCGCTTGAGGATCGGCAGCGGGCGGTTCGAGACCTGGCTGATCAGTTCGTCCGGCCGGTCGCTGGCCTTCGTGACGAACACCGAGCGCGCGATGGTGATGCTGCTCGAAGAGGAGGGCGATCCTGGCGAACATGCTGTGGAACCCGGATCCGACGGGTCGAGCGATGGGTTCGTCCTGTCCAACGGACAGCATGACGAGTACCCGGACCAGGACACCGTGCCCATTGGTGAAGCATTCAGACTGGTGGAGCACATCGTCGGCACGGGCTCGTGGCCGGCGGACGCGCATTGGGTGGTCGATCGTTGACAGCGGTCTGACGTCGGGCCCGGATGAATCGCTCGACCGTGTTGCGCTGCTTGTACGTCTCGACGTCGAAGGCGGGCGGACGGCCGCCAGCACGGCCTGGTGCCGCGTCAGGCAACGTTCGCCCCGTCGTGAGGTGTCGCCTGCTTGCTGTGCGGGGCGGCATCGGATCGTCAGAAGGAGTACATGGCTGAACGCGTGCAGGTCCGTGGGCTCGACGACGACGAGGGCCGACGGCTGCTGCGGATCGTCCGCCGGGGTACCGGGTCGGTGGTGACCTGGCGGCGGGCTCAGATGGTGCTGCTGTCCGCCCAGCGCATGCCGGTGGCGAAGATCGCCGAGGTGACGTTCACCAGTGCGGACCGAGTCCGGGATGTGATCCACGGCTTCAATGCCGACGGCTTCGAGGCGCTCCACCCGAAATACCGGGGCGGACGGCCGAGGACGTTCACGCTGCCCGAGCGCCGGGAGATCAGGAAGAAACGGCAGGCCGTGCTCGGCCGGCCTATCCGGCCGAACAAGCACGCCGCCGACGAGCGCCTACGCGAAGTCGTCACCAGGGCGAACGTCGCTTGACACAGCGCCAAGGCCGCATGGTGACGCCGCCACCTGTCAGCTACTGCGTGCTGTTGTCGTCGAGTCCGGCGATGACTCTGACGTCCGCTTCGGACATGTCCAGGATCCCGGCGATCAGGCGGACCTGCAGCAGATTCGGGTTGTGCCCGCGGCGGAGCATCTGGATGGTGGACATCGACAGTCCGGCGGCCCTGGCCATGTCCCTGACCGGAATCCCGCGCAGGTCCATCAACCCGGTGAGCATCCGTCCGAACGGATGCGGCTCCGACCGCCCGGCAGGGGAAGCGGCCGGGCCGATGACAATGTCACCGATCTTGGCCTGGAAACGGATCAGCCTGGCGCCCGTGAACCCGACCTTCGCCACGAACGGCAGGCTCTCGCCGTTGCCGGAAACGACCGTTCCCGGGATCGACACCTCGGTGAACCTCACGGCGGGATCACAAAGGTGATCCCCAGTCTCTACGGGAAGTCCCGGCTGGACACGGTCGACCTTCCAGTCGCGGTTCCACCACGGAAGATCCTGCAGCACCTCGTTGAAGAAGGGCGGCAGGACGGTCATGTCCACCGGATCCGGAGGATGCTTCTGACCTGCCCATATGACACCGGGCCAGTACCTCAGTGCCGCGATCACGTCCGCCGTCAGCGCTCGGTCGGCAGTCTCCACGGCCATACCCTCCCCCAGTCGACAAAGCAGTGTCCCATGACGAGGCAAACGTTGTCCGATGCGCTAGCTGTGCATCTGCCGCAGACGGTTTCCGGCCTGGTCCTGCGTGGGCCGCTCTCCAACTGCGGCCCACGCCGCCCGGGAGGGCTGCGGCCGTCGTCCGGTCAGCCGGGCTTCGTCATCCCGCCCAGGGGAGTCCGGCGGGCCGAGACCCTGCGATGGCTGATCCGCCAGCCGTCGGCGGTGCGTACGACGATGTCGTCGTAGGTGACGGAACCGCAGGAGCCGTCCGCCTTGATGCCCAGCCCCTTGGAGCGGACCTGCACCCGGCCGTCCGCCGCTGCGGTGACGACGACGTTGGTGACGTGGTGCGCGACGGGGTTGGCCGCTCCGAGTGCCCACGCCGCTTCCCGGACGGCTGCGACCCCGGACAGCGGCTCCTGGCCGAAGTCGGTGAGGTCGTAGACCACATCGGCGGTGAACAGCTCGTCCAAGCGGTCGAGACTCCCGTCGTCGACGAGGTGACCGTGCAACGAGACCAGCTCGATGACGGCCAGGCGATCTTCAAGAGCGAGCGACACACGCGTCCTCTCCGGCCCGGCGTGGAAGGCGCAGAGCCGAGCATCGATCCGACGTCAGCACGGCACCACAGGCTTGGGGGCGCGGCCGTGCACCTCGCGATCGTCCCTCATCGGCGGTCCGCGTGCCACCGACTTCTCCGCCCGCCGCCCCGCCATCGTCAGTCGTCGCATGCGCTCAGGGAGTCAAGCCGTGACCGCGAGAGCGGTCCGGGCCGGGCGGTGAGGGCAACGCTCCTGTCGTAGTGGACGCGCTTGGTGGGGGCGGTGTGCTGGAAGCAGCCGAGCAGGCGGTTGAGGAGGTTGCGCCGGGCGGAGGCGTGGGGTGGCCGTCGGCGCGTCGGCGGGCGCGGCCTACAGTCGAGCGGTGACCGAGAGTGGAGTGCGGGCCTCCGTACCCGTGCCGAACCGTTCTGGCGATCGCCGTGGCAGGTCGGTTTCCGGTCGCCTGGACCCCGGCCGAGTTGATCCGGGCCATGAAGGACGTCAGTCTTCTGACCCCTGACTTCAGCCCCAACCCGAGTACCACCTCCTTCCTGCTCCTGGAGAACGACCCGGTGATCACGGCCGAGTTCGAAGTGTCGTCGGGCAATTGGATCATCCACTACATCGAGCGCGGCGAGGACCGGTCCGAACGCGTCGCCGACGATGCGGCGTTCCTCGACCTGCTCCGGGATCTGTCCTGCGCCCGCGCCGTTGGCCATCCCGGGGATTGGACCACAGCGGTGCAGCCCGGCGCGGCCGCCGCCCGGACATGGTGGGACGCCGCCCGGTAGGTACGAGGTGCGACTCGGTCCGCTGGCTCCGGTCCGCCTCAGGTGGGGCAGGGCTTCTCAGCCGCCCTCCCGCTTGATCCACTCGCTGTTGTCCAGCGGGTAGTCGTAGCCGGGGCGGTTGACGTTGGCGCTGGTGCGGAACGGGGTGCCCTTGTTGTCGATCGCGACGGTGCCCTGGCGGTCGCCGCTGGACCAGTCCAGCGTGAGGACCCACTGGACGTCGTGGGCCTTGGTGCGGGCGGTGACGTAGAAGACCTCGGGGTCGGACTCGCTGACCTTGTACGGGAAGTCGCGCTGGCCGTTCTTGACGGTGATGACGGGACTGCCCCGGTCGAGGTCGATGTCGAAGGACTCAGTCGCGACCCCGCCGCCGCAGCCGATGCCCATCGAGTAGTCGTTCCAGGGGAGCGGCGCGCCCTTGGCCGTCACCCGTACGTGCAGTGCCTGGAGGACGACGGTGTCGGATCCGGTGCCCTGCACGGTGAGGGCGACCTCCTGCTCGCCGGAGGAGACCGCGCCGTGGGCGGCGGCCCAGCGCGGGGCGTCGCGCTCGGCGGCGGGCGGCCCGACCTGGGCGGGCGCGCCGTTGACGAGGAAGTGCTGGCTGCACGGGTCGTTGTAGACGTACGGGCGGGTGGCGACGGTGAGCGGCGCGGGCGCGTCGGCGGACGGGGTCGCGGTGGTCCACGGTGCCGCCGTCGCGGCCGTGGCACCGGACGTACCGTTCCTGCCACCCCAGATCATGGGACGCGCCACCACGACGACGGCGCCCAGCAGGGCGACGGCCGCGGCGCAGGCGATCAGCGTGCTGCTGCTCCGCCGCCGCGGCGGCGCGGGCTCCGCCGCCACTTCGACGACCGGCGCCCCGCCCTCCTCACCCGCAGGGGGTCCAACCGGGATGGCCGGGACGACCGGAGGCTCCGCGGCCGGCTCGGCCGGCACCGCCCGCTCGGCACCACGCTCGGCCCGCCGCGCCCGGGCCGCATTCGCCAGGATCCAGCTCCGGTACAACTCCGCGAGTTCCTTCGGCGTCGCCCGGCAGGCCCGCGCGAAACGCTCCGCCGCCGCGTACTCGTGCGGCAGCGCCGTGCCGTTGCAGTAGCGGTGCAGCGTCGACGAGCTCGTGTGCAGCCGCTTGGCCAGCGTTCCGTAGCTCAGGCCCGAGCGGGTCTTGAGTTCCCGCAGCAGCCGCGCGAACTCCTCCGACTCCGCGGCCGCCGTCCCCTCCGACACCCGTCCCCTCCGAATCCCCCGTGTCCCGTTCCGGCGTTCCAGGCCCGTTCTACCCCTCCCGCAGGTCAGGGGCCGGTTCGCGGTTCCACCCTATCCAGCGTGCCGTCAGCTGTGGCGCCCGGGACGGATCGCTCAGCAGGCTTCGGTCATCCGATCGCCGAACCCCCAGGGCGAACTGAACGCCACGCGCACCGAGATCGCCGACGCCGTCACGGCCGTCCTCGGCAGCCGACTGAGTCCCGCTCGAAAAATTTTTTCCGTCGAGCGATGAGTTTTCCTCCCGGTGCCGGTCTACCTCCCAGAACACCGACACGAGAGGGAGAGGGCACATGTCCTTTCAGGCGTACCTGGACACCATCGAGACCAAGACCGGTCTGACCCCGCGCGAGTTCATCGCGCTCGCCGAGGAGCGCGGCTTCGACGACCCGTCGACGAAGGCGGGCGTGGTCCTCGCGTGGCTCAAGGAGGACTACGACCTGGGCCGGGGGCACGGCATGGCCCTCGTCCACGTCTTCAAGCACGGCGCGAAGATCGATGCCAAGCACGTCGGAACCACGGGCTCGCACCGCGACGCCTCCGACACCCTCTGGTTGGACGGAAAGGCGACCCGACCCGCATGACCCCCGACATGCAGGCCGCCACCGGATCCGCCGCCGGGGCCGCCGCCGGATCCGCCGCCGGGGCCGCCGCCGGGAGCGCCGGACGGACCCACCGCACGGCGCTCCCGGCGCACCCCGGGCACGTCCGTGTCCCGGCACTCGTCGGAGCCGGGGTCGGCCCGGCCCCGGCGTCCACCGCGGGGCCCTGGCCGCGTCAACGCCGAGTCGCGACCGCGCCGCCGGACAAGTGAAGGGCCGTCAGGACGTGGCGGTGAACTGGTATTCCGACCGAGAGAACCGACTGACCGGGAGCAAGAGCATGGGCCTGATCCACATCGAGCTGTTCGCGACCCTCGACCTCGTCGGGCAGGCGCCCGGCGGCCCCGACGAGGACCCGGAGGGGTTCCCGTTCGGCGGCTGGCAGGCGCCCCTGGTGCACGAGGTCACCGGGGCGCAGATCGCCGCCGCGTACGAGGGCACCGACGCCCTCCTGCTCGGCCGACGGACGTACGACCTCTTCGCCTCCTACTGGCCGCACCAGAAGGAGGGCGAGATCGCCGAGCTCTTCAACAGCGTGCCGAAGTACGTGGCCTCCCGCGGCCGGGCGGACCTCTCCTGGGCCGGATCCACCCAGCTCGGCCCGGACCTGGCCGCGGCGGTGCGCGAGGTCCGGGAGCGGCACCGGAACGTGAAGGTCGTCGGCAGCCTCAACCTGGTGCAGACCCTCCTGCGGGAGAAGCTCTTCGACCGCCTCGACCTCTGGCTGCACCCGATCATGCTCGGCGTCGGCAAGAAGGTCTTCGACACCGGCGCCGTCCCCACCAACCTCGTCCTCCTCCAGCCCCCGGCCGCCAGTCCCACCGGCACCGTTCACCTCCGCTACGGCCTCGCCGACGGCACACCCCGCACCGGGGACATGTCCGCCCCCGACCGCGGCCTCAACGACGACGCCTGACGCCGGCCGCCTGACGCCGGCCGCCTGACGCCGGCCGCCTGACGCCTGACGTCGGTCGCCCGACGTCGGACGCCGGACACCGCCCCGCCCCGCCGCCGCTGTCAGTGGCCGCCGGTACCGTCGGCCGCCGGCAAGCGGACGGACACATGGGGAGCGGTCGTGAGGGATTCCGCCGTGGACGGCGAACGTCGGCGCGTCGCGCACCGGGCGGTGCTCGACCACCTGCTGGCTCTCGTCGCCGGATCCCCGTCGGGGGAGTACCTGGTGCTGCGGGGCAGCATGGTGATGCAGGCGTGGGTGGGGGCCGGTGCGCGGGAGCCGGCGGACCTCGACTGGATCGTTCCCCGGCCCCTGCTGGTCCCGGTCGATCACGGGCACCCGTGCCCGCACGTGGAGGACCTGGCGGCGGTCCAGCAGTGGCCGGAGGCGGCCGACGGGGCCGGCGGGTACGAGATCTGGACGTTCGAGGAGTTCGACACCGGGGGCCTGCGGCCGGTGGCGGTACCGCCGGAAGGACTGCACTGGATCCCCGAGGCGGAGCCGGAGTCCTGCCCACCGCACGAAGCCCTGCTCGACCTGGTGCGGGAGCGGCCGACGGTCGCGCCGGGGCTGGTGCTCGACGCGGACGCCGCCCGTAACGACGGCACCTGGACCTACTCGGACTACGACACCCCGGGCATCCGTCTCGTCATCCCGTGGACGGCGGAAGGCCTCCCGCCCGGCCAGGTGACGGTCGACTTCGCCCGCGACGAGTGGCTCCCCGAACCGCCCGTGTGGACGGCGGTACCCCGTGGCGACGGCACCGGGCCGACCGTCGTACGCACGGCGGGCCGTGAACTGTCGCTCGCCTGGAAGCTGCTGTGGCTGCACGCCGACTCCGCCGCCGACGGCCGGGCGCGGGCCAAGGACCTCTACGACGCCGTGCTCCTCGCCGAGGCCGAGGGCACGAGGCTGTCCGAACAGTTGCTGCGCAAGGTGTTCCGTCACGAGCGGGGCAACACGGCGCCCACGGACGCCCTGCACCTGGACGCGGTGACGCTGCGGCCGGTGGACTGGGAGGACTTCCGCGCGAACCACCCGCAGGTGCGGGGTACGGCCGAGGAGTGGCTGGAGCGCCTCAGCCGGGCGCTGGCACCACTGCTGGGGCGGTGAGCCCAGGAGGGCTGGAAGACTGTTCCCGGCTGCGCGGAGCAACCGTCAAGACCTGTGGACCTGAACTACTTACTCGGCTGGGGACTTCGCGCGGTGGAGCAGGGCGTGAGGCCGTCCTGTCAGGAAGGCCGTCAGCAGGTGGAAGGAGGTTCTGCAGACGAACATGCCGGGACGTTGGCCGACGCAAGCGGAGTACTCGCGTTCGCTCATCTCCGAGAGCTGCTTCATGTGTGTGTACCTCTGGCGGCTGTGTCATGACTCGTCGCCGGCTGGGCGCACGGCGATCGCGGACATCCGTTCCGCCCACTCGCGCTGGGTCACGGCTCGCTCGATGCGGCTGACGATGTCCTTCTTGGACGCCGTGTCCAGCGTCTCCGGGAGTTTGTCGAAGGTGTCGGGAAGGACGTCGAGGAGACCCAGGATCTGCTCACCGGTCCTGACCGTCAGCAGTTGCTGGCACCGCCACTGCAGCGGCACTTCGGGACGGTGCGTGAGCCGCTGCACGAGTGTGGGGAACAGGTAGTGCGTCGCCTCTGCGGAGAGGTGCTCTTGGAGCCAGTCGACCGGGAGCCGCTGGCTGAAGCCGTGTACGGCAGCCTCTTGGGCCAGGTCCAGGAGCTGATCGGTGTCGACGGCTCGGACGGTGCGGGGAAGGGTCGGGGTCATGCCTTGATGATGTCAAGAAGTCGACGCGGGGCCGAGGGGCCGGCGGTGACGGGGTACGAGTTCATCTGCAGAGCGAAGTACAAGCTCACATGCAGAGTTCGAGCCCGACGTGCTTGATGTCCGAGGGGAATGGCGTTGCCGCGATGGTGGAGGTCAGCGATGCTGGGCCGATGCCAGGGCAGCGGAAGAGAAGGCGTCAGCAGGAGGACGAGATGCGGCGGGCTGCCGCTCGCTTCGCGCCTGGCGCGGGCCACTGGGACGTGCTCTTCGAGGCGCAGGACGAGTCGGAATGGCGCGCTCACATCCAGAGCCTCCGGACGTCGGAGACGCAGATCGACTGGACTGCGGTGCGAATGGACACGTTCTGTGGGCGGCGGAGCCAGACCCCTGGGGAGATCTATTCGTCGTCCTCGTCGTCCTCGGACTCGGCGGTCCACCACAGGTCGATCCGATAGGTTTCCAGGGTTTCGTGATGGGCCGCGAAGACGGCCTCCGAGTTGGTTTGCCCCTTCAGGGTGGCCAGTTGGGCGCGCAGGCTGCTCTGCTGGTCGTCGGCGGCCTGGCGTCCCTTCCAGGAGACGCGTCCTTCGTAGACTCCGGGGCGCGGCACCTGGAAGTCGCCGGCGACCTCGGGTGAGAACGCGCGGATGACTACGCATCCGGTGGGCGTGTCGAGTTCCACCTCGCGTTCACCCTCGGCTTCCCAGGCTCCGTCGACCGGCGCCGGGCCATCCCACACGCGAAAGAGGATCTCGGCGGGGGCGGTGCCCTGAAGGCTGTGGATGTAGAGCTGGGTGCCCGTCCCGGCGACCACCTCTTGTCGGCTCCTGACGAGGGCTTCGTTGCTGGGTACGGTGGCGTCGGCGTCGTACACCACGATCTTGCCGTCGTCGGGCCAGGTTTCGGTGCGGAACTCGAAGAGGAGGGGCACCGTTTCTCCTTGCTGATCTGATAGGTGTTCGGCTACCGGGGGATCGTCACGTAGAAGGCGTCGCCGTTCAAGAGCCGGTTGACGGAGTAGACCTCTCCGATCATGTTGTCGCCCTTGCGGTTGTTGTCGCCGACTATGAGGCCGGCGGAGTAACGCCTGTCTCCCTTGTTCGCACCTTCTTCGGTGGAGGCGAAGGGGTACTCGTCGCACTCCAGGCCGGACTTTAAGTAGTCGCCCCAGATGTCTTCGCAGGTCTTGATGGCGGCTTCACGATTCTTCTTCTGCTCTTCTCGACCAGGCGGTGCAGGGGTTCCTTCGCCCGTCGCCGACGCCCCGCAGCGGATGCCGACGCCGCTTGGCGGGATCTTGGCGACCCAAGGCGTTGACGCCACTCGTCGGGCGGGCCCCGGGGGCCGGAGGATGGAGCCATCGCCGACCGGGAAAGCCCGGTACGGGCCACCGAAACCCGCTCTGATCAGCGAGAACAGAGGATTCCCCCGATGTCTGTCACCGCCACGCCCGCCGAGATCCCCAGCGCCGTCCTGAGCGTGCCGGCCGCCGAACCGGCCGAGGCCGCCGCCCACTACGCCGCCAGGCTCGCCTTCGAGGCGGACGTCTCCGACGTCCACGCCGACCTGGCGTCCGGCGTGCCCGGCATCGTGGTGGTCGACACCCGCGGCGAGGCCGCCTGGGACCAGGGCCGCATCCCCGGCGCCCTCCACCTCCCCACCGCGCGGATCGCCGAACTGGCGCCGCACCAGATCGACCCGTCGCTGACCGTGGTCACCTACTGCTGGGGACCCGGCTGCAACGGCGCGACCCGCGGGGCGCTGGCCTTCGCGCGCCTCGGCTACCGGGTCAAGGAGATGCTCGGCGGCTTCGAGTACTGGGTGCGCGAGGGGTTCGCCTACGAGACCGCCGCCGGCACCGACCAGCGCCCCGTCGACGACCTGACCGCTCCGCGTTCGGGCATCACCTGCGCATGCTGACCGACACCGTCCGGCCGGGCGGCGCGATCCGCCCGGCCACCGCGGCCGACCTGCCGGCCGTCGCCCTGCTGTGCGCCGCCCACGCCGCCTTCGAACGCGCCGAACCCGTGCCCGCCGACCTCGCCGTCCACCTGGAGCCCCTGCTGTTCTCGGCCCACCCGCGGGCCTGGTGCCTCGTGGTCGAGCGCGGCGGCGAACTGATCGGCTACGCCAGCTACTCCCGCGAGTTCTCCACCTGGCAGGCCGCCGATCACATCCACCTGGACTGCCTGTTCGTCAGCGAAGCCCACCGGGGCGAGGGCTGGGGGCGCGCGCTGCTCACCGCCGTCCGGGACGCGGCAGCGGCGCTGGGTGCGGCGGAGCTCCAGTGGCAGACGCCGGACTGGAACACCGACGCCGTCCGCTTCTACCGCCGCGCGGGTGCCCGGAGCCGCGCCAAGGTCCGGTTCTCCCTGGCGTCAGCGCCGGCGCCGGCATGGGGACCGCCACCGCCACCGGCCTAACGCTTCCGCAGCGCCACGACCGCGCCGACCAGCGACAGGAGCACGATCCCCGCGCCGACGTACCCCAGGACGTTGACGGCCGTGCCGCCGCCGAGCAGCCACGAACCGGCCCAGGGGCCGGCCGCGTTCCCCAGGTTGAAGGGCGAGGCGTTGGCGGCCAGGGGGGCGTCGACCCGCCGCCGGCGGCGCCCAGGGTCCAGCGCCCAGGCCTGGAACGGCGGCACCAGGCCCCCGAGGCCGCGCCGACGAGCAGTACGGCGATGCCGGTCTGCCAGGCGTGCCGGGCCCCCGCGCCGATCAGCAGCAGCATCACCGCCAGGACGGCCGGCGTCGCGGCGATCGTGCCGCGCAGCGACCGGTCGGCGAGCCGGCCGCCCAGCGCGTTGCCGAGGAACCCTCCGACGCCGAAGACGAGCAGCATGCCGGCCACCATGGACCCGCCGAGGCCGGTGAGGTCGCGCAGCAGAGGGGTGACGGAGCTGTAGAGCAGGAACCAGCGCGCTCGGCGGCCACCGACACCCGTTGCCCGCCGCCGAGGCCGCCCGGGACCAGCAGCGAGATCGCCACCGCGCCGACGACGGCGGCGCCCGCGACCGTGCAGAAGGTGGCCCGCCAACCCCCCGGTGCTCGCCGATCACGGTGCCGATCGGACCGCCGAGCACGGTGGCCAGGCCGAGGCCGCCCGCCACCCCGGCGATGGCGGAGCCCCGGCGGTCGGGCGGCGAGAGCCGCAGCGCCAGCATGATGCAGGCGGCCGCGAAGGTGCTGTGGGTGAGTGCCGCGGGGGTGCGGGCGCCCATCAGGACGGTGAAGCCGGGCGCCAGGGCGCCCAGGACGTTGGCGCCCGCGTAGACGCCGAGCAGCGTCAGGGCCGGCGGCCGTGGCGCGAAGCGGGCGGTGAGCGCGGTGACGGCCGGACCGCTGACGGCCACCGCCAAGGTGTACGCGCTGAGCAGTCGGCCGGGGTCGGCGACGGTGACGTGCAGGTCGGACGAGACGTCGAGCAGACGAGACGTCGAGCAGCAGTCCGATCAGCGCGAACTCCGCGGAGCAGAGCGCGAAGACGGACAGCCCGAGGCCCAGCAGCGGGGCCACCGAGAAGCGTTCGGCCGGGCGGTCCCCCGTGCGTCTGCCAGCGGGAAGGGCGCCGTGGGCTGCGGATTCGCGGGAGCCGACAAAGGGTGAACCGACCGTAGGAGCACCCGCGCGGTGGTTCGAGCGAAATGGACGACCGCCCGACACGGCCGGGCCGACCCGACGGCTCGGCCCGCCCGGTCGCAGCCGAGGCCGGGCGGGCCGGGCGGGCCGAGGTGTGGGCCGAGGGGTAGGCCGAGGTGTGGGCCGGAGGTGTGGGCCGAGAGGTGGGCGGCGGCGAAGGCGCCTACTCGGGAGCGGTGGTTCCGAACGCCAGGGGCTCGATGCCGAGGTCGGTGAGCAGGCCGCGGACGCGCTGCTCGATCCGGTCGCGGATCGGGCGGACGGCGTCGACGCCCTGGCCGGCCGGGTCGTCCAGCTTCCAGTCGAGGTAGGTCTTGCCGGGGAAGTACGGGCAGGCGTCGCCGCAGCCCATGGTGATCACCACGTCGGAGGCCTGGACCGCCTCGACGGTGAGGACCTTCGGGGTCTCGGCGGAGATGTCGATCCCCACCTCGGCCAGGGCCTCGACGACCGCCGGGTTCACGGTCCCGGCCGGGGCGGAGCCCGCGGAGCGGACCTGGACCCGGTCGCCGCCGAGGCGGGTGAGGAAGGCGGCGGCCATCTGGGACCGGCCGGCGTTGTGCACGCAGACGAACAGCACGGACGGGACGGCAGGAGTGCTCACGAAAGTGGGTCCTTCGGTCTTCGGGGCGGGGCAGGAGGCAGTGGGTCAGTGGCCGGCGGCGGTCGGCTGGTGGTCGCCGTGCGGGACGAGGACGTCCCCGGCGGCCGGGGTCGGGCGGCCGAACAGCACCGCGGCCAGGCCGACGCCGCCGGCCAGACCGACGAGCTGGGCGGCGACGAAGGGCAGCACCGAGGCGGGGGCGATGCCCGCGAAGGTGTCGGTGAACGCGCGGCCGATGGTCACCGCCGGGTTCGCGAAGCCGGTAGAGGAGGTGAACCAGTAGGCGGCGCCGATGTAGGAGGCGACCGCGGCCGGGGCGAGGTGCGCGCGGCCGACCCGGGCCAGGCCGAGGACCAGCAGGACCAGCCCCGCGGTCGCGACGGCCTCGCCCAGCCACAGGTGCGGCGCCCAGCGGTCGTGCGTCGACCAGCGGACGAGCGGCTCGGCGAACATCGCGTCCGTGAGGACCGCCCCGCCGATCGCCCCGGCGACCTGGGCCGGGACGTAGGCCGCGACCTCCCGCAGATCGGGGCCCTCGCCGCCGCGGCGGCCGGTCCACCAGGCGGCGAGGGTCACGGCCGGGTTGAAGTGGGCGCCGGAGACCGGGCCCAGCAGCAGGATCAGCACGCCGAGGCCGAACAGGGTCGCGAGGGAGTTGGCCAGCAGCTGCAGGCCGACGTCCTGGGAGAGCCTGACGGCCTGGATGCCGGAGCCGACCACGACGGCGACCAGCGCGCCGGTCCCGACGAACTCGACGGCCGCCCGGCGGCCCAGCGGAGCCGTCTCGGTCATCTGGATTCCCCCGCGGGAGCCTGGAGCAGGGCGGAGAGCTTGGCCAGCGCGGCGGGCAGCACCCAGTAGTAGACCCAGGTCCCGCGGCGCTCGGAGCCGACCAGCCCGGCCTCGCGCAGGACCTTGAGGTGATGGGAGATCGTCGGCTGGGAGACGTCGAACGGGCCGGTCAGGTCGCAGACGCAGGCCTCCCCGCCCTCGTGGGAGGCGATCAGCGAGAGCAGCCGCAGGCGGACCGGGTCGGAGAGGGCCTTGAACATCCGTGCCAGGTCGACGGCGGCCTCTTCGTCCAGCGGCTCGCGGACCATCGGCGAGCAGCACGCGGCCGCGTCGTCCTGGCCGAGCACTTCGAGTTCCGGATTCGACATACGTCTATGTTGACATCCATCTATGCGGGTGCCAACCTCGGCCATATCGACAATTGTCGAATCAAGGCCCCGGATCCGGGAGTCCGTCATGTCCCGTGTTCAACTCGCCCTGCGCGTCGCCGACCTCGAAGGCTCCATCGCCTTCTACTCCGAGCTGTTCGGCACCGAGCCCGCCAAGCGCCGGCCCGGCTACGCGAACTTCGCGGTCGCCGACCCGCCGCTCAAGCTCGTCCTCATCGAGGGCGAGGGCGGCGAGGACACCCGCCTGGACCACCTCGGCGTCGAGGTCGAGAGCACCCAGCAGGTCACCGCCGCCACCATCCGCCTCAAGGCCGCCGGCCTCGCCACCTTCGAGGAGAGCGACACCTCCTGCTGCTACGCCCTCCAGGACAAGGTCTGGGTCCACGGCCCCGGCAAGGAGCCCTGGGAGGTCTACGCCGTCAAGGCCGACGCCTCGACCCTCGGCAGGAGCGCCGACGGCGTCCCCGGCACCTGTTGCACCAGCGGCGCCGAGCAGACGGCCGAGCCGGGCGCAGCCACCGCAAGGTGCGCCTGCGGCTGATCCGTACCGCCCGCCGTGCTCGCCGCGGCCCGCGACCGCGCGCCGATCGGCGTCAGCCGTGGACCGCCTGCCCGGCCTCCGGTCTCCGGTCCGCGGTTGGCCGCGGCGGCAGCTGCTGTCAGGTCGTCGAACGCGGCCCGGAGCCGGTCCGGTTCGGTGCGCGAGGTGGCCCGGGCGATCAGCAGCACGCCCTTGCGGAAGGGTCGTCGACGTCCGCGGCCCTGAGCGGGGTGTCACCGTCGTAGAAGTAGCTGCTGGGTTCGTCGAGGAAGGCGAGGCGACGGCGCAGCACGGCCGCCTGGGCGGCGGGGTCGGGCAGGTGGCGCAGGAAGGCGAGGAGCACGAACCAGCGGTTCTCCTCGGTGATGAACGGCTCGGCGGGCTCCGGCAGGCTGCGCAGCAGTTCGTCCCGGCCGGCCCCGGTCCCCTGCGATGGTGTCAGCAGCCGCTGGGGTCGGCGCAGTTGGACGCCCAGGGAGCCGAGCCCGCTGAACCCGAGGCCGGCCGCCACCCTCCGCGACGCTGCGGCCATGGTCCCGGGCGCGCCACCGGGGCAGCAGGCCAGCGGCGGGGCATGCCGTACGGCCGCCGTCCCTGCCGGAC
Source organism: Kitasatospora sp. NPDC101157 (assembly GCF_044768255.1). NCBI lineage: Bacteria > Bacillati > Actinomycetota > Actinomycetes > Kitasatosporales > Streptomycetaceae > Kitasatospora > Kitasatospora sp. NPDC101157. Next base: position 92,486 of record NZ_JBIWPL010000013.1, on the reverse strand, counting down.
GCCCCTGGCGCTGACCAGCAGTGAGCCGTTCGCCGCGGCGCGAAACGCCTCCCGTACGGCCCGCTGTCGCTCGACGCGGGCGGCCGCCGGCTGGTCTCATGGTCCCGGGGACGGCAGGGCCATGTACGCCGCGTACGCCACGGGGGGCACTCATGACAGCGCACACCATCATCGGCCTGGTCGGGATCCTGATCGTGGTGGCCGTGGTCGTCGCCGTCGTCGCCATCTGGCGCACGGGCTCGCCTTTCCCCCCGCTCCCGGACCGCCCACCGCCCGGGCCGGACTGCGCCACCTGCGGCCACGGCCACCGCCGGCACCGTGCCGGCAGCGGTTGCGCCGTGCGGGTCTCGGCCCGGGGGGACATCTACAACGGGGCCGGCGACTGGGTCGGCTACCGGAACGAGGTGTACTGCCGCTGCTCCGCCTACCGTCGCCCGTAGCGCCCGTAGCGCCCGTAGCGCCCGGCGCCCCGGCCGGGTGGGGTGGCCCGTTTCGAAGGACGGTTTCGGGCCAGGCGGGCAGGGCGCCTGCCACCTGGCTCGAATCGGTCGCCAGGCGGCGACCGTCCGGATTCGTACTGTCTTCGGCTGCCCGCTTCCGGCCAGGATTGGCATGGCGCGGACAGTCGGGCGGCGGCCGGGCGGGCAGCCGTCACGGCGTTCGCGCCAGAGCCCTCCAGAATCCGTCAGGAAAGAGGAACTCATGCGATCTTCCTTGGCAAGGGCATTCGTCACCGCGGCCGCCGTCGTCGGGATCGCCGCCGGAAGCCTCGCGGGCGCGGGCGCGAGCGTCGCGGCCCCCCAGCAGGCCGCGAGGCCCGCGGTCAGCAGCCCGCGCGTCACCGTCCTCGCGGTGAACAACCTCGGCCTGAGCACCGACCGGGCCAAGAACTGGCAGAGCTGCCTGAACGCCTGGGGCTTCAACGCCGGCACCGTCGACGGCCAGCTGGGTTCCAACAGCTGGGCGGCGGCGCAGCGGATGCTGAACGCCTGGGGCTACAACGCCGGTACGGTCGACGGCGACCTCGGGCCCAACACGATCACCGCGCTGCAGAAGTTCCTGAACGCCGTCGGCTTCAACGCCGGAACCCCCGACGGGATCGCCGGACCGCAGACCAGGTCCGCCTTCTGGAACTACAACGCGACCGGCTGCTGAGTCGGTGATCCAGCCGCGGAAACCTCCAACTCCAGGCCAGCAGCAGGTGTGAACGCGCCGCGTTGCGCCGAACGGGTGGCGGCCGGGTTCGGCGCCGGCGTCCGGTGGGCAGAGCCTTCGGCATGACGACTCCCACCCGGCGCCACCGCCGCAGCCGCCGCCCGGACGCCTTCACCGCTGCTGCTCCGGCCCGTGCCGCCCGGCCAACGGCTCCGGCCCGGCCGGGCGGCAGCGGCTGCTGCCGGACCTGGTCCAGCGAACACCTCACCCCGGGCGGCACGGTGGTGCGCACCACCTGGCACGAGCCCGCCTGCAGGACCCACCGCTGAGCCGCACCGCCGCGCGTCCCACCCCCGTGCGTCCCACCGCTGCGCCGGCACCGATGAGCCGGCACCGATGAGCCCGACCGCTGCGCCCCGCCGTCCGATACGGCGGGGCGCAGCAACAGCGGCAGCGGGTGCGCGCTCCAGTTCACGCCCGCGGTGAAACGGCTCGGCGGGCTCGGCCGGCTCGGCGGCGTCGCGGCCGTCGGCGAAACGGGCTGGACGGGGCGTGCTGGACGGGGCGGCAGGCCCCGGCACCGGCCGCCGGCGTACCGGCGGCCAGGGGGCCGTCCGGCGGCCCGGCGGCCCGGCGAACGGCGCCCCGGCCATATCAGCGAAAGACCCCGCCGCCCATAGCGGTAACCGCATCAATCAGGACACATCTTGAACAAAGTAGGATGACTCAACTCCCGCGCTACGCGCGAAGAGTTCCGCATATATGTCAATTGCCCGAATTTTCTCCCGCTTCACACGCACGGAGCCACCCTCATGGACAACACGTCCGCCGCCGTCACCGACGGTGCGATAGAGACCCGCGGTATTGAACCCGTCCCGGACCACGAGCGCCGGGGCAGAGTCCGCGAGCTCTTCCCGACCTGGGTCGCGGCGAACATCAGCGTCCTGCTGCTCACCATGGGCGCCGCCCTGGTGGTGTTCAACCAGCTGAACTTCTGGCAGGTCCTGATCGTCGCGGCGTGTGCCGCGCTCGTCTCGTTCGGCCTGGTCGGCGTGCTGTCGGTCTCCGGCAAGTGGGGCGGGGCGCCGGGCGCGACCCTCTCGCGGGCCACCTTCGGGGTGCGGGGCAATCTCTTCCCCGGCGCGATCCTCTGGATCGCCCGCTTCGGCTGGGAGACGATCAACGCGGTCACCGGCGCCTACGCCGTGCTGACCGTGCTCGACCTGCTCTTCGGCATCAAGAGCAACACCGTGCTGATCGTGGTCACGCTCTTCGCCTTCGTCGCCTGCACCTTCCTGGTGTCCGGCATGGGCCGCAAGGCGCTGAACGTCTGCAACACCTGGTCGACGTACCTCTTCGGCGTCTTCAGCATCCTGGTGCTGGGCTACCTGATCGCGACCATGCACTGGAGCGAGGTCTTCTCCAAGCCCGCGGGCACCACCGCGATGATGATCGCCGGCATCGGCACCATCGCCGCCGGCGGCATCAGCTGGGTCCCCACCGGCCCGGACTTCGCCCGCTACCTGCCGCACGCCGCCTCCGGCCGCAAGATCGTCGGCGTGACGGTCTCCGGCGCCGGCCTGGTGATGGTGCCGATGGTGCTGATGGGCGCCGTGATGGCGGTGGCCTCGCCCGGTCTGGCCCAGGCCGCCGACCCGGTCTCCTTCCTCGGCGACCTCCTGCCGACCTGGCTGGCCGTGCCCTACCTGCTGACCGCGATCGTCGGCATGCTGCTGATCAACAGCCTCTCCATGTACTCGGCGGGCTTCACTGCGCAGACCATGGGCGTCAAGCTGCCGCGCGCCATGGCCGTCAGCATCAACGCCGTGATCTCGCTGGTCGGCGGCCTGATGCTGATGCTGGTCGCCAAGAGCTTCCTCGGCTCCTTCATCACCTTCCTGATCCTGCTCGCCGTCTCCTTCTCGGCCTGGATCGGCGTCTACGCGGTGGACATGTTCCGCCGCCGTACGCGCGCCGTGCGCTACGACGCCGCCGCGCTGATGGACACCGGCAAGGGCAGCCGCTACTGGTACGTGGGCGGCTTCTGCTGGCAGGCGATGGTCTCGTGGGTCCTGGCGCTGCTGTTCGGGCTCGCCTTCACCAAGTGCGACTGGTTCGCCGGCCCGCTGTCCGGCACCCCGGTCGGCAAGTACGGGCTGGCCTGGGCCGCGACCATCGTGATCTCCGCCGTGATCATGGCCGTCCTCCCCACGCCCCGGGAGAACACCCGGGCCACCGAGGCGGTCGCCGCCGACGCCGCCACCGAGGCGGAGCGGATCGAACGGGTCACCGTCTGACCCGCGTGACCGTCTGACCCCCGTGACCGACGGACGCCCGTCAACCTGACGGACGTCCGTCGCCGGAAGCGCCCGGTCCCCCGTTCGTTCGAGCGGGGGACCGGGCGCTTCCGCGTCCGGCGTCACCGGTCTGTCGACGGTCTCCGCGGACGGCGGGCCCTTGCGCTTCGTGCTCGGGCTCACCGCCGAGCCGTCAGAACGGCGGTTGATCGGCCGATCCGCCGTGGCGGCGAGCCGGCCCGGGGGAGCAAGGGGTGACGTCGGCGTCGATGAACGCCCAGGGACCGCGGCCGTCGATCCCGGCGGTGTCCTCGCCCCACTCCTCCAAGGCGTCGATCGCCTGCTCCCGGTACTGCCACGAGGCGCTCGCTCCGAGAACGCCGCGGACCAAGGGGATCAGCTCCTTCCGGTGCCGCCGCAGGCGCGCGTCGTCGACGAGGGGGACGCACGCGGCGACGGCGGCCTCCCGGACCGTCACGTCCGGATCCCGCAGGCAGGCGCAGACGGCGCCGAACAGCTGCGGCAGCAACCGGTTCGTCTCGACGAAGGGCGGATACTCCTCGGGCGGGAACCCGTGCCGGCGGGACGCCTCCGCGGCTGAGTCGCCGGCCTCGGCCGCCACCGAACCGAGCCATCGCAGGAGCGCGGCCCGCAGCGGCCCCGCCGGGTCGTGACGTCCCAGGTCGATCGGACGCGTCGTGCGCGAGTCGGACAGGATCCCGGCCACGTACACCGCGGCGGGCGCCGTCGCCTCGTACAGCGTGTTCTGGTGGTGCACCACGTAATTCAGGAAGGCGAGGGCGTCGGTGCGCCGCCGCCGGTCCGGGTCCAGCAACGCGGCCAGGTTCACGGGCACATCTGCTGCCGGTCCCATCGCGTGCCACAGATCACTCCAGGGCGTCCGGGCGAGAACTTCGGCAGGGCCGGGCAGGGCCTCGGGAGGGTGGGCGGCGTCGTTGTTCACGGGCGGATTGTCGTCGGCCCCGCCGACATCGGGCGGGAGCGAGGCGGCGGCCCCGGCGTCGGGGCCGCCGCGGGGTGGTCATGGGCGGATGCCACGACCACCCGCTCATCGGTTCCGGCCGGTTCGGCCGTGGCGGCGCCGGCGGCGGCTGAGGGCGGAGGTGAGGCCGCCGAGCGCCAGCAGGGTGCCGCTGATCGCTCCGGCGGTGAGCACGGTGGTGCCGGTGCCGGCGAGGGCAGCCGATGCCTGGTCGGGGGCGGAAGCCATCGGGGCCGACTGACCCTGTGCGTCGGGGGACGCCGGGGCGGAGAGGGCCGACGAGCCCTCGGTGGTGGACGAGCCGTTGGTGGTGGACGAGCCTCCCTGGGGTCGTCGGGCTGGGGCCGGCGGGTGCCTGGCCGCCGTCGGTGGGCGCCGGCGTGGGCGACGGCGTGCTCGCGGCCTGGACGGTGTGGTCGGTCGCGCAGCCCTTCTCGGCGTCGCAGGCACCGCATGTCGTCCGGCGTGGTGACGGCGCTGTGCAGCCGGCGGTCGCCCTTGCCGTTGACGGTCACGGAGTACGTGATCGTCGCGGTGCCGCCCACCGGGAGGTCGCCGGTCCAGGTCAGCTTGCCGTCCTTGACCTCGGCGCTGCCGGAGGTGGCCTTGACATCGCCGTTGTAGGCGGCGTCGTCCAGCACCTTCGACGGGTCGTCGGTCACGGTCGCGCCCTCGGCCTCTTCCGAGCCCTTCTGGGCGACGGTCACGCTGTAGGTCACCGTGTCGCCCGTTTTCACGGTCGAACGCGACGCGGGCTCGGCGGTCTCGGAGAAGACGTAGGAGCCGGTCGACAACGGGTCCACATAGGTGTACCGCTGGGCGGTGCTGGCGCCGGCCTGGGTGGTGACGGTGACGGCGACGGCGCCGGGGGTGCTCCCGGCGGGGACGGTGGCGGTGATCCGGGTGTCGCCGTCGACGGTGAACGGGCCGCATCACCTCGACCAGGCGGCATCTCAGCCTGACGGGGCGTCAATTCCCTCAAGGAACGGGGCTTCCGGTGCGGCCCAGCCGCGGAGTTGGCGGGCGGTCTCCTCGGGCGAGGGTGGCACGGCCGTGGGAGAGGGGCCCGGGCGCGCGGGCTGGACGGGCCGACGTACGGGCCGTCGCCCCGGGGTCACTCCTCGACCGGCAGCCCGGCCTCGCGGGCGAGCACGCCCAGCGCCCGGCCCAGCGCCTCGCGTTCGGCGGGGGAGAGGGCGGCGGCCAGCTCGGCGTCGATGGCGTGCGCCCGGGCGGCGCACTCGTGCAGCAGGACGCGGCCGTCCTCGGTGAGGGCGAGCGTCTGGCGGCGGCGGTCGGCGGGGTCGCGCTCGCGCGCCACCGCGCCCAGGGCCTCCAGCTGGTCGGCCAGGCTCACCACCAGGCTCGGCGCCACACCCATCGCCTGCGCCAGCTCCAGCTGGGAGGAGGCCGCGCCGGCGTCGAGGACGGCGAGCAGCGCGACGTGCTTCGGCTTGAGGCCGCGCTCCTCGATCGCGGCGGTGAAGCGCGCGGTCGCGATGGTGCCCAGGGTGCCGAGGCGGAAGGAGAGCGAGGAGGTCAGCGCGAGGGGGTTGACGGCGTTCATGGCGGCGATAATATCTCCTAAGGAATCATTCAGAGCTCGAATCATTTGAGGAGTGACCGATATGGTCGGGACCGTGACGGGCGCCGACGCGCTGCCGAAGCCGCTCGTGATCGCCAACGCCACCGGGGCTGCGCTCTCGATGGCCTCCTGCGTGGCCGCTCTGATCAACCCGGGGGTCGGGCTGCCGAAGGAGGAGCCGGTGACCGCGGGCGTGCGGTTCTACGCGCAGGCGTACGCCGCCCGGGCGCTGCCGCTGGGGGCGGTACTGCTGCACCAACTGGTACGCGGGCGCGGCGGACCGGCGCTGCCGGCGGTGCTGCTGCTCGCGGGCGCGGTGCAGGCGGGGGACGCCGCGATCGGGGTGCGCACCCGTAACCCGGGGATGGCGCTCGGGGCCGGCGCGCTGGCACTGCTGCACCTGGGGACGGCCCGGCGGGTCGTCGGGGGCGCGCGGTGACCGGGGCGCTGCGCCTGGCCGACGACACCCTCGCCCTCCTGCTCGAACTCTCCGTCTACGCCGCTGCCGTGCGGTTCGGGCTCACCCGGCGGGTTGCCCTGCCGGCCCGCTGGGCGCTCGCCCTCGCCCTGCCGGCCGGGTACGCCGCGGTCTGGGCCCTGTTCGGCGCGCCGGGCGCGACGGTTCCGCTGCACGGGGCGGGCCGGGCGGTGCTCGACCTGCTCTGGTTCGGCAGTGCGGCCCTCCTCGTCCGGGCAACGGGCCTGCGCCGTACGGCGATCGCGTTCGCGGTGGCCTACCTGCTGACCACGGCGGTGCACCTGATGCTGTGACGGGGACCCGCTGCCGGGCGGTGGCCACGGCGGTTCGAACGGCCGGCCGCGGTCTACCAGGGGACGGTCCGGCCGAAGCGGTCCAGGTAGGCGAGGCCTGGGGTGCCGAGGCGGGAGAGCAGGACGTCGACCAGGAGGGGGACGGTCTCCTCGATGGTGAACGGCGCGTCCGGCCCGCCGAGGGCGGTGCGGATCCACCCCGGTGCCAGGAGGAGGAAGGAGCGCCGGGTCTCGCCCTGCCGGGCGGCGAAGCTCCGCAGGAGCATGTTCAGGGCGGCTTTGCTCGCCCGGTAGACCTCGCGGCCGCCGGCGGTGTTGTTCGTGATGCTGCCCTGGCCGGAGGACATCGCCCCGATGAGTCCCGCCGGAGGCACCAGGTCTTCCAGGGCTTCGATGACGCGCATCGGGCTGAGCGCGTTGGTGACCATCACGTCGACGAAGTCGGCCGTGGTGACCGCGCCGATGGGCGTCCGCTGGTCGTTGGTGGTGCCCGCGTTGACGAAGAGCACGTCGAGCCGGCGGTGCGCCAGGCTTTCGCGCAGCCGGGGGAGGTGGGCGGAGTCGTTGATGTCCAGGTGTTCGACGCTCACCCGTCCGTCGGCGCGGTCCGCGAGGTCGTGCAGCGGCGTTCGTGCGGTGGTGTCGCGGACCGTGCCGACGACGTGCCACCCCCGATCGAGGAGCTCCGCGGCCATCGCGTGGCCGAGGCCGCGCGAGGCTCCGACGATGAGGGCGGTCGGGGGGTGCTGTTCGGTGACAGTCGATGACATCCGGCGTCATCTCCGTTCTTCTGGCGTCGGGTCGCGTTGGATCGGCGTCGCGATGCGTCGCGTTGGGTCGGCGTCGAGTCGCGTCGCGTCTCCCCGCGTCGAGTTGCGTCGCGTCGCGTTGCTCCGAGTGTTCCGTCCGGACCGCACCGTGGGCGAGCCACAGGCGCCGGTTTGTAGGATTGCCGCCATGGTGAGGGCCCTGATGACGGAATCCGCTGCGCTGCAGCCCGACGATGTGCGAATCATCCGGGCCCTGCAGATCGCCCCGCGGGCCTCGTTCGCCGCGATCGCCTCCGCCCTCGGCCTGACCGAGGGCGCCGTCAACCGCCGGTACCGCCGGCTGCGCGCCGACGGTGTCATCCGTGTCGCCGGCGTGGTCAACCCGGGCGCCCTCGGGCAGAGCAGGTGGCTGGTGCGGCTGCGCTGCCGCCCCGGCAGCGGCTCGGCGATCGCCGACGCGCTCGCCGAACGCGACGACGTCAACTGGGTGGCCCTCAGCGCGGCGGGCTGCGAGATCATCTGCGCGACCCAGTCCCGGACGCGGGAGCAGCGCGAGGACCTCCTGGGACAGCGGCTGCCCCGGACGGCCGCGGTGATCGACATCAACGCCTTCGCCATGCTCCGTCAGTTCCTCGGCGGCCGCGGCCACTACTGGTCCGCCCTGCAGGGCACCCTGACCCCCGAGGAGGAAGCGGCGCTGGGCAGCGACGGGCCCCCGTTCAGCGAGTCCCCGGTTGTCGCCCGCGAACCGCTGCGCCTCACCGCCGAGGACGAGAAGCTGCTCGCCGCGCTCGCCGCGGACGGCCGCGCCGGTCTCGTCGACCTCGCCACCGCCACCGGCCTCACCCCGGGGCGCGTCTCCCGACGCCTCGACACCCTGATCCGGCACCGCGCCGTGCACATCGACGTCGAGATCGCCGCGGCGGCCCTGGGCTACCACGCCCGCGCGAACCTGTGGCTGCGCGTGCACCCGTCGGCGGTGAAGAGCGCGGGCCGCGCGCTCGCGCGGGAACCCGAGATCGCCTTCGCCGCGGCCATTTCCGGGCCCTGGAACCTCCACGCCGTCGCCCACTGCCGGGACCTCGACGAACTGTTCGAGTTCACCTCGGAGCGCATCGGCTCCCTCACCGGACTGCAGAGCATGGAGGTCTCACCCGTGCTGCGGCACGTCAAGCAGGCCGGCACCCGGCTCTACGGCGATCGCCTGGTCGAGCCGCCCGGCGCCCGCGCACGCCGCTGAGGGGCCGCCCGCGCACGCGCTGAGGGCCACCCCCGTTCCCGTGGGCGGGTGAACGGGGTCTCCGCCCTGCCGGGCCGTTCGAGTGACTGCGCTGTCACGTTCTGTGCTCGGGCGAGCCGGTGTGTGGTGCGATGCCCAGGTGAATCCGGGGCCCGAGCGCGGACAGCGATCGCCTGTCCCGGACCGTGGACGACGGAAGGGAAGCCCATGCTGCTCCGCTTGCTGGCCGCGACGAGTGTCGCCACGTCACTGTTCGGCTCACCGGCCTTCGCCGACAGCCTGCCGCTGCCGCCGCCCCCGCCGCAGGACCGAATCGTCATCGACAGCGTGACGGCCAACGGCACCGGCTGCCCGACCGGGACCTCCGCCGTGGCCGTTTCCCCCGACGGCACCGCCTTCACCGTCACCTACAGCAACTACATCGCCCAGATCGGGCCCGGGACGTCCCCGGCCGACGCCCGGAAGGACTGTCAGCTCAGCCTGCGCGTCCACGCCCCCGGCGGCTACACCTACGCGGTGGTGTCCGCCGGCTACAGCGGTTTCGCGTCGCTGGCGGCGGGTGCGTCCGCGACCCAGCGGGCCGGCTACCGCTTCCAGGGCGACCCCCGTACCACCACCTCGAACCACCACTTCAAGGGCCCGTTCGACAACAACTGGCGGACGACCGACACCGTGCCCGTCGCCGCCCTGGTCTTCGCCCCCTGCGGGGAGGAACGGAGCCTCGACATCACCACGGAACTGCAGATCGACCGGGGCACGTCGAGCCCGAGCGCCACCAGCTTCATGGAGATGGACTCGACGGACGGCAGGATCACCACCGTGTACCGCCTGGCCCTCCAGCGGTGCCAGTGACCCGCTGCCGCTGCCGCTGCCGCTACCGGGCGGCTGCGCGCCGCGGCCCGGGCCGGAGCGCGCAGTGCAGCCCTCCCGCATCGCGCCGGATGGTACGTCCCGCAGGGCGGCCAGGTGGGGCCGGCGCTGCGGGGGGGCACCACGCCGAGTCACCGGACCTGCGACGGTGTCACCGGACCTGCGACGGTCCGGCTCCGGCCGCGCGCAACCGGTCGAGGGTGCGGTCCAGGTTGGCCTGGGTCGCCGCGACGGCGGCGTCCGGGTCGCCCGCGGCGATCGCCTCGACCAGGGCCCGGTGCGCGTCGGCGGTGCTCTCCCGGTACCCGCTGCCGGTGGGATCACGTGGGCTGCGGAGCGGCGGCCGAGACCGGGGCGGCCGCGACCGTGCGTCTCACGCTCCTCAGCAGACCGTTGATGCGCCATGTGCTGCGGTTTCCGGCGAGCGTGGCGCTCGGCCGCGAGGAGATCGTGGACCGGTTGGGACCGACCGTCCACCGCTGTCTCACCGCCCCGACACCCTGAGGACCGCCGAGGGCCGTGCACGCGCCTCCACTGATCCGGCCCTTACGACCGGACGTCTAGGCTGGCGCGGTGACTGATGAGCAGGAGCGGGTGCAGCCGTCGGGCGTGTGGGCCACGGCGGTGGGGGTGGCCAGGGTGCGGGCGCTGGAGACCGAGCGCGAGGACGCGCTGTTCCACGACCCGCTGGCACGGGCCTTCGCCGCCGCCGGCGGTCTGTGGCCCTCCTCGCCGCAGCTGCCCGACGACGAGGCCGCGCGCCGGCGGCGGCTGGCCGTGTCGTTCTCCGTCGTCATCAGGACGAAGTTCCTCGACGACCTGCTGCAGCAGGCCTGCGCGGCCGGGGTCCGGCAGATCGTGCTGCTCGGCGCCGGCATGGACAGCCGGGCCTTCCGGATGGACTGGCCCGAAGGGACCCGGCTGTTCGAGGTCGACACCGCCGCGCCACTGGACTTCAAGGCCTCGGTGCTGCGCCGGGAAGAGGCCGTCGCACGCTGCGAGCGGATCACCGTCCCGGTCGACCTGCGCGAGGACTGGCCGGCCGCGCTGGCCGCCGCCGGGCACGACCCGTCGGTGCCGACCGCGTGGATCGCCGAAGGACTGCTGATCTACCTGCCCGAGGATGCGGTGGAACTGCTGCTGGCCCGGATCGGCGCGCAGTCGGCGCCGGGCAGCCGGATGGGGCTGACGCTGGGCTCGCGCGGTGTCATCGAGCGCTTCACCACGGACGCCGCACCGGGCTCCGCGGCCTCCCTGTGGGTCTCGGAGATGCCCGACGACCCGGTCCACTGGCTCGCCGGCCACGGCTGGGACGCCAGCTGCCACACCATCCGCGAACGCGCCGCCGCCTACGGCCGCCCGATCACCACCCCGCCCCAGCGCGAAGAAGGGCCCGGTGGCCTGATCTCCGCGCTCCGCCGGTAGCGCGCCCCGCCCCCGGAGCCTGGATGATCTCGGTGTGAGCCGCTGCGGCTACGGCTACGGCTACGGCTACGGCTGCGGCCGTTCGGTCGACGGTTCGGCCGGGCGGGAACCGCCGAGCGGTGTCATGCGTCGATCGGACGCAGCACCGCGTAGTACGCGAACGGCGGACCGTACAGCCGGGCGACCCGCAGCCCGGCTCCCTCCGCCAGGCCGATCAGCGAGGACGGCCGGATCTGATGCCGGTCGAAGAACTCGCCGACCACCAGCCGCCCGAACGGCTTCAGCACCCGGCGCAGCTCGGCCAGCGTACGCGCCGGATCCGGGATCTCGCCCAGTGCCGTCACCAGGTAAGCCGCATCGAACGAGCCGTCCGCAAAAGGAAGTTCATGTGCGTCGGTGCAGTTCGGCACGATGTTGTCGACGCCCTGTTCCCTGGCCCGGCGGCCCACGTGGTCGAGCATCTCCTGCTGGATGTCCACGATGTCCAGCCGGCCGTCCGGGCCCAGCTGCGGTGCGACGTGCAGCGACTGCAGGCCGGTTCCGGGGCCGATCTCCAGGATCCTCTCGCCCTCCCGGGCCTGCAGCACGTGGTCCAGGCGCTTCAGAGTCAGGAACGGCAGCGGCAGGTCGAGCAGCCAGCGCTGAGAGTACGGGTACGGCGCGGAGTCGGTGAACCACCAGGTGGCGACGGCGGCGGCAGCGCCCGCGCCGATCAATGCCCGCGAATTCCTCATCATTCCTCCTGGAATATCCTCTTTGGCCATCGAAGAAGCTCTGATGGTCCATCAGTTGTGTTGGTGGGTAATCTGCTTGCGCCGGTGCGCCGACTTTGTCGGCACTCGGCCCGAGCGGGCCGAACGAACTGCCCGTGGACCGCCGTTGCGGCAGACCGGGGACTTCCCGAGACGGACCGGAGCGCAGGCGCCGGTCGCGTCACGAGCTCTTCCGCTCAGCGGCCCGGCCGAGGGAAGGTCCTGGTCGCGAGAACTCCGCAGGCCACCGCCAGCGGCAACTCGGCGAAGAGGGCCATCAGTACCGCCAGCTCGAAGTCCGAACCCGGGGCAGCCGTCATGGTGTCGAGCCATGCGTCGACCAGCAGCACGGCCGAGGTCGCGGCGGAGGTCAGGCAGGCCCGGCAGTCGCCGCGCCTGAGGAGCAGTCCGGTGGAGAGCAGGCCGAGCGCCTCGAAGCTGTCCAGACCCGTCCACGTCCAGGCCCAGTGCGAGGCCTGAACGGTGGCCGGCAGCCCGGTGTGCAGGAAGACCAGCCAGGGAATCATCGCCAGCCCGAGCACGGTGAGGACCGTGGCCGCCCGGCGAAGCAGCAGGGGGAACGTCGAAGCGGCCGCCGCCTGCGCGCCGGTGGGCTCGCCGGCCGGCAGCAACGCGGGCTTGTTCATCAGGGCGGCCACCGCCGCCCGCTGCCGCTGACCACCGGACGGCCGCTGCGGACGGGCCTTGACACGGCGTCCGATGCCCAGCGAGCCGAGCGGCTCGACGGCCCGGCGCTTCGCCTCGCCCATGCCGGCCGGTGCCGGAACCACGACGTTGTCCGACGCGGTCGGATCGTCGAGCAGGTCGAAGAACGGGAAGGAGCCGGCGATCCGGGTCAGCAGCGTGGACTTCCCACCGCGGGAACGGCCGAGGACCGCCACACGATCACCGGAGGCCACGGACAGGGTCACCCCGGCCGGCGCGGGCGGCCCGTCATCGTCTTTCTTCGTCGCCTCGCGGACGTCGATCATCGGCGCATTCGTCATGGCCACGAACCTACGAAGGGACCATGGCCCATCGCGTCGGCCGGCGGGAGTCACCTCTGCCGCCAGGCCGTTGGCCCCGGGGCGTACCCCGCGTACATCCCCGGGGCGACGCGCCGGGCCGACGCCACTGACCCGGCGGCGGCCGGCGGGAGCGGCTTCGGCCTGCTCGGCATGCGCGAGCGGGCGCTGCTGTCCGGCCAGTTCAGCGCGGGCCGGCGTCCGGAGGGCGGACTCCGGGTGACGGCGAGGACGGCGACGGCCGCGAGGCGGCCCCGTCGAGTGCGCCTGGTGCGTGAACTGCGGCCGGACGTCGTGGTGATGGAACTCCGGATGCCGGGCATGGACGGGATCGGGGCGACCCGGCAGGCGACCTCCGAGCCGGACCCGCCCAAGGTGCTGGTGCTGACGACCTTCGACGACGACGAGTACGTCTACGGCGCACTGCGCGCCGGGGCCAGCGGATTCCTGCACAAGAGCATGACCCTGGACGCGATCCTGGACGCGATCCGCGTGGTGGCGGCCGGTCGCTCCGTCGTGCTCGGCGCGTGGCCGGCGGGTCGCGCGCGGTCGTGTTCCCAGGCCCCAGACTTCGGTCCTCAGTCCTCAGTGCTCAGTGCTCAGTCGAGGCCGAGGCGTTTGTTGAGGGCCTGGCCCGAGGGCAGGGGGTCGATGAAGTTGTGGAGGAACGCGAGCATCGCGTCGGTGTCCAGGCCCTCGCAGGCGGCGTCCATCCCGGCGTAGAGGACCTCCTCGATCTCGGCGACCGCCGTTGCCAGGCGCTCGCCCTCGGGAGTGAGGCTCAGCTGGAGGTAGCGGCGGTCCGCGGCGTCCGTGCGGCGCTCGACCAGCCCGGCCGCGACGACGCGTTCGACCAGCCGGCTGGGGTTGGTGCCGCTCTCGCACACCAGGAGCTGTCCGAGCCCGTTGAGGGTCAAGGTGCCGTGCTGCTGGAGCAGGCGCAGCACCTCGGCCTGCGACGGGGTGATGCCGTGGGGTTTGAGGGCCTGGATCAGCAGTCGGTTGCCTTCGCGCTGCGCTGCCAGGATCGCGAACCGCAGGTGTTCGGCCTTACGCATCGGTGGCCTGTCGGGTGGCCGGCAGGGAGACGAGGAAGTCCTTGACCGCGGTGGCGTAGGTGGCCGGGTGGGAGAAGCGGAACATGTGGCCGGTGCGCGGCAGCACGACCTCCCGGGCGTCGGGGATGCCCGCGAGCATGATCGCGGAGGCGTTCTCGCCGATCAGCACGTCGTGCGAGGGGGTCAGCAGCAGGGTCGGGACCTGGATCCGGCCGAGCGCGTCGACGTAGTCGGCGGTGAGACCGGCCTGCACGCGGGCGCCGAAGGAGGCGGCCGGGGTGTTGGTGAGGAACAGTTCGCGGCTGCGGGCCTCGTTCCAGGGCACCTGTCCCTCGCCGTCGAACGGCGAGGCGAGGCGGTGGGCGTGCGCCCGCAGTGTCAGCTGCCGGTAGAGCGGGCCGCGGGCCTTGCCGATCGTCCGCATCAGGGCCTTCCACGGCTTGGAGTCGACCGGGTTGGCCGCGAAGCCGCCGGACAGGACCAGGGCGCGCAGGCCCCGCGGACGGCGGGTGGCGAGCGCGAGCGCGATGTTCGCCCCGAACGAGTCGCCGACCAGCACGAAGTCGTCCAGGTCGGCGATCGCGCTCTCGACGTGGTCGGCGTAGCGCTCGATGTCGTCGACGCCCTCGGGCAGGTGCAGCGTCCGCCTGGGCGCGTCGCCGTAGGGCGCGAGCTGCTCGGCGCTCCACGGGGCGCCGGAGAAGCAGGGGATGAAGACGAGGGTCGGATTTTTCTCTGAAGTGCTCATATCGGACACGTTACACAACACATGTGTCGTGACACAAGTTACCTGGGTCACATTCCACGGGTGGCTCGGTGTCGACGGACCGGGGAGTTTCCGCGTGTCAGGGGCGTCCGGTTGGATGAGCGCATGACGGCTTGCCTGTGGCGGGAAGCGACGGATGACCGGTGGCGGCACGGGGTGATCGACTTCCCCGAGGGGTGTTCCGACCCGGACGGGGCAACGGGTCTGTTCGAGCTCCTGGTCGACCGTTCGCCGGAGGCGTTCCAGCGCTTCGCCGAGGACTACTACGAGGTTCCCGTGGACCTGGAAGTCGTGCGCGGTGTGTATGCCCTGCGACCGCTGAACCAGAAGCTCGTGTCATCGCTGAACTCGGAGGTCACCCTCGCGGACCTGGCCGAGGACATCGCGGAGATCGGCTACCCGCAGCCGGTCCGGGTCCAGGTCCGAGCCTCGTTCGTCGCTGACCGGTCGGGGAGACCGGGCGGTTGATACGCGGAGCGGTCGCGCCCGTGGTCGCGTGCGGGGCCGCGGGAGCAGCGACTGAAGCGACCGAAGGCCCGGGTATGCCCGACGAGGCGGCGGCCGGGGGCCGCGAGGTCAGCTGAGGGCGAGGTACTCACGCCCGGGGCGGCCGGTGGTGGTCCGCCGGGGGAAGCCCGAGCTCGGCCCAGACGGTCTTGCCCGCTCCGGCAGGGGAGGTGCCCCAGGCGTTGGCAAGCCGGTCGATGATGCGCAGGCCCCGGCCGTGGGGCTGATCCGCCGGAGGGGAAGCCGCAATCCGGGGTGGGTCGGACAGCGCGTCGGTGACGGCGATCCGCAGGGTCCGCCTGTCGGGGTCGAGCCGTACGTCCAGCGCGAGGGGGCCGCCGGCGTGGTCGGCCGCGTTGGCGAGCAGTTCGGCCGTCACCAGCAGCGCGTCGTCGACGGCCCTGCTGTCGGCATCGATCCGCCAGCGCGCCATCGTCGTCCGGACGAACGCGAGGCCGCGGCGCGCGCACCGTGCGCTGCCCGCCGGGAAGTCCAGACGGTCGCGGGAGGCCGGGGCGGCCAGGGGTGGAGGCATGAGAACGTCCGTACGGGAATCCGGGTCGGGGTCCGATCCGTGCGTGTGCCCGGCCGGACGCGGCTCACACCCTGCGTGACGGTCTCCGGTGGCGCACCGCCTGGTCCAGGGACGGGTAGACGGGGAGGACGAGATCGGTCCCGGTGATCCGCAGGAGGCGCCGCGCCGTCGGGCTGGGTGCCGCCAGAACGAGCGGCACGCTTCTGCTGTTCGCGCGCCGGCGGACGGTGAGCAGGGCGTTCAGACCGCTGAGGGTGAGCAGGGTGACGGCGGACATCTCCACGGCGAGCAGGCCCGGCGCCTGGTCGAGCGCCCGGGCCAGGGCGTCGCGGACCGGTTCCTCGTTGTCCATGTGCAGGTCACCGGCCAGCGAGCACACCACGGCGTTGCCCACGCGGCTGGTCTCGATCCTCAGGTCCGGCTCCGCATACACGTCTGCGTGATCTTGGTACGTGGTCACGGCACTGCTCCAAGCCAAGCCCACCGAAGGCTCCACCGTCAGAGGTGGGCCGGGGCATCGAACCCGCGCGGACGAGCGGGGGACAGTGCGGCGACAGCCGACGGGCATCCGGTCCGCCACGGTGGCGGAACCCGGTACAGCCCGCTCCTACCCCCCCGCGGTCGCCCCTACACGGAACCGGCCGAGGCGATCCGCAAGGGGCCCAGGGGATGGTCCCGGACGAGGTGGGCCGTCCGCGGTGGCGCGTAGGGGGCAGCAACGGCGGCTCCGCCCCCGACCGCCCCGCCTGCCGGGCGACGACTCGGGACAGTGCCCGGATAGGCTCACCGTCATGGGCATGTTCGAAGCGGTCGCTCGGGTCGTTCACGAGGCGGAGCTCCAGCTCGGCGACGGGGTGTGGGAGCTCCGCCCCGCCGACTCGGACCTGGTCCGGCAGACCGCTGCGGCCCTGACGGATGCCGTCGGTCCCGCCGAGGCACACGAGGCGCTGCCGAGGATCGAGCGGCTCGCCGCGCTGCGCGAGGCCCTCGCCGCCGTCGCCGTGACCGTCGCCCGTACCCACGGCCCCCTCGCCTGGTTCCTCGCCGACGCCAGCAGCCACCTCGCACCGGTTCTCCACTGGCGCGCCCTGGACGCTCCCGACAACCGCACCTTCGGGGCCGTTCTGCCCGCCGGAGACGAACTCGCCGACGCCGAAGCCGCCGTCCGGCACCTCGCCGCCATGCTCACCCGCACCGGCCACAGCGCCTGACCGCCCTCGCTCCGCTCCGGACCGTTCGTTCGTCCGGCTGACGGGCCAGCCCGCGTCGTTGACGTCCGCGAGGTCGTCCCGTCACTCCTGGAAGGCGCTCGGCTTCCACGCCTTCCCGTCGATCGGATAGCTGAACAGCGGTCGGCCCTTGACCGCGCTGATCCGGAACGGCACGCCGTCACGGACGCCGATGGGCAGGGTGCCCGTCCGGTTGCCGCTGGACCACTCCAGCTCCAGGTACCAGCTGACGTCGTGGGAGGTGGTCTCGGCGGTGACCTCGATGACCTCCGGATCCCGCTCGCTCACCTTGACCGGCAGGCCGGTGCTGCCGGCGGTCACGACCGGACGGGGGCGGGCCGCGTCCAGGTCGAGGTCGTACGAGTGGAGGTCGACTCCTCCGCCGCAGCCCTCGCCCATGGAGTAGGCGTTCCAGGCCAGCGGGGCCGCGATCCGGGCGATGCGGACGTTGAGCGCGGTCAGCACGACGGTCTCGCTGCCGATGCCCTGGACGGTGAGCTCGATCGACTGGTAGTGGCCGACGACCGCGCCGGTCTCGGCAGCCCAGCCGGGGACGTCCACCACCGCGGGCGGGCGGGGGACCTCGGACGGCGGGCGGTTGACCAGGTACTTGTCGCACTCGGCGTCCCGGACGTCCGGGCGGACCGTGACGGTGATCGGGGCGCCCGCACCCCGGTCCACGGCGCCGGTCGGTCCGGCGCCCGCCGCCGGGGCCGGAGCGGACGTGGGGTCACCACCGGGGTGGGGCTTGAGCCCCGTGGCGACGGCCCCGAGGGTGGCGAGCATGGCGGCGGCCGTCACGCCGGCGAGTATGCCCCGGCGTACGCCCCGCCGGGACGGCACGGTGGGGGCGCTCGCAGGGGCGGTCGCCCCGTCCTCCTTCACGACGCTTCCCGCGACCGTTTCCGGTTCCGGTTTCGGTTCCGCGACCGTTTCCGGTTCCGGTTCCGCGACCGGTTCCGGTTCCGGTTCCGTGACCTGTTCCGCGACCTGTTCCGCGACCGGTTCCGTGACCGGGTCCGCGACCGTTTCTGCGACCGGTTCGGGAACCGGACCCTTTTCCGGCGCCGCTTCCGCTTCCGATGCCGGCGGGGCCTTCGGCGCGGGCGCGGGTGCGGACGACTGCCGGTTCCCCCGCGTCGTGTGGGCGGCGACCCACAGCCGGTAGAGCTCGGCGCGCTCCTCCGGTGTCGCCCGGCACAACCGCGCGAAGCGCTCCAGCGGATCGAATTCCACCGGCATCACGTCGCCGGTGCAGTAGCGGTGCAACGCCGACGTGCTCACGTGCAGCCGCTTCGCCAGCGCGCCGTAACTGAGACCCGAACGGCTCTTCAGTTCCTGGAGCAGCCGTGCGATCTCCTGTGCCTCCCCCAACTCCCCGGTCCCCTCTGACACTGATCCTCCACCCGCTCGCGAACCGCGCACGCCGCAGACCGTCCCACGGTTCCCCCGAGGTCGCCGGCAGCACCGGCCGCGCCGTCCCGAGCCCCTGACGGCGCGTCCCAGGAAGGTTACGTCTTCCCAGCTCAAACAGGGTAGAGGCGTCCCCGCGTCCCAGATCGCAGGCCCCCCGTTGCGGCGGGGACGAACCGGCGCACAAGCTGACCGCGAACACCTAGAGGAGCAACTTGTGAGCACTGTTCGGGCGGCCCGGGCCGCGATACGCGCCAACGACCGATTCCACCGCGGTGCGGTGGCACTGGCGGTGGGTGGGGTCCTGCTGATGTCCGCGGCCTGCGGCGACGGCGACGGCAAGGACAAGAGCGCCGATGCCGCCGGCACCGCCACCTCCGCCGCCACCTCCACGCCCGGCGCCCCGGGCGGGACGGCGGCCACGGCCGCGGCGAGGACCTCGACCGCCGTACTGGACGTGGAGCCGAAGGACGGGGCCCGGGGAGTCGCACCGACCGCGCTCCAGGTGTCGGTGTCGCACGGCAAGCTCACCACGGTCGACGTGACCGACAAGGACGGCAAGCCCGTCCAGGGCTCGATCACGGCGGACGGCACCGGCTGGAAGCCCGCCGCCGCGCTCGCCCCCGGCGCGGCGTACACGGTGAACGCCCAGGCCAAGGACTCCGAGGGTCTGGTCGTCGCGGCCACCAGCGCCTTCACCACCGCTGCGCCCGGCAAGCAGGTGTCCACCGACGACAACATCGCCGACGGCCAGACCTACGGCGTGGGCATGATCGTCAAGGTGGAGTTCAGCAGCAGGATCGTGAACAAGGACGCCGTCGCCAAGGCCATCACCTTCGAAACGGACAACGGGACGGAGGTGAAGGGCCACTGGTTCGGCGACAACCGGATCGACTTCCGCCCGGCGGACTACTGGAAGCCGAACACCAAGGTCACCATCCACTACCGGCTGAAGAACGTCGAGGTCGCCCCCGGTGTGTGGGGCGACGTCGACAAGGACGAACCGTTCACCATCGGCCGGTCCCAGGTCACCACCGCGGACGCGGCCACGCACCAGATGACGATCGTGCGGGACGACAAGTCCACCACCGTGCCCGCCACCCTCGGCGACGACAAGTACCCCTCCTGGGGCGGGATCATGGTCATCATGTCCAAGGAGAAGGTCACCCACATGAACTCCCAGACCGTCGGCCTGGGCAACGAGTACGACATCCCCGACGCCCCGCACGCGATGCGGCTGACGACGAGCGGCACCTACGTCCACGGGAACTACTGGTACAAGGTCGACCTGTTCGGCAAGGCCAACACGAGCCACGGCTGCGTCTCGCTCAAGGACGTGGAGGGCGGCAGCGACACGTCCCCCGCGGGGTCGTTCTTCAACAGCTCGATGATCGGCGACGTCGTCAGGGTCGTGAACACCAAGGAGAAGATCGTCGCTCCCGACAACGGCCTCGGCGGCTGGAACCTCCCCTGGGCCAGCTGGTAGCACCCGCCCGCCGCGCAGCCGTCCACAGCGGGGCGGGAGGGTGGGCACCCCGGCCGCAGCCGGGGCGCCCACCCGTTCCACGGGTTCTGCGCGGAATCAGCCGACCAGGAGGAACTTGGTGGTCGGCACGCCTTGGATGCCGGCACAGTCCAGGTTCGAGGTGGTGGCGCTGTACGTCCAGCCGCGGGGGACGTCGCACGCCCACATGCCGTTGACCGGCGTGCGGAGGTGGAAGGTGGTGGCGGACACGCCGCTTCCGTACGACAGGCTGCAGGAGGTGCTGTGGCCGACGAAGTCGTAGGTGAAGGCGGGGGTGCCCACACAGGCGGTCAGGCCGTCGTACGGGGTGCGCAGGTGGTAGGCGTTGGAGATCACCCCGGACTGCTGGCTGCACGCGTAGCCCCAGGAAATGGAGTCGTAGACGAAGGCCGGCGTGCTGGTGCACGCGGTCAGCCCGTCGACGGGCGTGCGCAGGTGGAACTGCGGCGAGTTCCACGAGCCGCCGCCGCTGCAGCTGCGGTTCATGGACACCTGGTCGTAGACGTAGCCGGCCGGGACGTCACAGGCCCAGACGCCGTCCAGACCGGTGGCGGCGGCCGTGGCGGCGGAGGCCGGCGTGGTGGCGGCCGCGCCCGAGAGCAGCAGCGCGAGCGCGGCGAGGGCCGCGAGCAGGGCGGACCTGACGGAACGTGCGGTTCGTGCGACGGACATGGTTCCCCTTCGGTGGAGGAGCGGCCGGTGGATGCACGGTGCTGACGGCGGTGGTCGCGGGTGAGCGTTCACCGCCGTCGAAGGTTCTAGCACGCACGGTGAGCCGTCAGCCCTCCGCTCCGTCCCGGATTGATCATCCCGTCGGCCGCCGTCTAGACACCCGTGCGCGGTTCCTCCGGTTCAGGTCGGCCGATCGTCGTCACCGAGCACGTCCTTCCGAGCCCCTGACAGCCGTGGCTTCCGGCCGCCGATCCGGCCACCGATCAGGCAGCCCCCGGCGCGAGGATGGCCTCCAGGGCCTCGGCGCAGTCCTGGGCGGCTCGGGCCGAGCGGGGGAGCATGGTGTCCTCGTAGGCCCGGACCGCGTCCTCGACGCTCGTCCCGGTGACGAGGGCGTGGGCCAGGTCGCTGCCGTCCAGCATCGCGAGGTTCGCGCCGAGGCCCACGGGCGGCATCAGGTGTGCGGCGTCGCCCAGCAGGGTGATGCCGGGCACGTGCTCCCAGGCGTGCGGGACGGGCAGGACGAACACGGGCCGGGCGATGAATCCGCTCTCGCTGTGACGGACGAAGTCGAGCAGGCTCCCGTCCCAGCCGTCGAGCAGGTTCAACACGTGCGCGCGTACGGTCTCGACGTCGTCGAACGACACACCCGCCGCCACCTGCCAGTCCTGCGGGGCGCGGAAGGCGATGTAGACGCGGACGTGGCCTTCGCCGTTGCGCTGGGCCAGCAGGGCCCTGCCGTCGGCGGTCGCCAGCATGGTGCCCTTGCCGACGAGGGCGGCCAGCGCCGGGTGGCGGGTGTCGCAGTCGGTGAATCCGGTCTCGATGAAGGTGACGCCGCTGTAGGCGGGGGTGGCCTCGGACACGGACGGGCGCACGCGTGACCAGGCACCGTCGGCGCCGATCACCAGGTCGGCCTCCTCCGTGCTCCCGTCCTCGAACAGCAGGCGCCAGGTGCCGTTTCCGATCGGGCTGACGGCGGTCACGGCGCGGCCCCACCGGACGGTGCCCTCGGGGAGGGAGTCCAGGAGGAGGGAACGCAGTTGGCCCCGGTCGATCTCTGGGCTGTCGTCGTCGTGGCGGGGCGGCCCCGGGACGGGGAGGACGGCGGCGGTGGCGGGGTCGAGTATGCGCCACTCCTGGGCTTCCGGGCGGGCCAGCGCACGGAACCCGTCGAGCAGACCCGCCGCCCGCAGGGCCGCCTGCCCGGTACCGGAGTGGATGTCGAGGCTACCGCCCTGGGGGCGGGCGTCGGCGGACTCCTCGCGTTCGAAGACGGTGACCGACCGGCCGTGACGGTGCAGGACGCGGGCACAGGTGAGGCCCCCGAGGCCGGCGCCGACGACGGCGACGCGGGCGTTGGTGGTGGAGCGCATGGGACTGTCTCTCAGAGGTCGGGGAAATGCCGGGAGTTCCGGCGCTCCGCCACGAAAACACGGACCGGTCGCGCAGATCCAACGATTATCCGGTTCCCCCTCGGCCCCGAACCGGCTGATCCTTTGACCACGCCGTCGCGAACCGCAGAACCAGGGGACCCGTCGTGGCCCCGCCGTAGTTGAGGAGTCGTCGTGCACACCGTCGCGGTCCTGGCACTCGACCAGGTCATCCCGTTCGACCTCGCCACGCCCCTGGAGGTGTTCACCCGGGTCCGGCTCCCGGACGGCCGCCACCCCTACCGGGTGCGCGTGTGCGGACCCGGGGCGCGGATCCCGGCCGAGGGATTCGTGATCACCGCCCCCTGGGGTCTGGAGGGGCTGGCCGACGCCGACACCGTGGTCGTTCCCGGTCGTGCGCAGGACGCGCCCGCGCCGGACGGGGAGGTGCTGGAGGCGCTGCGCGCAGCGGCGGCCCGGGGCAGCAGGATCGCCTCGATCTGCGCCGGCGCCTTCGACCTCGCCCTGACCGGACTGCTCGACGGACTGGCGGCGACCACCCACTGGGTCGCCGCCGCCGAACTGGCCCGGCGCTTCCCCGCCGTCGAGGTGCGCCCCGACGTCCTCTACGTCGACAACGGGCAGCTGCTCACCTCCGCAGGCGCCTCGGCAGGTCTCGACCTGTGCCTGCACATGATCCGCCGCGACTTCGGCTCCGCGGTGGCCGCCGATGCGGCCCGACTGGCCGTCGCCCCACTGGAACGCGAAGGGGGGCAGGCACAGTTCATCGTCCATCCCCAGCCGCCGGTCCCGCGCGGCTCCACGCTCGAACCGGTGCTCGCCTGGCTGGAGGACCACCTCGACGAGGAGCTGACGCTCGACCTCATGGCCCGGCGCAGCGGCATGAGCGGGCGCACCTTCAGCCGGAGGTTCCGTGAACAGACCGGCACCACGCCGCTGCAGTGGCTGCTGCGGGCGCGGATCCGGCGGGCGCAGTTCCTCCTGGAGAACACCGACCACACCGTCGAGCGGATAGCCGACCAGGCCGGGTTCGGTTCCCCCACCGCCTTCCGCGAGCGCTTCAAACGCATTGCCGGTACCACTCCGCACAGCTACCGCGCCGCCTTCCGCAGCCGCGAGCGCAGCTGAGGCGCCCGGGTCGCGCACCGACGCGGTGCCCGGGCGCGGTCGGGGAGCAGCTCCGGGCGGCGGCGCGCGCTCCTGGCGAGATCCCGTCGGAATGTGTCATTCGGGCCCCTCTCCGCCGTGTGCACCCGCTCCTAGCATCGAGGTCAAGCCGGTGACCACCGGCTTCCCGCCCGATGAAAGGCGCTCACGTGCACGTCCAGATCGTGCTGTTCGACGGGTTCGACCCGCTCGACGCCATCGCACCGTTCGAAGTCCTCCACGCCGGCGCAACCGCCTCCGGGGGCGCGGTCGGCGTGGAGCTGGTCAGCGCCGAGGGCCCGCGCGAGGTGGTCAGCGGCACCGGCGGCCTGTCGCTGCGCACCACGGGCCTCCTCGACCCGTGTCGTCCCGGTGTCGTCCTCGTGCCCGGCGCTTCCGGGCGCCTCGGCGATCCTGACGACGGCGAGGACCCCGGTGACGACGGGGAGCAGCGGGACACCGTTGTGGCCCGGCTGGCTCGTACGCTGGACACCGAACTGCCGGCGCTGCTCAAGGCCGCCATGGAGGACGCGCGGGTCACCGTGGCGACGGTCTGCGGCGGCGCGCTCGTCCTGGCCATGGCGGGCCTGCTCCAGGACCGCCACGCGACCACCCACCACCTGGGCCTGGATCTCCTCGACGCGACCGGTGTCCACGCCGTGCGCGCCCGCGTGGTCGACGACGGCGACCTGGTCACCGCCGCCGGGGTCACCTCCGGACTCGACCTCGGCCTGTACCTGCTGGAACGCGAGGTGGGCCCGCGGATCGCCCACGCCGTCGAGGAGTTGTTCGCCCACGAGCGGCGCGGCACCACCTGGCGCCCCGGCGGTCCCGCGCCCGCCGTCCTCTGAACGCTCCGCAGCTGTCCGTTCCCGATTTGTGAGTGAGAAAGGGGCATTCCATGTCCACCCGAGTCCAGGGCGTTTGGGAGCTGACCATCGCCACGCCCATCGGGCGGGTCCGACCCGTCGTCGAACTGCGGTCACACGAGGGGGAGTTGGTCGGAACCGCCCACGGCGGGGACGAGATCCTGCCGCTCCGGGACATCGTCCTCGACGGTGACCGGCTGACCTGGAAGCAGTCCGTCACCCGGCCCGTTCGTCTCGACCTGACCTTCAGCGTCACCGTCGACGGTGACACGCTCACCGGGATCTCCAGGGCAGGTCGCCTGCCGTCCTCGAAAGTCACCGGCCGACGCCGCCGCGACGACGAAGCCGGGCCGGCGTGACGACCCCACCGCGCGCCAGGACGGCGGCCACGGCCGCGGCGGTGGCGGGAACCCCCACCGTGGTGTTCCTGGCCGCGAACGGGACCGGCGGCCCGCGCGCCGCTTCCGTCGCCGCGGCGGTGACCGCCGTCGTGCTCCTCGGGTGGCGGCTGCGAGCCCGTCAGTACGTGCCGCACGCGGTCCTCGGCGCCCTGCTGGCCACGGCGTGCGCCGGCGTGGCCCTCTGGACAGGTCAGGCGCGGGGGTTCTTCCTGCTCCCGATGGCGGTCCCGGCCGCGGCGACGGCGGCCTGCCTGCTGTCCCTCGCGGCCGACCGGCCCCTGGCCGGCCTGGTCGCGAACCGGGTGGTGGGCGGCCCGCCCGGATGGCGCTCCCACCGCGTGCTGCACCGCTTCTACGCGGTGTCGACCCTGGTGATCGCCCTGGTGAGCTCCGCGAGCCTGGCCGGGCAGGTGGCACTGTACCGCTGGAGCGATGTCGCCTGGCTGGGGCTCCTGCACGTCCTCATGGGACCGCTGTGGGCCGGCGTCACGGCGCTGTCCCTCCTGCTGGCCCGCAGGGCGGTCACCCGTGAGCGGGACGCCGCCGGGGCCGGGGGCCGTACGCGCTCCTGACGGACCGGTGCTTGCGGGCCGGCGACGAGCGGCGGCCGGGCCGGCGACGGGCGGCGGCCGGGCCGGCGACGGGCGGCAGCCGGGCGGACGGCGGTCAGGAGCGCGGGGTCGGGAGGCCAGGCTGAGGGTCGGAGGTCAGCGCGGGCGGTACATCCGGTAGCGGACGTACAGCACGACGCAGGTGATCACGCCGATCGCGCACACGGGCAGGCCCAGCCCGACCGCCATGGTCACGCCCGCACTGACGTTCTGGGCGTCCTCGTCGGCGTGGCTCACGAAGTAGGCGACCAGCGAGACGCCGACCGCCAGGAACACCACCGCCCCGGCGAGGAACCAGCCGCCCGCCCGTTCCTGCCACTCGTCCCCCTGCAGCCGGCGCGCGCGGGGACAGTGCTCCACCACCGCGCGGCCCAGGCCGGAGGCCCCCGCGGTGTGCCCGTCGATGTGCAGGCGGGTGCCGTCGTCGAGGGCGAGGCGGCAGCGGTAGTCGTTTCCCAGCCGGCGGGCGAGGCCGTGGATCCTCGGGCTGCCGGGCATCGTGATCGACACCACCCGGCTCCACTCCCAGCCCGTCGCGCCCCGGCGTGAGCCGTGGACGAGGCCGTGCTCGCGGACCTCGAAGTACTCTTCCGACCCGCCCCGCACCGCGCGCCACGCCTGCGTCACGGCGACGTACAGCGCGCCCAGGGACAGGCCGATCACCACGCCGATCGCCCGTCCGCCGCCCGGGCGGCCGTCGTCCGCGCTGAGCAGGGCCCACAGCCCGAGCCAGCCGGTGGGCACGGCCACCACCAGCGCCCACGCGGTGTTCTGCCACCGTGCCCTGGTGTCCACCCGGTGCCGGCCGATTCTGGCACCGAACCGCTCCGTCATCTCCGCCTCGCCGCTCATCCGCACAGTGAAGCACCACCACCACGGCCGCTCAAGAGCTGCCATCCACCGCCCGACGGCCGTGCGGGCCGTCAACGACGTTGTCAGCCGGGGAAGTTGGGAATCGCGGCGGCGGGTCGCCGGTTGATGTGCACGCGGGGGGAGCCGTACGGCCCCGGGAGCACGGTCCTGTGCCCGGCCCGGACCCGGAGCGCGTTCCCGGGTGCGGATTCGTCCTGCGTGCGGACGGATTGACGGTCCGTCGGATGGTCCTCTTGGAGGGCGCCGAGAAGAGCTCCGGCGCCCTACCCGGAGGGGCTTTCCCATGAACGAACACGCACCGCGGCACCACCGTCCGAACCGCCCCCGCGCCGGCCGGCGCGGGGTGGCGGCGGCCGTGACCGCGGCGGCCGCCGCCGCGGTGGCCGCCACCCTGGTACCGGCTCCGGCCTCCGCCGCACCGCGGCCAGACGCCGTGCAGCAGCGCCTCGACGCGCTGGTGAAGGAGGACGGGGTGCCCGCCGCCCTCGCCACCGTCAAGGGCCGCGACGGCCGCAGCCGCACCTACACCGCCGGTGTCGGCGACCTGGCCACCGGGTCCCGGGTGCCGGTGGACGGACAGGTGCGGATCGCCAGCAACACCAAGACGTTCACCGCCGTCGTCGTCCTGCAACTGGTCGCCGAGGGCAAGGTCGGACTGGACACGAGCGTGGACGCCTACCTGCCCGGCCTGGTGCGCGGCGAGGGCATCGACGGCCGGAACATCACGGTCCGTCAGCTGCTCCAGCAGACCAGCGGCCTGCCCGACTACGTGGACCACGAGCGCGTGCTCAGCGCCCCCGAGCGCTACTACGAGCCCCGCGAACTCCTCGACGCCGCGCTGGCCAAGAGGGCCCGGTCCGCCCCCGGCGCCCAGTGGGCGTACAGCAACACCAACTACCTGCTGGCGGGCCTGATCATCCAGAAGGTCACCGGCCGCCCGCTCGGCGAGGAGATCACCAAGCGCGTCATCGACCGGATCGGCCTGCGCCACACCTACTTCCCCGTCCCCGGGGACACGACTATCCACGAGGCCCATCCCAGGAGCTACCAGCGCGCCGCGGACGGATCGACGCGCGACTTCACCTCGCTGGACCCGTCCTGGGGCTGGGCGGCCGGCGCGATGGTCTCGACCAACACGGACCTGACCCGCTTCTTCGGCGCCCTGCTCGGCGGACGCCTGCTGCCCGCGGCCCAGCTCGCCCAGATGCGCACCACCGTCCCCGCCGAGACGCTCGGCCCCGGAGCCCGCTACGGACTCGGCCTGGTGAGCCGCCCGCTCTCCTGCGGCGGTGTCGCCTGGGGGCACGGCGGGGCGATCCCGGGCACCTACACCGCCGGTGGCGCCACCGACGACGGCCGCGCCGTGAACTTCGCGGTGACCACGTTGCCGAGCGATGACACCGGGGCGCACGTGGGGCAGGCGGTGGACGATGCGCTCTGCCACTGACCCCGGACACCCGCCACCCCGCCGCACCACCGCCTACCTGCCCCCTCGCTTCTCAGCAGTGGAGTCCCGATGAACGAGAACGCCCCGCAGCGCCGGGCGCACCGCATCCGCCTGGTGCGGCACGCCCTGACGGCCACGGCCGCCGCCGGGCTCGCCCTGACCGCCTTCACCCCGCGCCCGGCCTCCGCCGCACCGCGGCCGGACGTCGTGCAGCAGCGCCTCGACGCGCTGGTGAAGGAGGACGGGGTGCCCGCCGCCCTCGCCACCGTCAAGGGCCGCGACGGCCGCAGCCGCACCTACACCGCCGGTGTCGGCGACCTGGCTACCAGGGCCCGGGTCCCGGTCGACGGGCAGGTCCGGGCCGGCAGCAACACCAAGGCCTTCGTCGCCGTCGTCGTCCTGCAACTGGTCGCCGAGGGGAAGGTCGGCCTCGACGCGCCCGTCGACACCTACCTGCCGGGCCTCCTGCGCGGCGACGGCATCGACGGCCGGAACATCACGGTCCGCCAGGTGCTCCAGCAGACCAGCGGCCTACCGGACTACATGGCAGCCCCCGCGCTGTCGGACGACACCGCCATCCGGTTCCGCTACTTCGAGCCGCGCGAACTCCTCGACGGGGCACTGGCCCAGAAGGCGCACTTCCCCGCCGGCACCCAGTGGGAGTACAGCAACACCAACTACCTGGTGGCCGGCCTGCTGATCCAGAAGGTCACCGGCCGGCCCTTCGGCGAGGAGGTCACCGAGCGCGTCATCGACCGGATCGGCCTGCGCCACACCTACGTACCGGCCGTCGGGGAGACCACCCTCCGCGAGCCCCACCCGCACGGCTACCTGCGCACCGCCCCGGACGCGCCACTGGTCGACTACACCGACATGGACACCTCGATGGCCTGGGCCGCGGGGGCGGTCGTGTCCACCAACACCGACCTCAACACCTTCTACGGCGCCCTCCTGGCGGGCCGCCTGCTGCCCGCGGCCCAGCTCGCCCAGATGCGCACCACCGTCCCGGCCGAGTTCCTGGGCCCCGGCGTCCGCTACGGCCTGGGGATCCAGAGCAGGCCGCTGACCTGTGGCGGCCTCGTCTGGGGCCACGGTGGCACCGCCATGGCCTACCGGACCCGGGGCGGCGTCACGGAGGACGGCCGGGCCGTGAACATCGCCCTCACCGTCGTCCCGGACGGGCCCACCGCCGTGCGCCTGACCGACGCAGTCGACGCGGCCCTCTGCCGCTGACTCCCGCCCGGCCCCGGCGATTCCGGGAAACGGCAGCCGTTCCGCCCCCCGCCCGGTACGGTGACGTCGCATGGCCGACACCGAGATCGAGATCACCGCAGACCTGGTTCGCGAGCTGCTGCGGGAACAGCATCCCGACCTCGCGGGGCTGGCCATCCGGGAGGTGGCGGGCGGCTGGGGCAACCAGATGTGGCGTCTCGGGGACGAGTTGGCCGTGCGCATGCAGCGCATGGACCCCACTCCGGAGCTCCAGCTGAAGGAGCGGCGGTGGCTCCCGGTGCTGGCCCCGCGCCTGCCGCTCCCGGTGCCGCTCCCCGTGCGGTTCGGTGACCCGTCCGAGCGCTTCCCCAAGCACTGGACCGTGATGACGTGGGTTCCCGGCGAGCCGCTGGACCACGGTTCGATCAGCCGCGGCGCCCACGCGGCCGACACGCTGGCGGGCTTCCTCCGGGCGCTCCATGTGGAGGCGCCCGCCGAGGCGCCCGTCGCCACGGACTTCGGTACCCACCCCAGGAACTGCACGGACGGCTTCGAGAGCTTCCTCCGGGCCGTCGCCCCCGACGGCACCGCGGACGACGTCCGGGCCGTCTGGGACGACGCCGTCACGGCCGACGCGTGGGAGGGCCCGCCGGTGTGGGTGCACGGCGACCTCCATCCCGCGAACGTCGTCCTCTCGGACGGAACGCTGTCGGGCATCGTCGACTTCGGTGCCATGGTCGCCGGCGACCCGGCGTGGGACCTCGCCGCCGCCTGGGTGCTGCTCCCCGCGGGCACGGCCGCACGGTTCTTCGACCGGTACGCGCGTGCCGACGAGGCGGCGATCCGGCGCGCTCGTGGCCTGGCCGCGATGAAGAGCCTCTTCCTGATGCTCATGGGGCAGAACGGCGATCGGGGTCTTCCCGGTGGCAAGCCGCACTGGGGTCCTGCGGGCCGGGCGGCACTCGCTCGTGTCCTGAAGGGCTTCTGAGGCACGCTACTGATGGCTGACCGACAGCTCGGTCATGCGGCTCACTCGCTACTCCCCGGGGCGGTCCGGGAACCCCCGGGCCTGCCCGTACCCGGGATCCGAGGGGCCGGCGGGCGGGACGGAACCACCGGCCGGCGGCGTGGGGCCGGCGGGAGGCGGAGGGCCGGTGGGAGGCGTCGGGCCGAGCGGAGCGGCGGGGCCGCTGAGCGGCCACACCGGGAGGACGGTCCGTCGGAAGGTCCCGTTGGTGACGGTGGCGAAGGAGGCGTACCAGGCGATCACCGCGGTGACCAGTCCCAGCCAGCCGCCGGCCTTGGTCCAGCCGTCGGACCGGGCGAAGGCCCCGATGGTCAGCAGCAGGAAGGTCAGGGTCAGCACGACGAAGACCGCGAGGACGGCTCCCGTCGTCCGCAGGGCGGCGATGGTCATGTAGGCCGTGAAGATCGTCCACGCCAGCAGGAACAGGCCGGTCGCCTGGTAGAGCTGGGGCGTGTGCAGCAGCTGCGGCACGACGAGGTGGGCGAAGCCCCAGTACGCCAGCCAGAAGGCGCCGAAGGACGCGAAGGCCGTCGCGGCGAAGGTGTTACCGCGCCGGAACTCCCACATCCCGGCGAGCAGTTGGACGATGCCTCCGTAGAACAGGGCCAGCGGCAGCACCACCCCGGCCACCGACTCGTTGATCAGACCCGCGTTGAACCAGCTCAGCACGAACGTGGTCATCGCGAAGGCCGCGAGGCCGAGGGCGCCCGGATCGGCGACGGCCTCGGGGGCCGTCGGGGGCGTCGGCGGGGCCGGCGGTTTCGGGGGGAGTACGGACCCGGGATCGGTCCGGCCGGGAACTGCCACGTTGACTCCTCTCCACGGCGTGCCGGCCGCGCCCGCCCGTCCGTGTCCAAGGGCGGACACGACGCCGGACGGAACGCGGGTGTCCCGGGCACCCGCTGCTCGGCGGCCGTGCCGGTGGCCGGGGAGGGCTCCCCGGCCGCCGGCCCGTCGCATCGGGCGCGCCTTTCCGGTCCGCCCGGGCTCAAACGGCGGGCGGGGGGCCGCTCGGTGAGGTGCGCGCTCGTTCCGCCGCTCGGTGAGGTGCGCGCGGACGTGGGCGGTGAGCTCGACGCGCCGGCGGCCCCGGCGGCGCCGGCGGACGCCGAGGGGCGCGATCCGGACACTCTCGCCTCGCGGCCCCCGGGGCCTCGTCCGTACCGATGCGCCCGCCTGGCCCCTTCCGTCCCACGGGCCACACCGGACCGGTGCCGTCCGGCCAGCTCAGGGCGCCCCGAGGGGCGGCAGGCCGACCGGCGGAAAACGGAATGGCGGGAACCACCGTGGCCGAAAGAAGGCGGGACCTTCCCCCTGATTCCAAGGAAGATGTGAAGAACAGCCCATTCCGACTGTGCCCGCCGCGCTGATCATGATTGACTTCGGTTGCCGGCGGTGCCTAAGCTCACGACGTTCCGGAAGTTGGTTGTCCGTCGCGCGAAGGGGGATTTCGTGTCAGCGCGTGCAGCTGCGCCGGAGAATTCTTTTCCCGTGGCGGCCGGGACCGGTCGGTGATGGGATCACGGGAGCGTTTCGCGGTTTTCCGTGAACGTGATTTCTCGGTCTTCTTCGTCGGATACGTCACGTCCAACCTCGGCACGTCCATGGCGTCCGTGGCGCTCTCCTTCGCGGTTCTGCACAACGGTGGGTCCCCCACCGACCTGAGCCTCGTGCTCGCCGCCCGCATCGTCCCGATGGTGCTGTTCCTGCTGGGTGGCGGCGTCCTCGGTGACCGGCTGCCGCGGCGGCTGGTGATGCTGACGGCCGACGCCGTCCGCGCCCTCAGCCAGGGCACGCTGGCGGTGCTGTTCCTGGCCGGCCCGGTGCCGCTGTGGACGGTGCTCGCCCTCGCCGCCTGTGGCGGGCTGGGCGAGGCCCTGTTCCGGCCCTCGTTCGACGGTCTGGTCCCGCAGATCGCCTCGAAGGACCGGCTGCCCGAGGCCAACGCGCTGCTGGGGATGGCCCAGTCCGCGGCGGCGGTGGGCGGGCCGGCCGTCGCGGGCGTGATGGTCGCGGTCACCTCGGCGGCCGCCGTGCTGCTGGTGGACGCCCTCAGCTACCTGGTCAGCATCGGCGCCCTGCTCCTGCTGCGGGTCGGCGACCGGGGGCGGGGCCTCGGCGGAGGCTCCCTGCCGGCCGAACTGCGGGCCGGCTGGCGGACCTTCTCGGCCCACACCTGGCTGTGGACCGTCACGCTCCAGTTCACCCTGTTCAACCTGATCGTGTGGGCGCCCTACCTGGTGCTCGGCCCCGTCTCGGCGGACCGCAGCTACGGCGGACCGGAGGCCTGGGGCCTGATCGTCGGCACGTTCGGCGGGGGCTCCCTGCTGGGCGGCCTGGTGCTGCTCGGCCGGCGGCCGTCCCGTCCGCTGGTGGTGACCACCCTGGTCACCTTCCTGTGGGCGGCGCCCTCGGCGGCCCTGGCGGTCCGCGCGCCGCTGTGGGCGGTGTGCGCCGCGGCCCTCGCCGCCGGTGTGTCGAGCGCGGTGTTCAACAGCCTCTGGATGACGACGATCCAGCAGCACGTCCCGGCGGACAGCCTGTCCAGGGTGATGTCGTACGTGACCCTCGGCGCCTATTCGATCGGACCGGTCGGGCTCGCCCTCGCCGGCCCGCTGGCCGAGGCCACCAGCATCGGTCTGGTGCTGGCCGTCGGTGTCGGCTGGCAGATCGCCGCCAATTTCCTCGTCCTGATGTCCCCGGCCGTGCGGAACCTGCGTGCGCCGAATTCCGGCCCCGCCGAGGGCATTGCGACGGATCCGGCGCATTCCGCCGGATCCACCACGTCGGCAACCTGACACATTCCTTCTCCTCCTTTCCGCCGCAGCTTCCCGAAACGGGGGTCATGGTGATTTCACGGATTTCTCGTCGTCATGCGCAGGTACCGGCGTGAGACCTGACACGACGGTGTGGGACCTGATGGCCGCCACGAATGCGGACCGGCCCGACGAGGTGGCCCTGACCGACGGGACCCGTCGGTTCACCCGCGCGGAGGTGGCCACTGCGGCCGCCCGCTTCGCGCGGGCGCTGCACGCCGCGGGCGTGCGGCCGGGGGACACCGTGGCGCTGTGCTCCACCCGGTCGGTGGAGCAGGTGCTGGCCCTGGTCGGCATCCTCGGCGCGGGGGCCGCCGTGGCGCCCTTCGACGTGCGCCACGCCGCCGCGGCCGTCCGCGAGAACGTGGCGCGGCTGGCACCCGCCGCCGTCCTCGCCGACACCGCGGGAGCGGAGCTCGTCCCCGGCGCGCTGCGCCTGGACGACCTGCTGTCGGCGGACGGGGTGCCGTCCGGTTCGCCACCGCCGCCCGGTCCGGGGCCGGCGGACCTCGCCTACGTGCTCCACACCTCCGGCTCCTCGGGGCGGCCGAAGCCGGTCCAGGTGCCGCACAGCGCTTTGCAGAATCGTTTCCTCTGGGCGCAGAGCTGCTATCCCATCGGCCCCGGCGACACCGTCGCCCACTGGGGGTCGCTCGTCTTCGACTGCTCGTTCTGGCTCCTGCTCGCGCCCCTCTGCTTCGGCGCCACCCTGTACGTCGCCCCCGACGGCACCGAAGCCGAACCCCGGGAACTGGCGGCCCGGTTCGACCGCCACCGGGTCACCGTGATGCACTCCGTCCCCTCCCTGCTGCGGGAGTTCACCGCCGAGGGCGGCGGCCCCGCCCTGGCGGCACTGCGCTACCTGCTGATCGGCGGCGAGCGGCTGCCCGGCGACCTGGTCCGCCACGTCCTGGACCTGACGGGCGCGCGGATCTTCAACCAGTACGGCCCCACCGAGACCTGCATCGACGTCCTCACCCACGAGATCGGCCCCGGGGACGAGGAACTGGACGCCGTCCCCATCGGCCGGCCCATCGACGGCGTGCACGCCGTGATCGCCGACGACGCCGGAGCGCCCGTCCCGCCCGGCACCCCGGGCGAACTGCTGATCGGCGGCACCAGTGTCGGCTGGGGGTACGCGGGGGCCGCCGCCGCGACCGCCGCCCGGTTCGTCCCCGACCCGCACGGCGCCCCCGGCGGCAGGCTCTACCGGACCGGTGACCTGGCGCGCCGACGGCCGGACGGGGTGTTCGAATTCCTCGGGCGGGTCGACCAGCAGGTGAAGATCCGCGGCGTCCGGGTGGAGCCCTCCGACGTCGAACACGCCCTGCTGCTGCACCCCGACGTCGACCAGGCCGCCGTGGTCGCCGTCCAGGACCGGCCGCACGGCGGCGTGCGGCTCGTGGCCCACCTGGTGACCGGCGACCGGTCGCCCGACGACGCCACGCTGCGCCGCTTCCTGGCCGACCGCCTGGTCTCCGCCGCCCTCCCCGACGGCTACCGGCGCCACCCGGCCCTGCCCCGGCTGACCAGCGGCAAGATCGACCGCCTGGAACTGGCCCGGCAATCCGCCCGGGACGGCGCCACCGCCCCCGGCGGGCCGCCGCACCGGGCCCCGCACACCGAGACCGAACGGGCCGTCGCCCTGATCTGGCAGGACCTGCTCCGGGTCGAACGCGTCGGGCGTGACTCCGACTTCCTGTCACTCGGCGGGCAGTCCCTGCTCGCCATGCGACTCATCGCCCGCGTCCGGGCCGGGTTCCGGGTCCGGCTGCCGACCCGGACGATCTTCGACGCGCCGACCCTGGCGGGCTTCGCCGCCGCCGTGGACGCGGCCGTCGCCGAGCGGGAGGGGTCCGGCGTTGGCTGAGCGACGGACACTGCGGATACCGCCCCGGTACAACGGGCCGGCGGCCAGCGGGCACGGCGGGTACGTCTGCGGCCGTTTCGCCGCACTCGCGGCCGCCCACCAGGGCGCCGTCACCACCGTCACCCTCCACGCCCCCGTCCCGCTGGACGAGCCGCTCACCTTCGTCCCCGGCCTCCGGCGCTCGACGGTGACCCACGGCACCCGGCTGCTGGCCACCGTGGCACCCGGCAGCACCCCCGCCGATCCGCCACCCGCCGTGGACCCGGCCGCCGCCCGGGCCGCCGCCGACCGCTTCCCGGGAGGAACCGGGCACCCGTTCCCCACCTGCTTCGCCTGTGGGGACCGCCGACCCGCCCGGGACGGCCTGGGACTGGCCCCCGGGCCGGTGGAGGGACGGCCCGGCACCGTGGCCAGCCCCTGGCGACCGGCCACCGAGGACGCGGTCGACGGCGCCCCGGTCCCCGCCGAGCTCCTGTGGAGCGCACTCGACTGCCCCGGCGGCTGGACCGACGACCCGGTCGCCCGCCCCCGGCTGCTCACCCGGATGACCGCCGTCGTCCTGCGCGCGCCGCGCGCCGGCGAACCGTGCGTCGTGGTCGCCCGCCGCGGCACCGTCGGCGGCCGGCTGCTCCGCGTCGACAGCGCCCTCTACGACACCTCGGCGCAACTCCTCGCCAGCGCGACCGCCACCTGGACCGCGCTCACCCACCCCGGCACCCCCGTCTCCGACCCACGAGGAAGGGACAGCGCATGAACCGGCACCAGGCCCCCACGACCCGTGGCGACCACCCGGCCACCGTGCACGCCCGCTTCACCGCCCAGGCCCGCGCGACCCCCCGGGCACCGGCGCTCAGCTGCGCCGGCACCGTCCTGACGTACGCCCGGCTGGACGCCGCGGCCGACGCGCTCGCCGCCCGGCTCCGCGGCCTCGGCGCCGGGCCGGGCCGGCCGGTGGCCGTCCGGCTGGAACGCTCGCCGGCGCTGGTCGTCGCCCTGCTCGCGGTACTGAAGACCGGCGGCTTCCACGTGGCACTGGACCCGGGCGAACCCGCCGCCCGGGCGGCCGCGCTGCTGCGGGACTGCGGCGCCGCGCTGCTGGTCACCCGGCCCGAGGCGCCCGCCGAACTCCTCGCCGAGGTCAAGCCGGTGTACGTCGACACCCTCGACGTCCCCGGTGCCCCCGACACCCTCGACGCCTCCGACGCCTCCGACGCCTCCGACCCGCTCGGCACCGACCCGCTCGGCACCGACCCCCCGGGCACCGCCCCCGCGTCGCCGCCGCCCCCACCGGGCGACGGCCGGGACCCGGCCTACCTCGCCTACACCTCGGGCAGCACCGGCGAGCCCAAGGGCGTGCTGGTGCCGCACGGCGCGGTGCTGCGCCTGGTGAGGGACAGCGACGTGCTGCCGGTCGGCCCCGGGGACGTCGTGCTGCACCTGGCACCCGCCGCCTTCGACGCCTCGACGCTGGAACTGTGGGCGCCCCTGCTCAACGGCGCGCGGCTGGCGGTCTTCCCGGACGGGGAGGTGACCCCGGAACGGCTCGCCGAGGTGGTCGAGGCGGAGGGGGTCACCGCGATGTGGCTGACCGCCGGCCTGTTCCACCTCGTCGCGCAGCGGCCCGACCCCCGGCTGGCGACGGTCCGCAGACTGCTCGCGGGCGGCGACGTCCTCTCCGCCCGGCACGTGGACGCGATGCTCGCGGCCTTCCCCGGGATGACGCTGGTCAACGGGTACGGTCCGACCGAGAACACCACCTTCACCTGCTGCCACGCCGTGACCGAACCGGTCTCTCCCGGCCCCGTCCCGATCGGTCGCCCGATTCCCGGGACCGAGGTGCACCTGCTCGACGAGCGGCTGCGACCGGTGCCCGACGGCACCGTGGGGGAGCTGTACGCGGGCGGCACCGGTGTCGCCCACGGCTACCTCGGCCGGCCGGCCGCCACGGCCGAGCGGTTCGTCCCCGACCCCTTCTCGCCCGATCCGGGCGCCCGCCTGTACCGCACCGGCGACCTGGCCCTGCGGCGCCCGGACGGGCTCCTGGAGTTCCACGGACGCGTGGACGACCAGGTCAAGATCCGCGGATTCCGGGTGGAGCCCGGCGAGGTGGAGGCGGCGCTGCGCGCACTGCCCGGCGTCGGGGACGCCGCGGTCGTCGCCCGGACCCGCCCGACCGGGGAGCGCGCCCTGGTCGCTTACCTGACGGCGGACCAGCCGCTCTACCTGCCGGGTCTGCGCAGGGAGCTCGCCGAACGGCTGCCCGCCCACCTGGTGCCCGGCGCCTTCGTCCAGCTGGACGAGCTGCCGCTCGGCCCGTCCGGCAAGGTCGACCGGCGCGCCCTCGCCGCGCGCGAGGAACGCTCCAGACCCGCCGTCGACGCGCCGCTGCGGCTGCCCGGCAGCGAACTGGAGCAGTGGCTGGCCCAGCTGTGGGGCGATCTGCTGGAGATCGACACCGTCGGGGTGGACGACGACTTCTTCGACCTGGGAGGGCACTCGCTGGTCGCCGCCGCGATCACCGAGGAGATCGGCCGGGTCCACCGCGTGTTCGTCACCGCACGGTCCTTCTACGAGAACCCCACCGTCGCCGAACTCGCCGAAGTGATACAGGAGTTGGGAAAGATGACGTCATGAGGACCGGCCACCCCGCGGACCCCGCGGCCATCGCGCTGGACACCGTCGACCTCGCCGACCCCGAGCTGTACGCCTCGGGGGACCCGCACACCGTCTGGCACGCCATGCGCGAACGGGCCCCCGTCCACCGGCAGACCCTGCCCGACGGCCGGTCCTTCTGGTCCGTGACCACCTACCGCGACGTCAACGACGTGCTGCGCGACCACACCCGCTACACCTCGGAGCGCGGCACGCTGCTCTCCGTCCTCGGCTCCGCCGACCCGGCCGGCGGCCTGATGATGGCCGCCAGCGACCCGCCCGCGCACACCGCGCTGCGCGAGCCGCTGAGCAAGGCGATGTCGGCCCGCGCCCTCGCACGCTGGCGGCCGCGCATCCGCGACCTGGTGCTCCGGCTGCTCGCGCCGCTCGCCGACGGCCCGCTGGACCTGGCCGAGGCCGCGGCGTCCTTCCCCATGGCGTTCACCGGAGCGCTGATGGGACTGCCCGAGGCGGACTGGGCCCGACTCGCCCGGCTGACCACGATGGCGGTCGCCCCCCAGGACCCGGCGTTCCAGGAGGGCGGGGGACACACCACCCTGCTCTCCGCCCACCACGAACTGTTCCGGTACTTCGCGCAGCGGGTGCGCGAGGTCTCCGCCGACCCCGGCGACGACCTCACCGGCTTCCTGGTCCGGATGAGGGCGAACGGCCGCCCGCTGCGCCAGGACGAGCTGGTCTACAACTGCTACAGCCTGCTGCTGGGAGCGAACGTCACCACCCCGCACGCCCTCGCGGGAACCGTACTGGCCCTGATGGAGAACCCCGACCAGTACCGCCGGCTGCTGGCCGAACCGCAGCTGGTGCCCAGCGCGGTCGAGGAGGGCCTGCGCTGGTCCTCACCCGCCAACCACTTCCTGCGGCACACCGTCCGGGACACCGAGCAGCACGGCGTGCGGATCCCGCGCGGTGACGCGGTCGTCGCCTGGCTGGGCTCGGCGAACCGGGACGCCTCGGTCTTCCCCGACCCGTACCGCTTCGCCGTCGACCGCACCCCCAACCGGCACGTCGCCTTCGGCTTCGGCCCGCACTACTGCGTCGGCGCGCCCCTGGCCCGGATCGCCCTCGGCATCATGCTGGAGGAGATCGTCCGGCACGTGGCCGAGTTCCGGCCCGCCGGTCCCGTCCGCCACCTCGGGTCCAACTTCGTCGCGGGGATCAGCTCCCTGCCCGTGACCGCCGTCCTGCGCGACGGCATGCGCGACGCCCTGGCCGCCCACGGACCGCTGCCCCGACCGGAGGTGCTCGCATGACCCCGCAGGAAGCGGACCCGGCCCCGCGCCGGGCGCCGGGCAAGAAGAGATGGCTGCTGCGCACCCCGGACGCGGACGCCCCGGCCCGGCTGTTCTGCTTCCCGTACTCCGGGGTCGGCGCGTCGATGTACAGCAAGTGGCCCGCCCGGACGGGGCCGGCCGAGGTGTGCCGGATCCAGCTGCCCGGCCGCGAGAACCGGGTGCGCGAAGCGAACTTCGCCACCTACGAGGAACTCGCCGACGAACTCGCCCCGGCCCTGCTGCCCCACCTCGACCGGCCGTTCGGCTTCTTCGGCCACTGCGGGGGCGCGCTCGCGGCCTTCGCGACCGCGCACCGGCTCGCCCGGCTCGGCCTCCCCGTCCCCGACGTGCTCTTCGTCTCCTCCCAGGTGGCACCGCACGAGGGCCCGTACGGCCGCTACCTCACGATGGACGAGCCGCAGCTGAGGACCGAACTGGAGCGCCTCACCCGGATCATGGGCTCGGAGCCGGTCCCGGACCTGATCGAGCTGGGGCTGCGCGTGATGACGGCGGACCTCGCGGCCAACCGCGCCTACCGGACCGCGGGACCGGTCGTCCTGCCCACCCGGATCCGGCTGCTCGGCTGGAGCGACGACCAGGAGGTCGCACCCGGGCTGATGACCGGCTGGTCGGCCTGCTGCCCGCCGGGGCAGTGCGAGCGCAAGATCCTGCCGGGCGACCACCACGCCTTCCTGCGCGCCCCCGGCCCGCTGATCGACGAACTCGCCGACGGCATGGCCGGCGCGGTCGCCGCGGCCGCGTCCCGCTGACCACCGAGAGGAGATCGACGTGGCCTCCGACGCCTACGTGTCCGGCTCCATCAAGGAGAACGGCGACCCCGACCCCTACCCGAACTACGCCTGGCTGCGCGAACACGCCCCGGTCAGCGAGGTCTACACCCCGCACCGGGCGGGCACCACCTGGCTCGTCACCACCTACGACCTGGCCCGCGCCTGCCTGCTGGACCCCCGGCTCAGCAACGACGACCGCAACTCGGCGGGCGCCCAGGCCCCCTTCGGCACGGGCGAGTGGGACCCGGCGCGAGGACTGCTCGACCTCGACCGGCCCGAACACACCCGGCTGCGGCGGCTGGTGGCGGGCGCGTTCGGCGAGGCCGCGGTCGCGCGGATGCGGGGGACGATCGCCCGCACCGCCCACCGGGCCGTCGACACCATGACCGGCCCCGACGGCTGCGACCTCGTCGAGCACTTCTCCCTGCCGGTGCCGGTGGCCGTCATCCACGAGGTCCTGGGGATCCCACCGGAGCTGCGCGAGCCCCCGGCGCGCTGCCTGGACCTCTTCTACCACACCGGTCTGACCGACCCGCCGGACGTGGACCGGCTGGCCCGGCTGCTGGAGTACACGGCCGGCCTGGCCGCGTACAAGCGGACCCACCCCGGGCCCGACGTCGGCACCCACCTGGTCCGGGGACTGGAGTCGGGACAGCTGCGCGACGAGAACGAGCTGGCGGCGATGATCCTCTCGGTGATCGGCGCCGGGCACGTGACGACCGTCCAGTTCCTCGGCACGGCGGTGTACCGGCTGCTCCAGCACCCGGACCAGCTGGCGGCGATCCGGGCGGGGCGGATCCCCTGGAAGTCCGCCGTGAACGAGCTGATGCGCTACGACGCCCCGATCCAGTCCACGGCGTACCGCTTCGCCACCGAGCCGATCGAGCTGGGCGGCGTGCGGATCGGCAAGGGCGACGCGCTGCTGATCTCCCTGGGCTCCGCCAACCGCGACCCGGCCCGGTTCCCCGACCCGGACGTCTTCCGCGCGGACCGCGGGGGCCCGGGCCACCTGGGCTTCGGCCACGGCGCCCACCGGTGCCTGGGCGCCCACCTGGCCCGGCTGGAGGGCGAGGTCGCCCTCGACGTCCTCTTCCGGCGGCTGCCCGGGATCGAGCTGGCCGTGCCCTTCGACGAGGTGGTGTGGACGTACGGGCCCATGCTCCGCGGACCGCGGACGCTACCGGTCCGGCTGCCGGCCACCGCGCCCTCCCGAGCCCCGGGCAACCACGAGACGACGATCTGATCTGGAGTGCGCCATGACAGAACATCGGGCCGCCCCGGCCCGGACGGTCCTGGAGGGCTACGACGCATGGGTCGCCAAGGCCCCCGACGAACCCGCCGTCACCTCCGGCGGCAGCACCCTCAGCTACCGCGAACTGGACGAGGCGGCCGAGTCGCTGGCCGCTGACCTGCGCGCGCTCGGCGCCGGGCCCGAGACGGTGGTCGGGCTCTGCGTCGAACGCGGGACCGGCCTGGCCGTCGCGGTGCTGGGCGTGGTCAAGTCCGGCGCGGCGTACCTGCCGCTGGACCCCGCGCACCCGGCGGAGCGGTCCCGTGCGGTGCTCGCCGACGCGGGCGCCCGGCTGGTGGTGACCGACCGGTCCGTGTCGGCCGGCCTGGACGCCGAACGCTGGGGCCCGGTCCCGGCCCACGAGCTGGACGGCGAACACCCGCCGCCGGTCGCCGCCGGCCCGGCCCGCAGAGCCGACGACGCACCGGCGGGCGAGGCCGACCAACTGCTGTACGTCATCTACACCTCGGGGTCCACCGGGCGGCCCAAGGGCATCGCCATGCAGTGCGGGCCGCAGATCACCCTGCTCGACTGGTGCCGCGAGCACTACGCCGAGCGCCCGGTCGCCCTGCAGTACTACCCCGTCACGGCCGACGTCGCCTTCCTGGAACTGATGTCCACCTGGTGGCTGGGCGGCTGCGCGGTGATCGCCACCGAGCCGGAGCGCTACGACGTCCCGGCACTGGCCGCACTGACCGAACGCCACGGCATCACCAAGGCCCTGCTGCCGGTCGTCGTCCTGGACGCACTGGCCCGCCACGGCAGGACGGAACCCGGCCGGCTGGCCACCCTCCGGGAGCTGATCACCACCGGCGACCGGCAGGTGATCACCTCGGCCGTCCGCGAACTGTGCGACCGCCACCCCGGGACGTTCCTCGACAACCACTACGGCTCGACCGAGGTGAACGTGGTCACCGCCCCCCGGCTGACCGCCCCGGCCGCCGAATGGCCCGACCACCCGCTGACCGGACGACCGATGTCCGGGGCGCGGATCTACGTCCTCGACGACCACCTCTCACCCGTACCGCCGAACGTGCAGGGGGAGATCTACGTCGGCGGCGGCCCGCTCGCCCGCGGCTACGCCGGCCGCCCGGACCTGACCGCCGCCGCCTTCCTGCCCGACCCGTACGCGAAGACGCCCGGCGCCCGGATGTACCGCACCGGTGACCTCGGACGCTGGCGGCCCGGCGGGGTGCTGGAGTACCTGGGCCGGGCCGACTTCCAGATCAAACTGCACGGCTACCGCGTCGAACCCGGCGAGATCGAGGCCCTGCTGCGCGAGCGGACCGACGTGGAACGCGCCGTCGTCGTCCGGATCGGCGAGGGCCGGGACGCCTACCTGGCGGCCTACCTGACCGCCGACGGCGAACCCCCCACCCCGGACGACCTCCGGGAGTACCTCGCGGTGCGGCTGCCCGCACCGATGGTGCCGAGCCGCTACGTCGTCCTCCCGGAGTTCCCGATGACCGGCACCGGCAAGGTGGACCGCAGGGCCCTGCCGCTGCCGGACGGCGGCGACCGGCCCTGGGTCGCGCCGCGCGACGAGACCGAACGGACGGCGGCGCGGATCCTGGCCCAGGCCCTCGGCCGGGACCGGATCGGCGTCACAGACGACTTCTTCCGGCTCGGCGGCCACTCCCTGCTGGTGACCCAGGTGGTGCATCGGCTGCGCGCCGAACTCGGCGTGCAGCTGCCCCTGCGGGCGGTCTTCGAACGGCCGACCGCCGCCGGGCTGGCGCAGGAGGCGCGCCGGCTGCGCGGGGAGCGCGGATGACGGCGCGGCGGACGGCGCGGCCGACGGCCGGCGAGCCGGACGCACGGCCCGTGCTGTCCTTCGCCCAGGAGCGCCTCTGGTTCCTCGACCAGCTCTCTCCCGGCAGTACCGGCTACCTGACACCGTTCAGCCGCCTGCTGGACGGCCCGGTGGACGCCGACCTGCTGGAGCGCGCACTGCGGGCGGTGGCCGAACGCCACCCGGTGCTGCGGTCCCGGATCGACACCACCGCCGGACGGCCCGTCCCCGTCGCCGAGGCCGCCACGACCGTGCGCCTGGAACGGGCCGACCTGAGCGGCGCCCCGGACCCTGACCGGGCCGCCGACGAGGCCGTGCGGACCCTGCTGGCCACCCCCATGGACCTCACCGCGGCGCCCTGGCTGCGGGCCGTGCTGTTCCGGCTGGCCGAACAGCGCTTCCTCCTCCACGTCCAGGTGCACCACATCGCCTTCGACGGAGTGTCCCGGGGCATCCTGGAACGGGAACTGTCAGCGCAGTACCGGCAGTTGACGGGCGGCCGGCCGGCACCGACGGCCACGTCCGACCCGGACCGCACCGCCCACACGGCCCGGCAGCGCGCCGCGCTCACCCCGGCCGAACGGGACCGGCTGCTGGCGCACTGGCGCGCCGCACTCGACGGCGCGCCGCACGTGCTGGAGCTGCCGTCCGACCGCCCGCGCCCGGCCGAGCCCGGCATCCGCGCCGGACAGGTGGACCTCCACGTCCCCGAGGAGGTCACCGCCGCCCTGCACCGCGTCGCGGCGGCGCACCGGACCACCCTGTTCTGCGTGGCCCTCGCCGTCCACCAGCACCTCCTGGGCCGCTACGCCGACGTCCGGGACGTCCTGGTGGGAGTGCCGTTCGCCGGCCGCGAGGATCCGGCGGTCGAGCACGCCATCGGGTTCTTCACCCACTCCGTACCGCTGCGCGGGGACCTCGACGGGTCCCCGTCGCTCGACGAGCTGACGCGGCGGACCAGGGACCGGCTGCTGCAGGCCCTGGACCACCAGGACCTGCCGCTGGACCAGCTCGTCGCCGGGCTCGGAGTGACCCGCGAGGCCCACCGCAACCCGCTCTTCCAGCACTGGTTCGACCTCGCGGACCCGGAACTGGACCGGCCGGCGCTGATCCTCCCCGGCATCCGGGTCCGGCCGGTCCCCGCCCCGGAGACCACCACCCGCTTCGACACCGAACTGCACCTGCGCCCCGACGGGGCCGCCCTGACCGGTCGACTGCTGTACGCGGCGGACCTGTTCGACCGGGAGAGCGCCGAGCGGCTGGCCGGGCACTACGCCGCGCTGCTCGCCGCGGCGGCCGCCGAACCGGGCCGGCCGCTGGACTCGATCCCGCTCGTCACGGCCGGAGCCGAACGCGCCCGGCTGCTGGAACTGGGCACCGGGCCCACCGCACCCCGCGGTCCGGCGACGGTGGACGCGCACGTGGACCGGGTGGTGGCCCGGGTCCCGGACGCGGTCGCCGTCGGCGCCGGAGAGCGCCGGCTCACCTACCGCCGGCTCGACGAACGCGCCCGGCGGATCGCCCGGACCGTCCGGGAGCTGGGAGCCGGGCCCGAACGGGTGGTCGCGGTCTGCCTGCCGCGCGGGCCCGAACTGGTCTGCGCCCTGCTGGGCGTCGTCCGCTCGGGCGCGGCCTACCTGCCGGTCGACCCGGAGCTCCCGGCCGAGCGGATCGCGTACCTGCTGCGCGACTCCGGCGCCGTCGCGGTGCTCGGGGACGCCCGGACCGAGCGGCTGACCGCCGCGACCGGGGTGCGCCTGGTCCGCGTCGACGGTCCGGCGGAGGCGCCCGGCCCGTCCGCCGACCCGTCCGCCGGGCCGTCCGTGCACGGCCCGGCCACGGCACCCGACCCGGACCGGCTCCTCTACGTGGTCTACACCTCCGGTTCCACCGGCCTGCCGAAGGGCGTCGGCGTCACCCACCGCACCTTCACCCGGCTCCTCGACTGGCACCTGGACCGGTACCCGGTGAGCGAGGGGA
Source organism: Kitasatospora sp. NPDC101157 (assembly GCF_044768255.1). Classification (NCBI taxonomy): domain Bacteria; kingdom Bacillati; phylum Actinomycetota; class Actinomycetes; order Kitasatosporales; family Streptomycetaceae; genus Kitasatospora; species Kitasatospora sp. NPDC101157. Next base: position 48,424 of record NZ_JBIWPL010000013.1, on the reverse strand, counting down.
CGGCCGTGGCCCAGACCGCCGGATCCTCCTTCGACGCCGCCGCCTGGGAGATCTGGGCGGCACTGGCGAGCGGCGCGCGGCTGGAGGTGTGCTCGGCGGAGGAGGTGCGCACGCCGTCGCGCCTGCTGGAACGGCTGGCCGCCTCGGGCACCGGCTCCGTCTTCGTCCCCACCCCGTCCGCGGAACTGCTGATCCGCGAGCCGCTCGGCCGGCGCACCCCGCTGCGGCGGCTGCTGACCGGAGGCGACCTGTTCCGCCCGCGCGCCGAGGACGCCCCGGGCATCCCGGTGTTCAACCACTACGGCCCCACCGAGAACACCGTGGTCGCGACCGCGACGGACGCCCTCGCACCACCCTGGCCGGAGCGCTCCATCGGCCGGCCGATCGCCGGGGTGCGGGCCTACCTCCTCGACGACCGGCTGAACCTGGTGCCCCGCGGGGTCCGCGGCGAACTGTGGCTCGGCGGCGCCCTGGTCTCCCGCGGCTACCCGGGCCGGCCCGGGCTGACCGCCGAACGGTTCCGGCCGGACCCGTTCGCCCCGGAACCGGGAGCGCGGATGTACCGCACCGGGGACCTGGCGCACTGGTCGGCCGACGGCACCCTGCGCTTCCGGGGCCGGGCCGACGGCCAGCTGAAGGTCAGCGGACACCGGGTGGAGCCCGCCGAGGTGGAGGCCGTGCTGCTGCGCTGCCCGGGCGTGCGGCAGGCGGTGGTCACCGCGGCCGGCCCCGAGGGAGCGCGGATGCTCGCCGCCCACCTGGTGTGCGACCCGAGCGCTCCGGGCGACGCGGAACTGCGCGCCCGGCTGCGCCGGGAGGTGCCCTCGCACCTGGTGCCCGCCGTCTTCGTCCGCCTGGAGAGCCTGCCGCTGACCGCCACCGGCAAGATCGACCGCGGGGCGCTGCGCCCGCCGTCGGCGGCCGGGGCCGGCCCGGCGGTGGCGCCCCGCACCCCGGCCGAGTCGGCGGTGCACGGACTCTGGTCGGAGGTGCTGCCCGGGCCTCCACCGGGGGTCGAGGACGACTTCTTCGCCTCGGGCGGCACCTCGCTGTCCGCGGCCCGGCTGGCGGTACGGGTCCGGGAGGTCTTCGGAATCGACTTCCCGGTGCGGTCCGTATTCGACTTCCGTACCGTCGCCGAGCAGTGCGCCGCGATCGAGGAACTCGTCCTCGAATCGATTGCCGGGATGACCGAGAGTGAAATAGACGCGGCCTTGAATCCCTAGGGCGGAAACACGGAGATACCGCCGCGACGCCATGTCGCGGCGGTATCCGTGATGCCCGGACAAATTTCCTCAGGAAGTGGCCACGGAATACTTCTTCCGTACGCTCAGCGGGGTGATGTCGGTCCAGGTCCGTTCGATGTGGGCGAGGCAGTCCGCCTTGCTCCCGGATACCCCGACCGGGCTCCAGCCTGCGGGAACATCCATCTCGGAGTCCCAGATCGAGTACTGCTCCTCGTGGTTCACCACAACCTGGTAGGTGCGGTCGTCGGCCATTCGAAACCTCCCGGACTCGTGGTGGAGAGAACTCACCGGCGATGGAGTGTAGGCATCCGGAACGGGAATTGTCGAGGGCGTCGTAATCCCTTGTGCCAGATGCCGGGGAAGCGTATCGTCCAGCTTGCGGAAGTGCCGACCGAAAAGGGAGCGGAATGTGACGGGCAATCTTTCCGAAGCCGCCCGTGTACTCATGGAACGACGGCTGGCCGGCCTGGCGGCGCCCCCGCCGGAGACCCCGGCCCCACGCCCCGACCGCCCGCCGCTCGCCCCGGCCCAGCGCCGGCTCTGGTTCCTCCACCAGCTCACCCGGGGCGGCCCCGCCTACAACGTGTCCACCGCGTACCGGCTGCTCGGCCCCCTGGACGCCGACGCGCTGGAACGCGCGGTCCACCGCGTGGTGCGACGGCACGAGGTGCTGCGCACCTGCTACCCGGCCGACGAGGCGGGCGAGCCCTTCCAGCGGGTGCTGGACGCGGGGCCGGAGGTGGGGACGGATGCGGGGCCGGAGGCGCCGGGGAGGACACCGGTCACCCGGTACGACCTCGGCTCGGCGCCCGATCCGGCGCAGGCGGCCCTGCGGCTCGCCGGCCAGGAGGCCGACCACCGGTTCCGGCTCGACACGCAGGGCCCGCTCCGGGTGTGGCTGGCCCGGCTGGGGCCGGACGACCACGTCCTGGGCGTCGTGGTCCACCACATCGCGTTCGACCGGGAGTCCCTGACGATCCTGACCGGCGAGCTGTCCGCGGCCTACCGGGCCGAGACGGGCACCGGCACCCCCGATCCGGCCGGCACCCCCGATCCGGCCGGCACCGGCGCCGCGGCACCCGGCCTGCCCCCGCTCGGCGCCCAGTACGCGGACTTCGCCGTCTGGCAGAGCGGGCTGGCCGGCACCCCCGTGTACGAACGGGCCCTCGGCCACTGGCGGGAGACCCTGGACGGCGTGCCGCCCGTGCTGGAACTGCCCGCCGACCACGAGCGGCCGAAGGAGCCGACGTACCGGGCGGGCGAGGCCGCGGTCCACGTCGACGCGCGGACCGCGGACCGGCTGCGCGAGCTGTCCGCCGACCGCGGCGCCTCCCTCTTCATGACCTGCCTGGCCGCCTTCCAGGGCCTCCTGTCGCGCTACACCGGTGCGAGCGACCTGACGGTCGGCTGTCCGGTCAACGGCCGGATGAAGGTGGCGTACGAGAGGCTCGTCGGGTTCTTCGCCAACTCCCTGCCGATCACCGCCCGGCTCGGGGACGACCCGGCGTTCACCGTCATGGTGGACCGGGCACGGGAGGCCCTGCTGTCCGCGCACGCGCACCAGCACGTGCCCTTCGACCGGATCGTGCGGGAGCTGTCGCCGCAGCGCGACCTCAGCCGCAACCCGCTCGTCCAGGTCTGGTTCGACCTCGACGCGGGCGGCACCGGCACCGCGGCGGACCTCCTCGACCTGCCGGGGGTGCGCATCGGCTACTTCACCGAAGGACGGCTGCGGACCCGCTTCGACGCCGAGATGCACCTCGGCGAGCGGGCCGACGGAACGGTCACCGGACGCCTGCTGTACGCCACCGACCTCTTCGGGGCGGCGACGGCGGAGGCGTTCTGCGAGCACTACACGAACTTCCTGGCGGCGGTCGCCGCCGACCCGGGGCTGCGGCTGTCGCGCGTGCCGATCTTTTCCGCGCGCCAACGGTCCACCCTGCTGGACGACTGGAGCGTCGGCACCGGGTGACGTCCCCGGGGCGGCGCGGACACCGATCGAGGCGGGAACGGAGGCTGGGGTGGAAGCTGCGGGAGCGCCGCGGACCGCGGGGCATACGGACCAGGCCCGGGGCGGGCCCGACGCGTACGGCGGGGCCGGGTACGACGTCCTGGGCGTCGGCTTCGGCCCGGCCAACCTCGCCCTCGCCGTCGCCCTGCGCGAGCACCCGTGGCAGGGCGCGAGGGCGGCCTTCCTCGAACGCCGGCCGCGCTTCGGCTGGCACCCCGGGATGCTGATCGAGGACGCCACCATGCAGGTGAGCTTCCTGAAGGACCTGGCGACCCTGCGCAACCCGGTCAGCCCGTACGGTTTCCTGAGCTACCTGCACGAACGGGGCCGACTGGTCTCCTTCGTCAACCAGAAGGACTTCTTCCCCACCCGGCTGGAGTACCACGACTACCTGGAGTGGGCCGCCGCCAAGTTCCCCGACCTGGTCACCTACGGCACCGAAGCCGTCCGCGCCCTGCCCGTCCGGGCCGGCGGCGAGGTCCACGCCTTCGACGTCACCACCCGCGACGTGGCCACCGGCCGCACCGCCACCCTGCGCACCCGCAACCTCGTGGTCGCCACCGGCCTGGTGCCGCGGATGCCCGCGGGTGTCAGCCGGTCCGACCGGATCTGGCACAGCTCCGAACTGCTGCACCGGCTCGCCGGCCTGGACGGCCGTCAGCCGCGGCGCTTCGCGGTGGTGGGCGCCGGGCAGAGCTCCGCGGAGGTCGTCGCCCACCTGCACTCCGCCTTCCCGGAGGCCGAGGTCACCGGAGTGATCCCGCAGTACGGCTACCGTCCCGCCGACGACTCGCCGTTCGCCAACCAGGTCTTCGACCCCGACGCGGTGGACGACTTCTACCACTCCCCGCCCGACGTGAAGGACAGGTTCTACGCCTACCACGCCAACACCAACTACGCGGTCGTGGACCAGGACCTGATCGACGACCTCTACCGGCGCGTGTACCGCGAGTCGGTGCGCGGCCCGCGCCGCATCCGGATGCTCCCGATGAGCCGGGTGACCGAAGCCACCGAGACCGGGGGCGGGGTCCGGCTGCGCGTCGACCGGGCGATGACGAACCGCACCGAGGAACTCGCCGTCGACGTGGCGGTGTTCGCCACCGGCTACGACCCGATGGACGCGGTGGCCGTCCTGGGCCCGGTGGCCGAGCTGTGCAAGCGGACCGACTCCGGCACCCTGCGCGTCGCCCGCGACCACCGGGTCGAGACCGAGCCGTCGGTGCGGGCCGGCATCTACGTCCAGGGCGGCACCGAGCACACCCACGGCATCTCCGCCTCCCTGCTCTCCAACATCGCCGGGCGGGCGTGGGAGATCACCGAGTCGATCGCCGCCGGGCACCGGCCGGCCGCCCCCCACTGATCCGAGCGGAAGGACCCCCGTGCACGCCCCCCACCCCCACCGGTCCGAGGACCGCGCCCGGGCGCTCGACCCGGCCCGCGCCCTCCTGCCCTTCTGGGACGACCGGCCGCCCGGCGCCCGGGCCACCGTCTTCTGCCTCCCGCACGTGGGCGGCGGCGCCTCCGCCTACCGCACGTGGGTCCGGGCCCGCGCGACCCTGGACGTCCAGCCCGTCCAACTGCCCGGACGCGAGCAGCTGATCGACTCGCCCGGGATCGAGCGGATGCCCGAACTCGCCGCCCTGATCGGCTCGTTGATCACCGATCTGGCTCCGGGGCCCTTCGTGCTCTTCGGGCACAGCATGGGAGGCGCGATCGCGACCGAGGTGGCCGCCTGGCTCCGACGGGCCGGCCACCCGCTGCCCGCCCTGATCGCCGTCTCGGCGCGGCCACCGGTGAACCACGTCCGCCCCGATCCCGGCACACCCGAGGACGACTGGCTCGTGGAGCGCGTCCTGAGTGCGGGCGGCACCCCCGCCGAACTGCTGGAGGACCCCGAACTGCGGGAGATCCTCCTCGGGACGATCCGCAGCGACCTGCGGCTGCTGCGGGACTACGAACCGGCGTTCGGCCGCCTGCCCGTGCCGCTGCTCGCCCTCGGCGGCACCGAGGACGACGTCACCGAGTCCCGGCTGGCCGCCTGGCAGGACCACTTCAGCGCGCCGATCCGCGTCCGCATGTTCCCCGGCGGCCACTTCTACCTGAGGCAGCACCGCGACGCCGTCCTCGCCGCCGTCGAGGAGGCCCTCGCCGAGGCCGGCGCCGCAAGCCCGACCGCCGGAGGCCCGACCGCCGCAAGCCCGACCGCCGGAGGCCCGACCGCCGGAGCAAGCCTCACCGCCGAAGGAAGGAGCACGGCCCATGGAGCCTGAGCCCACGACCCGCACCCTCCTCACGCTCTTCCGCGAGGAGATCGGCTCCGACGAGATCGGCCCGGAGGACGACTTCTACGCGGTCGGCGGGGACTCCCTCACCGCCGTGCGCGTCATCACCCGCGCCACGGCCCAGGGCATCCCGCTGCGCCTGATCGACCTGCTGATGAACCCGACCGTCCACGAACTCGCCGACCACGTCCGCGCCACGGCCACCGCCGACGGGGCCCGGACACCGCAGACCCCGGGCCGCACTCCCACGCACCCCGGCGACGCCCCGGCGGACCCCGCCGACCCGCTGGTGGACCCGGAGGACCGCGCCGCCCTGCCTCCCGGAGTCGGGGACGCACTGCCCGCCTCGGCGCTCCAGACCGGACTGATCTTCCAGTGCGAGATGGCCGAGGACCCGAGCCTCTACCACGACCTGATCGGGCTGCGCGTCACGGCGCCCTACCACGAGGACCACTTCCGGGCCGCGCTGCGCGAACTGCTGCGACGCCACCCCGCGCTGCGCAGCTCCTTCGACCTCGGCGGCTACTCGGAGTCGATGCAGCTGTTCTGGGACGACGTCACCGAACCCCTGGAGACCGGGCGCGCCACCACGGCCGCGGACGCCGACGCCGCCGTGGCCGCCTGGCGGGACGCGCAGCTCTCCACCGCCCTGGACTGGGAGCACGCCCCGCTGTTCCGCTGCCACGTGGTCGCGGGACCGGGCGACACCTTCCGGCTGACGGTCGCGATCCACCACGCGATCATGGACGGCTGGAGCTTCGCCACCGTCCTGGTCGACCTGCTCACCCTGTACGACGCCCGGCTGACGGACACCGGCCACGGACTGCCCGAACCGCCCCCGGCCGCGGCCGCCGAGTTCATCCGGCTCGAACGGGCCGCCGTCCACCACGCCGAGTCCACCGCGTTCTGGCGCGCCCAGTGCGACGTGCCGCCCCTGCTGCCGGACCGGGAGCGCTACGGCCGCCCGGCCGACGCCTCCGCCCGCCGCGCCGCCGCGCTGCCCCCCGAACTGTTCGTCCAGCTGCGCCGGCAGGCCGCCGAAGCGCGTGTGCCGCTGAAGAGCCTGCTGCTCGCGGTGCACTGCTGGGCCCTCGGCCGGATGACGGACCGCACCACCGACGTGGTCACCGGCGTCGTGGTCAACGGGCGGCCCGAGCTGCCGGACGCGGACCGCGTCGTCGGGCTGTTCCTCAACACCGTTCCCCTGCGCCTGCCCTCCACCAGCGGCACCTGGGCCGACCTCGCCCGGACCCTGCGGGACACCGAGGTCGCCGCCGCGCCCCACCGGCGCCACCCGCTCGCCCTGATCGAGGAGGACCTCGGGCGCCGCTCCTTCGACGTGACCTTCAACTTCACCGACTTCCACGTCTACCGCCGGCTCTCCGCGCTCCGCGCACTGTCCACGGACGGCTGGTGGGACCGCGACAAGGCCAGCCACCCGCTCTCCTGCGACTTCACCCTGGACTACCCCGGCTTCGGCAGCGGGCTGCTCCTCTCCTTCGACCCGCACCGGCTGAGCGAGGACCGGGTCGACGCCTACCTCACCCTGGCCGCCGCCGGCCTGCGCGCCGCGGCCCGCAACGCGCACACCACGGGGACGGAGTCCCTCGATGGCTGAACCGGCGCCGCTCGCGGTGGCGTACGACGTCGGCTCGGTCTCCCCGGCCGAGATCGCGGTCGGGGCGGCGGACCTGGCCCCGCTGGCGTTCCTGCTGCCCCATTCGCCGCACGTGCGCACCCTGCGACCGGTCCTGTCCAGACTGGGCCGGGTGGTCCAGCTGACCGGGGACCGGCGGCGGGACACCGTCCTGGTCCGGCGGCTCGCCCCGGCCGGAGTGCTGACCTTCTCCGAGAACCTGGTGCGCCTGACCTCGGCCCTCACCCACGCCCTGGGCCTGCCCGGCCACCCGCCCGAGGTGGCCGAGCTGCTCACCGACAAGTACCGGCAGCGCGAACGGCTGCGCACCGCCGGCGTCGACGCGGTGCGGTGCCGGACCGTCCCGGACGCCGCCGCATGGGAGCCGGCCCTGGCGGCCGTCGGCCTGCCGGCGGTCGTGAAACCCGTCCACGGCCAGGGCAGCCGGGGTACCTACGCCGTCCACGACCGGGCGGAGGCGGAGCGGACACGCGCACGGCTGTTCGCCGGCCCGGGGGAGACCTGGGTGGTCGAGGAACTCCTGCCGGGACGGCCGAGCGGGCCCCTGGGCGACTACGTGTCCGTCGAGACCGCGACCGGCCCGGAAGGGACCACGGTGCTCGCGGTGACCGGCAAGCACCCGCTGACCCCACCGTTCCGGGAGAGCGGACAGTTCTGGCCCTCCGCGCTGTCCGACCGGGACCGCACGGCGGTCTCCCGGCTGGCGGTCCGCGCGGTCGACGCCCTCGGCGTGACCACGGGCCTGTGCCACACGGAGATCAAGCTCACGCCCGACGGCCCCCGGATCATCGAGGTCAACGGCCGGCTGGGCGGCCACCTCAACGAACTCGCGCGCCGCGCCTGCGGAACGGACCTCGTCCGCGCCGCTGCCCTGCTGGCCCTCGGCGCCCTCCCGCCGCCCGCCCCGGCCCCACCCGACCGGGTGTACTTCCAGTTCAACGGCCTGGCCCCGGTCCGCCCCGGGCGACTGCGCGCCCTGACCGGCGGCGACGAGGTCCGGAGCCTGGACGGCATCACCGGCCACCGGCCCTACGTCCGCCCCGGCGACCAGCTCCCCGGCGGCGTGGGCAGCGTCTTCCTGGACCTCCTCACCGGCGACGCGCCCGACCACCGGGCCATGGTCGACCTCCTCGACCGCGCCCTGCCCCTCCTGCGCTACGAGTTCACCGACGGCAGCGCCACCTGGACCGAGTCCCCGCGCCGGTCCCACCCGCCTCACGGCTGACGGCGTCCGCGCCCGCCGAGAGGCCGCGGCCCCGCCGCCACCCTTGACCCGTCATCAGCCGGGACCGCGGCCAGGGAAACGGCCGCCGCAGCGCGCACGCCCGCGGCCGGGGCCCCTCGCCGCGACGGCTGGTACACGCCCGAACCGCCGTCATGGCGCACCTGCTGCGCGCCGAGCACGACCAGCACCCAGCGGGGATTCCGGGGTTGTGAGGGGGTTTGTGATCACGGTTCGGTGACCTTCCGGCTCTTGGGAGGCCGTTGGCCCGTTCTCGGTGTCCGCAGGACGATAGGTTTCCCCGGCGCACTTCATTGATCACCACGGGGGATTCACCATTTCCACTCAGTCTGCCGAGCTGCCCGACACCACCGCGCCCGCGGAGACCGCCTCCGCAGCCCCGGTCGAGGGGGCGCCGGCGTACGGCGAGGGGCAGCTCAGCTGCGCGGTCTGCGGCTCGGTCCCGGCTGTGGACGCCACCATCCGCGGCCACCAGGGCTTCGTCATCGTCATGCGCTACCTCAAGCGACGGGGCCCGTTCTGCCGCACCTGCGGCATCGCCACCCATCGGGAGATGACCTCCGACACCCTCTGGCAGGGCTGGTGGGGCATTCCGTCGATGATCGTCAACCCGATCGTCATGCTGTTCAACATCCCGCAGCGGCTGAAGATCAACAAGCTGGCGGAGCCGCTGCCCGGAGCCCCCGGTACGCCGATGGACACCGGCAAGCCGGTCTACCTGCGGCCCACGATCGTCGGCCTGCTGATCCCGGCGGTCCTGATCACGCTGCTCTTCGTCCTGCTGAAGGACGACCCCGAGTTCGCCAAGGCCGGGGACTGCATCCACAACAGCAGCCCGCTCGCCATGTCCGGCCTGACCGACACCAACCCGGACGTCAAGGTGGTCCCCTGCTCCGACCCGCAGGCGGACGCCCGCGTCGTGGGCCGGGCCGACGACACCACCGACGGTGAGGCGGAGTGCCGCAAGTACCCCGACGCCGACAGCTACTTCACGTACAAGCGGGGGAGCGACAAGTACCTGCTGTGCCTGACGAGCCTCAAGCCCCGGCCGCAGCTGACCTTCGCCCCGTAAGGGGGTGACCGGGCCGGACGCCTGACGGCCTTACGCCGGGGGGAACCCGACCCCTTCGATCGATGGTGGGCCGCCGGCCGTGCGGCCCACCATCAGTGCGTTCCGGTGGTTCAGCGGAGGACCACGGAGAGCCGCGCCGGGCCGGTCTCGGTGGTGGTGTCACAGAAGTAGACGATGGCCTGCTGGCTGTTCACGTACGCCTGGCCGGCCGCGTGGCACGCGGCGGCGGTCGGGTAGATGCCGATGTAGGTGTAGGTGGCCGCCTGGGCGCCCGGAGCGGCGATGAGGGCGCCGCCGGCCACGAGGCCGGCCACGGCGACGGCGGAGAACGCCTTGCGAAGCGACATGGGTCTTCCTCTCAACGGTGAGCGCCGGGGTCTGCCCCCCTTGCGCTTCGTCGAGGAGCATCCTCCGAATGTGAAGACGAGACAATGGTCGAGACCAATTCCGACCGGAAGCAGTGGGGTGCTTCTGTGACGGCGCAGGTCAAGGGCTCCTCCGCCGGGCCGAGGATCGCCTTCCGGACAGGTCGTGCGCTGTCCGGAACCTGACAGGCCGTGTCCTCACGAACCCTCCGGACCCTCCGTGAACCCGGTGGCGTGGTCGGCGGCCCACTGGCGAAACGTCCGCGGCGCCCTCCCGAGGAGGTCGGCCACCGCGGTGGTGACGTACGCGGGCCGGCCGACCGCCGCGCTCCACGCGGCGAGCAGCATGTCGACGGCGGAGCTGGGCGCGGTACCGGCCGACAGGCTCCGGAACTCGTCCGGCGTCATCTCCTCGAATGCGATCCGCCGCCCCAGGGCGTCGCCGATGACGCTCACCTGTGCGGCCTGGGTCAGCGATTCGGGGCCCGTCAGGACGTAGTCCCCTCGGACGTGTCCGTCCTGATGGAGCATCCGCGCCGCGACGGCTGCGACGTCGCGGTCGTCGACCGGTGCCGTCTCGGCAGCGCCGTGAGGCCACCGGACGACCTCGCCGGCCCGGATCGCGGGTGCCCACCAGGCCAGCGCGTTCGACGCGAGCATCCCCGGCCGGATGATCGTCGAGCTGAGTCCGGTGGCGGCGATGAGCCGCTCGATGTCGGCGTGCAGCGCCGCCATGGGATTGGGCTGCTGGAAGAAGGGGTGCGGCGTCCGGTGCGGGGAGGAGAGGAAGACGAGCCGTCGCACGTGGGCTGCCAGTCGCTCGACGACTGCCTCGGTGGTCCGGGGTGGTGCGGTCCAGACGAGGAAGACCGCACCGGCGCCCCTCAGCGCCGGGTCGAGCGACTCGGGCACGGTGAGGTCGCCGGTGAAGACCTCGACCTCCGCCGGCAGCGTCGCCGCCGCCGCGGGACGACGGGTCAGGGCGCGGACCGGCACGCCCGCGTCGAGGAGCTGGTCGATGACGACGCGGCCGATCCGGCCCGTCGCCCCGGTGACGAGCACGGGAGGAATGGGTGGCTGGTTCATGCCGCCCATAGAAACCTTACTTGGTTAAAAAAGCAACTCGGTTATGAAATGCCTGGTGCTGCACCGGTTCGCCGACCACCACGGCGAGGCGGCATCCGTCCCGCCGGGACGCCGGGGCGTTCGCCGCCGACATCGGCGGCCGCCGGTGAGCCGGACCGGCGGCGCCTTGGTGGCCGTCAGGCCAGGAATCCCCGCAGCAACGAGGCCGTCGCGGCGAGGTGTTCCTCGGTGGCGCGCCGGGCGGCGTCGCCGTCGCCGTCGAGGATCGCCCGGACCATCGCCCGGTGCTGCTCGGCGGCGTGCTCGATGTTGCGGTCCAGCATGGGGATCGCGTTGAGCAGGTCGTTGAGCCGCATCCTGGCCTCGGTGATGGCCGCGGCGAGGGCGGGGGAGCCGGTGAGCTCGCCGATGGCGAGGTGGAAGCGCGAGTCGAGCTGGCGGTACTGCCCCGCCGGGGCCGCGTCCAGTTCGGTCAGCCGGCCCTCCAGGTGAGCGCGCTGCTCGGGGGAGAGCGGGCGCCGGGCCGCGGCCTCGGCGGCCCCGACCTCCAGGACCTGCCGGTAGGTCAGCGCGTCCTCCAGGGCGCCGCCGAGGTCGCGGGCGGCGCGACGCAGGTCGGCGACGTCCGGTTCGGGCATCCGGTAGGTGACGAAGGTGCCGCCGTAGCGGCCGCGGCGGGACTCGACGCAGTCGGCCTGCTGGAGCGTGCGCAGCGCCTCGCGCAGGGTCTCGCGGCTGACGCCGAGCCGGGCGGCGAGGTCGCGTTCGGCGGGCAGCCGGTCGCCGGGGCCGAAGACGCCGAGCTTGATCGCCTGGAGCAGCCGCTCGACGGTCTCCTCGAAGGCGTTGCCGGTCCGGATCGGGCGGAAGATCGCCCCGGCCTCCCAGTCGAGGCGTGCCTGCTCACGCGTCACGTCCACGTCCACGCCGGAATCGTACCTGCGAACGGATCTCCCGCACTCGTTCCCGTTCCACCCTTGACGTGGCCGCCGTCCAGCCGGAACGATGCTGCTCACCCACCCAATGGTCTGACTTCAGACCATTGAAGAGCCGTCAGACCGTCGACCCGCCGGGGCGGGTGCGCCACGCCGTCGTGGCCGCGAGCACCCGGCACACCCTCAACCCCCAGGGGTGCCCATGACCGACGCACGCTCACCCGACCACCCTGGCCCCGCCGCGTTTCCGGTGGAGTCATCCCCCGTTTCCGCCGACGAACAACGCCTCCGCGAGCTGGGCTACACCCAGGAGCTGGCCCGCTCGATGTCGGGCTTCTCCAACTTCGCCGTCTCCTTCTCCATCGTCTCGATCCTGTCCGGCTGCCTGACCCTCTACGGGACGGGGATGAAGACCGGCGGCCCGGCCCTGATCATCTGGGGCTGGCCGGTGGTCGGCCTGCTGACACTCTGCGTCGGCCTCGCGATGGCCGAGATCTGCTCCAGCTACCCGACGGCCGGCGGACTCTACTACTGGTCCGCCAAGCTGACCCGCAGCCGCGGCCCGGCCTGGAGCTGGTTCACCGGCTGGTTCAACTTCCTCGGCCAGGTCGCGGTGACCGCAAGCGTCGACTACGGCGCCGCCTTCTTCACCAACGCGTTCCTCGAACTGCGCTACGGCCTCGCGGCCACCCCCGAGCACACCATGGAGATCTTCGCGGTCATCCTGCTGGCGCACGGCCTGCTCAACACCTTCGGGGTGCGCCTGGTCGCCGTCCTCAACAGCGTCTCCGTCTGGTGGCACCTGGCGGGCGTCGCGATCATCGTCGGCGCCCTCGCGCTGCTCCCCGAACGGCACGCCTCCGCCTCCTCCGTCTTCACGGAGTTCGTCAACCGCACCGGCTTCCACAGCCAGTTCTACGTCGCGATGCTCGGCCTGCTGATGGCCCAGTACACCCTCACCGGTTACGACGCCTCCGCGCACATGACCGAGGAGACCCAGGACGCCGCCCGCTCCGGCCCGCGCGGCATCGTCAACGCCATCACCGTCTCCCTGGTGGCGGGCTGGATCCTGCTGCTCGGCATCACCTTCGCGATCCGCGACTACGACGGCGCGCTGGACAGCGCCACCCAGGTCCCGCCCGCGCAGATCTTCATCGACGCGATCGGCTCCGGCGGCGCCCAGTTCCTGCTGCTCATCGTCATCGGCGCCCAGTTCTTCTGCGGCATGGCCTCCGTCACCGCCAACTCCCGCATGATCTACGCCTTCTCCCGCGACGGCGCGCTCCCCGGCTCCCGCCTCTGGCACCGCATCTCCCCGCGCACCCAGACCCCCACCAACGCGGTCTGGCTGGCCACCGGCGGCGCCCTGCTGCTCGGACTGCCCGCGCTCTGGAACAACACCGCCTACACGGCCGTGACCTCGATCTCCGTCATCGGCCTCTACATCTCCTACGTCATCCCGGTGTACCTGCGGCTGCGCCAGGGCGAGGACTTCCCGCGCGGCCCCTGGCACCTGGGCCGCTGGAGCAGGCCGATCGGCGTCGTCGCCGTCGCCTGGACGGCGGTGATCAGCGTCCTGTTCATGCTGCCCACCGCCAGCCCGATCACCGCCGAGAGCTTCAACTACACCCCGGTCGCCGTCATCGTCGTCGGCGGCTTCGCCGGCCTCTGGTGGCTGGCCTCCGCCCGGCACTGGTTCACCGGGCCGCACACCGGCGCCACGCCGTCCGCGCCCGACGCCCCGGCCCCCCGACCGAAAGACCCGATGACCGCCCCGCAGCCCACCCCCGACACCGAACCGGAGACCCGATGACCACCCCCCGGCTCACCCTCGACGAGCTGCGCACCCGCGTCGCCGACGGGTCCGTCGACACCGTCGTGCTCGCCATGACCGACATGCAGGGGCGCCTCCAGGGCAAACGCGTCGCCGCCGACTACTTCCTGGACGACGTCGTCACCGGCGCCGCCGAGGGCTGCGGCTACCTGCTGGCCGTCGACGTCGACATGAACACCGTCGACGGCTACGAGGTCTCCTCCTGGGACAACGGCTACGGCGACCTGACCCTGCGCCCCGACCTCACCACCCTGCGGGCCGTCCCCTGGCACCCCGCCACCGCCATGGTCCAGTGCGACGTCGTCCACCACGACGGCACCCCCGTCGCCGTCTCCCCGCGCCAGGTCCTCCGACGCCAGCTCGACCGCCTGGCCGGCTACGGCTGGCAGGCCCAGGCCGCCACCGAACTGGAGTTCATCGTCTTCCGGGACAGCTACGAACAGGCCTGGGACAGGGACTACACCCGCCTCACCCCGGCCAACCAGTACAACGTCGACTACTCCATCCTCGGCACCGGCCGCATCGAGCCGCTGCTGCGCCGCCTGCGCAACGGCATGGCCGGCGCCGGGCTGACCGTCGAGTCCGCCAAGGGCGAGTGCAACCTCGGCCAGCACGAGATCGCCTTCAAGTACGCCGACGCCCTCACCACCTGCGACAACCACGCCGTCTACAAGACCGGCGCCAAGGAGATCGCCGCCCAGGAGGGCTGCAGCCTCACCTTCATGGCGAAGTACGACGAACGCGAGGGCAACTCCTGCCACATCCACCTGAGCCTGCGCGACGAGCGGGGCGCCCCGGTGTTCGCCGGGGACCGCCCGTACGGCTTCTCCCGCACCATGGAGCACTTCCTCGCCGGCCAGCTCGCCTGCCTCGCCGACTTCGCCCTGCTGTTCGCCCCCACCGTCAACTCCTACAAGCGCTACGTCCCCGGCAGCTTCGCGCCCACCGCCATCGCCTGGGGCCGCGACAACCGCACCTGCGCCCTGCGCGTCGTCGGCCACGGCCCGTCGCTGCGCTTCGAGAACCGCGTCCCCGGCGGCGACGTCAACCCCTACCTCGCGGTCGCCGCCCTGATCGCCGCCGGACTGCACGGAGTCGAGCAACAGCTCGAACTCCAGCCGGAGTTCACCGGCAACGCCTACGCCTCCGACGCGCCCCGGGTGCCCGCCACCCTGCGCGACGCGGTCGACGCCTTCGAACGCAGCGCCGTCGCCACCGAAGCCTTCGGCAAGGACGTCGTCCGGCACTACACCCACGCCGGACGCACCGAACTCGCCACCTACGAACGGGCGGTGACCGACTGGGAGCGGCGCCGCGGATTCGAGCGGCTGTGACCGGCACCGCCCCGCCACGCACCGACGCGACCGGCACCGGTGCGACCGCCACCGACCTGACACCACCCCACGACCACCGACGACCACTCATCGGCATCAGCAGCTACCAGGACGACGCCGCCTGGTCCGTCTGGAACCAGCGCGCCTCCCTCGTGCCCCAGACCTACGTCGACGCGGTCGTCCGCGCCGGCGGCACCCCGCTCCTGCTGCCGCCCCAGCCCGGCGGGACCGGCCACCTGCTCGACACCCTCGACGGACTCCTCCTCGCCGGCGGACCGGACGTCGACCCGGCCCGCTACGCGGCGGCGCCCCACCCGCGCACCGGCCCGCCCCACCACGCCCGCGACGACTGGGAGAGCCGGCTGCTGCACGCCGCCCTCGCCCGGGACCTCCCGGTGCTCGGCATCTGCCGCGGCATGCAGCTGCTCAACGTCGAACTCGGCGGCACCCTCGTCCAGCACCTGCCCGACGACAGCCACCAGACCGTCCCCGCCCGCTTCGTCCGCCACCGGATCACCCCTCGGCCTGGCAGCCGCCTCGCCGCCGTCCTGGGACCCGCCGCCGACGTCTCCTGCTACCACCACCAGGCCGTCGACCGGATCGGCACCGGCCTCACGGCCACCGCGCACAGCGCCGACGGCACCGTCGAGGCGCTCGAACTGACCGGCCACCGCTTCGCCCTGGGCGTCCAGTGGCACCCGGAGACCGACCCCGGCGACCCGCGCCTGTTCCACGCGTTCATCACCGCCAGCCAGAGGGAGACCGCCCGATGACCGAACCGGACCTCTACGAGGTCGTCAACCCCGCCACCGAGGAGGTGATCACCACCGTCGAACTGGCCGGCCCCGCCGAGACCGACGCCGCCGTCGCCCGCGCCCGCGCCGCCTTCGACACCTGGCGCCGGGTGGCCCCCGCCGACCGCGCCCGACTGCTGCGCGCCTTCGCCGCCGCCGTCGACGCCGACCGCGAACACCTCGCCGCCCTGGAGGTCGCCAACGCCGGCCACACCATCGGCAACGCCCGCTGGGAGGCGGGCAACGCCCGGGACGTCATCGAGTACTACGCCGCCGCCCCCGAGCGGCTGTTCGGCCGGCAGATCCCCGTCGCCGGCGGCATCGACGTCACCTTCCAGGAACCGATCGGCGTCGTCGGGGTCATCGTGCCCTGGAACTTCCCCATGCCGATCGCCGCCTGGGCCCTCGCCCCCGCGCTCGCCGCCGGCAACACCGTCATCGTCAAACCGGCCGAACTCACCCCGCTCACCGCGCTGCGCCTGGCCGAACTCGCCCTGGCGGCCGGGATCCCCGAGGGCGTCCTCCAGGTCCTGCCCGGCCGCGGTCCGGTCGTCGGACAGCGCTTCGTCACCCACCCCGACGTGCGCAAGGTCGTCTTCACCGGCTCGACGAGGGTCGGCAAGGAGATCATGGCGGGCTGCGCCGCCCAGGTGAAGCCGGTCACCCTCGAACTCGGCGGCAAGAGCGCCAACATCGTCTTCGCCGACGCCGACCTCGCCAAGGCCGCCGCGACCGCCCCCTACGCCGTCTTCGACAACGCCGGCCAGGACTGCTGCGCCCGCTCCCGGATCCTCGTCGAGGCCAGTGTGTTCGACGACTTCATGGCCCTCCTGGAACCGGCCGTGCGCGGGGTGCGGGTGGGCGATCCGGCCGACGAGAAGACCGAGATGGGCCCGCTGATCTCGGCCGCCCACCGCGAGCGGGTCTCCTCGTACGTCCCGGACGGCTCGGCCGTCGCCTTCCGCGGCAGCGCTCCCGACGGGCCGGGCTTCTGGTACCCGCCGACCGTCCTCGCGCCGGTGCGGCACGAGGACCGCGCCTTCACCGAGGAGATCTTCGGACCGGTCGTCGCCGTCGTCCCGTTCCGTGACGAGCAGGACGCCGTGCGCATCGCCAATGCCACCGAGTACGGCCTGTCGGGCTCCGTCTGGACCAGGGACCTCGGCCGCGCGCTGCGGGTCTCGCGCGGCGTCGAGGCCGGCAACCTGTCCGTCAACTCGCACTCCTCGGTGCGCTACACCACGCCGTTCGGCGGCTTCAAACAGTCCGGACTCGGCCGCGAGCTCGGCCCGGACGCCCTCGACGCCTTCACCCAGACCAAGAACGTCTTCATCTCCACGGAGGAATGATCAGCATGACCCAGCGACTCGACGGCCGCGTGGCCGTCATCACCGGAGCCGGCAGCGGCATCGGCCTGGCGACCGCCCGCCGCTTCGCCGCCGAGGGCGCGAAGGTGGTCTGCGTCGACCTCGACCCCGAGACCGGCGCCAAGGCCGCGAACG
The DNA here is from genome assembly GCF_044768255.1 of Kitasatospora sp. NPDC101157. Lineage (NCBI taxonomy): Bacteria > Bacillati > Actinomycetota > Actinomycetes > Kitasatosporales > Streptomycetaceae > Kitasatospora > Kitasatospora sp. NPDC101157. Next base: position 31,062 of record NZ_JBIWPL010000013.1, on the reverse strand, counting down.
AGGTCGGCGGCCTGTTCGTCCAGGCCGACGTCACCGACGAGAGTGCGGTGCGCGAGCTCTTCCAGCGGGCCGTCGACGAGTACGGCCGCCTCGACATCGCCTTCAACAACGCGGGCATCTCCCCGCCGGACGACGACTCCATCCTCACCACCGGCCTGGAGGCCTGGAAGCGCGTCCAGGAGGTCAACCTCACCAGCGTCTACCTGTGCTGCAAGTACGCGATCCCGCACATGCAGCGCCAGGGCAAGGGCTCGATCATCAACACCGCCTCCTTCGTCGCCGTGATGGGCGCGGCGACCTCCCAGATCTCCTACAGCGCCTCCAAGGGCGGCGTGCTGGCCATGTCCCGCGAACTGGGCGTGCAGTTCGCCCGCGAGGGCATCCGCGTCAACGCCCTGTGCCCCGGCCCGGTGAACACCCCGCTGCTCCAGGAGCTCTTCGCCAAGGACCCGGAGCGCGCCGCCCGCCGCCTGGTCCACATCCCGCTGGGCCGCTTCGCCGAGCCCGAGGAGATCGCCGCCGCGGTGGCCTTCCTCGCCTCCGACGACTCCTCCTTCATGACCGCCAACACCTTCCTCGTCGACGGCGGCATCTCCGGCGCCTACGTCACCCCGCAGTAGCCGCGCCCGCCCCGGCCGGACCGGCCCTGCCGAACCTCCAACAGGCCCTGGAACGGGGCCGGTTCGAGCAGCGCCACCCCGGACAAGGGGCAGCCGGGAACGCGTGGTCCAGGACGCAACGGCGAAGGCCGGCCCGCGAGACACTGTCTCGCGGGCCGGCCTTCGGGTCATTGCGGGCCGGGGCGGCCCGGGGCGGCCCTACCGGTCAGCGGGTCTTGAACTCCTCGATGGCGTCGTGGACGACCTGGACCATGCTCGGGCTGCCGATGTGGCCGGAGTCGTCCGAGATGTGCAGCCTGGCGCCCGGCCAGTTCTTCGCCAGCTCCCAGGCCGTCTGCGGCGGGCAGCCCATGTCGTGGCGGCCGGTCACGATGACGCCCGGGATGCCGGCCAGCTTGCCGGCGTCGCGTATGAGTTGGTTCTCGGTCAGCCAGGCGCCGTGGCTGAAGATGTGGGAGCAGATCCGGACGAAGGCGATCTGCTCGTCGACCTCCCGGTTGCTGTACATGCCGGGCGAGTTGTTCGGCTCGCCGGTGATCACCGCGTCCTCCCAGGCCAGCCAGTCGGCTGCGGCCTTCGCCCGCACGGCGCGGTCCGGGTGCTCCATCAGCCGTGCGTACGCGGCGAGCAGGTCGCCGTCCCGCTCGCCCTCGGGGACGCCGTCGCGGAACCGGTCCCAGGCCTCGGGGCGGAAGCGCCCCGCCCCCCGGTAGAGCCAGTCGAGTTCGGTGCGGCTGGTCGTCATCACGGCCTGGAGGATCATCTCGCTGACCCGCTCGGGGTGTTGCTGCGCATAGGCCAGTGCCAGGGTCACCCCCCAGGAGGCGCCGTTGACCAGCCACTTCTCGATGCCGAGGTGCTCGCGCAGCCGCTCCATGTCGTCGATCAGGTGCTGCGTGGTGTTCAGGCCCATGTCCGCCGCCGGGTCACTGGCGTGCGGGGTGCTGCGGCCGCAGTTGCGCTGGTCGAAGAGGACGACGCGGTAACGCTGCGGGTCCCAGGCCCTGAGCGGCCGTCGTACCGTGCCCGCCCCCGGGCCCCCGTGGACGTACACGGCGGGTTTGCCCTGGGGGCTGCCGAGTTGCGCGTAGTAGATCTGGTTGCCGTCACCGGTGTCGAGTAACCCGGAGTCGTACGGCTCGGTCGGAGCGTAGAGGGTCATGGACGCGATCGTAGCCACCTGAACCGCGCCACCGTGCCCCGTCCGGCAGTTCACCGGTGCCGGCCGCCTGCACCATTCGGGTCGTCGCCTTCTGCAAGCACGCCCCTGCGCCGCTTGCGGACAAGTCGGCCAGCTGGGCAAGGTGTGCAGCCGGCGGCTCAACCAGCGCTCGGATACTCATCCCGCCCGGATCCTTGCGAAGATCCTCGGCATGACCTTGTTTCCTGCTGACCGCGATGCCTCCGGTGACCCCTTCGCCGAGATCGGCGATCCCGTCCTGGCCGTCGCGGACGAGCGGCGAGGCGTGGTGGCGGTGGCCGGCGCGCACGAGTACGACGAGGCCAGGACGGTAGGCGTCTTCCACGTCACCGACCGCGCCCGCCGCCGCTGGCTCCTGAGCTCGCAGTACCCGGTGAACGCGATGGCCTTCCATCCCACTCTTCCCTTGCTGGCCGTGGGATCCGGCGAGTACGACGGCGGCTACCACTTCGAGGGGGAGCTCCTGCTCGTCCACCTGGAGACCGGTACCACCCGCTCGCTCATCGAACACCACCTCGGCCGCCAGATCCTTGGCCTGGATTGGCTGAACCACCAGGACCTCCGCGTCCTGATGGCGCCACCGGACGACTGGAAGGATCACAAGGCCCACGTGGAAGGACATGCCGCCGTGGTGCACCGCGCCGACTGGACCGTGGTCGGAGCCAGGTCGCTCACCGGCCGGGACCTGGCCGGCCCCCGGGTGCCGGCGCCTCGCCCGGACCACCGCGAGGCCGCCCGGCAGGCGGTCGCCCGTCTGGTGTCGCCGCGGACGCGTCGGCACCACGGCAACGGAACAGACGCATAGGACCTGGATCCGAGGCAGAGCGGGACAGCAGCAGTCCGCCTCTGCGAGCGGCTCCGCGCTCGGCCCCCGTTCGGCCGACCCGTTGCCGACGCACCGAGGCTCCGGTCGAAGGGGTGACCTTGCCGAGTCACCCTGTACCGGAGCCTCGGTGTGCCGTCGGTCTGCTTGCGAGGTCGGCGCTCCGCCGCCGGCCCGCCTGGTCAGCCGGCCAGCAGCTCGGCGGCGATCCGGGCGCGGTGCGGCGCCAGCTCGGCGGCGACCGAGGCGCCCTCGGCGGCGGTGACGGTGACGGCGGCGTCCCCGTCCCCGGCGCCGGCGGCCAGGGCGATCCGCAGGTGGGTCGGCGGGTGGGAGCCGTCCACGGCAGACCGGTCACGGGCACTGAGCCGCAGCAGGCGCTCCCGCTCGACGGCGGGGACGGAGGCGAGGTGCTCGCGCACCCGCTCCCAGAGCAGGTCCGGCGCGGGCGGCGCGGGCGCGTCCTCGGCCCGGCGGCTCCGGGCGCGGCCGATCCGGGGCCGTCCGCGCTCCTCGGCCCGGATCTGGTGGATCGCGGTGTCCACCGAGCCGGACAGCAGCAGCGCCGCGAGCATGCCCCGGGCCGCCTCGCCGCCCGCCACCCGGGCGGCGAGCACGTCCGAGTGGTACTCGGCCTGCTGGCCGGCCCGGGAGGTCAGCCGGTCGAACAGCACCAGCCCCCGGTACAGCACCCAGGCGACGCCCCGCAGCACCAGCCGGCCGAACACCGCGCCGAGCCGCACCAGTAGCGAGACCTCGTCCCGGCCCACGACCGGCCCGGCATGGCCCGGGCGGGCCATGTCGTACCAGGCCCAGAGCGCCGAGACGGCGCTGTACAGCCAGAACGAGCGCCGGCGGTCGCCGTTGACCCGGTGGCCGAACTCGTGGCCGAGCAGGGCTGTCCGCTCCCGGTCGTCCAGTACCTCCCACAGCGGCAGGCCGATCCGCAGCACCGACCGGCGGCGCAGCCCGACCAGCCCGTACGAGGCGTTGAACTCGTCGGTGACCTGGATGACGTCCACCGGGCGGGCGCCGACCTCGGCGGCCACCCGGTCGGCCAGACCGTACAGGGCCGGCGCCCCGGCGCGGTCGAGCACGCCCGCGTCCTTCGGCAGCCGGCCGAGCCGGGGCCGCAGGGTCACCGCGATCACCAGCACCACCGCGCCGACGCAGCGCTGGACGACGGTCCCGGTGATCAGCAGCCAGAGCGCCAGGGCGAAGGTGCCGACGGTGACGAGGTGGATCATCCCGGCCGCGACGGAGGCCAGCAGCCAGTCCCGGCGGGCGGTGGGGGAGTCGCCCCCGGCGGCCTGCTCCTCGTAGAGCCGGTCGGTGCGGGCGACCGCGGCCCGCTCACGCCGGGTGAGTCCGGCGGCGGCGTCCTCGCCGGGCACGAGGTTCCAGTCGCAGGCCGGGCACCAGAGGAGGAAGCGCGGGTCGTCGGTCAGAGGGGCGGCGCAGCGCGGGCACGGCGAACCGTGGACGGGCCTGCCGGCGGACGCCGCGGCGGGCGGCTCGGTGGAGGTGGACACGGTTGATCATGATGGCGGGTCGGGGCGCTGGTGGGCAGGGGGTTATTCGTATCGTGACCATGCCCGTTCCCCTTCGGGCTGCCCCGGCCGGGAGCACAGGGCCTTCTCTTCTCCCGCTCCTCGGGTGCGCGTCAGGGTGTGCCCGCGCAGGGCCGGTGGTGATGGCGCTGCGGGTCGGGTCGGGCACGCAGGTTGTCCTCAAGGACCCAACAGCGACGCCGGCCTGAACCCTGCCTCGGCCGTGGTCGTCAGTGTCCGCGCCATCAAGGTCCTGCCGATCCCGGTACCCCACACCTCGGGCAGCAGGTAGAGGGTGCCCATCGACACGGTCGCAGGGTCGTCGTCCAGGTCCTCGGTCGGACAGAACCGCGAGTAGCCGACCGGCTGGCCTCACCGTCAACTGCCGCCCCGGCCACCAGCGTTCGGCCGTGCGACTGCCCGGCCGGCGGCGGCTCATCCACCGGGCATGTTCCTCGCCGGCGGGGGCACACGGACTGTCGCAAGGACCGCGAAGCAGCCCTACCGAGGAGGCCGTCATGGGCATGGGTGACAAGATCGGGAACGCCGCCGAGAAGGCCAAGGGCGCGGCCAAGGAAGCCGCGGGCAAGGCCACGGGCAACGAGCGGCTGCAGGCCGAGGGCAAGACCGACCAGGCCAAGGGCGACATCAAGCAGGCCGGCGAGCATGTCAAGGACGCCTTCAAGCACTGACCTGGCGCCCGTTGCCTCTCTCCCGCGGTGGGGGGGCGGCCCCCCCCCCCCCCCCCCCCCCCCCCCCCACCCGCCCCCCCCCCCCCCCCCCCCCCCCGCCCCCCCCAGGAACAAGGGGCCCCCCCCACCCCCCCCCCCCGCCACCAA